>JAYPEK010000038.1:0-35641 GCA_038125725.1 Rhodospirillaceae bacterium
CAGAGGACGGCATGGAGGTCATCGTCACCGGGCGGCTGACCACCTATCCGGCGCGGTCGCGCTACCAGATCGTTGTCGAGAGCTTCGAACTGGCGGGCGAGGGCGCGCTTTTGAAGCTGTTGGAGGATCGGCGGCGGAAGTTGGCCGCCGAGGGGCTGTTCGACGCCGACCGGAAGCGCGAGCTGCCGTTCCTGCCGAGCGTCATCGGCGTCGTCACCTCGCCGACGGGATCGGTTATCCGCGACATCCTGCACCGCCTCGCCGACCGCTTTCCGAGCCGCGTGCTGGTTTGGCCGGTACTGGTACAGGGCGATGGCGCGGCCGAACAGATCGCCCGGGCGATTGATGGATTCAACACCCTCGACGGGGAAGGCGCGGTGCCGCGTCCGGACTTGCTGATCGTCGCGCGCGGCGGCGGCAGCCTCGAAGACCTCTGGGCCTTCAACGAGGAAGTCGTCGTGCGCGCCGCCGCCGAGAGCGCCATCCCGCTGATCTCCGCCGTCGGCCACGAGACCGACACGACGCTGATCGACTACGCCGCCGACGTGCGCGCCCCGACGCCGACGGCGGCGGCGGAAATGGCGGTGCCGGTGCGCCACGAACTGCTGGCCCTGGTGATGGAGGACGGCGCGCGCCTCACAGCCGCCGCCAACCGGCGCCTGGAAGAGGGGCGCTTGAAACTGAGCGGCCTGTCGCGCGGCCTGCCGGACCTGGCGAGACTGATCAACGAAAACGCGCAGCGGCTGGATGACTGGTCCGAGCGCCTGGCGGGCGGCCTCAAGCGCGGCATCGAGGCGCGGCGGCGCGATCTCGCGGCGCAGGTGGCGGGGCTCAGGAAGCCCACCCACCAACTGGCCCAGGCTGGCGACCGGCTCCGGGTTGAAGGGAAGGCGCTGGAGCGCGCCTTTACCGACGAGATCAAGGGCCGGCGCCAGCGGCTGGAGAACCTGAGCGCGCTGTTGGAGAGCTATTCGCACGAGCGCGTGTTGGAACGCGGTTTCGCGCTGGTCACGGATGCCGAGGGCAAGACAGTGGCGTCTGTGCAGGCAGTGGCTACCGGCGACGAAGTGGCGCTGCGCCTGGCCGACGGCTCCTTGGGCGCGCGCATCACCGGCGGCGGTGGCGAGAAGAAGCCCGCGCCGAAACCGAAACCGAAGTCGAAGGGCCCCGACGACCGCCAGGGGAGCCTGTTGTGATTCGTTTTGCCGCCGCATTGGCCATTTTTCTGATGGCGCCCCGGGTCACGGCCTGCCAACTGTCGCTGGATGGCCCGGCGAAGCAGGGCGGGCTGTTGATTGGCACGGTGACGCCGGGTGCCAGCGTGCAGGTCGACGGCCAGGCGGTCCGGGTGTCGCCGGACGGGCATTTCCTGGTCGGTTTCGGGCGCGATGCCAAATCGAAAGCCAAGGTCGAGGCGGTGATGGCCGACGGCCGCCGGCTCGGCTGCCCGGTGAGCGTCGCCAGACGTTCCTACCAGATCCAGCGCATCGACGGCCTGCCGAAACGCCAGGTGACGCCCGACCCCAAGGCCTTGGCGCGCATTCGCGCCGATAACGCCGCTATTCGAGCGGTGCGCAAGCTCGATACCGCCAGCACGGATTTCCTGGCCGGCTTCGACTGGCCGCTCAAGGGGCGGATTTCGGGCATCTTCGGTTCACAGCGCGTGCTGAACGGCCAACCCAGGAGCCCGCACAACGGCGTCGATATCGCGGCGCCCACGGGCACGCCGATCCATGCGCCGGCGCGCGGCGTGGTGCGCCTCGTGCATCCGGACATGTTCTACACCGGCAAATCGATCATGCTCGACCACGGTCACGGGCTGACCAGCGTCTACGTGCACATGAGCGCCATTTCCGTGAAGGAAGGACAGCGGGTCGCCAAGGGTGACGTCATCGGCAAGGTCGGCAAGACCGGCCGCGCCACCGGGCCGCACCTGCATTGGGGGGTGTCGCTGTTCGCAACGCACCTGGACCCGATGCTTCTGGTCGGGGCAATGCGGAAATAAGGGAGAGAAGACCATGAGCGAAAGACAAGTGATTGCGGCGGAGGAGGCCATCGTCGAGCGCGCGCGCAAGGTGTTGCCGGCGGGCGGCTTCGGCAACGTCACCTTCGACGTGGTGGTGGCGGAAGGGAAGGGCGGCCATGTCTGGGACGCCAGCGGCAACGAATATATCGATTTCCTGCTCGGTTCCGGCCCGATGCTGGTCGGTCACTGCCATCCGAAAGTGACCGAAGCGGTGCAGGCCCAGGTGGCCAAGGGCTCCACCTTCTTCGCCAACAATGCGCTCGGCATCGAACTGGCGGAAGCGATCGTCGATGCGGTGC
Source organism: Rhodospirillaceae bacterium (assembly GCA_038125725.1). Classification (GTDB taxonomy): domain Bacteria; phylum Pseudomonadota; class Alphaproteobacteria; order Rhodospirillales; family Casp-alpha2; genus TMED8. The sequence goes on from JAYPEK010000038.1 coordinate 2,326, forward strand.
CCTGCGCCGACAAGGTGCGCTTCGTCTCGTCGGGCTCGGAAGCGACCTTCTACGCCATGCGGGTGATTCGCGCGCATACCGGCCGCGACAAGGTGCTCAAGTTCGAGGGCGGCTTCCACGGCATGAGCGATTATGCGCTCATGAGCATGGCGCCGGCGCAGCCCGGCAACTTCCCGCAGGCGCAGCCCGACACCGCCGGTATTCCGACCAATATTTCCGACGACATGCTGATCGCGCCCTTCAACGACGCCGCCACCGCTTGCGCGCTAATCGAGGAACACGCGGAAGACCTCGCCGGCGTCATCGTCGAGCCGCTGCAGCGCATGATCCCGCCCAAGGAAGGCTTCCTGCAGGCATTGCGCGATGCGACGAAATCCGCCGGCGTGCCGCTGGTGTTCGACGAGGTGGTGACCGGCTTCCGCTTCGCTTTCGGCGGCGCCCAGGAATACTACGGCGTGGTGCCGGACCTCTGTGCGCTCGGCAAGGTGATCGGCGGCGGCTACCCGCTGGCGGCGATCGCTGGCTCGGACGAGATCATGGCGGTGTTCGACGCCGCCGAAGTGCCGGCGGACCGCGCCGTGAAGCAAATCGGCACGCTGTCGGGCAATCCCGTGGCGGCAGCGGCGGGGCTGGCGACGCTCGACGTGTTGCGCGAACCCGGCGCCTATGAGCGCCTGTTCGCCACCGGCCGGGCGCTGATGGATGGGTTCACCGAACGCCTCGCCAAGCATGGCGTCGCCGGGCAGGTGATGGGCGAGGCGCCGATGTTCGATATCGTCTTCAAGGCGGGCGAGATCGCCGATTACCGCGGTACCATGGGCGCCGACGCCGGCCTCAACAAGCGGCTCAATGCCGAACTGTTGAAGCGCGGCGTCTTCAAGGGCGACAACAAGTTCTACGTATCGCTGGCGCACACCGACGAAGACGTGGCGAAAACGCTCGACGCCTTCGACGATGCGCTGGCCGGCATCGCGGCCAATTGACCGGGCGGCTGATCAGCCCCCCAGGTTGGAGGCCAGGAAGGCCTTGAAGGCATCCCAGGACTGCGTGTCCGCGACCTCGCGATAGCGATTGGAGCCGAACACCGTGAAGGCGTGCGGGGCGCCGGAATAGACCTGGATCTCATAAGGGATCTTGGCCGTCTCCAGTTCCTGCGACAGACCCGCCACATGCTCCATGGTCACCGACGTGTCGGCGCCGCCATGTGCGATCAACAGGGGCGGCGTGGAGGCCGGGTAGCTCTGCCCCTGGGGTGTTTGCAGGCCGCCGTGGAAGGTGGCGTAGCCGGCAATATCGGATGCCTTGCCCGAGCGCGCCATTTCCAGTGTCGCGGCGCCGCCGAAGCAATACCCCATGACCACGGTCTTGCCGGAAGACATCTTGCGCGCCTCGGCAAGGCCGGCCAGCAGCAGTTGGTGCATCTTTTCGCGGTCCTTGTAGAGCGCGCCCGTCGCGGCACGGCGCCCGGCCACGTCCGGCGGGCGGTTGCCCTTGCCGAACAGGTCGAGCGCGAAGGCATCAAAGCCCATCTCCGCCAGCATGTCGGCGCGCTTCACCTCGTAATCCGTGAGCCCGTCCCAGTCATGGATGACCAGCACCAGGCCCTTCGACGCGCCGGACGCCTTGGCCATGTAGCCTTCGTAGTCGGCGCCGCCGGATGAATAGGTGACGTTCTCGCCGGCCTGAGCGCCGAGCGGTAACAAGAAGCCCATAAGGGCAACAACCAATCGTTTCATGAATTGAGATCCTCCCGAAAAGGGTCCGCCAATGGACCGCCAATGGTCTGTGAGAGGCAAGCTTGGCATATCCCCACCAGGCGGCGCGTTCACAAAAAGTTGAACCCGTGGTCGATCCGGGGCGGGGCGGTCAATTGGGCCAGCGGTTATGCAGCCACAGCCATTGTTCAGGGTTGTCGCGCACCCAGCTTTCGACGCGTTGGTTGACCATGGCCATCAGCGCCGCCACGTCGGCGTGGCGATCACCGGTGGGGGTGAATTGCAGCGGCGGTTCGATGACAAGGCGCAGCATCGGCCCCTTCACCCGAACCACGTGCGTCGGCACGATCGGGCAGTCGTAGCGAAGCGCCAGTTCCGCCAATGCCGATGCGGTCATGGCGTCGCGGCCGAAGAAGGGGACGGGGATGCCGTCGTTCATCTTCTGGTCGACCAGCATGCCCACGTGCTTGCCGTCCTTCAGCGATTTCAAGATCTTGCGCGCGCCGTCGGGGCCCTTGGGGATCATTTCGCCACCGCCGACACCGCGCTTGTAGAGCCATTCCGTCAGCCTGTTGTTGGCGGCGCGGTAGACGAGGTCGAGCGGCAGGCCGCGCTGGCGCGCCGCCAGCGGCATCATCTCCCAATTGCCGATGTGCGCGCAGAAGAAGATGCCGGGTTTATCGTCGTCGCGCAGCTGGTCGACGATTTCGGCGCCCTCGACGCGGACGTAACCGCCTGGGTCGTAGACGTTGATCTTGGAGAGATGCGGGTATTCGCCGGCCATCCGGCCCAGGTTGTCCCACATGCGGCGCTGGGTGGCGCGGATTTCGGCGTCGGTGATCTCGGGGAAGGCGATGCGCAAATTCTTCACCGCCCGGCGGCTGACCGCCAGCCTGGGACCGATGGAGCGGCCCAGCAGCCCGCCCAATGCCGAGGCCGCCCAGAACCTGAGCGAACGGAAGAAGCCATAGGCCAGCAATGCGACCAGCGCCAATAGCGGGTCCGCAATGAAGCGTTTCAGGGGCGGGCGGCTAGCCGGCATTCGGGGTTCCGTGGGAGATGGACGACAACAGGGTTTCGAGGGCCCCTTGGTCCTCCCATTCGAGGTGCACTGTCAAGACGTCGATGCCGTCTCGCATGGCGGGCGCGAGCCGGACTCTGTCCTTGGCGGTGGTGATCAGGCCGGCGCCGAGGTCCGCCGCGCGGGCACGCAGATCGGCGATCTCCGGCCCGGAAAATGGGTGGTGGTCGGCGAAGGCGGCGGTGCCGGCGATCTCGATTCCGGCGGCTTCCACGGTGTCGAAAAACTTCTCCGGCCGGCCGATGCCGGTAAAGGCGAGATAACGCCGGTCCTTGAGGCCGGCTGCCTCCGGCCCCGGCCGCAGCCTTGCCGCCAGCAGCGGCTTTCGCCCGCCGATGCGCGCGTCGATGCCCGTGGCATCGGCACCCATGCGCACCACCGCGTCGGCGCGGGCGAGCGCGGCATCCAGGGGTTCGCGCAACGGCCCCGCCGGGATCAGCTTGCCGTTGCCGACGCCGAAGCCGCCGTCCAGCACCAACAGGCTGAGCGTCTTCGCCAAGGTGAAGTTCTGGAAACCGTCGTCCATGACCAGGGCCTGGGCGCCGTCCGCCACCGCGCGTCCGGCGGTTTCCCCCCGGTCGGCGCCGATCCAGGTGGGGAATGCCTCGGCCAGTAGCAGCGGCTCGTCGCCGACGTCGGCGGCGGTGTGGGTGGCGGGATCGACCCTGAGCGGCCCCGTTAGCCGGCCGCCGTAGCCACGGCTGAGGAAATGCACGTTCAGCCCGCGCCCGGCCAGGCGCGCGGCGATGTCGAGCGCCACCGGCGTCTTGCCCGCGCCGCCGGCGGTAACGTTGCCGATGCAGATCACTGGCACCGGAACCTGCCTGGGGGTGGGACCGAAACTCCGATTTAATGCCGTGCCGATGCGGTAGAGCCAGGAGGCCGGTGTCAGCAGCGCGGCGGTGAGGCCACCCCGGCCGGCCTGCCAATGGGCGGGCGCCTTCACGGCGTTGTGCTTTCGTGCCGGGTGATGGCGGCGATGAAGGGCTCCAATTCCCGCAAAACCGAGGCCATCACGGCGATTTCCGATTCCGCCACCGCGCGGGCGGCGGAGGTGAGGGCGCTTCGCCGCGCATCGTCACCGAGCAGCGCCGAGACGGCTTCCGCCAATGCCGGCACGTCGGCGACCCGCTCCGCGCCCGAGGCGGCGAGCAGGTTTTCGGAGACGTCGGGGAAGTTCCACATATGTGGGCCGAACAGGATGGCACTGCCGAGGCGCGCCGGCTCGATCGGGTTCTGGCCGCCGAGATCGACCAGCGACTTGCCCATGAACGTGACCGGCGAGAGGCGGAAGAACAGGCCCAGTTCGCCCATGGTGTCGGCAACGTAGACATCGGTGCCGGCGTCCGGCACTTCGCCGGTGCCGCGCCGCTTGACCCGTGCGCCGGCGGCGGTGAGTTCGTCGGCGACGGCTTCGCCGCGTTCCGGATGGCGCGGCACGATGATGGTGAGCAGGCCCGGATGATCGGCGGCGATCTTTCGGTGGGCCTGCCAGATCAGCGCCTCCTCGCCCGGATGGGTGCTGGCGGCGAGCCAGCGCGGCCGGCCGGCCAGCACTTGATCTAGCGCCGCCAGTTCGTCCGCATCGGCCGGTAGCGGTGGCACCGCGAACTTGAGGTTGCCGACCGAGCGCACGGGCTCTGCACCCAGTTGCCGGAGCCGGCCGGCGTCCAACTCGGCTTGTGCCAGGCAGAGGCTGAAGTTCGAGAGAATGGCCTTGGCCAAGCCTGGCCAGCGTTTCCACTTGGCGAACGATTCCGGAGAGATGCGACCGTTGACCAGTACCATGGGCACGCCGCGCTGGGCCGGCAGCGTCGTCAGGTTGGGCCAGAATTCCGATTCCGCCCATAGCACCAGGTCCGGACGCCAGTGATCGAGGAAGGCGGTGACGTAGGGGGCCCTGTCCACCGGCACGTATTGATGCAGCGTGCGTTCCGGCAGCCGGTCACGAAGCAACGTGGCCGAGGTGACCGTCCCGGACGTCATCAGCACGTAGAGGGTCGGGTGCTGGGCTACCAGCGCCTCGATCAGCGGCAGCATGGAGAGCGATTCCCCGACGCTCGCCGCGTGCGCCCAGATCAGGGGGCCCAAGGGGCGGGGCTGCGAGGCCTCGCCCAGGCGCTCGCCGAAACGCTCGGCATCCTCCTTGCCAGCGGCCAGGCGCTTTTGCAGGTGGCGCTGGATCAACGGCGCGGCCAGCGCCGTGGCGGCGCGGTAGAGCGGCAAAAGCTTGCTCATGCTGCGGCGCCCTCCGCTTCGGCGGGCTCGACGGCGGGACGATGGGTGAGTGCGTCGGCCTCGATGGTGATGGCGTTGAGCGCCGTCTCGACCTCGAGCCTGGCTCTTTCCAGTGCCGCCGCATCGGCGTCCTTGGCGACATGGATGGGCTCGCCCCAGACGATGACACCGCGACCGAACGGCCAGGCCACCAAGAAGCGGTCCCAGGAGCGGAGGTTGCGGCCCCGATTGATGGAATAGGTGGCGGGAATCACCGGCACGCCGGAAAGCCTGGCCACGGCGACGATGCCGTCGGACGCGCGCATGCGCGGACCGCGCGGACCGTCCGGCGTGATGCCGACGCATTCGCCGGCCTTCAGGTGCTTGACCATGGCGCGCAGCGCCTGGGCGCCGCCTTTCGAGGACGATCCGGCGACGGTCTTGATGCCGAAATGCGCCACCGTATCGGCGATCATCCGGCCGTCCCGGTGCTGCGAGATCAGCATGTGGATCGGCCGGGCGCGGTCCCAGCAATGTGGCATCATCAAAAGCCGCCCGTGCCAGAAGGCAAGGATGAAGGGCTGACCCTGGTCCCAGTAGTTGCGCGGGATATCGCCTCTGACCATGCGCCAGCGGCAGGTGGCGCGCACCAGGCGGATGTACCAGGCCCCCAGCCAGCAGGCGAAGCGCCTGACGCCGTCCGACTGCATGACGCGCTTCAGCGCCGCCACCGGCCGCTCAACCTTCCGAGGCCGCCACCAGGACGGGCTGGGGCTCATCCGTGAACTGCAGTTCGTAGAGCTTCTTGTAGAGGCCGCCGCGCACCAGCAGTTCGCCGTGGCTGCCCTGTTCGACGACGAGGCCCCGGTCGATGACGTAGATCAGGTCGGCGTCCATGATCGTCGACAGCCGGTGCGCGATGACCAGTGTCGTGCGTCCCTGCATCAACTCGCCCAGCGCCGCCTGGATATGGCGCTCCGATTCCGTATCCAGCGCCGATGTGGCTTCGTCCAGGAGCAGGATCGGCGCGTCCTTGAGCATGGCCCGCGCGATGGCGAGCCGTTGGCGCTGGCCTCCGGAAAGCTTGACCCCCTGTTCGCCGACGATGGTCTGGTAACCGTCCGGCAGGTTCATGATGAAGTCATGGGCGGCGGCGTGGCGCGCGGCATGTTCGATCTCGCCTTGGTCGGCGCCGGCCTTGCCGTAGGCGATGTTGGCCGCCACGGTGTCGTCGAACAGCGTGATCTCCTGGCTGACCAGGGCGACGTTGGCGAACAGGCTCCGCATCTGGATGTCGCGCACGTTGATGCCGTCGATGGCGATGGTGCCGGCGTCGATGTCGTAGAAACGCGGGATCAGGTTGAGGATCGTCGATTTGCCCGCACCCGACGGGCCGACCAGCGCGGCGGTCTTGCCGGCGGGGACGCTGAGCGTCACGCCGGAAAGGGCCTGGATCTCCTCGTCATAGGAAAATGAGACGCCGTCGAAGGCGATCTCGCCTTCCGCACGGCCCAGGTCCTTGGCGTCGGGCTTGTCGTTGATGGCCGGTTCCAGGTCGAGCATGTGGTAGAGCCGTTCGGCGCCGGCCAGGCCTTGCTGCACGGAGGCGTTGAGGGTGGCGAGCTTCTTCATCGGCTCGTAGGCCATCAGCAGTGCGGTCAGGAACGAGAAGAAGGCGCCCGCGGTGGTGGAGCCGTCGATGACGCGCGAACCGCCGTAGATGATGACCACGAACACCGCAGCGCCGGCCAGTGTCTCCATTACCGGGCGCGACACCTCGCGGGTGCGCACGGCCTTCATGTTGAGCCGGAAGATGCGCTCGACCACGTCGGCCAGGCGGCTCGCCTCGTAGGCTTCCATGCCGTAGGCCTTGACCACGCGAATGCCCTGGAAGGTTTGGTTCAGGATGGTGGTGAAGATGCCCAGTTCCACTTGTGTGTTGGCCGTCACCTTGCGCATCCGTTTGCCGATGCGGACGATCGGATAGATGGCGATGGGAAACGCGAAGAACGACGCCGCCGCCAGTTCCCAGTCCTGATAGAACATCACGCCGACCAGGCCGATCAGCGACAGAATGTCCTTGCCGAAGCCGGTGATGCCGTTGGAGACGGAGGTCTTCATCAGTTGGATGTCGAGGGTGAAGCGCGAAATCAGGATGCCGGTCGGGTTGCCGTGAAAGAAGCCGATGTGCATGGACGACAGATGGCGGAACAGCCGGTTCTGCATGTCGGCGATGATCCTTAAGCCCACCATGTTCATCAGAAAGGATTGCCCGTAGTTGGCGAACCCCTTGGCCAGGAAGGTGCCGATCACCATCAGCCCGACGGGCCACAGCATGTCCTCGTTCTTGGCGACGAAAACGTCGTCGACGATGGGCTTCATCAGGTAGGCGGAAAAGGCATTGGCGGCGGCCATCACCGCCATGCACAGGACGGCGAGCACGATCCAGCCGAGATAATGACGGATGGCGTCGCGCCAAAGCCGCCCCATGAGATGCATGGTGCTCGAATGGCCGCCGGTCGGGTTCGGCTTAGGGTCTTGATCGGTCAAGGTTTTCCGGTTCCCTGAAGGTCTTCGGCCAATGTAACACGGCGCACCGGGAAGGGCTACTTTCCGGCACCCTACTTGCCGGCCACGGTCATGCCGTCGATGCGCAGCGTCGGCGCGTTGGTGCCGAAGCGGAAGGTGAGATCGTCGGCGGGGGTCAAGTTCATGAACATGTCCTTCAGGTTGCCGGCGATGGTGACCTCGCTGACCGGATCGGCGATTTCGCCGTTCTCGATCCAGAACCCGGTGGCGCCGCGCGAATAGTCGCCGGTCACCAGGCTGATGCCGCGGCCCATCATTTCAGTGACGTAGAAGCCCTTATCGACGCCCTTGATCAAGTCGTCGCGGCTGATTTTCCCGGCTTCCAGGTGCAGGTTGGTGGTCGAGGGCGACGGCGGGCCGGACGTGCCGCGCGATGCGTTGCCGGTGGTCTTGAGCCCCAATTGCCGCGAAGAGCGGAGGTCCATCACCCAGGTCTTGAGGATGCCGTCCTCGATCAGGTTGCGGCGTTGCGTGGCGATGCCCTCGCCGTCGAAGGCCTTGGACCGCAGCCCGCGCCGGCGCAGCGGATCGTCGACGATGGTGATTCCGGCGTTCATCACCCGCTCGCCCATCTTGTCCTTCAGGAAGGTGGTGCCGCGTGCCACCGCTGAGCCGTTCACGGCTCCGGCCAGATGTGCCGGGATCGACTGCGAGACGCGCGGGTCGTAGATCACCGGCACCTGCGCCGTCGCCACCTTGCGCGGGTTGAGGCGCCTGACCGCCTGCTCGCCGGCGCGCCGGCCGATTTCCTCGGGCTCGGGCAGGTCGGCGAAATGCACGGCCGTACCCCAGTCGTAGTCGCGCTCCATGGCGGTGCCTTCGCCGGCCAGCACCGCGGCGCTGATGGAATAGCCGGTGCGCACCCGGGTACGGGCAAATCCGTTGGTGGCGGCGAGCGCCACGAAATTGCGGCTCCAGCCGGCATCGCCGCCTTCGGAGTTGCTGACCCCTTCGACCGCCAGCGCGGCGGCTTCGGCGCGCGCCGCGAGGTCCGTCAGCGTCTCGGCGTCGGGCTCCGCAGTGTCACATTCGTCCAGGTCCGGCACCTCGCCGGCCAGCATGTCCGCGTCGGCGATGCCGCAGAATTCGTCCTCGGGCACCACCTTGGCCATGGCCAGTGCGCGCTCCAGCAGCTCATCCAGTGCCGCATCGGAGATGTCCGACGACGACACGATGGCCTGGCGCTTGCCGATCAGCACGCGCAAGCCCAGATCGGCGCCTTCGGCGCGCTCCAGGTTTTCCGGCTTGCCGAGGCGCTGGCTCGCCGACAGCGAAACGCCGTGCACATAGACGGCGTCGGCGGCATCGGCGCCGCCCCGCTTGGCACGGTCCATGAGATCGCCCAGGCGCGCGAGAATGGTGTCTTCGGTATCTTGCATGATCGACATCAATTCCGGGGGACAGGAAAGGGTGTAGGAACTATGTATCCCGGCGCTGGCGTGCTGCCAAGCACGGCGACAAATTCACAAACGATATAATGAACGATTTCAAGGGTTCAGACTTTTTAACCGGACAAAACCCTTTATGATTTCACCCGGCGGCCGAAAGGTCCGGCGAAGAATTCGCGCGGCAGGGAGCGGTCACCAGAAATTGGGACGGATGCCAGCATCATGAATATCATCGAAAGACAGGATTTGCCGCAGGACACCCTGCGCGAGCAGGTAGAGGCGGCCGTCGTCCGGTTCGCCGGCGATTCCGGCGACGGCATGCAGGTCACCGGCGGCCAGTTCACGCTGGCCACGGCACTGGCCGGCAACGACCTTGCCACCTTCCCCGACTACCCGGCGGAAATCCGCGCACCGGCGGGGACGACTTTCGGCGTGTCGTCGTTTCAGATCAATTTCGGCAGCCGCGTCATCAAGACCTCGGGCGACAGCTTCGACGTGCTGGTGGCGATGAACCCGGCGGCATTGAAGGTCGAACTGCCGGGCCTTAAGCCGGGCGGCGTCATCGTTGTCGACACTCGCGATTTCGACGAGCGCCACCTGCGCCGGGCCGGAATCGATTCCAACCCGCTGGAGGACGGCAGCCTCGATCCCTACCGGGTGATCGCGCTGGATATCTCGCAGCTGACCATGGACGCCGTTGCCGAGCATGGCCTCAACAAGAAGGAAGCGCTGCGCTGCAAGAACTTCTGGGCGCTCGGCTATATCTACTGGATGTTCGCCCGCGACCGCGCGCCCACCGTCGAGTGGCTGCGCGAGAAGTTCGCCAAGCTGCCGGATGTGGCGGAAGCCAACATCGCGGCGCTGAACGCCGGCCATGCATTGGCCGAAACGGCCGAGCAGCAAGACAATTTCCACGGTTTCGCGCTGGCCAAGGCGGAGATCGAGCCCGGCCTCTACCGCACCGTTACCGGCGCCGAAGCCATGGCCTGGGGCCTGGCCGCCGCCGGCGTGCTGAGCGGGCTGGAAACGGTGTTCTGTTCCTATCCGATCACGCCGGCCTCGCCGGTGCTGCATTCGCTGTCGCGCCTCGGCGACTATGGCGTCACCACCTTCCAGGCGGAGGATGAGATCGCCGCCGTCTGCGCCGCCATCGGCGCCTCCTATGCCGGCAAGATCGGCGTCACGTCGAGCTCCGGCCCCGGCGTGGCGCTGAAGGGCGAGGCGCTGGGCCTGGCGATTTCCACCGAGCTGCCGCTGGTGCTGGTCAATTCGCAGCGCGCCGGGCCGTCCACCGGGATGCCGACCAAGACCGAGCAGTCGGATCTTTTTCAAGCCGTCTACGGCCGCAACGGCGACGCGCCCTTGTGCGTGATCGCGGCGCGCTCGCCGGCCGACTGCTTCGACGTCGCCATCGAGGCGGTACGCATCGCCATCAAGTTCATGACCCCGGTGATCGTGCTCACTGACGGATATATCGGCAACGCCGCCGAACCTTGGCTGATCCCCGATTTGGAAAGCATCAGCCCGTTGAAGGTCAGCTTCCGCACCGATCCGGAAGGCTTCGAGCCCTTTGTGCGGAACCCGGAAACACTGGCCCGCGACTGGGTCAAGCCCGGCACGCCCGGCCTTGAGCACCGCATTGGTGGCATCGAGAAGGACGCGCGGACGGGGCATATCTCCTACGATCCGGCTAACCACCAGAAGATGACCGAACTCCGCGCCGCCAAGATCCAGGGCATCGCCAGCCATCTGATGCCGCAGAAGGTCGAGGCAGGGCCCGAGCGCGGCGAGCTTGCCGTGGTCGGCTGGGGTTCCACCTACGGCCCGATCAGCCGCGCCGTGGAGAACCTGTCGAACCGCGGCGTCGCGGTGAGCCACATCCACTTGCGGCACATCTGGCCGCTGCCGTCCAACCTGGGCGACCTGCTGGCCGGCTTCAAGCGCGTGCTGGTGCCGGAGATGAACGATGGCCAGTTGGTCAAACTGCTGCGCAGCGAGTACCTGGTCGACGCCGAGAGCCTGAACAAGGTCACTGGCCAGCCCTTCAAGATCGCCGAACTGGAAAGCGCCTTCGAAGCGCGCCTGGAGGCCTGAGATGAACGTCGAAACCCCATTGACCGCCCCATTGACTGCCAAGGACTTCGCCTCCGATCAGGAGGTCCGCTGGTGCCCCGGCTGCGGCGACTACGCCATCCTGCGCGCCGTGCAGAAGGCGCTCGCCGATGTCGGCGCGACGCGCGAGAACACGGTGTTCGTTTCCGGCATCGGCTGCGCCGCGCGCTTTCCTTATTACGTTTCCACCTACGGCTTCCACACCATCCACGGCCGCGCGCCGGCGTTCGCCACCGGTATCAAGCTGGCCAATCCGGAACTGGATGTATGGATCGTCTCCGGTGACGGCGATGCTTTGTCGATCGGCGGCAACCACCTGATCCATGTGCTTCGGCGCAATGTCGACGTGCAGTTGCTTCTGTTCAATAACGAGATCTACGGCCTGACCAAGGGCCAGTATTCGCCGACGTCGCGCGTCGGCACGCGATCACCGTCGACGCCGACGGGCTCCGTCGATCGGCCGCTTTCCGCCGCCCGACTGGCGCTCGGCGCCGGTGCCAGGTTCGTGGCGCGCGGTGTCGATACCCAACAGAAGGTTTTGCCGGAAATCTTCAAGCGCGCACACGAACACAGGGGCGCTTCCTTCGTCGAGATTTTGCAGAACTGCATCGTCTACAACGACGGCGTCTTCGCCGAATACACCGACAAGGGCGTCGCTGAGGACCGTCAACTCGCGGTCGAGCACGGCCAGCCGCTGATCTTCGGCAAGGACCGCGACAAGGGCCTCAGACTGAAGGCGGGCAAGCTGGAGCTGGAAGTCGTCACCATCGGTCAGGACGGCGTCAGCGAGGCCGACCTATTGGTGCACGACGAGACCAATCAGGAATTGGCGGCGTTGCTCGCCGGCATGGACGGGCCGGACGTGCCGGTTGCGTTGGGCGTGCTTTACTGCGACCCAGCACCCAGCTACGAGGCGGCGGTGCATGAGCACGCCGGCGGCACGTCGAAGATGAACGCCGCCGACTTCAATGCGATGCTGCGCCAGGGTCACACCTGGCAGGTGGAGGGCTAAGGCCGGGCGCGGGGGTGAATTGATGCCCATTCGGATCGCCATCGTCGGTTCCGGCCCGGCCGGATTCTATACCGCCAGCGCGTTGCTGAAGACCTGCCCCAATTGCGAGGTCGATATCATCGAGCGGCTGCCGACGCCCTATGGCCTGATCCGCGGCGGCGTCGCCCCCGACCACCAGACGACCAAGCGCGTCGCCGAAAAATACGAACAGACGGCGATGATGGACCGTGTGCGCTTCTACGGCCACGTGGAGATCGGCGAACATGTCAGCCTCGACGAACTGCGCGAGATGTACGACGCCGTGGTGCTGGCCATCGGCGCCCGATCCGACCGGCCGTTAGCCGTCCCCGGCGCCGATAAGAAAGGCGTCTATGGAGCATCCGCGTTCGTCGCCTGGTACAACGGCCACCCCGACTACCAGTACCTGGACCCCGACCTGAACACCACCGGTGTTGCCGTTGTCGGCAACGGCAACGTCGCCATCGATTGCGCGCGGGTGTTGATGCGCTCGCCCTATGGCCGTGCGCAAACCGACCTGCCGGAACACGCCCGGGCGATGATCGACGCCTCGCCGATCCAATCGGTGCATGTGCTCGGCCGGCGCGGTCCCGCCGATGCCGCCTTCACCAACGTCGAGTTGCGCGAACTGGGTGAGTTGACGGAAGCCGAACCGCGGGTCCGTGCCGAACAACTGCCCGATGATTTCGAGGCCGCGCTGCAAGGCTATGAGGGCCGCGACCGTCGCGTCCGCCAGCGCAATCTGGAGGTGCTGACGGATTATGCCGCGAGACCCATCGGCGCCAAGCCGAAGGCCCTGCACCTGGAATTCTATGCCTCGCCGGTGGAGGTCCTGGGCGGCGAGCGAGTCGAGGCCATTCGCTGCGAGCGAACCTGCGTCGTCGATGGCCGTGCCCAGGGGACCGGTACCTTCTTCGAAATTCCCTGCGGCCTCGTGGTTTCCGCCATCGGCTACCGCGCCGAACCCATGGCCGGGGCCCCCTTCGACGAGGCGCGGGGCATTGTCCCCAACGACGGCGGCCGGGTCGAGCCGGGGCTCTACGCGGTCGGCTGGATCAAGCGCGGGCCGGTGGGGGTGATCTCCACCAACCGCCCGGACGGCGAGGAGGCGGCGCGATGTATCCAGGCCGACATCCCGCCGGATGGCGATGCGGGCAAGACGGGTCACGAGGGATTGGAGGCGCTCTTGAGCCGGCGCGGCCGGCGCTGGGTCGGGTTCCACGAATGGAAGCGGCTGGATGCGCTGGAGCGCGCCGCCGCCACGGACGGGGCGCCGAGGCGCAAGTTCATCTCCGTGGACGAGATGCTGGCGGCGCTCGATGCCGATCGGAAAGAGGACTGACATGGCGAAAGCGAAACTTCCCAGCGCAGAAGACGGCGACTATGCCGGCGAACTGACCCCGAGCGAGAGCTGGCAGGCACTGACCAACTTGAAGGACGCCGTCTTGATCGACGTGCGCACCGACGCGGAGTTCTCCTACGTCGGCCATCCCGACCTGACGGCGCTCGGCGGAGAAGCGAAGCTGGTCAGTTGGGTGCTGTTTCCGGGCGGCGGCGCCAATCCGGATTTCCTCGGCCAACTACACGCGGCGGTACCGGACAAGACCGCCAAGGTGATGTTCCTCTGCCGCTCCGGCGTGCGCTCGCGCTTTGCCGCCCAGGCCGCGACCCAGGCGGGCTATGCGGATTGCTACAACGTGCTGGAAGGCTTTGAGGGCGACAAGGACGCCAGCGGCCACCGCGGCACCGTCGGCGGCTGGAAGGTGGCGGGCCTGCCGTGGAAGCAGGGGTAGGGTGGCCGCGAGCCGCCGAGCCCCCAGGCCCAAGTAAAAAGGCGCGCCCGGAGGCGCGCCTTTCTTTTTTTGCGGATGCGATGGATCAGAAATCCATGCCGCCCATGTCCGGGGCGTGGGCATGGCCCGATTTCGGTTCCGGCTTTTCCGCCACCATGGCTTCGGTGGTGATCAATAGGCCGGCCACCGACGCAGCGTCCTGCAGCGCCGTGCGGACGACCTTGGTCGGATCTACGATGCCGGCCTTAACCAGGTTCTGGTAAGTGCCCGACTGGGCGTCGAAGCCCCAGTTGGTGTCCTTCTGGTCAATCAGCTTGCCGGCGACCACGGCGCCGTCGTGGCCGGCGTTCTCGGCGATCTGGCGCACCGGCGCCTGCAGAGCTTTACGCACGATCTCGATGCCGACCTTCTGGTCGTCGTTGTCGGCGGTGAGCTTGGCCAGCGCCTTGGTGGCATAGAGAAGGGCGGTGCCACCGCCGGCGACGATGCCTTCCTCGACCGCAGCGCGGGTGGCGTGCAGCGCGTCGTCGACGCGGTCCTTCTTCTCCTTCACCTCGACCTCTGTGGCTCCGCCGACGTGGATCACCGCAACGCCGCCGGCCAGCTTGGCCAGCCGCTCCTGCAGCTTCTCGCGGTCGTAGTCGGACGTGGTCTCCTCGATCTGGGCGCGGATTTGGCTGCAACGCGCGTCCAGTTCCTTCTTGGCGCCTGCGCCGTCGATGATGGTGGTTTCGTCCTTGGTGATCTGCACCTTCTTGGCGCGGCCCAGCATGTCGACCGTGACGTTCTCGAGCTTCATGCCGAGATCTTCCGAGATTACCGTGCCGCCGGTCAGGATCGCGATATCCTGCAGCATGGCCTTGCGGCGGTCACCGAAGCCCGGCGCTTTCACCGACGCCACCTTGAGGCCGCCACGTAGCTTGTTGACCACCAGGGTGGCCAGTGCCTCGCCCTCGACGTCCTCGGCGATGACCAGCAGCGGCTTCGCCGACTGCACGACGGATTCCAGCAGCGGCAACAGCGGCTGCAGGCTGGAAAGCTTCTTCTCGTGCAGCAGGATGTAGGGATCGTCCAATTCGACGGTCATCTTGTCGGCATTGGTGATGAAATAGGGCGACGCATAGCCGCGGTCGAACTGCATGCCCTCGACCACGTCCAACTCGGTCTCCAGGCCCTTGGCTTCCTCGACCGTGATCACGCCCTCGTTGCCGACGCGCTCCATGGCCTCGGCGATGATGCCGCCAATGGAGCGGTCGCCGTTGGCGGAAATGGTGCCTACCTGGGCCACTTCCTCGTTGGTTTTGACGGTGCGCGAGCGGCCTTTGACGTCGGCGACGACGGCTTCGACGGCCATGTCGATGCCGCGCTTCAGGTCCATCGGGTTCATGCCGGCGGCAACGGCCTTGGCGCCTTCGCGCACGATCGCCTGGGCCAAGACGGTGGCTGTGGTGGTGCCGTCACCGGCGATGTCGTTGGTTTTGGACGCCACTTCCTTGACCATCTGGGCGCCCATGTTCTCGAACTTGTCGGCAAGTTCGATGTCCTTGGCGACGGTGACGCCGTCCTTGGTGATGCGCGGCGCGCCGAACGCCTTGTCGAGGACCACGTTGCGGCCTTTCGGGCCGAGGGTCACCTTGACCGCGTCGGCAAGGGTGTCGACGCCCTTCAAAAGACGCGCGCGGGCGTCTGCGTGAAATTTCACTTCCTTGGCAGCCATAATGGCAAACTCCTTATGTTTGGCAGTTTCGCGTTACGCTGAAATGGATTGCGGGATCAGGGGCTCAGGCCGCTTTCTTCTTGGCGGCGGTTTGCACCAGAACGCCGAGAATGTCCGATTCCTTCATGATCAACAGGTCTTCGCCGTCGACCTTCACTTCGGTGCCGGACCACTTGCCGAACAGCACCTTGTCGCCCACGATCACGTCCAGCGGCGTCACCGTGCCGTCTTCGGCCTTGTGGCCGGAGCCGACGGCGAGGATTTCGCCTTCCATGGGCTTTTCCTGGGCGGAGTCGGGGATGATGATGCCGCCCGCGGTCATTTCCTGGCCCTCGATACGACGGACCAGAACGCGGTCATGCAAAGGACGGAATTGCATCTTGGGTACCTCCATTGCCATTCCTTGTTTTGAAGCAAACGACAGTGCCGGAGAGCCCGGTCTCGGAGGGACCGACACCGGCCCCCTCCCGAAAAAGACTCCGTCGGCGACGAGGATTTATGTGCGGCCGAAATCGCCTGCAAGAGGACCGGAAAAATATTTTTGAAGGCCGGAAATCGGCCTACCCGATCAGCCCAGATGGCCCAGTTTCACCCACAGCGTGCAGCCGGTTTCCGTATAGGGCGCATGGCGGCTGCCGGCGGGGCTGCGGATCCAGGTGCCCGTGGGGTAGTGCCCGTCTGCGTCGGTCAGGGAGCCTTCGAGGACGAGGATTTCCTCGCCCATCGGGTGTTCGTGGTCGATGGCCGGCGCGTCGGGTGTGAGCCGCACCATGGCGACGCGCTCGTCGCCGAATTCGTGCAGGGTCAGAACTTCGACGCCTTCGACGCCGTCGGGCTTCTGCCATTCGGCGCCGTTGGTGTCGATGCGCATTTGCGTCTGGTCGGCCGGGTCCATCTGGCAGAGTTTGACCAAGATGGTGCAGCCTTCCCGGCTGGCCGGCGTGTGGCTGGACCCGACGGGGTTGCGCACATAGGTGCCAGGGCCGAAATCGCCGGTCTCATCTGAAAAGACGCCGTCCAGAACTAAAAACTCCTCGCCGCCCGGATGCGCGTGGGGCGCGAAGGCGCTTCCGGGTGCGAAGCGGACGATGGTGGTGGCGCGGCCCTGCTCGGCGCCGTCGCGGTCGAGCATGCGACGTTCCACCCCGGCCGCCGGCGAGGGCACCCAGTCGAGGGTCTCCGTCTCGATGACGGCGCGGCGGCTGAGATCGGCGTTGAGTTTCATGGCGCCAGTCTCCGCCGCCGGCATTGTCGATGCAAGCCTGCCGTCAGACGACGGCGAGCGCCGCCTTCAGGTCGTCGATCAGGTCGTCCACGTCCTCCAGCCCGACCGACAGCCGCACCAGGCCCGGCCCGATGCCCAAATGCGCGCGATCCTCGTCGCTCAAGCGCTGGTGGGTGGTCGTCGCCGGATGGGTAATCAGGCTCTTGGTGTCGCCCAGGTTGTTGGAAATATCGACAACCCGGAGCGCGTTCAGCAGCTTGAACGCGGCGTCCTTGCCGCCCTTCAGTTGGAACGAGACGACGGTGCCGCCGGCCTTCATCTGGCGCATGGCGAGATCGTGCTGCGGATGGCTGGCGCGGCCGGGGTAGAGGACCTTCTCCACGCGGTCGTCGGCTTCCAGGAATTCGGCGATGGCGGCGGCGTTGCGGCAATGGCGCTCGACCCTTAAGTCCAGCGTCTCCAGCCCCTTCAGCAGCACCCAGGCGTTGAACGGGCTCAAGGACGGGCCGGTGTGGCGGAAGAACGGCACCAGTTGGTCTTCCATGAAGGCGTCGTCGTTGGTCAGTACCGCGCCGCCGAGCGTCCGGCCCTGGCCGTCGATATGTTTGGTGGCGGAATACATGACGATATCGGCGCCGAGTTCCAGCGGCCGCTGCAGGATGGGCGTGGCGAAAACGTTGTCGACCACCACCTTGGCGCCGGCGGCGTGCGCCATTTCGGCAACCGCGGCCAGGTCGATGACCTCCAGCGTCGGGTTCGAAGGCGTTTCCAGGAACACGCATTTCGCCGGCGTGGAAAGGGCGCTGCGCCATTGCTCTAGATCGGTGCCATCGACGTAGTCGAATTCGGCGCCGAAGCGCGGCAGGATGTCCTCGACGATGTAGCTGCACGACCCGAACAGCGCGCGCGACGCGACGATGCGCTCGCCGGCGCCGATCTGGCTGGCCAGCGCGGCGAATACCGCGGCCATGCCGGACGACGTGGCGATGCAATGCTTGGCCCCTTCCAGCGCCGCCAGGCGGTCTTGGAACATGTTGACGGTCGGGTTGCCGTAGCGCGAATAGATGTAGCGCTGCTTGTCGCCCTTGAAGGCGGCTTCCGCCTCCTCGGCGGACGCATAGACGTAGCCGGACGTCAGGAACAGGCCTTCGCTGGTTTCATCGAAGGCGCTGCGATCGGCGCCGCCGCGCACAAGGCGGGTCTGCGGACGCCAACTATCGGGTGTCTTGGAATGGTCTTTCATTTGGTCGTTCATCGGGTCCCTCCTTTACTCGGGGCCCCGGACCGATCTTCCCTGAAAAACAAAAAACCCCGCCCGCGCGGGGTCAGGGTTCTCGAACCGAGACCTTTTAGCGGGTTGTTTTAACGTGGCCGCAAGCCGGTCGGACAAATCACCACGTGAAACGAAACATAGTCGCCGATGCGTCCGGGTCAAGGAAATTTCGCGCCTGTCTCGCTGCAAGGGCGTTGCCTCGGCAAGGGCCATCGCGCAAACTCCGGCCATGGAAAACGATCGTTTCGAGAGCCCCTATCTGGTCTCCACCCAGGAACTGGCCGCCCGGCTGCATGAGCCCGGCCTCCGTATTTTCGACTGCACCCAGCGCCTGGTGCCGGACCCCGATCTCTACGTGAAGGCGGAACCCTGCCAGGCGGAGTTCGATTTGGGCCATATTCCCGGCGCCGGCTATCTCGACCTCAAGGGCGAGCTTTCCGATCCGGAAAGCCGCTGGCGCTATGCCATGCCGCCGGTGGCCCAGGTGGCGGCGGCGTTCGGGCGGCGCGGCGTCGGTGACGGCGCCAAGGTGGTGCTCTACGACCAGGGCGGCATGATGTGGGCGACACGCATCTGGTGGATGCTGCGCGCCATCGGGTTCGACGGCGCGGCGGTGCTGGACGGCGGCCTGCCGGCCTGGAAAGCCGACGGCCTCGCGCTTTCAACCGAACCCTGCACCTACTTGGAAGTGCCGCCGCCGACGGTCAATGAACGCCCGGGCCTTCTCGTCGGCAAGGAAGCCGTGCTTGCCGCGTTGGACGCGCCCGCGACCAAGGTAGTCAATGCGTTGACGGCGGAACAGCATGCCGGCGGCGGCATCACCTACGGCCGGCCGGGGCGCATTTCCGGCACCGTCGGCGTCGCCGCCAGGGAACTGACCGACCGGGAGACCGGCCGCCTGTTGCCGGCCTCGCAACTGAGGGCGAAATTCGCCGAGGCCGGCGTCGATCAGGAAAAGCCGGTGCTTTGTTATTGCGGCGGCGGCATCGCGGCGACATTGGATGCCTTCGTGCTGACGCTGATGGGCGCTGAAGCGGTATCGGTCTACGACAATTCCCTGCAGGAATGGGCGCTCGACCCGAGCCTGCCGATGGAGACCGACTAGGACTTTTCCTCGGACTTCTCGTTGCGCTGCGCCACGGCCTTGCGAATGCGCCGGACCCCGATCCACAGACCGCCGACGACGAAGGGTAGGCTGACGGTGCCGACCAAGTAGGGTTCCACCGGCGCGCCCAGCTTCTCCGCGCCGCGCGCCAGGTAAATGATCAGGCTGACCACGTAGTAGCTGATGGCCGCGACGGAGAGACCTTCGACGGTTTCCTGCAGCCGTAACTGCAAGCGCGCGCGCCGGTCCATCGAGCGCAACAGGTCGCGGTTCTGTTCTTCCAGCGCCACGTCGACCCGGGTGCGCAGCAGGTTGGATGCGCGCGCAACGCGCCCGCCCAGTGATTCCAGGCGCCGGGAAAGGTTCTCGCAGGTTTCCATCGCCGGCTCGAAGCGGGTCAGCAGGAAATCGCCCGCCGGCTGCACGCCGCTGATCCTGGATTCCCGGAGCGCGCGGACCCGCTGGCGGACGATTTCCGCATAGGCGCGCGCGGCGCTGAAACGATAGAAAAGCTCGCCCGAGACGCGCTCCGTCTCCGCCGCCAGGTCGGTCAGGTCCTTCAGCAGTTCGCGCTCGCCCATGTCGCTCTCGGGATCGGCCAACGCCTGCAGGATGGCGCCGAGCCTGGTTTCGGCGCCAGCCACTTCGGGCCGGGCGGCGCGGGCGCGTGGCAAGGCCAGCATCGCCATCATCCGGTAGGTCTCCATCTCGGCGATGCGCTGGGTGACGCGCCCAAGCGATGTGACGCGGAGATCCCGGCCACGGATCAGGAAGCGGGTGAAGCCGTCGGCGTGGACGATGAAATCCGTCCACCAGGCCGCCTGGCCGCCGATCAGAAGGCCGCCGACCAGCGTGTTGTTGTCGAAGTAGCCGCGCACCTCGTCGGCATTGTCGGCACCGCCGTCGCGGTCCTCGACGGCGATATGCAGCGCCGCGATCACGCGGCCCGGCGCCGCCTCCAGCCAGTCCTTCGGCACGGCGGTGATGGCCGGGTCCTTGAACGGGGTCTCGAAAGGACCTTCTTTGATGAAGGTGTAAGAAGAGAATTCCGTGTGGCGTTCCCATTTGAGGCGGAACGGGCCCAAGTCGGCGGTGAACAGTGCTGCGTCTTCGGGCGGCGGCGCCACCTGGAAGTGGCTGCAGAGCGACTTCAGGTGCTGCACCTCGTCGGCCGCCGAACCTTCGCCCGAGACCAGCGCCAGGTGCGAAATCTGCACCGGCGACGACACCCGGCCATAGGGCCGGGCGTGCAACTCGCCGGCCAGGGTCTGTCTGAGCGGGTGGTCCTGAAACATCGTGCCCTCGTCATTGCCGCTGCGACGCCTTATATAGATAGCACAACAGAAGCCAAGAATTTCCGAGGAAAAGCCCATGTCCGATCTGGCCACCACCGACGAGTTGTTCTACGGCCGCGCCGGCCTCGAGCGTTCCAGCGTCGAAGGCATCGTCGATGACGCCTTGAACGGCGCCGACGATGGCGAGTTGTTCTTGGAATACTGCCAGTCGGAAAGCGTCGTCATCGACGACGGCAAGATCAAGAGCGCCGCCTTCGATACCGCGCAGGGTTTCGGGCTGCGTGCCGTTGCCGATGAAGCGACCGGCTACGCGCATGCCTCCGAACTGAGCGAGGCAGCGCTGAAGCGCGCTGCCGACACGGTCAAGGCCGTGCACGCGGGTGGCAGCGGCGCCATGGCGGTGGACCCGGCCGGCACCAACGTGTCGCTCTATTCCGACGACAATCCGCTTGGCCTGGTGCCGTTCGAGGACAAGGTCGCCCTGCTGTCCGAGATGGACGCCTACGCGCGTGCCAAGGACGAGCGGGTGAAACAGGTTTCAGCCTCGATCAGCGGCGAATGGCAGGCGGTGCAGATCGTCCGTGCCGGCGGCCATCGGGTGGCGGATATCCGCCCGCTGGTGCGGCTCAACGTCTCGGTCGTGGTCGAGAAGGACGGGCGCATGGAAACCGGCAGCTTCGGCACCGGCGGCCGCACCGTCTACGACGCCTACCTGGACCCCGGCGCCTGGAAGGCCGGCGTCGACGAGGCGCTGCGCCAGGCGCTGGTGAATTTGGAATCGGTGCCGGCGCCGGCCGGCGAAATGCCGGTGGTGCTGGGGCCGGGCTGGCCGGGCATCCTGCTGCACGAAGCCATCGGCCACGGCCTGGAGGGCGACTTCAACCGCAAGAAGACATCCGCTTTTGCCGGGCTTCTGGGCCAGCGCGTGGCGTCGCCGGGTGTGACGGTGGTCGATGACGGTACGTTGAACGAGCGGCGCGGCTCGCTCAGCGTCGACGACGAAGGCACGCCCAGCCAATACACCGTGCTGATCGAGGACGGCATTCTCAAGGGCTACATGCAGGACCGCATGAACGCGCGCCTGATGGGTGTCGCCGGCACCGGCAATGGCCGGCGCCAGAGCTACGCGCACGCGCCGATCCCGCGCATGACCAATACCTACATGCTGGCCGGCGACCGCGATCCGGCAGAGGTGCTGGGTTCCGTCGACAAGGGCATCTACGCGGTTTCCTTCGGCGGCGGCCAGGTGGACATCACGTCGGGCAAGTTCGTGTTTTCCTGCACCGAGGCCTACAAGATCGAAAACGGCAAGGTCGGCGCGCCGGTGAAGGGCGCCATGTTGATCGGCAACGGCCCCGACGTGCTGACCCGGGTGTCGATGATCGGCAACGACATGAAGCTCGATCCCGGCATCGGCACCTGCGGCAAGGACGGCCAGGGCGTGCCGGTGGGCGTTGGGCAGCCGACCTTGAAGATCGACGAACTGACCGTCGGCGGCACGTCCGTCTAGCGGCGGCGACCTAGGCTTCGATCGCTTCCAGAATTTCGAAGATGTCGGCGCAGACATCGGCGCCGTGGCGCTTGGTGATCCGCAGCTTGCCGCTGTCGGTCTCCAATTCGGCGCGCAGGTCCTTGAACAGATGGTCGAGGAAGCGCTTGAACGCCGCCGGCGTCATTTCCCAGCCGCCCTCTTCGCGTGGCGCGCCGTCCATGGGGCCCAGGTGGCCGTTGATCAGGTCCATGAACCACTGCGAGCGGCGGTCGTAGTTCTTGAAGAAGGTGGCGATGGTCACCGCTGCGTCGAGCAACAGCGCCCTGGCTTCCGGGTCGGTGTAGACCTCATCCCATTCGAAATTGTCGCCGCGCGCTTCGCGCAGGCGTTCGACGATAAGCCGGCAGTGTTCCTGGTATTCCTCCACCAGTTCCTCGCCGAGCATCATGTTCAACGCCATGAAGAAGCCGGGCAGCATGCGCCGTGACACCCGGTCGAAGCGTGAGTAGTCGTCCTCCATGAACAGTTCGGAGAACGATTTGACGATCACCCGGTCGAACGGCAGGTCCCGCTTCAGGCCCCATCCCTCGCGTTCGCGGTGCTCGATGAAATCGTCGAAGGTGCGTTCCAGCGCCTGGCCCAGCTTCTGCGCCTGGCGGTCGAAATCCGCCTGCATGGCCTCGATATCGGCCAGCGTCAATGAGCCCTTGCGTTTCGCCTCCTCGCGCATGCGATCGACCATGGAATTGACCATGGTTCTGGCCACCACCTGGCTGGCGTGCTTGGGCGATGGCGGTTTCTTCTTTTTCTTGGTTTCGGCGGCTTTTGCCGCCGGTTTGGGGGCCGGCGGAGCTGTCGGTGCCGCAGTGGGTTTCGGCGCCGCCTTGGCCTTTGGCTCGGCAGCGGGTGCGGCCAGCTTCGGTTCCGGCGGCGGCGGCAGGTCGAAATCCGGCTTTTTCTCGCGCTGGGCTTCCTGCCATTCAGGGTCTTCGCGGGTGCGGCCCTGCAGCGCTTCCCATTCCGGGCCCTTGTCGTCGCCGGCGGGCACGCCCTGGTCTTGCAGGAGGTTGGCGTCGTCGCCCTTGTTTTCGCGTGCGTCGATGACCTTGGGTTGGCGCCGGAGCCTTTTGCCGGCCGACGTATCGGGCGGCGCGTCGGTCTTGTGATAGCCATGACCGTCTGAGTTGGGCTCGAAGAACTCCGCCGAGCCGCCGCCGGGCGGGCCGTCGGATCGGGTCTGGAAACGCTGCCGGTTGTCGACAACATCCCCTGCCATAAGGACTTCGGTTTTTTTCGAGCGCCTCGCCATCGTGGCGACAGCATATGTCCTCAGGGAAGGGATTTCCATATCTAGATGTAGTGAACAAGGTGCTTTTCTGGCGACATTGACAGGGCCGGCGGGGCTCTCTACACCCGAGCCATGAGCGACGCCCTGAATATCGCCATCGCGCAAATCAATCCGACTGTCGGCGCCATCGCCGCCAACGCCGGGCGGATTCGCACCGCCCGCGCCGAAGCGGCGGCAGCCGGCGCCGATCTGGTGATATTCGGTGAACTGGTGATTTGCGGTTATCCGCCGGAAGACCTGGTGCTGAAACCGACCTTCCAGCGTGCCGTCGAGGCCTCGGTACGGGAACTGGCGGCGGAAACCGCCGACGGCGGCCCCGGCTTGCTGATCGGCGCGCCGTGGCTTGTCGACGGCCAGCTCTACAACGCCGCGCTTTTGCTCGACGGCGGCGAGATCGCCCAGGTGCGCCAGAAACACGAATTGCCCAATTATGGCGTCTTCGACGAGAAACGCGTCTTCAAGCAGGGTCCGCTGCCGGGCCCGATGCCGTTCCGCGGCGTGCGCCTGGGGGTCATGATCTGCGAGGACATGTGGTTCCCGGAAGTGGCCGAATGCCTGGACGAGTCGGGTGCCGAGATTTTTGTCGTTCTCAACGGCTCGCCGTTCGAGACCATGAAACACGACGAGCGCCTCAATCACGCCGTGGCGCGGGTGACGGAAGGCAAGCTGCCGCTGATCTATGCGCATATCGTCGGCGGCCAGGACGAACTGGTGTTTGACGGCGGATCCTTCGTCATCGGCGCCGATTGCTCGCTCCGTGCCAAGATGGCGGAGTTCGACGAACAGGTTTCCGTGACCCGCTGGCAGCGTGACGGCGAGGCCTGGGTTTGCGCCCCCGGCGACATCACGGCGTCACTCGACATCGCCGACGCCACTTACCGGGCGATGGTCTTGGGGCTCAGGGATTACGTCGGCAAGAACGGCTTTCCGGGCGTGCTGATCGGGCTCTCGGGCGGTATCGATAGCGCCCTTTCCGCCGCCGTCGCGGTCGATGCGCTGGGGCCCGAGCGTGTGAATTGCGTGATGATGCCGTCGCCCTATACCTCACAGGAAAGCCTCGACGACGCGGCCGAGTGCGCGCGCCTTCTGGGGATCAAGCTCGACAGCATCAATATCGGCCCCGCCATGCAGGCTTTCGATGAAATGCTCACGCCGCATTTCGAAGGCACCGAGGCCGACACCACCGAGGAAAACATCCAGGCGCGCGCGCGCGGCATCACCCTGATGGCGCTTTCCAACAAGCTCGGCTACATGGTGCTGTCGACCGGCAACAAGTCCGAGATGTCGGTCGGTTACGCGACGCTCTACGGCGACATGTGTGGCGGTTTTTCGGTGTTGAAGGACGTCTATAAGACCACCGTGTTCGAGCTGTCGCGCCGCCGCAACGCTCATCGTCCGGCCGACTGCCTGGGCCCCGACGGCCCGGTGATGCCGGAAAACATCATCACCAAGCCGCCGACGGCGGAACTGAAACCGGACCAGACGGACCAGGACACGCTGCCGCCCTATGACGTGCTTGACGCCATCCTCGGCCACCTGATCGAGGACGACATGGGCCGCGACGACATCGTCGCCAAGGGCTTCGACCGCGATATCGTGCAGCGCGTCTGGCGCATGCTCGACTTGGCGGAATACAAGCGCCGCCAGGCGCCGCCGGGGGTCAAGACGACACGGCGCGCTTTCGGCCGCGAGCGCCGTTACCCGATCACCAACGGTTTCAGAGGCGGCGCATGACGCTTCGCATCCACGATACCCTGAGCCGCGCCAAGGTCGATTTCGAGCCCATCGACGCCAGCCACGTGCGTCTCTATGTCTGCGGGCCGACGGTCTACGACTATGCCCACATCGGCAACGCGCGCCCGGTGATGGTGTTCGACGTGCTGGTGCGGTTGCTGCGCCGGCTTTATTCGAAAGTCACCTACGTGCGCAACATCACCGACGTGGATGACAAGATCAACGCGCGTGCCCAGGAATCGGGCGAGGACATCCGCACCATCACCCAGCGCACCACGGATGCCTTCCACGCCGACATGGCGGCGCTCGGTGCCGGTCTGCCGGACGTGGAGCCGCGCGCCACCGAGCACATCACCCAGATGATCGCGATGATCGAAAACCTGATCGACAAGGGCCATGCCTATGCCGCCGACGGGCACGTGCTGTTCAGCGTGCCGTCGATGCCCGACTACGGCAGGCTGTCGAAGCTCGATAAGCGCGAGATCGTCGCCGGCGCGCGCGTCGACGTGGCGCCCTACAAGCGCGACCCGTCCGATTTCGTGCTGTGGAAACCCTCCGACGGCGATCTGCCCGGATGGGATAGCCCCTGGGGCCGCGGCCGGCCGGGCTGGCACATCGAATGCTCGGCCATGAGCCTGGAACATTTGGGACCGGCTTTCGACATCCACGGCGGCGGCCAGGACCTGATCTTCCCGCACCACGAAAACGAGATCGCGCAATCCACCTGCGCGCTTGGCCATGGCTCGTTCGCCAAGTATTGGATGCACAACGGCTACCTGATGAGCGAAGGCGAGAAGATGTCGAAATCGCTCGGCAACTTCTACACCGTGCATGAGCTCTTGGAGGAATTCCCCGGCGAGGCGATCCGCCTGGTGCTGCTGCAGACGCATTATCGCCAGCCGCTGGATTTCACCCGCGCCGGCATCGCCGAGGCCCGCCGCACGCTGGACCGCTGGTACCGTATCGCCGCCGAGGCAGAGGCCGCCGCTGGTGAGGTGCCCGCCAGCGTCATCGCCGCGCTTTCCGACGACCTCAACACGCCCAAGGCTTTGGCGGAGCTGCACGGACTAGCTGGCACCGACGTACCGGCGTTTCTTGCAGGCGCACATTTCTTAGGGCTCGTCGAACAGGACCCTGACGCCTGGTTCAAATGGCTGCCCGCCGGCGCGGCGGATGCGGACGGTCTCGATGACGCGGCCATCGAGGCGCTGATCGCTGAGCGCACGGAGGCGCGCAAGGCCAAGGACTTCGCCCGTTCGGACGAGATTCGCGATCAGTTGGCGGCGGACGGCATCGTCTTGGAGGACGGCGCCGGCGGCACCACTTGGCGGCGCGGCTGACGCCTCAGCCGAAGGCGCGGAAGCGCCGCTTGATCTCTTCCTCGTCCATCTCTTCGGTAAACTCACCCATCCGCTCGAAGTCACGCTTGGTTCGTTTCGGGCCGAACCAGGCGTCGCCCGTGGGCGGCAGGGGCGTGGGGTCGGTGGCCAGGCGTTCGGCCAGGCTCGAGAAGATTTCCACCAGCTTCTTGTAGGCCAGGATTTCCACGTCGGTGAAGCGTGGGTTCGGCGGCATGTCGAACCACTCGACCGCGACGATGGTGCCGTCGTCGACCTTGGCGGTCATTTCGTGCACGGTGACGCCGTAAAGTTCGGCGCCCTCGTAGACGGCGAAACTCGCCGGGTGCGATCCGGGATAGCTCGGCGGTGCCGGGTGGAAGTTGTAGGCCGGGCCGGGCAGCCCATCGAGGACGCTTGCGGGCACGATGACGCCGGTGCAAAAGGCAATCAGGCGCCGCTCGCCGTCGTGCTGGGTCGGTTCGGCGCAGATGCCGACCAACTCTTCGGCGGTTTCCGCGTGCCGGATGTCTAGCGCCGGATTGAAGCGGCGGAGCAAGTCACCCAGAAAGGGGGCTTCGACCTCGCCGGTAAGCAGAACGATTTCATCGAGCATGCCGGACGCTACCACGCGGCGGCGAAATCCGGTAGCGTTGTCGCCAGCAGCCGTTGGCAGCGGAGGTAAAAGACATCATGCCCGATCCCATTCAATTCGCGGTGGAACTCCTGAATGACGCGCTCGAGCGCGACGCGCAAGCGGTGACGCAACTGGTCAACCTGCGTGCCGACTGCAACGAACGCCTGGCGGCGCATCCGACCATCAGGGTGCAGAAATACGGCGACGTGCACCGTGTCGGGGTGCTCGGCCTCTTGAATGGCGCACTCGGCGGTGGACCCAGCGGCGATATCGGGGCGAAAGGGAAGATCGACCCGAACACCGGCAAGTTTGTGCTCATCAAGCGTTTCGTCGATCTACGGACGGAGCGTCTCGACGTCCTTGCCTGAACTTAGCATTCCAAAGCCGCGGTTGAAATTGCGGCTCGCGTGAGCATTGCCGGGCGAATGATTATCCTATAAGCTATAAATCTATAGCCAAATGGATAGGCAAAGGATGGTCGGTGGCGTGAAACACAACCCATCCGATTCTAACAGTCCCGAAGATCTGGAGGACAAGCTCGAGGCCGCGAACAACGCTGTCGATTCGCTGCTCGAGACCTTGAGCTACGACCTGCGCACGCCCTTGAACACCATCCTCGGTTTTGCCGACATGATGGATCAGGCGATCCTCGGGCCGGTCGACAATCCGCAGTACCGCAGCTACCTCGCCGACATCTGCCGCGAGGGCCGCTCCATGTTGGACATCCTCAACGATCTCCTCGACCGCCAGCGTTTCGAGACCATGCAGCGCAGCGAGAAGGATTTCCGCCGCATGATCGAACTGGCGCCGGACCTGATCAGCGTCTGCCGCGACGGCATTATCCAGCTGATCAACCCCGCCGGCGCCAACATGCTCGGCATCTGGCCGGTGGATTCGCTGGTCGGGCGGCCGTTCATCGATTTCGTCCAGGCGGACGACCGCGGCCTGCTGGCTGACGGCCTTGAAGCCCTGGCGGAGCGTACCGCGCGGCTGCCGCTCAGGCTGAAACGGGTCGGGGGGGCCGACGTCGAGGTCGAATTGGCGGCGCTGCGCTACACCGGCGACGACGCGCTGGCGGAAGGCGCCGCGGTGATGCTGATTGGCCGCGACGTGACCGAGCGCAACCGCGCGCTCCGCAAGGTGGCCCAGCGCGAGGACCACATCCGCCGCATCATGAACACCGTGGTCGAAGGCATCATCACCATCGACCAGTCGGGAACCATCGAAACCATCAATCCGGCGGCCGAGGAGATCTTCGGCTATGCGCCGGGCGAGCTGCAGGGCGCCAGCGTCAGCGTGCTGATGGACGAGGTCAGCTACGCCGCCCATCAGATCGGCCTGCAGCGTTACCTGGAGACCGGCCAGGGCCCGGTCATCGGCCGCAGCATCGAGGTCGCCGGCCGGCGCAAGGACGGCTCTGCGGTGCCGCTGGTGCTGTCGATCAGCGCCTTCACCGCCGGCGGCCGGCAGGTCTTCATCGGCGCGCTGCACGACGACACGGAGCGCAAGGCCGCCGAGGCGCGGTTGGTGGAAATGGCGACCTGCGATCCGCTGACCAAGATGCCCAACCGCAACGCCCGCAACGAGCGCCTGGAGCGTGCCATTGCGCTCGCCGAGAACAGCGGCCGCGCCTTCGCCTTCATGTTTGTCAATCTCGACAACTTCAAGAACATCAACGACGCC
Source organism: Rhodospirillaceae bacterium (assembly GCA_038125725.1). GTDB lineage: Bacteria > Pseudomonadota > Alphaproteobacteria > Rhodospirillales > Casp-alpha2 > TMED8. Next base: position 31,097 of record JAYPEK010000038.1, read on the forward strand.
TTCGGCCATACCGCCGGCGACGAGGTCATCGTCAAGGCCGGGCGCCGGCTGGAGGAGCGCATCGGCAATTACGGCCTGGTGGCGCACCTGGGCGGCGACGAGTTCAGCATCGTCGTCGATCAGTTGCCGGCCAGTATCGGCATCGAAGAACTGGCGGAACGCGTGCACGGCGCGCTGGCGGATCCCTTCGTCGTCGACGGCAAGGAAGTGTTCATGACCGCCAGCATCGGCGTCGTCACCTATCCGGAAAACGGCGACGATCTGTCGATGCTGCTGAAGAACGCCGACTTGGCGGTGCATGCGGCCAAGCGCCAGGGCGCCGGGGTGCGGCAGTTCTACACGACGCGCCTCAGCGAGGAGGCGGAGCGGCGCATGGACGTGGAACGTGGGCTGCGCCGCGCGCTTGGCCGCGACGAGTTCCACCTCGTGTTCCAGCCCAAGGTGGACCTGGATTCCCGCACTATTGCCGGCGCCGAGGCGCTGCTGCGCTGGGACAGCCCGGAACTCGGCTTCGTCTCGCCGGTCGAGTTCATCCCCGTCGCCGAGGAGAGCGGCCTGATCGGCGACATCGGCCGCTGGGTGCTCTATACCGCCTGCGAGAAGGCCGCGGGCTGGGCCGAGCTGATGGACCGCGACTATCACGTCGGCGTCAACGTTTCCGCCGCCCAGTTCCTGGAGCCCGACATCGTCGAATGGGTCGAGCGCTGCATCGAGGCCACCGAACTTCGTCCCGAGTGCCTGAACGTGGAACTGACCGAGAGCATGCTGGTGGAGAATGCCGACAAGACCATCGAGGTGCTGGACGCGCTGAAATCGCTCGGCATCACGGTTTCCATGGACGACTTCGGCACCGGCTATTCGTCGCTTAGTTACCTCACCCGTTTTCCGCTGACCTCGTTGAAGGTCGACCGCGCCTTCGTCACCAACCTGCCCGACGACCGCGACGCCGTGGCCATCGCGCGGGCCATTATTTCCATGGCCCAGCACTTAGGCCTGCACATCGTCGCCGAGGGTGTCGAGACCGAGCGCCAGGTCGGGTTCCTGCATGCGCTCGGCTGCCATCTGGGGCAGGGGTACTTGTTCTCGAAGCCGGTACCGGACGCCGAGTTCCGCCAGTTGATCGGCCAGCACGACATGTGGCTGAAGGCCGAGGGGCAGTCGGCTTAGCTGCCGAGCAGGTTGTCGATTTCAGATTGTGCCAGGGTCTCCGCGCTGCCGTGAATGATTGCAGACGCGGTGTCCATGAGGCGCTGGATGATGCGTGACAGGCTGGTGGCGTTCTCGCGCAGCAGGTCCGTGTTGCCGGATTCCAGGTCGCGCTCCAGCGTGGCGATGGCGGACCCAATGGTCCGGTTGATCTGGCCGATGGTGGTCTCGAACGGCTGCTTGTAGATTTCCGGCACCGCGTCGTAGGCCTCGATGGCGATGTCCTTGTCGGCGATGGTGCTGTCGACGAAGTGATCCTTGTAGGCCTTCGGCTGCCATTCCTTCGCTTCCTCCAGGATCTCCGGCATGTCGGGGATCATCTCCAGCAGCATCACCACCTCGTTGAAGTGGTTCAGATAGTCGGTGGCGAGGAACGTCGTCGGGTCCAGGTTCGAGCCTTCGATCTTGGCTCGCATGGCCTCGTAGGTGGCGTCGCCGATCTCGACCGGGGCGGGTGTGGGTGCGGAGGAATCGTTCATCATTCGGTCCTGTGAGAGGCGATCATAGCCCTCCCCGGGCGATCAGCCAAGCATATGACGAACAACGGTTTTTCGTGGTTTCTCAGGGTGATCGGCCGGCCTTGTCGGCGGCGCTTGGGGGCGGGTTCCGCTTGACCCCGCCGACGGCCTGACTATCATGCGCCGGTCATGCGTGAAAAAACGTTCCAGATGGTGTCGATCATTCGGCGAATTATCGGCCCGGCCTCCAACTAGGGGACCGGGGAACCGTGCCGTTCGCTATCGACATCACGCCAAGGAACTTTTCTCATGAGCACATCAGCTTCAGACGATAACCGCGTATACATCTTCGACACCACGCTGCGCGACGGCGCGCAGACCCAGGGCGTCGACTTCAATCCCGCCGACAAGGCCTTCATCGCGCGCCAGCTCGACGACGCCGGCTTCGACTACGTCGAGGGCGGCTGGCCCGGCGCCAACCCCATCGATGATGCCTTCTTCGGAAGTCCGCCAAAACTGAAACGCGCCAAGTTCACCGCCTTCGGCATGACCCGCCGGCCCGGCCGCAGCGCCGAGAACGACCCCGGCCTTTCCGCCCTGATCAACGCCAAGACTCCGGCCGTCTGCATGGTCGGTAAGACCTGGGACTTCCATGTCGAGAAGGCGCTGGAGATCGAGCTCGACGAGAACGTGGCGATGATCGCCGACAGCGTCGGCCAGGTGGCGAAGACCGCCGAGGCCATGTTCGACGCCGAGCACTTCTTCGACGGCTACAAGGCCAATCCCGAATTTGCGCTCTCGTGCCTGAAGGCGGCCTACGAGAACGGCGCGCGCTGGGTGGTTTTATGCGACACCAACGGCGGCACCCTGCCGCACGAGATCGAGGAAATCGTCGGCGAGGTCTGCAAAGAGATTCCCGGCAGCCACGTCGCCATCCACTGCCACGACGACACCGGCAATGCCGTCGCCGGCTCGCTCGCCGCGGTGCGTGCCGGCGCGCGCATGGTGCAGGGCACCCTCAACGGCCTGGGCGAACGCTGCGGCAACGCCAACCTGATCTCGGTGATCCCTTCGCTGGTCCTGAAGATGGGCTACAAGACAGGGCTCGAGACCGATGACCTGGCGAAGCTGACGCATCTCTCGCGCCTGCTCGACGAACGTCTCAACCGGCCGCACGACCGGGGTGCGCCCTACGTCGGCGAATCGGCCTTTGCCCACAAGGGCGGGCTGCACGTCTCGGCGGTCGAGAAAGATCCGGCCACCTACGAGCACGTGGTGCCGGAATCCGTCGGCAACGCCCGCCATATCGTCGTCTCCGATCAGTCGGGGCGCTCCAACATTCTGGCCCGGTTCCGCGAGATCGGCCTCGACATCGATCCCAAGAACCCCAAGGTCAACCGCCTGGTGGAGCTGGTGAAGGAACAGGAGTTCAACGGCTACGCCTACGACGGCGCCGAAGCCAGCTTCGAGCTTCTGGCGCGGCGCACGCTGGGCACGGTGCCGGAATATTTCCACTGCACCTCGTTCCGGGTCATCGACGAACGCCGCTGGAACGCGGCCGGCGAACTGGTGACGTTTTCCGAGGCCACCGTTCGCATCGATTCCGGCGGCGAGCAGGAAATGACCGTCGCAGAGGGCAACGGCCCGGTGAATGCGCTTGATGCGGCGCTCCGGAAGGTGTTGCTGCCGCACTATCCGCTGTTGGCCGACTTGCGGCTGGTCGATTACAAGGTGCGCATCCTGACGCCGGGCGACGGCACCGGCGCGGTGACGCGGGTGATGATCGAATCGGCCAACGGCGCCGACGATCACCACTGGTCGACGGTGGGCGTTTCCACCAACATCATCGACGCTTCCTACAACGCGCTGCGCGACAGCATCATCTACACGCTGTTCCGCCACGGCGCCGAACCCCACCACGGCTAGTGGCGACGGACGCGGCGACGGAGCTGCGCGATCTCGGCCCGCCGGGGCCGGGCTTCGCCGTCATCCTGGTGCAGCCGCAACTGGGTGAGAACATCGGCATGGTGGCGCGCGCCATGGCCAACTGCGGTTTGCATGAACTGCGCCTGGTCGCGCCGCGCGACGGCTGGCCCAACCCGGACGCGGTGGGCACCGCTTCCGGCGCCGACCGCATCCTGTTGGACGCCAAGGTCTACACGACCACCCAAGACGCCGTCGCCGATCTGGAAACGGTACTGGCGACAACGGCGCGCCCACGCGGCATGACCACCGAGGTGCTGACACCGCGTGCCGCCGCGGCTAGGCTGCGCCGTGACGTTGGCGCCGGCATCAAGGCCGGCATCCTTTACGGCAAGGAGGCGCGGGGGCTCGAGAACGACGATGTGGCGCTCGCCGACGCCATCGTCACGGTGCCGCTCAACCCTTATTTTCCGTCGCTCAACCTGGCGCAGGCGGTGTTCGTCACGGCCTATGAGTGGTTCGTAGCCGCCGACGAAACGCCGGACGCCGAGATCGTCATGCCGAAGGAGACGCGTCCGGCCAACAAGGAAGAGATGGTGGCGCTGTTCGAGCACTTGGAGGACGAACTGGACGCCTGCGGCTTCCTGCGGGTGAAGGAGAAACGCCCGATCATGGTGCGCAATATCCGCAATGTCCTGCAGCGCGCGCGCATGACCGAGCAGGAAGTGCGCACCTTCCGTGGCATCATCGCCGGCCTGGCCAAGTTCGGCGGCCGCTTCCGCGACTGAGCCTTATGCCACAAGAGACCGGCGATAAATTCAAACGGATCGTATGGCCGTTGGCCATCGCCCAGACGTTGCTATGGGCCGGGGCCTTTTATCTGTTTCCTTCGTTGCTTCGGACCTGGGTGTCCGTCATCAAAACATTTGGGACGCCTGAGCCTGTATTCTAACGGAGG
>JAYPEK010000039.1:0-34683 GCA_038125725.1 Rhodospirillaceae bacterium
TATGGCGCCGGTTGTGCGGGTGTGGCGGAATTGGTAGACGCGCCAGACTCAAAATCTGGTGTCCCTAGGACGTGCCGGTTCGAGTCCGGCCACCCGTACCAATTCTTCGTGAAATCTCAGAATTTGTAAGCGACGCCGACGCCGATTTCGGTCGTGGTGTTGTCCGGCTCCCACCAGCAGACATAGCCTTGGCCGGCGACGTCGCCGCAGTCGCTGTCCGAGCGGTCGATACTCCAGTAGCGCTAGAAACCGTAGTCTGACCACTTCTCCGTCATCCGGTAGTCGGCGGCGAAGTCCACGCCCCAACCCTTGTCCTGCTGGTTGTGTCCGTCCGGATAACCGGTATCGCCGTCGGAGGTGAAGGAAATCTGGCGACCCAGCAGGACGGCATTGGCCTGCGCCTTGAAGGTCAAGTTCTCGACCGGGTTGATCAGGAATCCGAAGGGCACGTAGACGAGATGGTTCTGTCGGTCGTAGGAAACGCCGCCATTCGACGGGAAGTGTCCGCCGCTGTCGTCATGCACGATGCGGTAACCGAGCCCGGCGAAGGGCGTGATCATGTCGTTGAGCCGGTAGGTGAGATTCCCCTCCAGGCGGCCCTTGTAGTAGCGCTTCATCATCGTGCCGGCGCTGCGGCCGTGATAGTGGGTATGGCCGTAGGTCGCTTCGCCGTTGTAGATCAGGCCGAATTTTCCGTCTTCCGCCGGTCGATCCCAGTCCCGGACGCCCAACGACAGGAACGGCCATTTCGAATCGTCGGTCATCTGGAAGTTGCCGTTGTCGTCGGTCTCCGAATAGGAGTAGTCGGTGACGTCGAAGGTCAGATCGACCGCGCGCGCGACATCGGCCCCGGCCAGCGAAACGCCAACCAAGCCGAGCACGGCCGTCAACATATGAAACCCAATTTTCCGGATCATCAGACCACCCCTGGACCTATCTTCGTACAACCTATACGCAAGGCCGCGAAATAAGTACAGAGTTAAACCTTTTTTTCATGGGGCTTTCTGGAAAACATCATAAGCGCCGATGACGGCCTAACCCCAGACCACCACCGCCACCACCGACGGCAGCACCAGCGCTAGCGCCGCGAGCGTATGCAGCGTGATTCGCTCGCGTTTGAAGACGGTGACGCTGAGCATCATGGTGAACACCGGCATCGCGGCGACGATGGGAATGACGGTGACGATCTCGCCTTTCAGGAGCGCCATGTTGAGGCTCACCGCGCCGATCGCGTACATGGCGCCGCTGGTCAGGAACCAGGCCGGGCCGACACCGCGGACGCTGAGGCGGGTTGCCTTCCGCGCTGACAGCGTCGTCAGCGAGATCACCGCCGAGACCGTGAAGGCGGCCAGCGTCGCGATGTAGGGGTCGGGAACGTGGATCATGCCGAGTTTGGTCACCGCGTGCCCCATGGAACGGATCATCGCCGTGCCGATCGGCAGCGCCAGCGCCCACAGCGGCCAGGTGCGCTGGATGTCCATGCTGCGTCGCCCGCCCTGGGCCAAGAGCGCCACCGCGACGATGATGCCGCCGGTGCCGAGCGCCACCGGCCAGGTCAGCACCTCGCCCAGGAAGACGATGCCGAAGGCGGCGCCGAACAGTGGTGATACAGACGCCAGCGTGCCGGAAAGCGTCGGCCCCAGGTAGCGAATGGCGGCGATGGCTAATTGCGCCGACAGCGCCGGGCGGAACAGTCCGGTGGCGGCGAACAGCAAGAAGGCCGGATGCCAGAGCCGCTCGAGATGCAGCAACCACGGCGCCAGCAACCAGAAACAGAGCGTGCCCGCGCCGATGCCGAGCGCCGCGCCGGCGCGCGCGTCGTAGTGGCGCACGCCTTGGGCCTGGAACTGGTCGCCAAAGGAAAAGGCCAGCGCCGCGAACAGGGCGAAGGCGAAAGGGGATATGTCGGCGAACAAGGGAGGGGTCAGTCGAACCAGACCTGCCAGGCGTCCCAGGCGGAGATATGCTCGGCCATGACCTCGTAGCCCGCCGCGATCGGGTGCACGCCGTCGGCGTCCTCGTACATGCCGGGCCAGGCCGGGTCCTCGGAAAGGCGCGCGTACATGTCCAGGTAGGGAATGCCGAGTTCATGCGCCAAGGTGTTGAACGCCTGGTTCAATTCCGCCACCCGCTCGGAGGCGAAGTGATAGACGATCTCCTCCGACGCCTGGAACGGCTGGCGGCTATCGTCCACCGGCGGCGGGCCGACCCAAAGGGTGGGTTTCCAGTCGCGGGCCTCGGCCATCATGGTGCGCGCCACGGCGACGGATTTCTCTAGCGTCACGCGCCGGCCCTGGCCAACGATTTCGGCGCAGTCGTTGGCGCCGAACGAGAACACCAGCGCGCCCGGATAGGCGTCGGGGATGCGCGGCGTCGCCTCGGCACGCCAGCGGGGCGCGATCTGCTCGGAAGTCTCGGCGCGGATGCCCAGGTTATAGAGCGAGACGTTGTGCCCCGCCGCGCGGGCCTCGCGGCACAAGCGCCCGGGCCAGCCCAGGTAGGTTTCGTCGTTGGTGCCCAGCACCAGGCTGTCGCCGACAAAGCAAATCCGGATCGTCGTCATGTCTTTCCCCCCGTTTCTTTCAACAGCCGGTCCAGGCATTGCTGCCGGCCGGCCCTGAAATCACCGTTTTCCCACCAGTCCTCGACGCGCTCCAACAGGTGGCCGACCTCCGGCCCGGCCGCGATGCCGAGCGCCAGCACGTCAACGCCGGAGAGCGGGAACTCGGGCGCTTTCCAGCGCGCGCAGAGTTCCAGCATTTCAATGTAGGCGTCGGTGCGCGGGCGGGGCAAGCGCGAGCTGGCCTCCAGTTCCCGCGACCAATCCAGCAAAAGCAGGTCGCACACCAGTGTGGCGCCCATTCGGCGGATGGCGCGATGCGCGTCGGCGATATCCATATCTGCATCGAGCATGAGGGTCGGCGCCAGCATGTCGATCAGGCGCGCGCGTTCCGCGTTCGAAAGCTTCCAGCGTTCGGCCACGGCCAACGCCGCGCTTTCGGGGTTGCGGCGGTCCAGCACCGCCGCCAGGTGGCGGATCGGATCGGGGGCGACGCCGTCGATGTTGACGGCGCGGGTCTCCAGCCAATTGAGCATGCGCAAGCTCGCGACCCCAGCCATCTCCGGCAACACCACGGCCAGCGCGCCGGCGCCCTGCATGTGCACCAGGATGTCGGCGGGATCGGGGACCAGCAGGATCTTCAGCATCTCGCTCCGTACCCGCTCGCCGGAAAGTTCCGCCAGCTTGGGCGCGCGCGAACGGCAGGCCGCCAAGGCGTCGCGGCTCAGCGGCGGCTTGCCGTAGCCGCCCTGAAAGCGGAAGAAACGGAGAATCCGCAGGTAGTCTTCGTCGATGCGTGTCTCGGCGCGGCCGATGAAGCGAACCCGCCCGTGCGCCAGGTCGGCGATGCCCTGGTTGTAGTCGTAGACGGCGCCGTCCGTGGTCGCGCTCATGGCGTTGATGGTGAAGTCGCGGCGCTCGGCGTCGGCGACCCAATCGTCGGTGAAGGCGACCTTGGCGTGACGGCCGTCGGTGTCGACATCGCGGCGAAGCGTCGTCACCTCGAACGAACGGTCCGGGAAGACGGCGGTGACGGTGCCGTGTTCGATGCCGGTCGGCACCGCCTTGATGGCGGCGCGCTCAAGCAGTTTCAAAACCGCGTCCGGCGTTTCCGGCGTGGCCACGTCGACGTCCTTGACCTCGCGCTTGGCCAGCGCGTCGCGCACGCAGCCGCCGACGAAGCGGGGCTCGGAACCATTTGCCGCAAGCGCTTCCATCAGGGCCTTGGTGGAGGCCGCCGCCATCCACGGCTGCGGTCCCAAATCACCTTGCGGTTCCAGGCTGGCATGGAGGGAGACCATGGCCCTCGCCCCCGGATCAGTCGAACTTGGGTCCGACGACGCGGCCGTCTTCCAGCCTGGGCGCCTGGTAGGTGCCGTCGCCGGGGGCTTCACCGGTGGAGACCGCCAGCCAGGCGAGCCCGCCCATCATCAGCGCGAAACCGACGATGATCGACCAGAACACATGGGTGCGCTCGATCGCCGGGATGTCTTCGCCCTTCTTGGCGGCGAGCTTGCGCACCAGGGTCATGTAAAGCAGGTACAGGACCAGTGGGCCCAGCAGCGGCAACAGGTATTGGATCAGGATACGGCTCATTCGCCCAACAGTACGTCATAGAGGTCGACCAGCATGCCCGCCGTCGCGCCCCAGATGTAATAACCATTGTACGGCATGGCGTAGAACTGCCGCACGGTACCCTTGTATTCGCGGCTCCGGCGTTCATGGTTGGCCGGATCCATGAGGAAATCCATCGGCACCTCAAACACCTCCGCCACCTCGTGCGGGTCGGGTTCGATGTCGAACGGCGGGGTGACGATGCCGACCACCGGCACCACGGAAAACCCGGTGCGCGTCCAATAGTCGGCCAGCCGCCCGATGATCTTGATGTGCTTGCGGTCGAGACCCACTTCCTCTTCCGTCTCGCGGAGCGCCGTCTCCTCGGGCGAACCGTCGCCCGGGTCCACGTGGCCGCCGGGGAAGCTCACCTGGCCCGGATGGTTGGCCAAATGATCGGTGCGCTGGGTCAGCAAAAGCGTCACGCCGTCGTCGCGCGCCACCAGCGGAATCAGCACCGCCGCCGGGGTAAGCTTGTCGGGCGGCCCCATGCCGGGATTGAGGTCATGGTCGCCGCGCCCGGTGGAGCGCCCGCGCCGTGCCTTGAAGGTCTCGATGATCCAGTCGGTGTTCACGGTTGGCCTGTCGTCCCGTTCGTTCAGTCTTCGAAGCCGGCGTCGCCGAGGGGATGGAAGGTGCCCGCGCTCCATACCCCGAAGATTTGCGCACCTTGGCTCTTTTCTTCAACGCCCAGCGCCACCACATCATAATAGACGGGTCGGTTCAACTTGGCTTCCAGGCCGCCCGCCATTTGCACTCGCGGCACGCCGTCGGCGCCGGGCCGGAGCGGGTGGTCCGCATCGACACGAACGGAGGTATCGACGTTGGTTCTCAGGTGGATCACTTGATTGTGATCGGATCCTTCCACCTCCATGGCGACGGCGATGAAGGGCGCGTCCTCGACGGCGACGGGCGCGACTTCGGCCGGCGTGATCAGCCAGTGCGCGCCTTCGGTGTCGCGGCGCAAGACGGAGGCGAATAACTTGACCAATTCCAAGCGGTTGATCGGAGAGCCCCGATAATGCCAGACTCCATCCTGATCGATGCGCATGCCGATGTCGCCGAAAATGATCTGTCTGGGTGTTGTCTCGATGCCCGCCGGCCCGGTTTCGCCGATGCTGGCGCCCTGCGAATAGCTGCTGAGGCTTGCCTTATTTTCGTCCATAATCATCTGATACGAGACTAAACCGTCTTTGTCATGACCCGGGAGTTCAGACCTTGAGCGCAACCGCCGAAAACCAGGATAAAGCAACCGATGAGGTAATCAATTCCGAGGCCCTGATCGAGTCCATCGACAGCCTCGGGCACGACCTCGCCGCCGCCAGAAGCGAAATCTCCAAGTTCATCTATGGCCAGAACACGGTGATCGAGGAAACTCTCATCACGCTCTTGGCCGGCGGCCACCTGTTGCTGATCGGCGTGCCCGGCCTCGGCAAGACCCGGCTGGTGGAAACGCTGGGTTCGGTTTTCGGCCTTGACGACAGCCGCGTGCAGTTCACCCCCGACCTGATGCCGGCCGATATCCTGGGCTCGGAAGTGCTGGAGGAGACCGAGAAGGGAAAGCGCTCGTTCCGCTTCATCCAGGGTCCGGTGTTCTGCCAGCTCCTGATGGCCGATGAAATCAACCGCGCCAGCCCGCGCACCCAGTCGGCGCTATTGCAGGCCATGCAGGAGCACCGGGTCTCGGTGGCCGGCGAGTACCACAACCTGCCGCGCCCGTTCCACGTGCTGGCGACCCAGAACCCGCTGGAGCAGGAAGGCACCTATCCGTTGCCCGAGGCGCAGCTCGACCGCTTCTTGATGCAGGTGGACGTCACCTATCCGGACCTCGCCGCCGAGCGCGACATTCTGGTCAAGACTACCGGCGTCGACGACGCCAAGCCGGCGCGCGTCATGGACGCCGACAAGCTCATGGCCGGCCAGCGCCTGGTGCGCCAGGTGCCGGTGGGCGAGAGCGTCGCCGATGCGATCCTCGAGTTGGTTCGCGCCGGACGGCCGGAATCGTCCGAGATCGAGGAAGTGCGCGAGCACGTCTCCTGGGGGCCGGGGCCGCGCGCCAGCCAGGCGCTGATGCTGGCGGTGCGCGCCCGCGCCGTGATCGAGGGGCGCCTGGCGCCCAGCATCGACGACGTGCTGGCGCTGGCGCATCCGATCCTGCGCCACCGCATGGCGCTCACGTTCGCCGCCCGCGCCGAGGGCGTGACGCTGGGCTCGGTCATCGACAAACTCTGCGAGCGCATCGCCTAGGCGCGGGAGACGGCATCGCATGGCATCCGAACGTCCAGCCCCACGCGGCCAGGCGGATACCCACCACCGGGCGGAAGCGCTCGGCGGCGGCTTGCCGCCGCTTCTGGTGGCGGCGGAGCGCGTCGCGTCGACCGTGTCGCAGGGCGTGCACGGCCGGCGCCGCGTCGGCCAGGGCGAGACCTTCTGGCAGTTCCGCCGTTTCGAGTTCGGCGACGCCGTGCAGCGCATCGATTGGCGCCGTTCGGCCCGCGCCGATCCGCTCTACGTGCGCGAGACCGAGTGGGAGGCGGCGCAGAGCGTCTGGCTGTGGCGCGACGGCTCGCCGTCGATGGATTTCCGCTCGCGTCCCAACCTGGAGACCAAGCGCGAGCGCGCCGATCTCTTGTTGCTGGCGCTGGCTTCGCTTTTGGTGCGCGGCGGCGAGCGCACGGCGCTCTTGGAGACCGGCATGTTCCCGTCGTCGGGGCGCGCGGTGATGACGCGGTTCTGGGCGATGATGCAGAGCGGCAAGCTCAAGAACCGGAGCCTGCCCGGCGTCGACCTGCTGCCCCGGTTCGCGCGGGTGGTGCTGATCGGCGATTTCCTCTCGCCCCTGGAAGACGTCCAACGTGTGGTCGATTCCTACGCCGGGCGCGGCGTCAAGGGGCATCTGATCCAGGTGCTTGACCCGGCAGAGGAGCAACTCCCCTACGACGGCCGGGTGCTGTTCGAAGGCCCTGAGTCCGAGGGCGAGGTGCTGATCCCACACGTTTCGTCGCTACGCGATGCCTACCAGGGCGAGTTCGCCCGCCACCGCGACGGCCTGCAGGCGCTGGCGGCGCGCATGGGCTGGAGCTTTTCTTTCCATCACACCGACCATCCGCCGGAGGGGCCTTTGATGGCGCTCTATCTGCAACTCTCGCAAAGCGTGACGAGGTAGCCCGGTGCTGAGCCTTGGTTTCCTGTCGGTCGTGGCGCCCTGGGCACTGGTGGGGATGGTCTCGCTGCCGCTGATCTGGTGGTTGCTGAAACTGCGCCCGCCGGTACCGACGCGGATCACCTTTCCGCCGCTGGAACTGCTGCGCCGGCTGGTGCCGGAGCGCGAAAGCCCGGCGCGCATTCCGCCCTGGCTGCTGTTCCTGCGCTTGCTGATGGCGGCGGCCTTCGTTGCCGCCGTGGCGCATCCCTTGCTGAACGCCGAGACCCGTCTGTTCGGGTCGGGACCCATGTACGTCATCGTCGACGACGATTGGGCGGCGGCGCACCGCTGGCCCGAACGCAAGGCGGCGCTTGATGAACTGATCGACCAGGCGCAGCGCAGCAGCCGTTCGGTGGCGTTGGTGCGCACCGCGCCGCCGCCGAAAGGCGCGACCGAGCAGCCAGTGCAACTGATGGCCGCCGCCGATGCCCGCGCACTCGTCGACAACATGCAGCCCCGGCCCTGGCCGGCGGATCGTCAGGCGGCCATCGAGCGGATGCTGGACTGGGCCAGCGCCGGCGAACAGCGGCCGGGCGACGTGATCTGGCTGTCGTCGGGCATCGAGGCCAAGGAAATCGCCGAGGGTGCCACCATGGAGGGCCTGACCCGCCGGCTCCGGCGCCTGGGTTCGGTCAGCGTCATGGCCGAACCGGCCGGGCGGCTGCCGGTGTTCCTGCGCCCGCCGGAAAACGCCGGCAATGCGCTGATCGTCCGGGCCGAGCGGCCCGCCGCCGATGCCGACGCGTTGGCGTCGCATGGCCTGGCGGTGCGTGCCCTCGACGAGCAGGGTCAGGTGCTGACCCGCGTGCCCCTGGTTTTCGCCGCCGGCGAGACCACCGGCGAGGCCGAGTTCGAACTGCCGACCGAACTCAGGAACCGGCTGATGCGGATCGAGGTCGCCGGCACCGAACAGGCGGGCTCCGTTGTGCTGGTGGACGAACGCTGGCGCCGCCGGCCGGTCGGCCTGGTCGGCGACGGCGCCATCGACCAGCCGCTGTTGGACGCCCGGCACTACCTGCGCCAGGCGCTGGAGCCGTTCACGGAAATCCGCCTGGGCCCGGTGTCGGACCTGATGCAGCGGCCCCTGGCGGTGATGGTGATGCCGGATGGCGCGCTGCCGGCGCCGGCGCAGCAACAGGCGCTCGGCGCCTGGCTCGACAAGGGCGGCATCCTGGTGCGTTTTGCCGGTCCGAACATGGCGCGCGACGCGGGCACCACCGACAATCTGTTGCCGGTGCGACTCCGGCGCGGCAACCGGGTGATCGGCGGCGCGCTTTCATGGCGCCAGCCGGAAACCCTGGCACCCTTTGCCGAGCAGAGCCCGTTCCACGGCATCGACATTCCGCCCGACGTGCGGGTGCGCCGCCAGGTGCTGGCGGAGCCGTCGCTGGACCTGGCGGAGAAAACCTGGGCGCGGCTCACCGACGGCACGCCGCTGGTCACCGCCGAGCGCCGCGGCGACGGCTGGCTGGTTTTGATCCATACCACCGCCGACGGCAACTGGACCGATTTGACCTTCTCCGGCGTTTTCGTCGATATGCTGAGGCGCCTGGTCGACCTCTCGCAAGGGGTCGCGGGCGGCGCCGGCGGTCCGGCCCCGCCGCTCGCCAACCTCGACGCCTTCGGCCGATTGGGCGATCCGCCGGGCGGCGCCACCGCCATCAGCCCCGCCGATCTGGCGGCGGGCAAGGTCGGCCCCGCCAACCCGCCCGGTTTCTACGGTGACGCGCGGCTGCGCCGGGCGTTGAACTTGGGCGCCGGGCTGCCGGCGATGCAAGCGCTGGGCGAATTGCCGGCCGGCATGCAGCGGCTCAACTATGCCGAACGCGGCGCCACCGACCTGCGCCCCTGGCTGTTCGGGCTGGCGGCGTTGCTGTTCCTGATCGATAGCGTCGTCAGCCTGTTCATGCGCGGCCTGTTCCGCTTCGGCCGCGCTGTCGCCGTGTTGGCGCTCGTGGCCATGCTGCCGGTGGCGGCGTCGGCGCAGGAACGCGTCCGCGCCCAGGATTCGGACGCCATGTCCAACAGCCTGGAAACCCGCTTGGCCTACGTGATTTCCGGCGATACCCGCATCGACGACACCAGCCGCGCCGGGCTCGCGGGATTGACGACGATCCTGTGGCGGCGGACGGCGGCGGAACTAGGCCAGCCGCGCGGCGTCGACTTGGCGCGCGACGAACTGGCCTTCTTCCCGCTGATCTACTGGCCCATCGTCGGCGGTGCCGGCATCGGCCCGGACGCGGTGGAGAAGGTGAAGGGCTACCTGCGCAACGGCGGCACCATCCTGTTCGATACCCGCGACCAGTCCGGCGCGGATGCCTTCGGCTTCCGTGAACTGGCGGAAGCGCTGGCGCTGCCGGCGCTGGTGCCGGTCGACGCCAACCACGTGCTGACCCGCTCGTTCTATCTGCTGCGTGAATTTCCGGGGCGCTGGACCGGCGGCCAGATCTGGGTCGAGAAGGCCGGCGAGCGAGTCAATGACGGCGTATCGCCGGTGATCGCCGGCAGCCACGACTGGGCCGCCGCCTGGGCCATGGACGAGGCGCAGCGGCCATTGTTCGCCGTCGTGCCCGGCGGCGAGCAGCAGCGCGAGATGGCGTTTCGCTTCGGCATCAACCTGGTGATGTACACCCTGACCGGCAACTACAAGGCCGACCAGGTGCACATGCCGGCGATCATCAGGAGGCTCGGCCAATGAACGGTGAACTGGCCTTCACGCCCTTGCTGCCCTGGCCGGTGGTCGCCGCCTTCGGCGTCATCGCCATCGGGCTGGCGCTGGTCGGGCTGCTGCGCGGCGGCGGCGGCTCGTTCTGGCGGCTTTTGGCGGCGCTGTTAATTACCGCCGCGTTGTTGGACCCACGGCTGGTGCGCGAGGAACGCGAGCCGCAATCCGACGTGGTCGTTGCCGTCGTCGATGAAAGCGCCAGCCAGTCGGTGGGCGAACGCCGGGCGCGTTCGCAAGCGGCGCTGGAAAATCTGCAAAAACAGATGGAGCGTTTCCCCGACGCAGAGCTTCGGGTGACGACAGTGAAGGACGCGCTGCCGTTGCCGGGTGCGGCCGGCGATGCCGAGGGCACGCTGATGGCGCGCGGTCTCAGGCGGGCGCTCGGCGGCGTGCCGGCCGGGCGGCTGGCCGGCGTGGTGCTGATCGGCGATGGCCAGGTGCACGACGTCACCAAGGAAACGGTCGATGAATGGCCCGACGGCGCGCCGGTGCACGTTTTGCTGAGCGGCGACAAGAACGAGATCGACCGCCGTATCGTCATCGAACAGGCGCCGGCCTATGGGCTGGTCGGCAAGGACGTGGATATCAAGTTCCGGGTCGAGGACCGGGTCGGCACGGCCGCTGGTGCCGGCCTCGGCGACCTGGCGCGGGTGACGCTGCGCGAAGGCGACAAGGTGCTCGGCGTGGCGCAGATCCCCATCGGCCAGGAATCCAGCTTCCAGGTGCCGCTGACCCATGCCGGCCCGACGGTGCTGACCCTCGAGGTGGCGCCGGTGAAGGGCGAACTGTCGCCGGTCAACAACCGCACGCTGGTGACCGTCAACGGTGTCCGCGATCGGCTGCGCGTGCTCCTGGTTTCAGGCCAGCCGCATGCCGGCGAACGCACCTGGCGGAACCTCTTGAAGGCCGACCCGGCAGTGGACCTGGTGCATTTCACCATTCTGAGGCCGCCGGAAAAGGATGACTTCACGCCTCTGAACGAGATCGCGCTGATCGCCTTTCCGACGCGCGAGCTGTTCGAACTGAAGCTCAAGGAATTCGACTTGGTGGTGTTCGACCGCTATGTGGTGCGCGACGTGCTGCCGCCGTCGTACCTGCGCAATATCGACGACTACGTGAAGGGCGGTGGCGCGCTGCTGTTGGCCGTCGGGCCGGAGTTCGCCACCGACCGCAGCCTGTTCAACACGCCCTTGGGCCGAGTGCTGCCGGCGGCGCCGACCGGCAATGTGGTCGATGCCGGGTTCCAGCCGCGCGTCACCGAGACCGGCCGGCGCCATCCGGTTACCGGCAACCTGCCGGGGCAGGGCGCCATCGGCGATGACGGCAAGGCCGAGCGTCCGCGCTGGGGGCGCTGGTTCCGTCAGATCGAGGCCGGCGCGCGCGCCGGGCATACGTTGATGCAGGGCACTGGGGAACGCCCGCTCCTGGTGCTCGACCGCTATGGCGAAGGCCGGGTGGCGGCGATGCTTTCCGATCACATCTGGCTCTGGGCGCGGGGCTACGAGGGCGGCGGGCCCTATGCGGAACTGCTGCGCCGCACGGCGCACTGGCTGATGAAGGAGCCGGACCTGGAAGAGGACAACCTGCGCGCCGAAGTGCATGCCGGCAAGCTGGTGATCCAGCGCCGTTCGCTGGCCAAGGACCCGGTAGAGGTCACCGTCACCCATCCCGACGGCTCCGAAACCAAACATTCCCTGGCGGAAGACAAGTACGGCCTGGCGCGGCTGGAACTGCCGGCCGACGCGGTCGGGCTCTACCGGGTCAGCGACGGCCGCCGCGAAGCGCTCGCCGCCGCCGGCACCATCAACCCGATCGAGTTTTCGGACCTGCGCTCCACGGCAGCGGTGCTCGGGCCGCTGGCCCAACGCACCAGCGGCGGCCTTTATTGGATTGCCGATGGCCTGCCGGACATCCGCATGGTGCGCGCCGACCGCGACCGTTCCGGCAAGGACTGGATCGGCATGGTCGAGAACCGCGCCTACGTGGTCACCGGCGTGGCGCAAACCTCGCTGATGCCGCCGGTGGCGCTGATCCTGTTGTTGCTTGCCATGGTGATGGCCGCCTGGTGGCGCGAAGGGCGGTAGGCGGCCAGGATCGCCCTCAGTCGTAGGCGTTGTGCTTGCATTTCGGTTCGGTTTTCCGGTGTTTGCCTTTGCAACTGCGATTGAAGACGGACAGAAAAAATCCAGCGAGAGCGCGGTTTTCGAATTGTTCCGCCAGCTTGTCCATCAGCTTGAAGTATTGGTTGGAATTGTTGACGCTGTACATGTAAGGCGCGCCGATGAACTTGTACAAATCGTCGGGCGTGCCGAACGGCGTGAACTTTGTGGACATGTCTCTGTCCACGTTGAGAATGGTGACGGATTCGATAAACACGCGTTCGTTCAGGATCGAGTTGGGATCGCAGCGGTAGATCTTTTGGGCAAGAAAGGTCTTGGTCGAAGGTTGGCCATTGATCCTTTCAGTAACCTTGAACAGCGAAAACTCAACATCCGTGGTATCGCTGCCATAGCTTTTTGCAAAGTGCAGTTGCTTTCCGTCGTTGGTAATTTGGGCTAATCCGAAACCCTCGATGACCTCGCGCTCGGCTTCGCTCAGCGAGCCTTTAACGACACGTTCCTTTCCGACCAGGAGCTTTTCACCGCATTTGGTGTTGGCGGCGTCGGTCTCGATGACTTTCAGGGTATAACGGGGATGCGGTAATGTGGCGTAGGTGACCACTGCGCGGTTGTTCAGTTTATCGAGATAGGTTTTACCGATATAGCCTTCGACGATTTCTGGCGCGCTGCTATTGCCGCGGTTGCCGACCAGCTTAATGCCGCCGTCGAAGGGCGCGATCTGAAATACCTCCCCGGCGGCGATGTCGAGAATCTCATCGTCGTTGTTCAGGTCACAGAGCGGGTTCAGGTGTCCGTCATCAAAACATTTGGGACGCCTGAGCCTGTATTCTAACGGAGGATCTGGCTCAGGCGTCCCAAATGTTTTGATGACGGACACAACACGGTCAAGACGCCCTTTGCCGTCGAGCAGGACGAGGGCCAGCTTCGCAAGGCGCTACAGGAACTGACCAGTCCGCCGCCACGCCAACCCGGCGCGCATCGGCCCAAGGACCCGCACGCGGCGCTCAGCCCCGACAGCATGGTCCGCGTGGCGTTGCAGCATCACGAAGAGGGCCGGCCGGCGCTGGCGCTGGATACGCTCAATGATGCGCTCAAGCGCTATCCCGGCAACGGCGATTTGCTGAACATCCGCGGCAGCCTCTTGTTGCAGCAGGACAAGACCGCGGCGGCCCTCAGCGATCTCGAAGCCGCCGCTAAGGCAACGCCGGAAAACCCGGCCATCTACGTCAACCGGGCCCAGGCCTACCGCCGTTTCAAGAATGAAAGCAAGGCGATGGCCGATCTCGACAAGGCGGTCGAACTGTCGCCCGATTTCGTCGCCGCGCGCTTCAACCGGGGTTCCATGCACTTCAGTGCCGGACGCTACAAGGAGGCGCTGGTGGATTTCGAACGCTGCGCCGCCGTCGATCCGCACGCGCCACCGCCCTGGTTCAACCTGGCCATGACCCGCGAGCAATTGGGTGACAAGGAGGGCGCGGTGTCCGACTTGAAGCGTTTCCTCGAACTGACTCAGACCAAGGAATGGCGCGAAGTGGCGGAGAAGAAGCTGCAGGACCTCGCCGCCAAGCCCAAGGAGTGAACCGGTGAGAGCCCTCGCTACCGTTCTATTCGCGGCTCTGCTGATCGCCCGGGCGGGCGCGGTGCAGGCGGCGCCGCCGACGTTCCAGACCTTGCTCGACGAGGCCGAGGCGACCTTCGCCACGCCGGCTGATTTCACCGAGGTGCCGGTGCCCGACGTGCCGCGCTTTCCGTTCGACAAGGCGGTGCAGACCGGTGCCGGGTCGCTCCGCGTCCTCTACGCCGTGCGCCCTATCGGCCGCATGCGGATTGACTACAACGACCCTCATTCCTCGGCACCGCATCCGGACCATATCTTCCCCTTGGTGTTCGAAACCCTGGTCGGCAACCTGTCGGGCGGCGGCAATACCCCGACGCGGCAGTTCCCCGAAAAAGAGGCGAAAAAACGCTTCGGCGCGGACTGGGCCAGCGCCGCCACCTTCGATGTCGATCCCGAGAAGTTCCCCGGCTACAGCCAGGGTTTTCTGCTGGCCCAGCACAAGGCGCGCAAGGCCGATCTGTTCACGCTGTTCCTCTACAACGATCCGGCGTTCGCCAAGCAGCGCTTGGACGCACTACTCGGCAGCCTGAGCTTCCGTCCGGGGGATTGAATAGGCGACCGAGCCGACGCGCCTACTCCGCCGCTTCGCGGTAGCTGTCGATGGGCGGGCAGATGCAGACCAGGTGCCTATCGCCATAGACGTTGTCGACGCGGCCCACCGGCGGCCAGTACTTGTCCTCGTGCAGTTCCGGGATCGGGAAGAAGGCCAGCTCGCGTGTATAGGGCTTGTCCCATTCCTGGTCGAACAGCAGGTGGTGCGGATGCGGCGCGTTGGTGAGCACGTTGTTCTCCCGGTCCACCTCGCCTTTCTCGACCGCCGCAATCTCTTCCCTGATCTGGATCAGCGCGTCGCACAGACGATCGATCTCATAGAGGGATTCGCTCTCGGTCGGTTCGATCATCAGCGTGTCGGCGACCGGGAACGACATGGTGGGCGCATGGAAGCCATAGTCGATCAGGCGCTTGGCCACGTCCTCGTTGCTGATGCCGGAGCTTTCCTTCACCGGGCGTAGGTCGACGATGCACTCGTGCGCAACGAACCCGTCCTTGCCGGTGTAGAGCACCGGATAATAGGGATCCAGGCGCTTGGCCATGTAGTTGGCGTTGAGGATCGCCACCTCGGTGGCTTTCCGGAGCCCATGGCCCTTCATCATGAACATGTAGGACCATGAGATCGGCAGGATCGAGGCGGAGCCCCAAGGTGCGGAGGCCACGGCGCCGATGGTCTCGCGCCCGCCCGATGCCGGGTTGACGCCCTCGATCAACGGGTGGTCGGGCAGGAACGGCGCCAGGTGCGTCTTGACGCCGATCGGTCCGACACCGGGGCCGCCGCCGCCGTGCGGGATGGCGAAGGTCTTGTGCAGGTTCAGGTGCGCCACGTCGGGGCCAAATTTGCCCGGCCGGGCGAGGCCGACCATGGCGTTCATGTTGGCGCCGTCCATGTAGACCTGGCCGCCGTGTTCGTGGACGATGTCGCAGATATCGATGATCGCTTCCTC
The DNA here is from genome assembly GCA_038125725.1 of Rhodospirillaceae bacterium. Classification (GTDB taxonomy): domain Bacteria; phylum Pseudomonadota; class Alphaproteobacteria; order Rhodospirillales; family Casp-alpha2; genus TMED8. The sequence continues at coordinate 15,342 of JAYPEK010000039.1, forward strand.
GAAGACGCCGTGCGTCGAGGGGTAAGTGACCATCAGCGCAGCGAGGCTGTCGGCGTGCTCGGCAGCGCGGGCCTTCAAGTCTTCGACGTCGATGTTGCCGTGGTCGTCGCAGTCGACGACGACGACGCGCATGCCGGCCATCACCGCGCTGGCGGGGTTGGTGCCGTGCGCGCTGGCCGGGATCAGGCAGACGTCACGTTCGCCCTGGCCCTTGGAATCCAGGTACTTGCGGATGGTCAACAAGCCCGAATACTCACCCTGCGAGCCGGCGTTGGGCTGCAAGGAAATCGAATCGAAGCCCGTCGCCTCGCACAGCATGTCTTCCAGCTCCTCGAACAGCTGCTGGTAGCCCTGGGTCTGGTCCAGGGGCGCGAACGGGTGCATGTGGGCGAACTCGCGCCAGGTGATGGGGATCATCGACGATGCGGGGTTGAGCTTCATGGTGCAGGAGCCCAAGGGGATCATGGCACGGTTGAGCGCGATGTCCTTGGAAACCAGCTTGCGCATGTAGCGCATCATCTCGGTCTCGGAGTGATAGCGGTGGAACACCGGGTGCTCCAGGTAGTCCATCGGCCGGCGCAGGCTGGCCGGGATGTTCTCCTCCACCTCGGTATCGAGCTGCACGATATCGAGCTGTTCGGCCGCCTTGGTGGCGAACACCGACCACAGCGTGGCGACGTTTCGCCGGCGCGTGGTCTCGTCCATGGAAATCCCCAGGTGGTCGGCGTCGATGACGCGGAGGTTGATCTCCCGCTCGCGCGCATGCGCCGCGATGCGGCCGGCCTGGCCGGGCACGTGCACCATGATGGTGTCGAAGAAGCTGTCGTGGACGATCTCGAAGCCCAGGCGCCGGAGCCCCTCGGAGGTAATCTGCGCCATGCGGTGGATCTTGCCGGCGATGCGCCGGAGCCCGTCGGGGCCGTGGTAGACGGCGTAGAAGCCGGCCATCACGGCAAGCAGGACCTGCGAGGTGCAGATGTTGGACGTCGCCTTCTCGCGGCGGATATGCTGCTCGCGGGTCTGCAGCGCCATGCGCAGCGCCGGGCGGCCCTGGCTGTCGATGGAATAACCGATAATGCGGCCGGGCGTCTGGCGCCGGTATTCGTCGCGGGTGGCGAAGAAGGCGGCGTGCGGGCCGCCGTAGCCCATGGGCACGCCGAAGCGCTGCGACGAACCGATGACGATATCCGCTCCCATCTCGCCCGGCGGCTTCAACAGGCAAAGCGCCATCAGGTCGCTGGCGACGACGGCCAGCGCCTTCATGCCCTGCGCCTTGTCGATCACCGGTTTCAGGTCGCGCACCGCGCCGCAGGAGCCCGGATACTGCACCAGCACGCCGAACAGGTCGTCTTCGGGCAGCTCCTCGAAAGCGTTGCCGACCACCAGTTCGAAACCGAAGGCCTTGGCCCGGGTTTGCAGCACCGCGAGGGTCTGCGGGTGGATGTCCTCGCCGACAAAGAAGCGGTCGCTCTTCGATTTCGATACCCGGTGCGCCATGGCCATGGCTTCCGCCGCCGCCGTGCCTTCGTCCAGCAGCGACGCGTTGGCCAGTTCCATGCCCGTCAGGTCGACCACCATCTGCTGATAGTTCATCAGCGCTTCCATGCGGCCCTGGCTGATTTCCGCCTGGTAGGGGGTATAGGCGGTGTACCAGCCGGCATGTTCGAGCACGTTGCGCAGGATCACGCTCGGCGTCTTGGTGCCGTAGTAGCCCATGCCGATCATGGTGGTGAACACCTTGTTGCGGTTCGCCATTTCCCTGAGATAGTCGAGCGTGCCGCGCTCGGTCTTGACGTTGTCGATGGCCAGCGGCCGGTCGTCGCGGATCGAGCGGGGCACCGTCTTGTCGATCAGCTCGTCCATCGAGCCGAGCCCGATGGCGGACAGCATCTTCTGGATGTCGGCGTCGGTCGGGCCGATGTGGCGGCGGATGAAGTCGTCGCGGGCTTCGAGCTGCTCGAGGGTTTCGCGGGTCATGCTGGGAGTCTCCCTAGGGGTGGTGCAGGGCTCAGCCCTGTTCGGCGCAGAATTCTTTGTAGGCGGCGGCGTCCATCAGGTCGTCCAGTTCGGCGGCCTCGGACAGCTTGATCTTGAAGAACCAGCCGTCGCCCTCGGCGTCGGTGTTGACGGTGTCGGGGGCGTCTTCGAGATCGCTGTTGGTTTCGGTCACTTCGCCGGTAACGGGGCTGTAGATTTCGCTCGCCGCCTTCACCGATTCGACCACGCCGGCTTCGTCGCCGGCATCCAGCGTGGCGCCCACCTCGGGCAGTTCGACGAACACCACGTCGCCCAACTGCTGCTGCGCGAAATCGGTGATGCCGACGGTGCCGATGTCGCCATCGACGGTGATCCATTCATGGTCTTCGGAATATTTGGTGGTCATCGGGAGAGCTCCTACGCTGAAGGTTTGAAGTAACGGTGCGCCACGAACGGCAGAGCCGTTACTTGGGCGGGAACCTGGGATTTGCGGATTTGCAAGGTGAGTTGGGTGCCGGGTTCGGACAAATCGGTGGGCACGTAACCGAGCGCCACCGGGCCGCCGACGCTGGCGCCAAAACCGCCTGAGGTGACGGTGCCGATCTCCGATCCATCGGCGTCGAGGATCTGCGTGCCGGGGCGCGCCGGCTGGCGGCTCTCCGGCGTCAGGCCGACGAGCTTGCGGGCGGCGCCGTTTTCCGCCTGATCGCGGATCACGTCGGCACCCAGGAAGCCGCCTTCCGCCAGCCGCGCCTTGGTGATGGTCCAGCGCAGACCGGCCTCGATGGGCGTGGTTTCCTCGGTAATGTCCTGGCCGTAGAGGCAGAGCCCGGCTTCGAGCCTGAGCGAATCGCGCGATCCCAGCCCGGCTGGCTCGACATCACCGTTCGCCAACAACGCGCGGGCGACGGCTTCGGCGTCGTCCGGCGCCGTGGAAATCTCGAACCCGTCCTCGCCGGTGTAGCCGCAGCGGCTGACGCCGACGGGGATGCCGTTGATTTCCAGGTCCTTGAACGACATGAACACCATGCCGGCCGCTTCCGGCGCCAGCGACGCCAGCACGGCGGCCGCCGCCGGGCCCTGCAGCGCCATCAGCGTGCGCTCCTTGCGGTAATCGATCGTGACGCCGTCGCCGAGTTCGGCCTGCAGGTGCGCCAGGTCGACCTGGGCGCGGGCGCCGTTGACCACAAGGCGCAGGTGGTCGCCGCCGTTGCCGACCATCAGGTCGTCGATGATGCCGCCGTCGGGCCTGGTCAACATGGTGTAGCGAATGCGCCCCTCGGCCAGGCCGGCGACGTTGCCGGGCACAAGACGTTCCAATCGTTGCACGGCGTCGGCGCCGGTGAGCACGACCTGGCCCATGTGCGAGACGTCGAACAAGGACGCCTTTTCGCGGGTGTGGTTGTGTTCGGCGATGATGCCGGCGGGATACTGCACCGGCAGCGAATGGCCGGCAAAAGGCACCATGCGCGCGCCGAACTCGCGGTGAAGCGCGTCGAGCGGCGTGGCGATCAGGGGGGCGTCGGCGGGTTCGGACATCGGGTACCTCGTTACAACAAAAAAAGACACGCATCCGAAGCTGCGGCCGCTAGCGTACGCGGCGAAACTCCCATGCGTGCCCCCTCTGTCTCGGTACCTGAAAGATTGACCGGCCGTTGGTCTGGCGCGGCTTTCATCTTCGGTGGGGCAACACCGTCTCCCTGCGTGCCCACTTTCCAGAGCCCCATTGCGTCGCGGTCCTTTTGCCTGAGAGTTTCCGGGGCGGTTGCTCCTTCGGCGCCGGCTCGACCCTTTCGGGCGCGCCGATCTCTCCCACGGCGGTCAACTGGGGAAGCTATCTCGCTTAGGAGGCATCATCACACAAGGTGCGCGGCAGGTCAATCGGGCCTACCCGCCGGAAGGGCGGAAATCCCACCCTAAAGTGGGTTATCGCGATTGTACTGCAACTGGTCGCGGTCCAGCGCAAAGCCGCCGTAGATGATGTAGTCGGTACTGGCGATCTCCGGGGTCAGCGGCAGTTCCAGGCGGATCAGCTCGCCCTTGAAATTCACCGTCGTGCGGTTGCCCGGGAAATTGACGGCAATCTTGAAGGTCTCGCGGTAGAGCACATTGCGGTTCTTGTCGGTGACCGAGACGAAATAGGGCAGTGTCGCGTTGCGGGTCTTGTTGGCGGGGCCGCGCCGGGCACCGAACAGCAGTTGGAAGCGGGCTTCCATGTGGCCTTTCTTGGCGTCCTTGTCGACATAGGTGAGGCATTCCAACTCGGCGTCGCCGATACGCGCATCAACCTCCATGTCCGTCAGGTCGCGGCCGGGGCCGGGTTTGAACTGCACCAGCCTGGCGGCATCGCGCAGGATGCGATAGTCGGGGCAGGCGTAAACGACCGGTTTCGACCAGACGTTGCCGATGTTATCGAACGTCGAACGCGCCGTGTCGCAGCCGGCCAGCGCCAGCAACGCGAAAATCGCGAGGGCGGGCAGAACCCGGTGGAGGGATGTGTGAGGTTTCAGGCGCACGATCGCGTCAGAGGTCTTCGTGGGTGTCGTCGCAGAGCGGCGGGGTCTTGGTCTGCTTGCAGCCGCAGAAATAGATGGTTTCCGACTTCTCCGCCTGGAATGCCACCGGAACCATGCCGGTGCCTTTGTGCGACATGTCGCAGAAGGGCTGCGTCTTGCTCAGGCCGCACGAGCACCAGAGGTAGCGTTTGCCGGCTTCCACGTCGACGATGTAGGGGGATTTCTGGGCGATTTTCGGCTCCGACATCTCTGCCTCCTTCAAAGGTTGGGCCAAATGTAATTGAGGGGATAAACACCGACAAGGCCCGGTTGCGATTGCACCGCTCTAATTGGGCTCATCCAGGAGCGCCGGCTTGGGATCGGCCAACTCCACCAACGTCGCCGCCAACCTCGCCAGCGCGCGCGCCCGGCCCCAGGCATTCTCCAGGTCGCGGGCTACCTCGATGCCGCGGTGGAAGGCGGCTTCAGCGGCTTCCGCGTGTCCCTTGCGGGCATGGGTGAGGGCGATTTCACTGAACATCCAGGCACGGCTTAGGCGGCTGACGATGGCGTCGGTGGCCTGTTCGGCGGCGTGTTCGGTCTCTGCCGCACCTTCCGTGTCGCCGGCGGCGCGCTCGGCCGCGGCGATGGCCCAGAGCGTCTGCGCGCGCAGCCGGCTGTCGTCGATTCGCGCCGCCGTCTCGGCCGCTTTCTCGTAGGTGTAGGGTGCCGGGCCGCCGGTGCCGGCGGATTTGCCGTTACCGGTCAGGTTGGCCCCTGTTAGATTCGCCCCTGTTAAATTCGCCATGGCCAGCGCCACCCGGGTGATGGCGAAGGAACGTGCATAGGCCGAGGTGATGCGTTCGATCGCCGCCAGCGCCAGTTGGATGGTCGCCTCGGCGTCCTCGCGCTGACCGCGTTCGGCTTGGGCCAGCGCGATGCGGCCCAAGACGGCGGCCTTGAAGCGCACCGTCTCGATGCTGTCGGCCGTGGCCAGCGCCGCCGCGGCGTCGCCGGCGCGGACCTGCGCCTCGGCGGTGGAAACCAGCACCGAGGTGCGCTCGGACGGCGACGTGATGTCGTCGAGCAGCTTCATCGCCTTCTCGGGGCTCGACATGTTGGCCAGCGCCGCCGCCACGTAGCGGAGCGCGGTGCCTTGTTCCATGCCGGCGAGCGTGTCGCGGGCCTCGAATTCGGCGACCGTCATCTGACGGGCGGCGGCGGCCTTGTCGCCGGCGCGTGACAAGGCAACGGCGGCGCGGGTGCGGTAGGCGACGCGCTTCAGCGCATCGGGCATGGCGTCGACCACTGCCAGCAGGGCGCCCACGCTCTTGGCGGCGGCGCCCGGGTCCTTGCGGCGGACCTGGATCTCGGTGATGGCGGCGAGGGCATCGGCCTGCTTTTCGGCGTCCGGGATGATCTCGGCAGCGGCCAGCGCATCCTCGACCGAGCCCGACGCGGCCTCGGCCTCGGCGATATCGCGCAGCGCCACCATGATCAGGCGCGGGTCGCGGATGCGCTTGACCGTCTGCATGGCGTCGCTGGTCAGGCCGGCGCGGGCCTCGGCGATGAGAATTTCGCCGAGCGCCCAGTCCCGCAGTTCCGGGCGGAACACCGCCTTGACGCTCTCGGACGCCTCGGCCAGCAGGCAGCGCACGGTGGGCTCAACGAAGCATTTCTCGGCGTCGCGGGTCGGGTCGGCGCGCTCGGTGTTGGGGACGTCGACCAGATCGCGGGTCGCGGGGTGGGAAAGAAGCGCGTTGCGCGCGCGGTCACGCCCCGACTTACGGGCGCGCTCCAGGCGCTGCAGCAGTTCGCGTACCTTGACCGAGTTGTTGAGGAGATCGAAAAGCTCGCGTGAGATCTTGCCGTCGACCTTGAGCCCGGCGCCTTGTTGATAGACGCGGATGGCGGCGCGGGTTTCATCGTCCAGGTGGCCGTCGACGGAGCCGAGATAGAGACCCATGTCGGAGAGCGCGCGCTGCACCTTTTCCACCGCCGTGCCGCTGCGCCAGCGCGCGTTCGGCGTCTTCGCCTCGGGGGTGGCGGCGTCGGTGGGGAGGTCATCGGCCGGGGTGGCCGCCATCGGGGCGTGCGGCATCAACGATGCGGCGGCAACAGCGCCAGCCAGCGCCCAGCGCCTCAATGACCGGAAAGAGGATTTCATGGTCGTCGGCCTGACCCCGGGCGTCCGTTTCCTGCTTCCCGGATTATGACGGAGGGCATTCCACGGGTGCAAGGGAAAGCCGGGCCTGGCCGCTTGTAAGATCACCGCCAAGTGCTTAAACACGCGGACATGGCCGTCTATACGGAAGTCAGTGACGAAGACCTGCACGCCTTTGCCGCCGAGTACGACATCGGTGAGGTGTTGTCGTGCAAGGGCATCGCCGAGGGGGTGGAGAACAGCAACTTTCTGCTCACCACCGAGACCGGCCCCTATATCCTCACCCTTTACGAAAAGCGCGTGAATCCGGACGACCTGCCGTTCTTTCTTGGGCTGATGGATCATCTGTCGGCGCGCGGGCTGCCGTGTCCGTTGCCGGTACGCGGCCGCGACGGCGAGGCGCTTCGGCAACTCTGCGGGCGTCCCGCCGCGGTGGTGACGTTCCTGCCCGGCATGTGGCCTCGCCGCCCGGCCGCCGAACACTGCGCCGAGTTGGGCGCGGCGCTGGCGCATTTGCACCTGGCCGGCGCCGATTTCGCCATGACCAGAACCAATGACCTGTCGGTCACTTCCTGGCGGCCGTTGCTGGAGCTGAGCGGTGCGCGTGTCGACGAAGTGCGTCCCGGAATGGCCCGCGAATTGGAAGCGGAACTGGCGCGCCTGGAAGCGGAATGGCCGCATTCGCTGCCTCTCGGCGTCATTCACGCCGATCTGTTTCCCGATAACGTGTTCTTCCGGCACGGCCGGGTATCGGGGATCATCGATTTCTACTTCGCCTGCACCGACGCCTTCGCCTACGACTTGGCGATCTGCCTCAACGCCTGGTGTTTCGAGCCTGATCTGAGCTTCAACGTGACCAAGGCGCGGCGGCTTTTGAACGGCTACCAGCGCGAGCGTGCGCTCAGCCCCAAGGAACTCAGGAGCCTGCCGCTGCTGGCGCGGGGCGCCGCCATGCGTTTCCTGGTTACTAGGCTCTATGACTGGCTCAATACGCCGACGGATGCGCTGGTGGTGCGCAAGGATCCGCTCGAGTACCTGGCCAAGCTTCGGTTCCACGATGGCATCGACGACATCGGTGCCTATGGGTTGGAGGTGCCGGGATGACCGAGACCGCCGACGTCGTCGAAATCTTCACCGATGGCGCGTGCCTCGGAAATCCCGGGCCCGGTGGCTGGGGCGTGTTACTGCGCTGGCGCGACCATGAGCGCGAGCTTTCCGGCGCCGAGACCGACACCACCAACAACCGCATGGAGCTGATGGCCGCCATCCAGGGCCTCGAATCGCTGAAACGGCCGAGCCGCGTGGCGCTGACCACCGACAGCACCTACGTCAAGGACGGCATCACCAAGTGGATTTTCAATTGGAAACGTAACGGCTGGAAGACGGCTGCCAAGAAACCGGTGAAGAACGCCGATCTCTGGCAGCGCCTGGACGCGGCGCTTTCCGGACACGAGGTCGATTGGCGCTGGGTCAAGGGCCACGCCGGCCATGCCGAGAACGAGCGCGTCGATACGCTGGCCAGCACCGCGGCCAAGGAAATCGCCGGCGGCGGCTAGTCAGATCAGATCGTTGAGCCAGCCGACGCGCTCGCGGGCATCGGCAAGGGCATCGGCTTCGGTTTCGAAGGTGAGGACGTCATAGGGGCCGATGGGGAACCAGCCGGTGCCGGTTTCGGCATCGCGGCGGTAGGCCTGGTAGCCGTGGCTACCGTCCGGACGGCGGAACAGATCGACGCAGCGACCGCCGTCCGGTGTCTCGATGGAGCGGAGAACCTGGTTCTCGTGCGCCATGGTTCGCCCCTTACATCAAACCGAGGCTCCAGCGCATGTGCGAGGCGACGCTGCCCGGCGCATCGGAGGGCGAACGGAACTCGGCACCCGGGATATTGGCACTCACGGGCGTGCCCCAACGGTCGCGGACGACGCGCTGGTTCGGGTACCATTTGGGCTGGCGGGTCTTGCCGAACAGGTTGAACATCGAATTTTCCTCATGAATAAGGGTGGTGATCAATTGCGTTGACCCACACATACGGCGGTTTTTTGTGGAACACAAAGGATGCTTTGTCATATGATACATGAGTAATTATTCATGTATGAGGCAATCGGATGAAGCATCATGCGGCCCCGGTGGCGGCCATGCGGGCGCTGGAAGCGGCGGCCCGGCACCTGAGTTTCACCCGAGCGGCGGCGGAGCTGAACATCACGCAAAGCGCCGTCAGCCACCAGATTCGCCACCTGGAGGAGCTCTGGGGACTAAAGCTGTTCGAGCGCCGCCAGCGCCGCCTGGAGCTCACCGCTTCCGGCGCCGCCTTGGCGCCGGTGGCACGCGATTTCTTCGACAAGCTGGAGCGCACGCTGGGTGAATTGAAGGCCGAACAGGCGCCGTCGGCGCTGCGCGTCGAGGTGCTGCCGTCGTTCGCGGTCAAGTGGCTGGTGCCGAGGCTGCCGGCGTTCCGCGCCCAGCACCCGGAAATCGACGTCTGGATGCTGACCAGCCAGCAGGAACTGGTCGACCTGAACGCCCGCCAGGTGGACGTGGCGGTGCACATGGGCGATGGCAACTATGGCGGCATGGATAGCCGGTTCTTCATGGACGAGACCGTGTTTCCGGTTTGTCGGCCGCGTTTTCTGGAAGAGCGCGGCGAGCCGGAAACCCCGGCGGACCTCTGCCGCTTTCCGCTGCTGCTTCGCCACGAGGAGATCATGACGCCGACCTGGGAGTTCTGGTTCCGCAAGGTCGGTGTACCGGAGGCCGTGTTCATGCCGGCGCTGGTCGAGGGCGTGCACTATCCCGATTCGTCCACTGCCCTGCAGGCCGCCTTCGAGGGCCACGGCATCGCGCTCGGGCGGCGCGCGCATGTCTGGGACGATGTCGAATCGGGTCGTCTGGTGCGCCTGTTCCCGGAGATCGAGGTGCCGTTCAATCTGGATTACTACACTGTTGCCGCGCGGTCGCGCGTCGACGTGCCGGCGGTTCAGGCCTTCCGCGCCTGGATCGAGGCCGAAGGGGCGAAAGCCATGCGCCAATACGAAACGGGCGCCGGCCTAGCCGACGCCCGTCCGCGTGATCAGGTTCCGGCCTAGTTTAGCTGAGCTCGGAAAGCATCTGCTCGGCGCTGGTCTTCTCGAAGGCGCCTTCGTCGATGTGCAGCGACTGAACGACGCCGTCGTCGACGATCATCGAGAAACGCTTGTTGCGCATGCCGAGGCCGCGCTCGGTCAAGTCGAGCTCCAGGCCCGTGGCGGCGGCGAACTTGGCGGAGCCGTCGGCCAGCATCATCACCTTGTCGCCGACATTCTGGTCCTTGCCCCACGCACCCATGACGAAGGCATCGTTGACGGCGATGCAGGCGATGGTGTCGATGCCCTTGGCCTTGATGGCGTCGGCATGCTGCACGAAGCCCGGCAGGTGCTGGGCCGAGCAAGTCGGCGTGAAGGCGCCGGGAATGCCGAAGATGGCAACCTTCTTGCCCTTGAAAATCTCGTCGGTGTTGACGCCGGACGGCCCATCGGCGGTCATGGTGGCGATGTCGACGGACGGTACGGTGTCCCCTACGGAAATGGTCATGGATTGTTCCCCTCTGGGTCTGAGTTCAATTTCCTACGCACTGAAATAGTCATTCCGGCGCTTGTTTCCAACCTTAATCCCGTGATCACTTCGCCGCCAGGGCGGATGGCGCGCCGGCGGCGTCGAAGGCTTCCAGCACGGCGGTTTCGGTCAGCAGTTCCGGCAACACGATACCCTTCGGCGCCTTCGGGCCGTAGACCGCATTGAACGGGATGCCGTAGCGCCCGAACGAGGCCAGATAACGCGCGATGCCGTCGTCGGGGCGGGTCCAGTCGGCCTGCATGGCGACGACGCCGTTGCCGCCGAGCCGCGCCAGCACCGGCTCGCGGGTCATGACCACGCCCTTGTTGACCTGGCAGGTCAGGCACCAGTCGGCGGTGACGTCGACGAAGACGGTCTTGCCGTCGGCCACCAGGGTGGGGATGGCGGCAAGTTCGAACGGCTGCCAGAGCGCTTTCAGCGCGGCACTTTCGCCAGGCCCGGCGCCGGATTTGGAGCCGGTCTCGGTCCAGGCGGGGGCGGAGAGCGCCACGGCGGCGACGAGCGCCAGTCCCGGCGCCGAAAGCTTCAGCCCCGGCCCTTGCGCGCGGTGCGCGGAAAACAAAATGCCGGTGGCGACGATGGCTCCGCCGGCAACGACGCCCGCGCCCTGCCAGCCGGTAACCCCGGCGAGCACGAACACCAGCCACACCCCGGTGCCGGCCAGCAAGAGACCCAGCACCGCCTTCAGACGCACCATCCAGGCGCCGGGGCGCGGCAGCCAGGTGGCCAGCGCCGGCAAGGCGGCGACGGCTAGGTAGGGCAGCGCCAGTCCGATCCCCAATGCGGCGAAAATCAGCAGGATATCCAGGGTCGAACCGGCCAACGCGAAGCCCACCGCGGTCCCCAGGAACGGCGCCGTGCAGGGCGTCGCCAACAGGGTGGCGAAGGCGCCTTGCAGGAAATGCCCGCCAAGGCCGTGCACATGCGCCGCGTGCTCGCCCATGTCGCTGATGAAACCGGGCAGCCGCACCTCGAAGAAGCCCCAGAGATTGCAGGCGAACAACGTCACCAATAGGACCAGCAGGGTCAGGAACCAGGGTTGCTGGAACTGGATGCCCCAGCCGATCACCGTGCCGCCGGCGCGCAGCGCCACCAGCGACAGGGCCAAAACAAGGAATGTGGCGACGATCCCTGCCGCCGAGGCCAGGAATCCAAGCCGCACGTCGCAGGGCTCGCCGCTGCCGTGCTTGACCAGCGACAGCATCTTCAGCGACAGCACCGGCAGCACGCAGGGCATCAGGTTGAGGATCAACCCGCCCAGCAGGGCGAACAGCAGCATCAGCGCCAGGGTTGGTTTGTCCGTCTTCGTCTCGGCGGCATCGGAAACGGGGACGCTGGGGGCCGCATCCACGGCGGTCAGATTCGCTTCGGCGCCGCGCGCGCCATCGACCAGCGTCGCGGTGAAGCTGCGCCGGACCAGGGTGGCGGTCTCGCCTTCCTCCAGCGCGTCGAGGCCGCCCACCGGTACGTCCAACCAGGCGTCGGTGCCGGTGGCGGAAAGCAAAACCTTGGGCTTGCCGTAGGTCAGCCCAACTGGGCCTTCCATGAAGACGTCCGGTTCGGAAAGCGGCATTTGCGAGCGGACCTGGAGGCGCAGCATGGCGCCGTGTTCGGTCTTCCAGGTGCCGAGGGTGAGCAGTTCGAGCCCGTTCCTGGCGCCATCGCCCGGCACTTTTGTCGCGTAACGGCTGATGGTGTGGGCGAAGGGACTGGGATCGGCCATGCCGGCCGGCAGGTTGAGCGCCAGATCGGCCGAATAGGGGATGCAGATCTCGTCGCAGACCAGATAGCGGAGCTGTGCCCGCAGGTCCATGGCCTGTCCGCCGGATTCGGCTTCGGCGGTAATCGGAAAGACGACCTGCTTCTTGTAGCCGAGCGTTTCCAGGCCGAGCACCGAAAAGCGCTCCGGCGCCGGCCACTCAAGCTTTGCCTGTTTCAGGTTTTCAGATCCCTGCCATTCCAGGCTGGGCGGGAAGCCGGCGTCGCCGGGACTGCGCCAATAGATTTTCCAGCCCGGCTTCAGTTCGAACTCGAGCCCCAGCCGCGCCGCGCCGTCGCCGACCGCCGGCTGGGCCGAGATCAGGCGCACCCGCGTCTGTTCGGTCTCGACCCAGTCGGAAGCGCTGGGATCGGCGGCTGCGTCCGCCTTACCAGTCCAAGCGGCGAAAACCAGGGCTGTCAGCGCCAAGCAAGTTCGGAACCCGTTCATGACAGGCTATATACGCCGGTTTGGCCGTCATTTCACGCATTCCCGGCCCGCTCACGTAGGTTTGAGCGCCGCTGGAAAGGGGGCTGGGGCCGGCGCTTTGAGGGCGCGGCGGAATATGGCATACTGGCTTCGATCGGGCGCGGCTTGCACGGCTCGGCGCCCCTCACTACCTCAGTGCCGGAAGGGCGGAGACTTAAGATGGCCGATCTCACCGACACGCAAGACCCCGACGGCGCCGACCAGAACCCCTGGCTTTCGGGCCAGTTGCTGGTGGCCATGCCGGGCATGACCGATCCCCGGTTCGAAAAGACCGTCATTTACATGTGCGCCCACAACGAGGACGGCGCCATGGGACTGGTGGTCAACCGTCCCATCGATTCCATGACCTTCGACGAAATGCTCGAGCAGTTGGAGATCGATCGCCCCGCATCCGATGACGAAATCAAGCTGCTATTCGGCGGCCCGGTGGAACAGGCGCGGGGCTTCGTGCTGCATTCGCCCGACTATCTGCAGGAGGCCTCCATGGTGGTTGACGACAACGTGGCCCTGACCGCCACCATCGACATCCTGCGCGCCATCGCCGGCGGCGAGGGACCGAAGAACCGGCTTCTGGCGCTCGGTTATGCCGGCTGGGGTCCGGGACAACTGGATGCGGAAATCCTTCATAACGGCTGGCTGCACGTTTCCGCCGACGATGAGTTGATTTTCGGCGAGAACCTGGACGCCAAATGGGAGCGCGCCATGGCCAAGATCGGCATCGACCCGTTGATGCTCTCCGACGACGCCGGCCACGCCTGAGACTGGAACCCGCCATGGCCCGACGCAAATCCCCGAACAAGGGCGGCAACGCCGCCGCCGACAAACTGATGCGCGAACTGGCCCAGCGCATGGAGGCCTGCCCCGACGCCGAAAGCCTGCATGCGCAGGTGATCGTGCCGTTCATGGCGGCGCTGGAGACGGTCTGCGGCGCGCGCGGCTATCTGCTCAACATCTACGGCGACACGTCGAACCTGGTGTTCACCGGCGACGAAACCGACGCCGAGACCATCTACGCCCTGGTCGAAAACTATCTGGACGACGACGGCGAGGATTGATCGCCGCATCGGAAACGGGGGGAGGAACATGAGGAAATTCGCAGGCGCCGCGGTCCTGGTCGCGCTGATCGCGCTCACGACGCCGGCGGCCTCGGCGCTGGAAACCGTCAAGGTGGCCGACAACGTCTATGCGCTGGTCGGCGCCATGGAGCAGCGCTCGCCCGAGAACCTCGGCAATAACGCAACCTTCGGCGTCATCGTCACGCCTGCCGGCGTGGTGCTGGTCGATCCGGGCGGTTCGGCCAAGGGCGCGGCCGAGATCGAGGCCGCCATCGCCAAGATCACCGACCTGCCGGTCAAGGTCGTCATCGACACCGGCGGCCAGGACCACCGCTGGTTCGGCAATGCCCATTTCAAGGCCAAGGGCGCCGAGATCATCGCCTCCGAGGCCGCCGTCGCCGACCAGAAGGAGCGCGCCAGCCTGCAATGGCAGGCGATGCAGATGCTGGCCGGGCCGGAAGTGATGAAGGGGACCGAGTTCGTCCATGCCGGCACCCGGTTCGAAACCGAGCACGCCTTCTCGCTGGGCGGCGTCCGGTTCGAGATCACCCATGCGGGCCAGGCCCATACCCCGGGCGATTCCTTCGTCTGGCTGCCGGACCGGCGTGTCGTGTTCTCGGGCGACATCGTCTACCTGGACCGGATGCTGGGCGTCCTGTCGTTCTCCAACAGCAAGTCCTGGCTCGGCGCCTTCGACGCGCTGGCGCGCCTGCAGCCCAACGTGGTGGTGCCGGGCCACGGCCATCCGGCGCCGCTGGCCAAGGCACGGGCCCAAACCCGCGACTATCTGGTGCACCTCCGCGACAAGATCGGCGCCCTGATCGAGGCCGGCGGCTCGATGATCGACGCCAAGGCGATCGACCAATCGGCGTTCCGTCATCTTGCCGTGTTCGACCAAATCTCCAGGCGCAACGCGCAGGCCGTGTTCGCCGAGATGGAATTCGAATAACCCGCCTATAGGCCCATTTCCGCCAGCCGGCGCTCGATTTCCAGTTCCTTGCCGATGGTGTGGGGCTGGATCGACATGTCCACGTCGAGGATGTGGCTGCGCCACCAATCGCAGAGGAAGAGCCTGAGATCCTCGGGCGACGTGTTGGCGCCGCTTTGGCGCCAGGCATCGACCAACGAGCGGACCTCCGCTTCCATGCGCTGGTGTTGGTCGCGGTGCGCGTCCAGGTCTGGATGGGCGCAGGCTTCCAGGACCGCTTCCTCACGCCGGAAGTGGGGCGCCGTATAGTCGACGAGCTCGCGGACGATACCGGCCAACTCGTGCGGCGGCAGGTCGGGCTGGCCGGCCTTGTTGACTAGCGCGCAGAGTGTCTGGTGGTCCCTGTCGATGACATCGACGCCGACCCTGAGGCTGTCGGTCCAGATCATGGCGCTGTCGTTGGACGCCAGCGGGATGTCGATCCAGAAGGTCGAGCCGACGTCTTCGGTGCTTTCGAAATCGATGTTGCCGGCGAGCCGGTCGATCAGCATCTTGGAAACGAACAGCCCGATGCCCATGCCGTCGACGGCATGTTCCGGATTGTGCGAGACCCGGTGGAAAAGCGTGAACAGGTCGGCGTTCTTCTGTTCCGGGATGCCGATGCCGGTGTCGGCGACCGCCAGGCGAAAGTAGCCGGCGTCGGTCGTTTCGCCGGAAATCCGCACCTGGCCGTCGGGCTTGTTGTACTTGATGGCGTTGGAAATCAGGTTGATCAGGATCTGACGGAAGCGGACCTTGTCGGAGCGGATTTCGACGCCGCGCAGTCCGTCGGGCTCCATTTTCAGCGTGACGTTGCGGTCGGCCGCCATCAGCGACAGGTGCTCGACGCTTTCGCGCACCACCGGTTCCGGCGCGAATGTCTCGGGATGCACGCTGAGCCGGTCGGCGTCGATGCGCGCCAGATCGAGGATGTCGTTGACCAGATCGAGGATGTGGCTGCCGGACGAGATGATGTGGTTGACGTAGTCCTTCTGGTTGTCGGTCAGTGTCTGTTCCAGGTCCAGTTCCAGCATCTGGCCGTAGCCGAGCACCGCGTTCAAGGGTGTACGCAGCTCGTGGCTCATGGAGGCCAGGAACTCCGATTTGGCGCGGTTGGCGCGTTCCAATTCCTCCTTCGCCGCTTGTAGGTCGGTCTTGCTTTTCTCCAGGTCGGTCAGGTCCTGGCTGATCGAGGCGAAGCCGGAAATTTCGCCGCCGGTACCGCGGATCGGGAATTTGGCGACCAGCACGTGACGCTTGTCGCCATAGGCCAGATCCTTGATCTGCTCGCGGTAGGCGGTGATGCCGAACTCCAGCACCTGCCCCTCCATGCGACGGCGCAGGGCGCGCTCCTCGTCGGTGATCGGCAGGTCGTCGGCGGTCTTGCCGAGCAGATACTTCGGCGGTTGCCCGTACCAGGCCTCGAAGGCCTCGTTGGCCAACAGGTAGCGGCCCTGCTTGTCATTGATGGTGAGCGGGAAGGGCATGTGCTCGAGCGCGGTCTTGAACCGCACGTACTCCAACTCCAGCAGCTTGCGTTCGGTGATGTCGGTGTAGGTGGTGATGTACTGCCCGTCAGGGAGCGGGAAGCCGCGCATCTCCAGGAAGCGGCCGCCGGGAACGGGGCAGTCGTGCAGGATGGGGGCGAAGGTGCGGGCCTGGTCCATGCGCTCCCTGACCCGCTCGTCGATGCTGCCATCATCGCCGTAGCCGCCCAGCTCGGCGGAGATGCGCACCCAGTCCTGGAACGGCTCGCCGAGGGTGAGCCGTTCGGCGGGGATGCCAAGAGCGCGGGGAAGCTTGCGTTGTAGTAGGTGACGATCAGGTCGCGGTCGTAGACCAGCACGCCCTGATCGATGACATCAAACAGGCCGGCGACGGTTTCCGGGGTGAGGGGACCGGATGAGCACATTCACATGACGAACTGTTTTTTGTTGTAAGTCCTTTAGGCATATCGAAAAAGAGTTCAACGGTCCACCCTATTCCCAACCGGTCTAGGCCGGCTCAGCCCGCCAGGCGGGCCGCGATGGCGTCGAAATCCGCCACCTTGCCCACTGGGCCGACGGCGGCCAGCGTCGGCTGGCCGGCGAACAGGCGCTCCGCCACGCGCGTCACCGCGGCCTCGTCGACGGCGTCCACCTTGGCGACGATTTCCTCGGTCGGGATCGGCCGGCCGAACACCAGCATCTGCTGTGCCACCTGCTCGCAGCGGCTCGACGTGCTCTCGAGCCCCATCAACAGGCTCGCCTTCAACTGCGCCCGGGCGCGGTTCACTTCCTCGGCCGTCACGTCGGCCTTCACCTTGTCGATCTCGTCCATGACCAAGGGCAGCAGTTCCGCCGCTTCTTCCGATCCCGTGCCGGCGTAGATGCCGAACACGCCGGTATCCGTATAGGCCGACAGGAACGACGAGATGGCGTAGGCGAGGCCGCGCTTCTCGCGCACTTCCTGGAACAGCCTGGAAGACATGCCGCCGCCCAGGAGCGCGGACAGGATCGAGGTGGCGTAATAGTCGTCGTCGGTGTAGGCGACGCCCTCGACGCCGAGCACCAGGTGCACCTGTTCCAGCTCGCGTGCCTCGCGGTAGTCGCCGCCTTTATATTGCGGCCGCTCGCGCGCTTCGGCGCCGGCGGTGGGCAGATCGTTGAAGGTCTCCGTGACCATGTCGACCAAGCGGTCATGCTCGACGCGCCCGGCGGCGGCGACGATCAGGCTGGGGGCCGCGTACTTGGCGCCCATGTAGGCGAGCACGCGTTCGCGGTCCATGGACCGAAGCACGTCCGGGCGCCCCAGCACCGGCCGGCCCATGGCCTGGTCGGGGAAGGCGGTTTCCTGGAAGTGGTCGAAGATGATGTCGTCCGGCGTATCCACCGCCTGCGAGATCTCCTGCAGGATGACGGCGCGTTCGCGCGCCAGTTCTTCGTCGTCCATGACAGAGTGCTGCAGGATGTCGGACAACAGATCGAGCGCCAGCGGCACGTCGTCCTTCAGCACCTTAGCGTAATAGGCGGTGTTCTCGCGCGAGGTATAGGCGTTCAGATGCCCGCCGACGGCCTCGATCTCGGCGGCGATGGCATAGGCGTCGCGCCGCCGCGTGCCCTTGAAGGCCATATGTTCGAGCAAGTGCGAGATGCCGCTGACCTCGAGGCTTTCGTCGCGGGCGCCGGTGTTGATCCAGACCCCGACCGACGCCGTCTCCACCGTCCGCATGGGATCGGAGACGACGCGGAGGCCGTTCTCGAGCGTGGTGATGCGGATATCGCGGGCGCCGCTCAAGTCCGCACCTTCGCTTCGATTAAGGCCTTGAGGGCGTCCAGGTCGTTGGCCAGCACGTTGATGCGCTCGTCGCGTTCCAGCAGGTCCGCCAAGTGCGGCGGCAATCCGGGGCGCTCGTCTGACGCCGCCTCGACCGCGTCCGGGAACTTGGCCGGATGCGCGGTCGCAAGGATCACCAGCGGCACGTCGTCGTCGCGCCGGCATTCGCGGCCCGCCGCCAGCCCGACCGCCGTGTGCGGATCGTAGAGGTGGTGTTCGCGCGCCCACTCGACGCCGATCAGCGCCTTGGTCTCCTCGTCGTCGAAACTGGCGCCATCGAACAGCGCCGTGGCGCGCTCCAGAATCTCCGCCGGCACCTCGAACTTACCCGTCCCGCGGAAATGCGTCATGGTGGCCGCCACCTTGGCGCCGTCGCGGTCGAACAGTTCGAACAACAGCCGCTCGAAATTCGATGAGACCTGGATGTCCATGCTCGGGCTGATGGTCGGCGTCACGCCCATCATCTCCATGGCGCCGGTTTCAAAGAAGCGCGTCAGGATGTCGTTGGCGTTCGACCCGATGACGAACTGGGAGATCGGTAGTCCCATCTTCATCGCCACGTAGCCGGAAAAGACGTTGCCGAAGTTGCCCGTCGGCACGGCGAAGGCGACCGGCTTTTCCGGCGCGCCCAGTTTCAGCGCCGCCCAGAAATAATAGACCACCTGCGCCACGATGCGTGCCCAGTTGATGGAGTTGACGGCGGACAGATGGTGCTTGTCGCGGAACGCCAGGTCGTTGAACAGCGCCTTCACCGCGTCCTGGCAATCGTCGAAGGTGCCCTCGAGCGCGATGGTGTGGATGTTGTCCGCCATCACCGTGGTCATCTGCCGGCGCTGCACCTCGGAGACGCGGCCGTGCGGATAGAGAATGAAGGCGTCGATATTGCCCCTGGCCCGGACGGCCTCGATGGCGGCCGAGCCGGTATCGCCCGAGGTGGCGCCGGCGATGCAGACGCGGGCCCCCTTCTTGGCCAGCACATGGTCGAACAGCGGCCCCAGGAACTGCATGGCCACGTCCTTGAAGGCGAGCGTCGGGCCGTGGAACAGTTCCAGCAGGTACTCGTTATCGCCGAGCGCTGTCAGCGGCGCCACGTCCTTGGTCTCGAAATGGCTGTAGCCGTCGTTGATGATGGCGGCCAACTCGTCCCGCGTCAGCGCGTCGCCGACGAAAGGCAGGATCACTTCCAGCGCCAACTCAGTGTAGGAGAGGTCTTTCCAGGTGCCCATCTGGTCGGCCGAGACCTGGGGCCAGGTTTCCGGCACATAGAGCCCGCCGTCGCGCGCCAGGCCGGCGAGCAGCACTTCATCGAAACTCAAGACCGGCGCCGCGCCCCGGGTGCTGACGTACTTCAAATCGTCTCTCCTCAAATCGGCGGCGCAATCTAGCGCCGGGCAGGGGCCGCGACAAGGGACCAGGGCGAGGCGCTCGGGTCCGCGCCCGGAAATTCGTTTCGCTTCCGTTTTTCCGGGGTCAGAAACGCTTTAAAATCAACGGCATCGAAAAAAATCTGGG
>JAYPEK010000040.1:0-2417 GCA_038125725.1 Rhodospirillaceae bacterium
GTTGATGTCTTCCAGCGGCATGGTGTGGGTGATCAGGTCGTCGATGTTGATCTTCCCTTCCATGTACCAGTCGACGATCTTCGGCACGTCGGTGCGGCCCTTGGCGCCACCGAAGGCGGTGCCGCGCCAGACGCGCCCGGTCACCAGTTGGAATGGCCGCGTGGAGATTTCCTGGCCGGCGCCGGCGACGCCGATGATGGTGCTTTCGCCCCAGCCCTTGTGGCAGCATTCCAGCGCCTGGCGCATGGTATTGACGTTGCCGATGCATTCGAACGAATGGTCGGCGCCGCCGTTGGTGAGCTCGACCAAGTAGGGCACCAGGTCGCCTTCGACTTCCTTCGGATTGACGAAGTCGGTCATGCCGAACTTGGTCGCCAGTTCCTTGCGGGCCGGGTTCAAGTCGACGCCGACGATCTTGTCGGCGCCCACCAGCTTGGCGCCCTGGATGACGTTGAGGCCGATGCCGCCAAGCCCGAAGACGATGACGTTGTCGCCGGGCTGCACCTTGGCCGTGTTGATCACCGCGCCGACGCCAGTGGTCACGCCGCAACCGATGTAGCAGACCTTGTCGAAGGGCGCGTCGGGGCGGATTTTCGCCAGCGCGATCTCCGGCAACACGGTGTAATTCGAAAACGTCGAGCAGCCCATGTAGTGATAGATCGGCTCGCCATTGAGCGAAAACCGCGACGTGCCGTCCGGCATCAGGCCCTGGCCCTGCGTCTCGCGGATCGCCTGGCAGAGGTTGGTGCGGCCTGACGTGCAGTATTCGCACTCTCGGCATTCCGGCGTGTAGAGCGGGATCACGTGATCGCCCGGTTTCACCGACTTGACGCCGGGGCCGACCTCGACCACCACGCCGGCGCCCTCGTGGCCCAGGATGGCGGGGAAGATTCCCTCGGGGTCCTCGCCGGAACGGGTGAATTCGTCCGTGTGGCAGATACCCGTCGCCTTGACCTCGACCAGGACCTCACCCTCCCTCGGGCCTTCCAGTTGAACGGTTTCGATGCGCAAGGGTTCGCCCGCCTTGAAGGCGACGGCGGCTTTGGTGTCCATGGTGATCCTCCCTGATCCGGGTCGTTTCGGCGGAAATTCGCGTTTCCCGACCTTAACCAGATCGGTTCGGGCTCTGCAACCCATCGTTTGTTCCTTGCACTCTTGCCTGTGTTTTGGGGATACTTGCAACGGGACACGACAACTCGCGAAAGCCGTTCATGCCCGCCGACGAGGACGACCACCAAAGCCCCCGCAACGACGACCAGCTCTATGAATGGCCGCGGCCCGGCGATGCTGGGGAGGTGTCACCGCGGCAACCACGCCGGCGCTGGCCGCTTTACCTACTGCTGGCCGTGGTTGCCGTTGCCGGTGCCGCCGTCGCCGTTTCGGTGCGGGTGAAGGTCGATACCCTGGCATTTGCCCGCGGCCAAGTGCAGACCGCCACCCCCGGCGAGAGCCTGCGCACGGAAGCCGGCGGCGTGGTGCGGTCCATTTCCGCTTCGAACGGCGATAGGGTCAGCGAGGGCCAGGTGCTGGTGACCTTCGAGGCGCCGCCCGGCCCGGAGCCCGCCGCCAGCGATGACGGCCGCGAGGCGGCGCTGGCCGTCCGCGCCGCGGGGCTCCGCGCCTTGATCGACGGAAGCGATCCCGATTACGGCGATCTGGCCGAGCACCATCCCGATCTGGTGCGCGACAACCGCCGCCTGGTGGAGGCGGCACGTGCCAGCCAGGCGGGCCAGGCCGCCAGCCTGGAAGCCCGCGCCGAACAGCAGGCCAAGTCGGTCGCGCTCTATGCGAAACAGATCGAGACCCTGGAGGAGGAACGGAAAAGCCTGACCGAAGCCCTGACCCAGCGACGGCGCCTGTTCAAACAGGGGCGCGGGTCGCGCGCCGACGTCACCAAGGCGCAATTGGAACTAACCAAGACCGAAGCCGCCATCGCCGAAGCCGCCAATGCCCGCGACCGCGCCGAACTGGCCGCCCAGGAGGCGCGGAACCGCATCCAGGAGGCCAGGGCCGCCGAGGCCGCCGGCCACCTGGAGGACCTGAAGGCCGTCGATGCGCAACTGGCGGGATTGCGCGCGCCGGTGGCGGCGATGGCGCCGAAGGCGCCGCCTTCGGTGTTGGCGCCCAAGGCCGGCGTGGTGCGCGAGCTCAGGGTGTTCGCGCCGGGCGATGTGCTGGCCGCCGGTGCCACGGTGCTGACGTTGGAGCCCGCCGGCGCGGCGCTGGTGGTGCGCGCGCGTTTCCGCACCTCCGACGCGCCCAGCCTCGCGGCGGGTCAGGCGGCGCGGGTGTCGCTGATCGGTCCCGGCCGCCGGCCGGAAGGGCTGATGGTGGCGACGCTGGAAAGCCTGGCGCCGGAAATAGGGGAAAGGGATTGACCCCTCCCCCGGAGAAGCGCAGCCTAAGGATTCGCGGGG
>JAYPEK010000040.1:2427-34375 GCA_038125725.1 Rhodospirillaceae bacterium
GAAATGCGGCTCGACAGCCGCGGCCGGGTCTACCTGGCCGGCACCGTTACCTTCGATACCCGTACCATCGACATCGGTGGCCAGCCGCGCGATCTGGTGCCGGGAATGGCGGTGAGGGTGCAGGTCGTGACCGGCGAGCAAAGTCTGTTCCGCTCGCTATTGGACCGCTGGCAGCGGCGGGTCGAGCGCTGGAAGGCGCGGATCAAGAGCTGACCGTCAGGCCCCGGCGCGCAGTTGCCGTGTGGCATCCTCATCAATGGCGAGGTCCGGCGCCGTCAGCGCAACGCCGAACATTTCGCGTGCTTGCTCGGCGCTGTAGCGCCCGAGGCGCACGTCCTCGGCCACCAGGGCGGGATCGCGCCGCATGGGATCTCCGTAGCCGCCACCGCCCGGCGTCTTCACGTGCACGCGGTCGCCGGCCGTGAGCGGAATATCCTGTTCCTTGGAAAGATGCTCGGGCGTGTAGGAGCGCTCGCCCTGCCAGACCGTGACCTCGTTCGGCGCGCCGTCGGCACCGCCCATCACCCCTTGCGGGCCGTAGCGGCCGTGGTCCATGACGAAGCTGGCGCGCGCTTGGCCGCGCCGGAGCCTGACTTCGTATTCGAGGCCGAAGCCGCCGCGCTGTTCGCCGGCGCCGCCGGAGCCCTCGCGCAACTGGTAGCGCTCGTAGAGCACCGGGAAGGCCTGTTCCATGATCTCGACCGGCGGCGCCTTGGAGATGCCGATGGTCGAGCAGCCGTTGGAAAGCCCGTCATGGTCGGCGTTGCCGCCGTAGCCGCCGCCGGAAATCTGGTACATGACGTAGTCGCGCCCGCGTTCGGGGTCCGATCCCCCCAGCGCGAAGTTGCCGCTGGTGCCGGCGGGGGCGGCGGTGACCCGGTCGGGAAGCGCGCTCGCCAGCGCGGCGAAAACGGCTTCCGCGATCCGCTGCGACACTTCCGCCGCGCAGCCCGACACCGGGCGCGGGTAGTGCGCATCCAGGAAGGTGCCTTCCGGGCGGATGATGTTCAAAGGCTCGAAGGCGCCGGCGCTGATCGGGATTTCAGGAAAAATGTGGCGCATGGCGAGGTAGACCGAGCTCAAGGTCGTCGCCAGCACCGAGTTCATCGGCCCGACGCAGGGCGGGCTGGAGCCGGCGAAGTCGAATGTCAGCTCATCCACTTCTTTCGTAATGGCGAGGCGGATTTCCAAGGGTTCGTTGACGACGCCGTCGCTGTCCACATAGGCGACACCCTGATAGACGCCGTCCGGGATGGCGCGGATATGGGCACGCATCTGCTGTGCTGCGCGGACGCGAAGCTCCTCAATCGCTTCGCGGACGGTGTCGTCGCCGTAACGGTCGAGGAGCGCGTTCAACTGTGTCTCGCCGACCATCAAGGCCGCGTACTGCGCCTTCACGTCGCCGATGCGCTGCTCGGCGACGCGGATATTGGAACAGATGATCGAATAGATTTCCTCGTCCAGCACGCCTTCCTTGAACAATCGCACCGGCGGCAGGCGAAGCCCTTCCTGCTCGACGGCGGTGGCCGACGCCGAAAAGCCGCCCGGCACCGAGCCGCCGGTGTCGGGCCAGTGGCCGGTGTTGGAGAGCCAGCAGAAAATCTCGCCGTTTCGGTAGAAGGGCCGGGCGAAGCGCACGTCCATCAGGTGCGTGCCGCCCAGATAGGGGTCGTTGACGATATAGACATCGCCCGGTTTCGGCGCCTGGGCGCGGCCTTCGGCGATCATCTCGATCAGCGTGCGGGTGGAGGACTGCATGGTGCCGACGAACACCGGCAGGCCTTGCGAGCCCTGCGCGATCAAGGCGCCGTCCCCTGCGGCATAGATGCCGTCGGAGCGGTCGTTGGCCTCGGCGATGACGGGCGAAAAGGCGGCGCGCGAAAAGCTCAGGTCCATCTCGTCGCAGACCTGCTGCAGGCCGGCCTGGATCACGCTCAGCGTAATGGCGTCGATGCTCATGCGGCGTCTCCGATGCTGACGATGATGTTGCCGTCGGCGTCGGAACGCGCCGTGTTGCCGGGCTCGATCACCGTGGTGCAGTCCATCTGTTCGACGATGGCGGGGCCTTCCAAATAGAGCTCGGCCGGCAGATGGTCGCGCCAGTAGACTGGCGTATCCACCCAGCCGCCATCGAAATAGACCCGGCGGCGGCCGGTCTCGGCTTCGGCCAAAGTCGCCTTGCGGCCGGCCGGATCGATCAAGGTTGAAAGGTCGAGCGCCGAGCGCGAGCCGATGACCGAGGTGTTGACGTTCACCAGGTTGGCGTTGATCTGCGACAGTTCCACCTGGAAGCGCTTGAAGTAGGCGGCCTCGAACAGTTCGCGCAGTTGCTCGCGGCTCGGGTCGGCGGTCTCCAGCGGCACGCGCAGCAAGTGTGTCTGGCCGACGAACTGCATGTCGACGCTGAACAGCCGCTTGATGCCGAGGATCTCCACCTTTTCCTTGCCGATCAGCCGTTCGCCCTCGGCCGCTTGCGCGGCGAAGGCGGCGTGCACGTCGTCCATGTCGACGCTGTTCAAGGGCCGGTTGATGGTGTTGACGAAATCGTGGCGCAGATCGGCGACGACGCAGCCCAAGGCATTGGTGATGCCGGGGCGGCTCGGCACGATGACTTTCGGCACGCCCAACTCGCGCGCCAACGCGGTGGCGTGCAAGGGCCCGGCGCCGCCAAAGGCAAACAGCGCGAAGTCGCGCGGATCGGCGCCCAGCGACAGCGACACCATGCGGATGGCGCCGGCCATCTTGGTGTTGGCGACGCGGATCACCGCCTCCGCCGCGCCGGTGGCGTCGAGGCCCAGCGGTTGGCCCAGGTCGTGCTGGAAGATCGCTTCGATATCGGCGACGGAGACGCCGCCCTTCACGGAATTGAGCTTGTCGGTATTGAGCCGGCCCAGCAGCAGGTTGGCGTCGGAGATCGTTGGCTTGGTACCGCCGCGCCCATAGCAGATCGGCCCCGGATCGGCACCGGCGCTTTCCGGGCCGACCTCCAGCAGATTGCCGGCATTGACCCGCGCGATGGAGCCGCCGCCCGCACCCACCGTGCGCACGTCCACCATGGGGACGTGGATCGGCATGGCGTACTCGACCTCGATCTCGTTGGAGACGGCGGGCTCGGCACCCCGGATCAGGGCGACATCGGTCGACGTCCCGCCCATGTCATAGGTGAGCAGGTTCTCCGTGCCGGCGCGGCGGCCGGTGTAGGCGGCGGCCATGACCCCCGACGCCGGGCCGGACATGACCGTCTTGGCCGCTTCGCGCGCCACCAGGGCGGACGAGACCATGCCGCCGTTGCCGTTCATGATCAGCACCTCGCCGCCGTAGCCCTGGCCCTTCAGTTCATCCACCAACCGGCGGATGTAGCGTTCCAGCAAGGGCTGCACCGAGGCGTTGACGGCGGCGGTGACGCCGCGCTCGAACTCGCGGCTTTCGGACAAGAGCGAATGGCCCATGGTGATGTAGTCGTTCGGCCAGACCGATCGGACGATATCGGCGGCGTGTTGTTCGTGCGCCGGATTGGCGTAGGCGTGCAGGAAGTGGATGACGACCGATTCACACCCCATCGCCAGCAGCCGTTCGGCGGCCTCTTTGACCCCGGCGGCGTCCAGCGGTTTCACCACCTCGCCCGCCGCGTCCATGCGTTCTTCGACCTCGAGCCGCAGATCGCGCGGGATGATCGGGCGGAAGGTGCCGGTCATGCCGTAGGCCTGTGGCCGGGTGCGGCGGCCGAGTTCCAGGATATCGCGAAAGCCCTTGGTGGTGATCAGGCCGGTGCGCGAGAGCTTGCGTTCCAGGACGGCGTTGGTGGTGGTCGTGGTGCCGTGGATGATGAGGTCGATCTCCGGCACTGGCACCTCGGCCTCCTTGAGCGCCGACAGCACGCCGAAGGCCTGGTTGTCGAGCGTGCTCGGCACCTTGGCGAGGCGCACTTCGGCGCTCGACTGGTCGAGCATGATCAGATCGGTAAAAGTGCCGCCGACATCGACGCCGACGACCTGGCCTGCCGGCTTGGGATCGGTGCCGCCGCTCATGTCAGTTTTTCCAGGAGGTTCAACAGAGTTCCGTGCTCGCGCGCATCCAGCGGTGCCAGGGTTTCCTCGGTGATCGCCTTGGCATCATCGACGTAGCCCTTGAAGGCGCGCTGCCCGTTGTCAGAGAGCTGCACCACGATGCGGCGCTGGTCGCTGGGGTCGGGTTCGGTTGTCACCAGGCCGCGTTTTTTCAGCCGGTCGATGACGCCCTTGATGGTTGCCGCGTCCATGGCGGTCTCGCGGCCCAACTGGTTCTGCGACTGCGCGCCGAGTGCGTTCAACATGGCCAGCGCCGCGAACTGCGGCGGCGTCAGGTCGGGGATATGGTCGGAAAAGATCGCCAGATGCCGTTGCGTGGCGCGGCGCAGCAGGAAACCCACCTGCTGGGCCAATTGGTAATCAGCATCGCCGCCGGCGGCGACCATCGGCTTCGTTTTCGGCTGGGACATGGACCCTCGGCGCGAACGGTTTCTGACCAGGCTCGGGCCAGGCTCTGGCCAAGCTCTGGAATGTTGACAGCAATTTGGCGATAGATCAAAATTTATTTGTATACAAACGAAATCAAGAAAACCTGTATGGGGAGCGGCGCCAGCGTGACCTACTTCCGGCCCACGGAACTGACCGACGCCATCGATTGGCTGGCCGACAATGAGGCCCGTGTCGCGGCGGGCTGCACCGACCTGTTTGCCGCGGAAACGGGGCCGTCGCTGAAAGGCCCGGTGCTCGACGTGACCGCCGTCACGGCCATGCGCAAGATCGAGCGCCTTGCCGATCATTGGCGCATCGGCGCCGCCGCCACTTGGACCGACGTGCTGCGTGCCGATCTGCCGGTGGCCTTCGACGGGCTCAAGTTGGCGGCCAGGGAAGTGGGCTCGGTGCAGATCCAGAACGCCGGCACCGTCGGCGGCAATCTCTGCAATGCGTCGCCCGCCGCCGACGGCGTGCCGCCGTTGTTGACCCTCGATGCCTCTGTCGAAATCGCCTCCAAGTCCGGCGTGCGGACGCTCTTGTTGCAGGATTTCATCACCGGCCCGCGCCAAACCGCGCTCGCGCCCGGCGAACTCCTCACCGCCGTGTTGGTGCCGGAAGCAGCCGGCGCGGGGCGCGCGAACTTCGTCAAACTGGGTGCGCGCAAGTACCTGGTGATCTCCATCGCCATGGTCGCGGTTCGGCTGGTCGAATTGGAAGGTCATGTGGCCAAGGCCGCCGTCGCCGTCGGTGCCTGTAGCGCCGTCGCCCAAAGGCTGCCGGCGGTGGAGAAGGCGCTGCAAGGCGAACCGATGGTCGCCGGCGTTAGCGTCCCGGTCACCGATGCCATGATTGCCGACGCGCTGGCGCCGATCACCGATATCCGTGCCGATGCCGAGTACCGCGCTGACGCCGCCTGCGAGTTGGTGCGGCGCACGCTGGAAGGGGCGGTGACATGAACGTGGAGCGCCAAACCCTGACGCTCGTCGTCAACGGCGAGGAGCGCACCGTCGCCGCGCCGCCGGCCCGCCGGCTGAGCGAACTGCTGCGCGAGGATTTGGGCCTCAAGGGCACCAAGGTCGGCTGCAACGCCGGCGACTGCGGCGCCTGTACCGTTTTAGTCGATGGCGCGCCCGTCTGTTCCTGCCTGATGCCGGCGCGCCAGGCCGCCGGGCGCCGCGTCACCACGGTGGAAGGCATCGGCGGGGAAGGGGGCTCCGATGGAAGGCTGGCCGACTTGCAGGCCGCGTTCCTACGCCATGGCGCGGCGCAATGCGGTATCTGTACGCCCGGCATGCTGATGGCGGCGACGTCGCTATTGCGGGAGAACCCGCATCCGTCCCGCGCCGAGGTCGAGGACGCCATCGGCGGCGTGCTTTGCCGCTGTACCGGTTACCAGAAAATCGTCGATGCGGTGCTG
Organism: Rhodospirillaceae bacterium; assembly: GCA_038125725.1. GTDB lineage: Bacteria > Pseudomonadota > Alphaproteobacteria > Rhodospirillales > Casp-alpha2 > TMED8. The sequence goes on from JAYPEK010000040.1 coordinate 8,344, forward strand.
GATGCCGCGCACCCCGGCGTGGCGCCGGCCCTGCCGGGGGCGGGCGAAGCCGTCGGCGCACGCATCGAGCGCCTGGACGGCGTTCCCAAGGTCGCGGGCACCGAAGTTTTCGGCGCCGATTTCTGGCCCGAAGGCGCACTTTGGTTGCGCGCGGTGCGTTCGCCGCATCACGACGCGACGTTCTCCTTCGGCGATCTGGACGCCTGGTGTCGCGATACCCCCGGCGTCGAGTTCGTGTTCACCGCCGCCGACATTGACGGCGATAACCGCTTCGGCGTCATTCCGGCCTTCGCCGAGCAACCGGCACTGGCGGAAGGCCGTGCGCGGTTCCGGGGCGAGGCGGTGGCTTTGGTGGCCGGCGAGACGGCGAGCCTGGGCGAGTTGGATTTGTCGGGCTTCCCCGTTCAATGGCAGCCCGGCGACGACTATGTCGAACCGGAGGCCGCACTGGCGGCCGAACGGCCGGTGCACGACGACCGCCCCGGCAACGTGTTGACGTCGGGCATGGTGCGCCAAGGCGACGCCGAGGCAGCGCTTTCCGCATCGGCGCATGTGGTCGACGGTGCCATGCGAACGGCCTATGTGGAACATGCCTATATCGAACCCGAGGCCGGAACCGCCTGGATGGAAGGCGACGTGCTCTGTATCCAGGCCTGTACCCAGGCGCCGATCATGGACCGCGACGATACGGCCAAGGTGCTGGGCCTCGAGAAAGAGAAGGTGCGCATCCTGCCGGCTGCCGCCGGCGGCGGCTTCGGTTCCAAGCTCGATCTCTCGGTGCAGCCGCTGATCGGGTTGGTGGCGCTGAAGACCGGCCGGCCCTGCCGCATGGTCTATGCGCGTTCGGAATCGCTGATGTCGTCGACCAAGCGCCACCCGGCGACGCTGCGCGCACGCATCGGCGCCGACGCGGAAGGGCGCGTCACCGCCATGACCATGGAAGGCGATTTCAACACGGGTGCCTATGCGTCGTGGGGGCCGACAGTGGCGGGCCGAGTGCCGATCCATGCGCCGGGTCCCTACCGCACGCCGGCCTATGAAGGCAGAGCCCGCGCCGTCCATACGCACGGGCCGGTGTCGGGGGCGTTCCGGGGCTTCGGCGTGCCACAGGCGGCCGTGTTGCAGGAAACGCTTTACGATGAACTGGCCGAGGCCTGCGGCATGGACCGGTTGGAATTCCGCCGCCTGAACGCGCTCCGGGATGGCGACGTGACCGCTTTCGGCCAGGAACTCCAGGCCGTCGGCACCGTCGAATGTCTGGATGCGCTGCGCACGCGCTGGGAAGAAGCACTGGCGCTGGCCAATATCGTCAATGCCGAACAGGGCCCGGTGCGGCGCGGCGTCGGCGTGGCGTCCTGCTGGTACGGCTGCGGCAATACCTCGATCCCCAATCCGTCGACCATGCGCTTGGGCGTGACGGCGGAAGGGCGGCTCAGGCTGCATCAGGGCGCGGTGGATATCGGCCAGGGGTCCAATACCGTGATCCCGCAAATTCTGGCCGACGCCTTGGGTGTCGGCATCGATGCCATCGAATGCATCGGCGCCGACACCGCGATCACGCCGGACTGCGGCAAGACGTCGGGCTCGCGCCAGACTTACGTTTCCGGCAAGGCCGCCGAACTGGCCGGCCGGGCACTGCGCCAGACCATCCTGCGGCTGAGCAACCGGGGCGAGGGCGCGGCGATTGCGTTCGATGCGGGGCGCATCGTCATCACCGAAGGTGCCGAGCGCTCGGAAATCGATCTCTCGCGGCTCGAGGCCGACGCCAACGGCTATGTGCTGGCGGCCGAGGAAACCTACGATCCGCCGACCACCGGGCTCGATCAGAACGGGCAGGGCAAGCCCTATGCGGTCTTCGGTTACGGTGCGCAGTTGGTGGAATTGGACGTGGACGTGAAGTTGGGGACCGTGAAGGTGCGGCGCATCACCGCCGCGCACGACGTCGGGCGCGCCATCAACCCGCTGCTGGCCGAGGGCCAGATCGAGGGCGGCATCGCCCAGGGGCTCGGCATGGCCTTGTTGGAGGAATACCTGCCGGGCGTGACCGAGAACCTGCACGACTACCTGATCCCGACCGTTGGCGACATGCCGGAGATTCAATCCATCCTGATCGAGAAGACCGACCCGGAAGGCCCCATGGGCGCCAAGGGACTTGGTGAGCATGTGCTGATCCCGACGGCACCGGCGATCCTCAATGCCATCCGCCACGCCACGGGGGCGAAGGTGACGCGCCTGCCGGCGCTGCCGCACCGGGTGCTGGCGGCGATCCGGGAAGCGGAGGGAAGATGATGACCGAGGTGAAAGACGGCAAGGTCCGCTGCGACGCCTGCCCGGTGATGTGCTACATCGCCGATGGCAAGGCCGGTGCCTGCGACCGCTATGCCAACGAAGGCGGCAAGATCATTCGCTGCGACCCGCTGACCATCCTCGACCGCACGCTGGAAGCTGGCGGCGAAGTGGTGCCGTTCCTGCAATCCGATTGGGACGGCCGCGTGTTCCGGGGTGACGAGGTGTTCGTCACCGCCGTCGGCGCCGGCACCACCTATCCCGACTACAAGCCCGCCCCCTTCATCGTCAGCCGTGAGGTCGAGGGCGCGGATTTCGTCACCGTGGTGTCGGAGGCGATCTTCTCCTACTGCGGGGCGAAGATCAAAATCGACACCGACCGGCACTTGGGCGCGGAAACCGCCACCGTGCGCGCCGATGGCGAGGCCGTCGGCCACGTCACCACCGGCGAATACGGCTCGCAGATGCTGTCCTTGGGCGGCGTGCATCACCTGACGGGCGGCTCCAAGAAAGAGGGGCGCGTCACCTGCCAGACGCTGATGGATCTCTGCAACAAGCAGGCCGTGGAACTGAGAATCGACGGCGGTTCCACCGTCGTCGTCGAAGCCGGCCGCGCGCCGATCATCGACGGCAAGCCCGAGCACCGCATGCGGGTCGGCTGCGGCTCGGCGACCATCGGCATGTTCGCTTCGCAATGGAAGGGGCTGGTGGACGAGGTGGTGGTGGTCGATGACCACATCACCGGCGTCGTCTCCGAACACCAGGCCGGCAAGGTGTTGGACTGGCCCGACACGGGCATCGACATCAAGGGACGGCGCTCGACGCCGGGGCGCTATTTCCAAGTGGCGGACCCGGGGCTCGGCTGGGGCGGCACCGATATCGAGGACCCGCTGGTGATCCTCGGCGAATGGAACCCGAAAAAGGGGGCGCGGCCGGGCTTGAGCGTGCTGATGGTCTCCACCACCGGCGAGCAGTCCGCCTATTACGTCCTCGACGAGGCGCTGACGCCGGTGCTGAAGGAAATGCCCAGGCAACTGGAGCCGACGGTGGACCTGATCGCCGAGAACTGCGAACCGGCGTTGTCGACCGTCCTGTTCATGGGCGGCGCCGGCGGCTCGCTGCGGTCCGGCGTGACGCGCAATCCGGTGAAGCTGACGCGCTCGGTGCATGATCTGCGCACCCGGGTGAGCTGCGGCGGCGCGCCCGCCTATGTGTGGCCCGGCGGCGGCATCACCATCATGGCGGACGTGACCGAAATGCCGGACAACTCGTTCGGCTACGTGCCGACGCCGGCCATTGTCGCGCCCATCGAATTCACGCTCCGGCGCGACGACTACAAGGCGCTCGGCGGTCACGACGGCGCGGTGCGGCTGCTGGCCGACATCCTGGCCGAGGGCGGCGAGTACGGCGATGACGTGCGCGCCATGGCGCCGCCCTTGGGTGACGCCTTCCCGCATCCGGAAGACGACTGACATGCAGGCCGCCCAGGCCGCCATGCTGCCCGACGGCCGCCGGCTGCACCTGCACCACGGCCCCATCGACCTGATCGTCGAGGCCTGGGGGCCGGGGCGCGAAGATGCCTATGGCCGCGCTGTCCGCCGCTTCGAGACTCTATTGCAGGAGCTTGTGGATGAACTGCCGGCGCTGCGCCGGCCGCTGGTGCCGGGCGCGGAATTCCAAGGCCCCGTGGCCCGGCGCATGGGCGCCGCGGTCCGGCCGCATGATGATGTCTTCGTCACCCCCATGGCCGCCGTCGCCGGCGCGGTGGCGGATGAGATCATATCAGAGATGGCCGGCGCGGAGATCGCCAAGGCCTACGTCAACAACGGCGGCGACGCGGCCTTCCACCTGTTGCCCGGCGAGCGGACTGAGGCGGCGCTGGCCGCCGAGGTCGCGGGCCGCATCGTCATTGCCGCCGACGACCCATATCGCGGGCTCGCCACGTCCGGATGGCGCGGGAGCAGCCATTCCCTGGGGATCGCCGATGCGGTCAGCGTGGTGGCGGAAACGGCCGCCGCCGCCGACGTGGCCGCGACGCTGATCGCCAATGCCATCGACCTGCCCGGCCATGCCGCCATCCGGCGCCAGCCGGCGAGCGAGCTCGCGCCCGACAGCGATCTGGGTGATCGCCTGGTGACCGTCGAGGTCGGTGCGCTGACGGCGGAAGAGACCGCGATGGCGTTGGCGCGCGGTGTCGGCTCTGCGGAAGATTTTCTGGCGCGCGGCCTGATTGGCGGCGCGCTCCTGACGCTTAACCGGGAGCTCCGCCTCGTCGGTGCCGGAGCTCCGTTCGAAACCGAAGAGAGGACCCTCGTCCATGCCTGACTTTCCCTTGCGCAAGACCATGCTGTTCATGGAGGAAATCCACCACGAGAACGGCCCGGCGCCGGCAGTGCCCCGCGTCCGCGCCGCCATCGTGGCGCTGGTCAAAAACCCCTTTGCGGGGCGCTACGAAGATGACCTGCAATCGGCCATGGATGACCTGAAGCCCCTGGGCTTGATGATGACCGACAAACTGATCGAGGCCTTGGGCGGCTTGGACGGCATCGACGGTTACGGTAAGGCGGCGATGGCCGGCGAGGCGGGGGAACTGGAGCACACGGCGCTCTGGCACGTGCCCGGCGGCTACGCCATGCGCGAGCGGCTGGGCGAGGCCAAGGCCATCGTGCCGTCGGCCATGAAGGTGGGCGGGCCCGGAACGCGCGTCGACGTCCCCCTGGGTCATATCAACGCGGCCTACGTGCGCAGCCACTTCGACGCCATGGAAGTGGGCGTCCCGGATGGTCCCCGCGCCGACGAAATCCTGTTCGCGCTGGCCATGAGCAAGGGCCCGCGCATCCACAACCGCATGGGCGGGCTCAGCGTCGATCAGGTAACGGGGGAAGACGGGCTGCGTTAGGGCTCAGACCGCCAGGTACTTCTCGCGCACGTCTGGGCTGGCTTCCAGCTCGGCGATGGTGCCATCGTAGCGCATCTCGCCGCTTTCGATGATGTAGGCGCGGTCGGAGACCAGCTTGGCGAAGTGCAGGTTCTGTTCCGAGATCAGCACCGTCAGGCCGGTGCTTTTCAGTTCCAGGATGGTCTCCGCCATCTTCTCGACGATCACCGGCGCGATGCCTTCGGAAGGCTCATCGAGCAAGATCATCTTCGGGTTGCCCATTAGCGTGCGCGCGATGGTCAGCATCTGCTGCTCGCCGCCGGAAAGCTGGCCGCCCGCATTGGAGCGCCGCTCGGCCAGGTTGGGGAACAGTTGGAACAGCCGTTCCGCCGTCCAGGGTTCGAGCCCAGAGGCTGCCGGCCGGCGGCCGACCTCCAGGTTTTCCAGCACGGTCAGATCGGTGAAAATGCGCCGTTCCTCCGGCACGTAACCGAGCCCCAACCGGCAGGTCTTGTAGGAGGCCAGTTGCGTGGTGTCGGTGCCGGCGAAGGTGATGCGGCCAGATGCCGGGCGCACCAGGCCGATGGCGCTCTTGATGGTGGTGGTCTTGCCCGCGCCGTTGCGGCCCAAGAGAGCCACCACCTCGCCGGCCTCGGCCTTCAGCGATACCCCGTGCAGGATATGGGCGCCACCGTAGAAGGTGTGGATGTCGGTGATCTCAAGCATTGCCGGCCTCCGACGCGAAGGTGGAGCCGCCGCCGAGATAGACCTCCTGCACGCGCGGATCGGCGCGGACGGCATCGACGCTGCCTTCGGCCAGCAATTCGCCCCGATTGAGCACCAGCAGACGGTGCGCATTCTCGAAGACGACATCCATGTCGTGTTCGGTAAACAGCACGCTGACATTGCGCTCCGCGACGATGTCGGCAGTGAGCTTCATCAGCGCTCGGCGCTCGCCGGGCGCCATGCCGGCGGTCGGTTCGTCCATCAGCAAAAGCGCCGGGTCGTGCGCCAGCGCCATGGCCAGTTCCAGCCGCTTCAAGTCGCCATAGGCCAGGATATTGGCGGCGCGGTCGGCCTGGTCGGCCATGGAGATCAGGTCCAGCAGCTTCATGGCGTCTTCGCGGTAGAGCCCGGCGGCGCGGCAGATGGCCGAGAATGCCTTGCGGTGATGCGAAATCAACGCCATCTGCACGTTTTCGACCACCGACATGGAGGCGTAGACGGCGGTGATCTGGAAGGTGCGCCCGACGCCCTTGCGCCAGATTTCGCGCGGCTTCATCCCGACAAGTTCCTGGCCGTCGAGCTTCACCGAGCCCTCATCGGGCGCGAGGATGCCGTAGATCATGTTGAAACAGGTCGACTTGCCCGCCCCGTTGGGACCGATCAGCGCCAAGAGTTCGCCCTTTTCGAGGCCGAAGCTGACGTTGGCCACCGCGCGGTTGCCGCCGAAGGACTTCGAGAGCCCGCTGACGTCGAGGAAGCTCATGGCTGGGCCCCCGCGGATTTACGGCGGAGGAGGCCGCGCAGTTGTTCCATCGCCCCGGCGAGCCCGCCCGGCATCAATACGGCGATGCCGATGATCAGAATGCCCAGCAAAAGCCGCCAGTATTCGAACCTGGACAGCCAGTCGTGCAAAAGCGTGAAGGCGCTGGCGCCGGCGATGGGGCCTGAGAGCGATTGCACGCCGCCCAGGAACACCATGATCAGCGCATCGAAGGAGCGCGCGATCTCCATCTCGGTGGGGAACACACTGCCCTTGGCGAAAACGAAGAGGCCGCCCGCCAGCCCGGCCATGGCGCCGGCGAAGACGAACGACGCCCACTGGATCAGCTTGACGTTGAGGCCGATGGCTTCGCTCCTGAGTGCCGAATCGCGGCTGCCCCGGAGCGCGTAGCCGAATGGCGTCAAGGCCATGGCGCGAATGACGACGATGCCGCCGATGGCCAGCACCATGACCAGGTAATAGTAGATCGCCGGGTCCTTGGCCCATTCGGACGGCCAGACGCCGAGGATGCCGTCGTCGCCGCCGGTGAACTCGCCCCACTGAAACACCACCGACCAGAGCACCTGGGCGCAGGCCAGCGTCAGCATGGCAAAGTAGACGCCCGTGAGGCGCACGCAGAACCAGCCGACCACCAGCGCCGCCAGGCCGGCGCCCAGGGGCGCCAGCATCAGCGCCAGTTCCATCGGCGTCTCGGCGTAATGGACGAACAGTGCCGCCACATAGGCGCCGCCGCCGTAGAAGGCGGCGTGGCCGAACGACACCAGCCCGCCGACACCCAGAATGTAATGCAGGCTGGCGGCGAACAGGCAGAAGATGAGGATGTCGGCCGCCAACACGGTGACGAACTTGACGCCCACCAGCGGCACCAGCGCCAGCGCCACGATCAGCGCCAGCACGGCGAGCTTGCCGCCCATGCCGAGCTCGCGGATCGGCTTCGGCGGCGGGCCCTGGGCGCCGTGATCGCCGGCCATTTCGGGCTTGCCGAACAGGCCCCAGGGGCGCAGAACCAGAACCACGGCCATGACCACGAACATGAGGACGAGCGTGCTGTCGGGCAGCAACCGGATGCCGTAGACCTGCAGCACCGAGATCAGCACCGAGGCCACGTAAGCGCCGAAGATCGAGCCCATGCCGCCGGTGACGACGACGACGAAGATCGGCGCCAGGATGCCGAAATCCATCAACAGGTTGGCGCTGCCTTTCGGCAGTTGCGCGGCGCCGCCGATGCCGGCCAGGAAGGCACCCAGGAAAAACACGGCGGAGAACAGGAACGATTGATTGACGCCCAAGGCCGAGACCATCTCGCGGTCCTGCGTGGCGGCGCGCACCAGGACGCCCATGCGGGTCTTGTTGAACAACAGCCAGAGCCCCGCCAGCACCACCAGCGAAAAGACGATCAGCACCAGGTCGTAGGACGGCACCGGTTCGCCGAAGATGCGCACCACGCCGCTGAACCCAGGTGCCCGCTGGCCGAACAGGTCCTCCGGCCCCCAGGTCATCAAGGTCAGGTCCTGGATCACCAGGATGACGCCGAAGGTGGCGACCAGTTGGAACAGTTCCGGCGCCTTGTAGATGGGCTTGAGGACGCAGACCTCGACGATGACGCCGATCAGCCCGACGGCGATGCCGGCCAGCAGGATCGATGTCCAGAAACCGGCGATCCCCGGCAAAACCAGCATCGCCGAATAGGCGACGTAGGCGCCGAGCATGTAGAACGACCCGTGCGAGAAATTCACCACCCGGGTGACGCCGAAGATGATCGACAGCCCGGACGCCACCAGGAACAGCGCCGCCGCGTTGGCGAGCCCTGTCAGCAACTGGGCGAAATAGAAGGCCATGGCTCGTCCTCGGGCCGGGCGGAGGGAAGGGAATGGAAAAGGGCGGGTGCCGCGTCGCCGAGGCGCCCGCCCTTGGTTCCGTCGATCAGTTGGCCGGACGCATCTTCATGACTTCTGCGTCGGACGGCAGGTAGTCGGCGCCGTTCTTGTAGGCCCAATCGATCATGATGCCCTTGCCGTTCGAGACCGCGGTCTTGCCGACATAGGCGCCCATGGTGGATTGGTGATCGATCTTGCGATAGTGGATTTTGCCCACAGGCGTATCGACATCGAGCCCTTCGAAGGCGGCAACCAGCTTTTCCGTATCGGTGGAGCCGGCCCGCTTCAGGGCGGCGGCGATGGACAGCATGGTGTTGTAGCCGACCAGCGAGCCGACGCGCGGGTAGTCCTTGAATTTGGCATCGTAGGCGGTGACGAAGGCCTGGTGCGAGGGCTTGTCGATACCGTACCAGGGATAGCCGGTGACCACCCAGCCGTCGGGTGCGTCGCCCTTCAGGGGATCGAGATATTCCGGTTCGCCCGACAAGAGGCCGAGCACCAGGCGGTTGTCGAACAGGCCGCGCAGGCTGCCTTCACGGGCGAACTTGGCCAGGTCGCCGCCGAAGGTGACGTTGTAGATGGCATCGGGTTTGGCCGATTCCAGCGCCTGCACTTCCGCGCCGGCGTTGATCTTGAACAGGCCCGGCCACTGCTCGGTGACGAATTCCACGTCCGGGCGCTTGGCTTTCAGGACCTTCTTGAACGCCGCCACGGCGTCCTTGCCGTAGGCGTAGTTCGGCGCGATGGTCGCCCAGCGCTTGGCCTTCGGATCGGCGGCCGCGACTTCCGCCAGCATCGCCGCCTGCATGTAGGTCGACGGGCGCAGCCGGAAGGTGTAGCGGTTGCCCTTGGCCCAGACTAGCGCGTCAGCCAGCGGCTCGGCCGCCAGGTAGACGCGCTTCTTCTCGCCGGCGTAAGAGGCCAGCGCCAGACCGATATGGCTGAACAGCGAACCGGTGATCATCACCACGCCGTCGCGGCTGAACAGTTCGTCGGCGATCTTCACCGCTTCGCCGGGCTTGCCCTGGTCGTCGCGGGAGATCAGTTCCAGCTTCTTGCCCATGACGCCGCCCTTGGCGTTGATCTCGTCGAGGGCGAGTTCCAGGCCTTTCTTATAGGGGCCGGTGAAGGCCGGCAGATTCTTGTAGCTGTTAAGGTCGCCGATCTTGATCGTATCGGCGGCGTTGGACGGCGTGGCCAGGGCGCCCACGGCAACAACCGCGGCGCCAGCAATGATCGTCTTCAAGTTCATGGGACCGTATCCTCCAATTCCGGGTTTTCCTTGTGTCCGGAAAACCGTGTTGCATCTGGGCCTTTATATTAAGGCTCAGCCGCCGCGGGGAAACGCCAAACTCCCGATCGCGCGCCTCGCGACAATTTCATTTGTATACCAACAAAAAATGATGCGCCCTGCAACTGTTCTCTTACCCTATCCGGGTAACAGGCGGTTTGCCCGGCTCGGCAAAATGCCTACACTGCCGACGGCCAATCCACCAGGGAGGGAGAGGAATGACCGCAAAGTCGGGATACAGGGACCTGCACGCGCATATCGCCGAATTGGAAGCAAAGGACCTCGTCGTCCGCATCGACAGGGAGATCGACAAGGACAGCGAGATACACCCCTTGATGCGCTGGCAGTTCGTCGGCGGTCTCAAGGAGGAAGAACGCAAGGCGTTCCTGTTCACCAACATCAAGGACGGGCGCGGGCGCAAGTACGAGATTCCGGTGATCGTCGGCGGCATGGCGGCCAACCGCGCCATCTACGCCACCGGCATGGACTGCGACCTGGCCGACATCCAGGAGAAGTGGGACCGCGCCATCGCCAATCCCGTCGATCCCGTCGAGGTCACCGACGCGCCCTGCCATGAAATCGTAGAGACCGGCGACGTCATCTCGGAGGAAGGCCACGGCGTCGATATCCTGCCGATCCCGGTCTCCACGCCCGGTTTCGACAGTGCGCCGACCTTGAGCGCCACCAACGTCATCACCAAGGACCCGGAGACCGGCGTGCAGAACATGGGTACCTACCGGGGCGCGCTGAAGGCGCCGGATCGGGTGGTGGTACGCATGGCGACGCGGGTCGGCGGCGCCGGCGGCTATCAGCATTATCTGAAGCACCAGGCGCGCGGCGACAAGGAAATGCCGGTTGCCATCGTGCTCGGCTGCCCACCTTACGTTGCCTTCATGGGGCCGCAGAAGCTGCCGATCGGCGTCGATGAATTCACCGTCGCCGGCGGCCTTGCCGGCGAGGCGATCCGCGTGGTCAAGGCGAAGACTGTGGATTTGCTGGTGCCGGCGGAGGCCGAGGTGGTGATCGAAGGCTACATCGATACCACCCAGGTCGAGCCCGAAGGCCCGTTCGGCGAGTCGCACGGCCATATCGCGCTCGAGGAATACAACATGCCGATGCGGGTGACGGCGGTGACGCGGCGCAGCGACGCGGTGGTGCCGTCCTACATCAGCCAGGTGGCGCCGAGCGAGTCCAGCGTCATCAAGCGCGTCGCTTATGAGCCGCTGTTCCTGAAGCACCTGAGCCAGACCCTGAGCATCAAGGGGGTAAAGAAGGTGTCGTTGCACGAACCGCTAACCGGGCTGTTGCGGGTCACCGTGGTGACCCTGGAGACCGGCGTGCCGACGACGGAAGTCTGGCGGGCGCTGCATGGCGCGGCCTTCTTCAAGGGCGATTGCGGCAAGATCTGCATCGCCGTCAACGACGACATCGACGTCGACAGCCCCGATTCGATCCTCTGGGCCATGGCCTACCGCTGCAACCCGGTGAAGGACATGCAGTTGGTGCCGCACCGCGGTCAGGGTCACGGGCCGAAGCGGGAGCATTCGGGCGAGGAGGATTCGACGCTTCTGGTCGACGCCACGATGAAATCGCCGATGCCGCCGCTGGCGCTGCCGAAACGTGAATACATGGAACGCGCCAAGGAGATATGGGAGGAACTGGAACTGCCGAGGCTGATGCCGCAGGCGCCGTGGTACGGCTATTCCCTGGGGGCCTGGCACGAAATCTGGGACGCGGCGGCGGCCCGCGCGGCGGCCGGCAACTACGCGGAAAACGGTGCCATCAGCTTGGGTTTGCAGCGGCCGGGCCTGAAGCCGGAGACCAAATTCGACCCCGATACGGGCGAGCCGGAGTGATTCCCGCTTAGGGTGTATGCGTTTTTTCAATGGGTTATTTGACAAACTGATGCGTGATTTGCAGGCGCCGTATTGTGCGGCGACGTCACATGTGTCTATGCTACGCGCAGAAATTCGATTGGAATCGTTTCATCAGTTGGGAGGCAATACGATGAAATTCAAAGGACAGATCATGGGCGTCAGCCTGGCCGCGGTGGCTTCGGCTTTTGCCCTGGGTACGGCGGTGCCGGCCCTGGCGGAATTCCCGGAAAAACCGGTCAAGCTTTACGTCGGCTTCTCCGCCGGCGGCGGTACCGATACCACGGCGCGCGGTTTCGCCAGCTACGTCCACGAAGTGCCGGAAATGAACGGCATGCCGATGGTCGTGGTCAACCGGCCGGGCGGCTCGGGCATGCAGGCGGCGAAGATCGTTGCCGATTCCAAGCCCGATGGCTACACGCTGCACATCATCAACTCCGGCACCTTCGCCGCCGCCGACATGGCGAACTCGAAGTCGCCGGTCAATCCGCGCGAACAGTTCACGCCGATCGGCTGCATGACGCGCCTCGTGTCGTCGCTGTTCGTGCACGCCTCGAGCCCGCATAAGGATGCGGCGAGCTGGCTGAAGGCGATGAAGGAAAGCGGCAAGACCGTGACCTGGTCGACCTCCGGCGCGGCCACCATGCACGCCCTGGTCGGTCACCTGGTGTTCGACACCTGGGGCCTGAACAACATGAAGATCCCGTTCAAGGGCGGCTCGCGCGCCCGTGCGGCACTGATTGCTCAGAAAGTCGATGCGTCGTGGAACGGCGTCCACAACGAAAAGGGCTTCGAGAACGACACCCGTTCGATCGGCGTTCCCCTGGCCGAGCGTGACCCGGCCGCGAAGCACGTGCCGACCTTCACCGAATTGAAGCTGCCTGGCTTCGACGTTGATGGTCCCATGTGCCTGTGGGGTCCGAAGGGCATGCCCGACGACGTGGTCAAGAAGCTGGTGACCGCGGTTAAGAGCGTCACCGAAATGAAGGGCTTCGGCCGGTTCCTGAAGCAGTCGAACCTTGGGACGATCTACGTTTCGCCGGAAGACGAAATGGCGCGGCTGAACAAGCTCTATGAAATCCTGGGCCCCGTCGTCGAGCGCGTAGGCCTTAGGAAATAACGAACCTACAATTTAAGTGGGAAGGGCGGCTATCTCCGGATAGCCGCCGGTCTCCGCGTATTCGAGTAGGGAAACCCAAGCACGCGCGGGGGCGCGGTAAATGGCCGAAATGACGTCAAGAAACAACGTTGTAAATTGCGTGACGGTGGCCTGTCTGGTCATCGGTGGTTTCTTAACCTATGAAGCGCTGCAAATACCGGCGGAACATGAGGAATTGATCGGCTCACGGACGGTTCCGCTTTTCATCGCGGTGCTGATCATGGCGTTGGGGGTCCTGATTTCCGTCGTTACCATGTTCGAAGAAAAGAACGGCGAGGACGAGGACGAAATCCCGGCGGAGGACGAATACGGGTTCGCTGATTCCGATGTTATCCGGGTGTTCCAGGTCATCGGCTGCGGTGTCGCCTATATCGCCATGTTCTGGGCGTTTGGCTACCTGATCTCGACCCTCATTGCGTTGTTCTTGATGCTGCTTGCGTTCGGCAACCGCCGCTGGCGCCCGCTGATCCTGATGCCGCTGATCGGCACCGTGGTCTATGAGTTCGTCTTCATGGGGCTGATGGGGCTATACGACCCCGCCGGCGCGCTCGTCGATCTGAGCGCGCTTTCCAGCCTGATTTCCGGCAACTGAGCCACCACGAATTTCTATCGGAGCTTGATCGATGTTGGACCTCATTGCCGGTTTCACCAATTTGTTTTCGGATTTGCAGGCGCTGTTTTTCGTCTTTTTCGGCGCCTTCATCGGCATCGTCTTCGGCGCGCTGCCGGGGCTGACGGCGTCCGCCGCCATTGCCATGCTGCTGCCGCTGTCGTTCCACCTGGGACCGCTGCCGGCGCTGGCATTTCTCTATGTGATCGGCAAGTCCGGCCGCTACGGCGGTTCCATCGCCGCCATCCTGTTCAACACGCCCGGGACCACGGCGTCCGCCGCGACCATGCTCGACGGTTACCCCATGAGCCAGCGGGGCGAGAGCGGCAAGGCGCTGAAGACCGCCGCCGTCGCCTCCATGGTCGGTGATTACACCGGTGAACTGATCTTGATATTCGGCGCCGTGTTCGTTGCCAGCTACACCAAGACCTTCGGGCCGACGGAGTACTTCTCCATTTACGTCATGGCCTTCGTGGTCATCGGTTCGGTGGTCGGCAAGTCGGTGATCAAGGGCATCATTTCGACCTTGTTCGGCGCCATCGCCGCGATGGTCGGCCTGGATATCATCAACAACACGCCGCGCCTGACCATGGGCTTCAACGAGTTGGAGGAAGGGCTCGCCCTGGTGCCGCTGTTGATTGGCGTGTTCGTGATCTCCGAGATCATCATCCAGGCGGAAAAACTGGCAAAAAGCCATCTTAGTGAAATGGGCGAGACCGAAGAGCGACGTCCCGATGCCGATCACCTCACCTGGGCCGAGTTCAAGCGCTGCGTTCCGCTGATGATCCGGTCTTCGTTGATCGGTTCGTTCATCGGCATGATGCCGGGGCTGGGCTCATCGGTCGCCTGCTTCGTCGCCTACGGCGAGGAAAAGCGCCGCTCCGAGGAACCGGAGAAGTGGGGCACCGGCATCGTCGAAGGCATTGCCGCGCCGGAATCGGCCAACAATGCGGTCTCCGGTCCGTCGATGATCCCGCTGCTGTCGCTGGGCATTCCGGGATCCACCATCGCCGCGATTCTGATCGGTGTGTTCCTGATCCACGGCATCCAGGTCGGACCGCAGATTTTCGACAACCCCTTCAGCCGCGAACTGATCTACTCGCTGTTTGCCGCCGGCCTCCTGGGTATCGCCGCCTACGGCGCCATGGGTTATTTCCTCGGGCCGCATATCGGCCGCCTGATCGCGCTGCTGCCGACCAAATACCTCTATCCGTTCATCTTCCTGACCGCCGTCGCGGCGTCCTATTCGACCCGCGCCAGCGTGCTCGACGTCGCCGTCGCGTTGATTTTCGGTGTCATCGGCTATGGCATGCGCAGGACCGAGTTCAGCGCCGCCGCCTTCGTCATCGCCTTCGTGCTGGCGAAGAACATGGAAGAGGCCTTCCGCCAGGCGCTGCTGCTTTCCGACAACGGCCTGATGATCTTCGTCACCGAGCCGGTGTCGGCGGCGTTCCTGGCCGTCGGGTTCTCGATCATGATCTGGCGCTCGATCAGCCACATGCGCCACAAGAAACGGCAGAAGAACGGCGGGTGATCAGCCCGCGAAGAACCGCATGATCCAGGCGTAGGTGTCTTCCGGGGCTTCCTCAGGGACATAGTGACCGCAGTCGATGGGGCCGCCGGTGACGTCGTCGGCATAGTCGCGCCACACCTCCAACACGTCGCCCCATACCGTGCCGGTATGGCTGCGCGCGCCCCAGACCGCCAGGGTCGGCATGGTGAGCTTGTTGCCGGCCTCGAAGTCCTGGGAATCCCGTTCGAAGTCGATGCCGGCGCAGGCGCGGTAGTCGGCGCAGGAGCCGCGGATGGTCTTCTCGTTGAAACAGCGCACGTACTCCTCGAAGGCGGCCGGATCGAAAAATCCAAGGCCGATCCCCGGTTTCGACAGCTTCTGTTCCATGAACCAGCGCGCCGGCACGGCGCTCATCATTTCCTCGGCGCAGGGTTGGATCATGAACAGCCAGTGCCAGGATTTCTTCGCCCAGGCGGCGTCTGCGTTGGACCAGACGTGGTGGCTGGGCAGGATATCGATGACGGCCAGGCGCTGAACCTTGTCCGGATGGTCGAGGCCCATGCGGTGCGCCGTGCGCGCGCCGCGGTCATGGCCGGCGACGAAGAACTCGTCGTAGCCCAAGGACTGCATGACCTCGACCCCGTCCAGTGCCATGGCGCCGAAAGAATAGTTCTTGTCATTGGCGGTCGGCTCGGGCGCCGACGAATCGCCGTAGCCTCGCAGGTCCGGCGCCACCACGTGGAAGTGTTCGGCCAGCCGGTCGGCGATCTTGTGCCACGACACATGACTCATCGGGTTGCCGTGCAGAAGCAGCAGTGGCGGGCCATCGCCACCATGGCGGAAATGGATGCGCGCGCCGGAGGTGTCCAGGTCACGGACTTCGAATTTTTCGAACACGTCAGTTGTCTCCTTTTACGAATGCGGCTTTTTCGCCGGGCGCCGGCGTGGCGCCGAAGCCGCCGCGCTCGACGACGGCGTCGCGCCCGCCGTGGCGTTCCAGAATAGCCGCTTGGTCGCGCTTGGCGCGGCGGTCGACCTCGTCCGGATCGCAGACGGCGCGAAGCTCGGCTTGCAAGTCGGCGCGGATGTCGGCGTGGGCCGGGCTTTCGCCCAGGTCTCGGGTTTCGTCCGGATCATCGGCGAGATCGAACAGTTGCGGCGCCATCCCGGCGTAGTGGATCAGCTTCCAGCGCCCCTTGCGGATCATGAAGGCGCCGGTGACCGCGCCGGCGGCATGGTATTCGGAAAACACCGCGCGTTCCGGTTCGTCCGGCGCGTTGGCGAGCGCCGCCAAAGAGGAGCCCGGACGGCTCGCGTCCGGCGCCAGCCCGGCGGTCTCGATGACGGTCGGATAGATGTCGGTCAGGTTGACGGGCGTCGACAGGCGCCGGCCTTCCGGGATGCCGGGGCCGGCGACGATGGTGGGAATGCCGGCGGCTTCCTCCAGCAGGTTGGATTTCCCCCAGAGCCCGCGCTCGCCCATGTTGTCGCCATGGTCGCTGACGTAGACGACGCGGGTATTTGCGGCCAATCCGGTTTCGTCCAGGGTATCGAGGATGCGCCCCAGGTTGGCGTCCAGGAAACTGACCAGCCCGTAATAGGAGGCCAGCGCGATGCGGGTCTTCTCAATGGTGAAGTTGTCGTAGACGAAACATTGCCGGAGCGCCGCCATCCACGGATGGTCGGGGTCGGGGATGGGCTTGTTCGGCATCATGCCGCTCTCGGCATAAAGCGCGTAGAAGTCTTCCGGCGCGATCAGAGGGAAATGCGGCGCCACCAGCGAGACGAAGCAGGTCCAGGGCTTCTCCTGTGCGGGTTCGGCGGCGCGGTCCTCCAGCCAGCGGACGGCGGCATCGGTGATGTCGCGGTCGTAGCGGGTGTAGCTGGTCTCGCCGGGGCCGATCTTCTCGGCCATGTCACGGGTCTTCCAGCGCACCGGCAAGGGTTCGCGCACGCAGCCCAGCAAATCCCCGATGCCGTTCACCAGATGCATGGGAAGTTCCTGGAAGTCGAAGCCGGTCGGGTCTTCGGCGTTGCGGTAGTGCAGCTTGCCGATGGAGCCGACCCGGTTGCCGTTCCGTTGCAGCCGGTGCCCCCAGGACTGGGGCTCGCCGATATAGGGCGTGGCGTTGTCCCAGTGCCCGCTCGCATGCCCGTAGTGGCCGGTGGCGAAGGATGCCCGCGCCGGCACGCAGATGGGGCAGGGGGTGTAGGCGTTCTCGAACAGCGTGCCGCGTGCCGCCAGTCGGTCGATATTGGGCGTCAGCGCGCGGTCGTTGCCGTAACAGCCGAGCGCCTTGCGCGAATGCTCGTCCGACATCAGGAGCAGGAGGTTGCCGGCGCCCTCAGACATGTTCGACCTCCAGCTTGGCGCCGGGAATGGGCGAGCGCGAGAAGACGCCGGCCTTGCGCACCTCCTCGATGCCGCCGAATTTCTCCATGTGCCGCGCCTGATCGGCCTTGCTCCTGGCGTCGGTCGCTTCGGGATCGAGGAATGTGCGCAACTTCCGCTCCAGCGCCTCGGCGGCGGGATGGCTGGCGCCGCCGGCCAGCAGGTCACGTTCCTCCATCGGATCGGCGGCGAGGTCGAACAACTGGTTCGGCATGTCCACGTGATAGACCAGCTTCATGCCGCCGTCGCGAAAGGCGAAGCCGGAATTGCGGCTGCCGAGCGCGTGGTATTCGGCAAAGGCGGTGCGGGCCTCGCTGGTGTCGGCGGTGAGCATCGGCCAGAGCGAGCGGCCCGGAAGGTCGGCATCCGCCGCCGTCAGGTCCGCGCCCATGGCTTCGCAGATGGTCGGGAACAGATCGACGTGCGAAACGCAGGTGTCGACGACCTTGCCCTCGGGAACGCCGGGCCCGGCCATCAGCAGCGGCACCCCAATGGCGTGTTCGTAGTGGTTGGCCTTGCCCAGAAGGCCATGATGGCCGGCGGCTTCGCCGTGGTCGCTGGTGTAGATGATCCGCGTGGAGGTGGTCAGGCCTAGGGTATCCAGTTCCGCCATCACCTCGCCGATTTGCTCGTCCGTGTGGGTGATCAGCCCGCAATAGCCGGCAATGACACGGCGGATGAAGTCCTCGCTGAAGCCTTCCTCCAGGTGATTCATCCAGGCCAGATAGCGAAGCGCCGGGTGGTCCGGCTGGTCCTCGACCCGCCACTGCACCGGCATCGGCACGTCTTCCAGCGGGTACATGTCCCAGAAACGTTGCGGCACCTTGAACGGCGGGTGCGGGCTCGGGTAGGAGACCAGCAGCGTCCAGGGGGCCTCCTGCTTGCCGTTCTGCCGCAGCCAGTCGATGGCATGGCCGGTGATGCGCCGGTCATAGATCTGGTATTCGGCCTCGCCGGGAACGGAGTCCTCATAGATCGCCTTGTGTGACTTGCGCCGGGGCACGCCGTCCTGGGTCGAACGCAACAGCGAAATCAACGCGCCCTTGGCCTCGACAATGTGCATGGTGTCGATTTCTTCGGAGAAACCGTTGTCGTCGTCGCTGGAACGGAAATGCAGCTTGCCGATGGCGGTCATGGCGTTGCCGGCATCGCGCACCCGATGGTGCCAGGTGGGGACGCCGCCGTCGTAGGCGAGGGCGTTATCCCAGTAACCGGTCTGGTGCGGATAGCGTCCCGTCGCGATGGCGGCGCGTGACGGGCAGCAAAGCGGGCTGGTGCAGTAGGCGTTGGAAAACCGCGTGCCGCGCTGAGCGATGGCGTCGAGCGCCGGCGTCTTGACCATCGGATGGCCGGCGGCGCCCAGGAACGCCCGGTTGTGGTTGTCCGACAGAAAGACGATCAGGTTGCTCGGTTCGGTCATGTGTTCACTCCTTGGCGGCCAGCGCCTTCAAGACATTATTGACGATTTCCGGCGCGGCGCCGACGTAACCCGCGGGATCGGCGAGCGCGTCGATCTCGTCGGTATCCATCACTTCGCGGACATCGGGCATGGCCTTGAGCGCGTCGGGGAGCGTGCAGCCTTCCGCCGCGACATGGGCGCAGGCCGCGTCCAATATCTTGCGTGCCTGAAACTTCGAGATTTTTGTCGCCAGTGCCAGGGTGAAGCGTTCGGTCAGCGCCAGGCCGCCCGTCATGTCGACGTTGGCGCGCATCCGGTCGTCGTGCACTTGCAACCGGTCGAGGAGGTCGATGGCCCAGCCCAGCGCACCCGACGTCAAAAGGAAGGTCTCCGGCACCAGCATCCATTCGGCGATCCAGGTGCCGCCGCAACGGTCGTGTTCCTGGCCCATGACCTCGGCCAGGCCCATGGCGCGCTGGCGGCCGAGGCGCGCAACGGCTTCGGCGAACTCGGCGGCGCGCGGATTGCACTTGTGCGCCATGGCCGAAGACCGGCCGCGGCCCTCGCCGCCGGCTTCCGACAATTCGCCGATTTCGGTGCTGGAAAGGCTGTTGATGTTCTGCGCGTTGCGCGCCAGCGAGGCGCAGAGATTGCCGAGCGTCAGCGACGCCTCGGTCATGCTGTCGCGCGCGTTGTGCCAGTTGGAAAGCGCATGGCCGAGGCCCAGTTCGTCGGCCACCCGGCGGCGAAACGCGAGGCCGTCGGGGTGCAGCGAGGCCAGCGTGCCGGTGGCGCCGCCGAACTGCACCACCAGAAGCCGCTTGCGCGCTTCGGACAGACGTTCGCGGTGCCGCAGCCCTTCCTCGATCCAGACCGCGAGCTTGCCGCCCAGCGTGATCGGCTGCGCATGCAGGTTGTTTGTGCGCCCGATCATCACCGTGTCGCGGTGTTGGGCAGCCAGTTCGCCGAGCTTGCCCAGGTATCGTGAAAGTGCCGCGTCGATCTCATCGAGCCCGGCGCGCAATTGCAGCACGCGGCCGGTGTCCATGACATCATAGGTGGTGACGCCGTAATGCACCCAGACATCGGCGCCTTCGCCCGCTTGTTCGGCCAGTTGCTTGATCATGCCGACGATGGGCCGACCGACATCCAGGGTGTCGGCACGCAGCCGCTCGAGGTCGATCGCGGCGGCGTCGAGCCTGGCGTTGATGGTCTCGGCGGCCGCTTTTGGCATGATGCCGACGGCGGCCTGGGCGCGGGCGACGCCTTTCTCGACTTCCACCCAGGCTGCGATGGTGGCGCGCTCGCCGTAGATTTGTTCCATCGCCGGCGCACTGAACAGGTGGCGGTAGATCGACCAGTCGAACATCGATACCGCGGAAGGCGTTTCGTCACTCATACGGAAGCCCCACATAGTTCTCGGCCAGCGACGTCATCGCGGCCTTGGAGGAAAACAGGTATTCGAGATCGGTCCGTTGGATGCGCCGGTCGAAGGCCGTGGCGTGATCGAAGCGGTGCAGCAGGTTGGTCATCCACCAGGAGAACCGCTCCGCCTTCCAGATCCGTGCCAGCGCCTTGGTGGAATAGGCGTTGAGGGCGGCTTCATCATCCTTGTTGAAATAGTCGATCAGCCCGCGCGACAGGAAATAGATGTCGGATGCCGCCAGGTTGAGTCCTTTGGCCCCGGTCGGCGGCACGATGTGGGCGGCGTCGCCAGCCAGGAACAGTCGGCCCAGGCGCAACGGCTCGGCGACGAAACTGCGCAAGGGGGCGATGCTTTTCTCGATGGAGGGCCCGGTGACCAGATCGTTCGCGGCGCCTTCCGGCAGCCGCGCCTTCAACTCTTCCCAGAAGCGGTCGTCGGGCCAGTCCTCGACCTTCTCGTCGGCGGTGCATTGCAGGTAGTAGCGGCTGCGGGTCTTGGAGCGTTGCGAACAGAGCGCGAAACCGCGCTCGTGGTTGACGTAGATGAGCTCATGCGAAACCGGCGGCGTATCAGCCAAAAGGCCGAGCCAGCCGAACGGATAGACACGCTCGAAGGTCTTGATGACGCCGGCGGGGAACACCGAACGGCTGACGCCGTGGTAACCGTCGCAGCCGGCCACGAACTGACAGTCGATGCGATGCTCGGCGCCGTCCTTCCGGAAAGTGACGTAAGGGGCGTCGGTCTCCACGTCATGCGGCATGACGTCGGCGGCCTCATCGATGACAATTCCGTCCATGGCATCGCGGGCGTCATAGAGGTCCTTGGTGATCTCCGTCTGGCCGTAGACGACGACACAATCGCCGCCGGTAAGCCCGGCCAGGTCGATGCGGTGGCGGGTGCCGGAGAAGGCGATGTCGAAGCCTTCGTGGATCAGCGCCTCGCGGTCCAGGCGTTCCGCCACCTGGGCCTCGCGCAGCAGCGCCACCATGCCGCGCTCCAGGACGCCGGCGCGGATGCGGCCCAAGACGTAGTCGCGGCTCTGGCGTTCCAGGATGAAGCTTGAGATGCCGTTCAGGTGCAAGAGCTGCGACAGCAGAAGGCCGGACGGTCCGCCTCCGATGATCGCCACTTGCGTCGATTGATGTGCCGCCATGCGCGCGCTTCCCCCCGCCACCGGGAAGAAACTGCCCGCCGCTCAGCCTTTCTGGGCGACGATGAAGTCCCGGTACTTCATATCTTCCTTCATGATATGATTCACCAGCCAGTCGGCAAGATGCTTGTTCACCGCATTGCCGATATGGAAGGGGCTTTCCACCGCCAGGCGATAGGTGCGTTTCACCGTGTGGATCCACTCGGTGAAGGCTTCGTGCTCTTCCACATGGGCGTCGTAGTCGGGATAGCCGACCTTGCGCATCAGTTCTTCCTCGCGCGCGAAGTGGCCGGCGGCATAGGCTTCCAGGCGGCCGATGATCTCGGCGAGATCGACGTGGCTCGCGTCCGCCGCCTGCAATTCGGCGACCAGGGCGAACAGGCCCTGGTGGTCGGCGTCGATGGCGCCGTTCCCGACACTGAAGGCTTCCGTCCATTGAAATTCCGCCATGACGCCTCCCTTCGCCGGGCCCGCGGGCAGCGCTTATGATGAGAACGAGCGTTCGATCCGATCCAGTGTACGCATCGCCGATAGGCCCTGGGCGACGCTGCTGTTGGGCTCGCGCCCTTCCTTGATGGCCGAAAGGAACTCCCGGTCGGCCAGTTCGATGCCGTTGTTGGAAACCGCCACGCCGGAAAGGTCGATAGGGTTGTCGTTGCCGTCGTAAAGATCGTCGTAGCGTGCCACGTAGGTGCCGTTGTCGCAGATGTAGCGGAAATAGGCGCCCAAGGGCCCTTCGTTGTTGAACGACAGCGACAGCGTGCAGATGGCGCCGTTGGCCGCCTTCATGCCGATCGACATGTCCATGGCGATGCCCAGTTCATCGTGCATGGGGCCTTGCAACCCGAAGGCGTCGGTGGCTTCGCCGCCGGTCTGATACTGGAACAGGTCGACCGTGTGGCAGGCATGGTGCCAGAGCAGGTGGTCGGTCCAGGTGCGGGGCTCGCCCTTGGCGTTGATGTTCTTGCGCCGGAAGAAGTAGGTCTGCACGTCCATCTGCTGGATGGTCAGCTCGCCAGCGACGACCTTGTTGTGAATCCACTGGTGCGACGGATTGAAGCGGCGCACGTGATCGACCATGGCGACCAGGCCGGTTTCCTGTTGTACGCGGACCAATTCTTCGGAGTCCGCGAGGCTGTCGGCCATGGGGATTTCCACCAGCACATGCTTGCCCGCCTTCAGGCACGCGATGCCCTGGGCCGCGTGAATCTGCGTTGGCGTCGCCAGGATCACCGCATCCACGTCGTCGCGCGCCAGGCTTTCGTCCAGGTCCTTGGTCCAGTGGTCGATGCCGCGTTCTTTCGCAAAGGCTTCGATGTCGTCGGGCTCGCCGCCGACAACCGAGGTGACCTCCGCGCCGTCGATATTGCCAAGCGCTTCCAGGTGCTTCATGCCGAAGGCGCCGGGGGCGCCGGCTACGCAAACTCTCATCCGTTCAGTCCTCCAGTACGATCAATCCCGCGCCGGTATTCGATGCCGGCACGTGGTAATGGCGGTAGACCTCGCGTGCGTCCCGACCGAGCGCGCCGCGCATGATCAACCACATGATCAGTTCGATGCCTTCCGATCCCGCCTCACGCAGGTATTCCGTGTGCGGAATCTTGACCAGCCGATCGACGTTGCCGGTCAGGTCGTCGAGGAAGGCGCCGTCGAACTCGGCGTTCACCAGCCCGGCTCGCTCGCCCTGCAATTGATGCGACATGCCGCCGGTGCCGTAAATGACGACGGTCAAGTCGTCTTCGAAACTCTCGACCGCCCGGCGGATCGCCTGGCCCAGCTTGTGGCAGCGGTTGCCGGTCGGCGGCGGGTACTGCACCACGTTGACGGCGAGCGGGATCACCTTCATCGGCCAATGGTCGGGCTGGCCGCAGGTGATCGAGAGCGGCACCGTCAGGCCGTGGTCGACGGGCATCTCGTTGGCGATGGACATGTCGAATTCGTCCAGGATCAGGCTTTCGGCGATATGCCAGGCCAGTTCGGGGTGGCCTTCCACCGCCGGCACCTGGCGCGGGCCGTAGCCTTCATCGGCGGGCGGGAAGGTGGGCGCCACGCCGATCAGGAACGTTGAGATCAGTTGCAGCGAGAAAGCCGATGCATGGTCGTTGTAGACGACGATGGCGACGTCGGGCTTGGTTTCGGCCAGCCATTCGCGCGCCGGTTCGTAGCCGGCGAACAGCGGTTTCCAGTACTCCGTTTCGGTGTTGCCGTTGTCCATGGCGACGCCGATGGCGGGAACGTGCGACGTGCCGATGCCGCCGATGATACGCGCCATTAGTTCCACTCCGATTTCGAGCGGTTGCCCTCGACCGAGCGGCCGCCGGCGACCATCATCTGGCGGAATTCCTCCTCCGTGACGTTCGACATGGCGCCGCCCACGGCCTGCATGGAGAGCCCGTCGAAGGCGGCCAATTTGAATGTGTAGTAGATATTGCCGCCCAACTGCAGCATGCCCAGCCAATCGCGCTCCAGGACGGCGCGGCGCTGTTCGGCGGTCATCGGATAGCGGTCCAGGTAGGCTTCCGGATCGGTGCGGAAGGCGTCCCTGTTTGCTTCTTCGTTCAGGGACATGCAGAACATGTTCAGGTGATAGCCCTGGCGGTTCCGCCGGCCGTTGAACACATAGGTGCCGGGGATGTCCTCGTAGTCTTGTTCTTGGCTCATGAGCGGGCCCTCCTCAAGCCCGGGATCAGCCGACAGTATCACCGGCTCGGGGGCTTAAGGAAATTGAATACGCCCGGGGGCAATTCAATTTTTGAATAAGGTTTCGGTATCGACCTTGTTCACATGGACGCCTTGACCTCGTCGCCGGCGGCGCGGATGGCATCCAAGAACAATTGCTGGCTCCGGGTCGGCTGCCAGTCACGCCGCAGCGTCAGCCCGATGGGCCGGTTGGATCCGCGCATGTCGACGGGAAGCGTCACCAGCAGGCCCTCCTGGCGCTCATGGCGGATCTGGTGCGCGGAGATCACCGCCAGCCGGTCGCTCTCCAGCAACAGGCCGCGCACCAGGATCAGGGAACTGGTCTCGATCAGGTTGATGGCGTCATCGGCGGCGGGGAACATGCGTTCGAAATGTTCGCGCGTCGGCGTGCCGTGGCGCGGCACCACCCAGGGGTAGCCGGATAGTTGCTTGGCGGTGAGCCTTTTCTTCGCCGCCAGCGGATGGCCAGCCCGCGCGGTGACTGCCAACTGGTCCGAAAACAGCGGTTCCTGGACGACATCGTCGATCGGTACCGGATCGCGGAGCGCCCCGATCAACAGGTCGATCTCGCCGTGGCGAAGCCCGTGCAGCAGGTCGTCATAGGGCCCGTCGATGACGCTGATCTGCACGTCCGGTCGGTTGTTGGCCAGCGTGTTGATGGCGCGCGGCAGCACGAAGGTGCGGGCCAGCGGCAGCGTTCCGACGACGATGCGGGCTGCGTCGGTGCCCTTCAGTTCCTCGATCTCGACAAAGCCCTGATCGAGCTCCGCCAGCGCCAGGTTGACGTACTGCACCAGCGCGTCGGCCGACGGTGTCAAGTGGATGCCTTGGCTCACCTTCTCGAACAGCGTAATGCCCGATAACCGCTCCAGATCGCGCGCCGCGCGGTGCAGCGACGGCTGCGAGATGCCGACCCGCCTGGCCGCCAGAGAGAAGTTCTCGGCCTTCGAAACCGCGATCAGGGCGCGCAGTTGCGCCGAGGTGAGCAACTGGTCGAAACGCTCGAACCCGCGCCCGCCCTTGCGCTGGCCGAGGCGCAAGGCATCGCGCGCGCCGCGCTCCAGGAAGCCGAGCGCGCGCTCCACGCGGACGAGCACAATGGCGCCGGGCTCGGTGGTGAACATGCCTTCCTTGCGCCGATCGAACAGCGGCGCCTGCAGCGTGTCCTCCAGCTTGGCGATGGCCTGGGTGATCGCCGGCTGCGACAGATGCACCCGCTCCGATGCCTGGCTGATATTGCGCGCGCGCGCCACCTCGCGGAAGGCGCGCAGATGGCGCAGGTTGGGGATCGGGCGGCGCAGTACCATCGAAAATCCACTATTGGCAGGCAAAGACTATAGCAAAACCTAATACCGGACGGGTGAATTTGGAATAGCGGGCTTTCGAGCTTTGTCGGATAGTTTAAACTGACGCGAAAACGCGCAGCCGAAAACCCAAAGGGAGTGAAATCAGGCATATGGCAGACAACAAAACCGCATTGGTCATCAGTGCGCACGCGGCCGACTTCGTCTGGCGCTGCGCCGGCGCCATCGCGCTGCACCAGGAAAAGGGCTACGACGTCACCATCGTCTGCCTGTCGTTTGGTGAGCGGGGTGAATCGGCCAAGCTCTGGAAGGAAGAAGGCGTGACCTTGGAAAAGGTCAAGGCAGCACGCCGCGTCGAGGCCGAGAACGCCGCCAAGGCGCTGGATGCGCACAAGATTCTGTTCATGGACGCCGGCGATTATCCGCTCGAGCTCGACCGCGAAAAGAAATTCGAACTGGTCGACATCATCCGCCGGGTGCAACCCAATTTCATGCTCAGCCATTCGCTCTACGATCCCTATAACACCGACCACATGTACGCCACCGAGGTGGCCATGGAATGCCGGATGATCGCCCAGGCCTGGGGCCACAATCCGGGCGAGAAGGTGCTGGGCGCGCCGCAGCTCTATCTTTTCGAGCCGCACCAGACCGAGCAGATGGGCTGGA
>JAYPEK010000041.1:0-34209 GCA_038125725.1 Rhodospirillaceae bacterium
CCGCGACACCGAAGCCGCCGGTCGAGGCGGCGCCGTTGCCGCAGTCCGCCAGTGCCGACGCCAATGCCACGACCGCGCAAGCCGCCGCGCAGCAAGTGGAAACGCCGGCACCCGCGCCGGCTTCCACGCCCGCCCCCGCGGCAACCCCGGCCCAGGCAGCGTCTGGTCAGCCGGTGGCCCTGACGCCGACGCAATTGAAACCCGGTGAGCGCCAGCAGCCGACACCGCCGGCGGAAGGCGAGGGCGATGCCGAGAACGCCGAGCCGGCGCCGCCTGTCAATCTGGCGGCCGGAGTGAAGCTCCGGTTCGACTGGGACGAACCGGTGGCCGCCGCCGTGTTTCGCCGTGTCGGCTTCGTATGGGTGATTTTCGACAAGCCGAGCCGCGTCGATATCGACGGCCTGTTGCGTGCCGGCGGCGAGATCATCCGCGCCATCGACCAGGCGCCGACGGAACAGGGGACGGTGCTGCGCATCGCCACGTTGCGCAACGTCAACCCGTCCATGAGCCGCGAGGGCCTGAGCTGGATCCTCGATTTCCGCCAACAGGACTTGCGCCCGGCGACCCCCATCGACGTCAAGGCTCAGCCCAATTCGCCGGTCGGCGCACGGGTCTTCCTGCCGGTGCCGGAGCCCGGCAAACCGATTGCCATCACCGATCCGATGGTCGGCGACAATCTCGTGGTGGTGCCGGTGATCCCGCTCGGCCACGGCATCGCCGAGCCCTACGAGTATCCGCAACTGGCACTGCTGCCGACGGCGCAGGGTGTCGTCGTGCGCTCCAAGATCGATGACCTCCGGGTGCGACCATTGCGCCAGGGCATCGAGCTCACCTCGGCCACGCAACTGGCGCTGTCTTCGGTGTCGGACGACGTTGCCGCCGGCGCCCGGCTGGCGACATTGAAGCCGCTGGAGAAGCTGCTGGAGTTGGACAAATGGGAGGTCAAGGACCTGGCCAAGTTCAATGCCCGCAAGCAGGAATTGCAGGCCGATCTGGCCGGCAGCCGTGGCGAGCAACGCGAGGTGAAGCGCATGAACATGGCGCGCTTTTACTACGCCAACGGCTTCAACGCCGAAGCGCTGGGCATCCTGTCGCGCATGCAGGCGGATCGCCCGGAGATCGCCGATGAAGCCGAGTTCCGCCTGATCCGGGGCGGCATCAACTATTTCCTCGGCCGCCTGGCGGACGCCGCCACCGACCTTTCCCACGCCAGCCTCGACAACAACGACGAGGCCAACTTCTGGCGCGCTTCGGTGATCGCTGAATCGGGCGATCTGCTGGCCGCCGCGGCGGAACTCAGGCGCACCGGCGGCATCACCCGCGGCTATCCCAAGGCGCTGAAGATGCCCATGGGCACCCTGGTTGCCGAGGCGGCGATCGAAATCGGTGACATCAAGACCGCCAACGCCTTCATCGAGGCGCTCCGGGCGTCGGAACCGACCTCCATTCAAACCGCGCGGATCGACTATGTCGAAGGCAAGGTGAAGAACGTCGGCGGCGATGTCGACGGCGCCATCACCAAGTGGGAAGCGGCATTGGATTCGCGCAATCGTCCAGTACGCGCGCAAGCGACGGTGGCGCGCATGGATCTGATGCTGAAGCTCGAGCGCATGAGCCCGAAGGAGGCCATCGCGGAGCTCGAGAAACTGCGCTACGCCTGGCGCGGCGACGAGTTTGAGTTCAAGCTATTGCGTCGCCTGGGTGGCCTTTATCTGGATGAAGGCAGCTACCGTGACGGCCTGCAGGCGCTCCGCCAGGCTGCGACCTACTACCGCGACAACGAGGAAGCGCCCCAGGTCACCGAACAGATGGCCGACGTGTTCTCGCGCCTCTATTTATCCGACGGCGCCGACGCCATGCCGGCAGTGACGGCCATCGCCGTCTACGATGAATTCAAGGAACTGACCCCGGCCGGTGCCAAGGGTGACGAGATGATCCGCAAGCTCGCCGACCGTCTCGCCGGTGTGGATCTGTTGGACCAGGCGGCGGAAATTCTGGAAGGCCAGATCCGTTTCCGCCTCAGCGGTCCGTTGAAGTCAGAGGTTGGCGCGCGGCTGGCGGTGATCTACCTGCTGGCGCGCGAATACGGGCGTGGCCTTGCCGCCCTCGACGCCACCGAAGAACAGGGCCTGTCGCAAGGTTTGGCCGAGCAGCGGCGCCACTTGCGTGCCCGCGCGCTGATGGGCATGAACCGCCAGGCCGAGGCACTGGAACTGCTGAAGCGCGACAAGGCCGCCGATGCCGATACCCTGCGTGGGGAAATTTTCTGGAAGGCCGGCGACTGGGCCAACGCTTCGAAATCGCTCAACCAGGTCGTCAAGGCGAAGGGCGCGGAAAAGGATAAGCCCTTGAACGAGGAACAGGCGGCGACCGTCCTCAACTACGCTATCTCGCTGACGCTGTCGGGTAACGAACGCGGTCTGGGGCGGCTGCGGCGCGACTTCGGCCGGGCCATGGAAGCCACCAACCTGCGCGATGCCTTTCGCTTGGTCACGGCACCGACGGCGCTTGGCCTGATCGATCCGGCGACGGTCACCGCCCGGGTCAAGCTGGCGGAAAACTTCAAGACCTTCATGGGCGCTTACAAGAAGAAGCTGAAAGAGAAGGGCTTGAGCGGCTTGACCGAACAGACCGCCGATGCCGGCGCCGCCAAGCCAGCGCAGCAAGGCGGCTGAGGCCGGCTACCGGGCGAGCCTGCACACGGGACATGGAAGCACCGAACCCAGCATTCAAGACCCTGGAAGTTCTGGTCTGCGACGATGACGACCTGATCTTGAAGATCATCCGTCACATTCTCGAAGCCATGGGTGTCGGCTATATCAAGACCACCAAAAATCCGGAAACCGCGATCATGTTGGTGCGCGAACCCACGGACAAGCCGTTCGATCTCATCGTCTGCGATTGGAACATGCCGGAAATGAGCGGCATTGAAGTGTTGCAGAAATTGCGCGCGACGGGCCACCAACTGCCGTTCATCATGCTGACCAGCAATGTCACCGAAGATGCCGTTGCCGAAGCGCGGGACGAAGGTGTCGCCGCCTATATCGCCAAGCCTTTCACGGCTGAGCAGGTTCAGCGTAAAGTCGCGTCCTTGGCGCGGCGTGTGTTGAAGGAAGACTAGGCGCGATCAGCCGCTGTTGCCGAAGCTGCGCACCAGCGACCCGACGATCATGAACCAGCCGTCCACCAGGACGAAAAAGATGATCTTGAACGGCAGCGCGATAATGATCGGCGGCAGCATCATCATTCCCATGGCCATCAGCACCGAGGCCACCACCATGTCGATGATCAGGAACGGCAGGAAGATGAGGAAACCGATCTCGAAAGCGCGCCTGAGCTCGGAGATCATGAACGCCGGGATCAGAATCCGCATCGGCATGTTCGCCGCGCGCACGGTATCGGGATCGGTACCGCTGATGTCGACGAACAGGTTGAGGTCCTGTTCGCGTACGTGGCGCAGCATGAAATTGCGGAACGGAATGGAGGCGCGGTCGAACGCCTCCAGTTCGGTGATCTCGTCCTCGAGCATCGGCACAATGGCCGTGTCATAGGCCTGTTCGAAGGTCGGCATCATGATGAAGAAGGTGAGGAACAGTGCCAGTGAGAT
The DNA here is from genome assembly GCA_038125725.1 of Rhodospirillaceae bacterium. Taxonomy (GTDB): domain Bacteria; phylum Pseudomonadota; class Alphaproteobacteria; order Rhodospirillales; family Casp-alpha2; genus TMED8. The sequence continues at coordinate 3,608 of JAYPEK010000041.1, forward strand.
CAGCACCTGGTTCGGCGGTGTCTGTTGTGTGCCCATGGCTGTGCGCAGGAACGACAGCACCACCATGATGCGCACGAACGACGTCACCATGACCAGGATAGACGGCGCCAGCGACAGCACCGTGATCAGCGCCACCACCTGGACGATCCGGCCGGTGGCCTCCGTGCCCTGGCCGAAATCCAGGTTCAGTTGCTGCGCGTTGGCTGGTTCCGCCAGCCAGATCAGCACCATTGCGGCGGCCGCGCTGGCGGCGAAGCCGCCCAGCAAGGCGAGGATCGGACGCAGCAGACGCCGCGCGCCGGTCACGACGAAGCCTCCCCGCTACCGGCACCGGTTTTTCGTATCTCGTCGGCGAAGCTGGCGGGGGGCGTGATCCCTGTTTCGATCACCAGCTCCGATGTCGGACCGATCAACAACAGGTGCTCGCGGTCGTCGCGCCGGACCAGCACCAACCGGCGCCGGCCGTCCAGCGGCGTTACCTCGACGATGGCAAGGCGCCGTTCGCCGTCCGGCTTGATCGCCTTGGTCGGAAACCCGAACCCGGCGCGGCGCGCTAGCGCCGCCATCAGCCCGATCAAGGCGAGGACGAAAACGAAGGCAAGGGCGAACCGCAGGTAGTCGACGCTATCCATCAAGCGTTGCCCCCGCCGGTGTCGGGATCGCCCCCGTCGCCGTAGGCGCGCCGCGCCGCGGCATCCAGGCCTTCGCTCTCGCTGAGCCGTTGCTGCTGGCGCGTCAGTGCCGCCGCCAACTCATCCAAATCGGTGACGATCGCCTGTAAGCGGCCGGCGATCTCGGCGCGGCCTTCCGGTTCGACCTCCTGAATGATATCGCCGCAGACGTCCTCCACGGCGCCTTCCATCGCCGTGAGATCGACGCCGCCGCCGGCCTCGACGGTGGCGCGGGCCTCGATGATGGCGTCGGCAATGGCGCCGAGCCGGGCCAGGATGGATTGGCTGCTCATCCGCCACTCTCTCGGGTTTGGCGCCAGTTTTCGGCCATCCGCCCCGCCACTTCACTGACGGTTTCGTCGGGTCCGGGCGCGCCGTCCGCATTGTTGGCCTGATAGACGTAGATCAGGATCTCCGCCACGGCGGCAAAGGCCTCCAACGGAATCTCGGATTCGATATCGATGGCGGAAAGCAACTGCGCCAGATCAGCGTCCTCGCGCACCTTGACGCCGTTCTGAAAGGCAATCTGAAGGATCTGCTCAGCCACCTTGCCACGGCCACCGGCGACGACCTTCGGCGACCGCTCGCCGGGTTTCTGCGCGGCCAACGCCACGGCCACGGCTTCCGACGTGGGCGGCGGGGGCTTTAGGTTATCGCTTACGGGCTTGCGGTCTGCGGCCAAGCGCGGATCCCCTTGTCATTCCAATTGGGGCGGCGGGTGTTCGGTGCTGGCGAATCGATGAACAAGCCTAACCCTGACAAGGCGCGGTTAACAATGGATAAAGCGAAGCCCATTGCCGAAGCGCGGAAATCCGGGTAATTGCGTCATCCGGAGAGGGGAGCGGCGATGTTTCTCAGCGTTTTCGACATGTTCAAGATCGGAATCGGTCCGTCTAGTTCCCATACCATGGGACCGATGACGGCGGCCGGTCGTTTCGTGCATCGGCTGGAGCAGCGCGGCGATCTCACCGCAACGGCGGCCGTGCGGGTGACGCTGCACGGTTCATTGGCGTTCACCGGTAAGGGCCACGGCACCGACAGCGCTACCTTGCTCGGTCTGATGGGCGAGACCGCCAGCGAAATCGATCCCGATGCCGCGCCGGTGTGGCTGGACGCGGTGGCGTCGGAGAAGCGCCTGGCGCTCGGCGGCAAACATTCGATCGCCTTCGATCCGGAGACGGACTTGATCTTCGACTTCGGCCCACCCTTGCCCGGCCATGCCAACGGCATGGTGCTGCAGGCCTTCGATGCCTCGGGGACCGAACTCCTGCAGCGCACCTATTATTCCATCGGCGGCGGTTTCGTCATGTCGGCCGACGAATTGGCGCAGGTTTCCGACGAGGCACCGTTCGCCGATGTCCCCTTCGGCTTTCGCAGCGCCGCCGAAATGCTGGAAATGGGCAAAGCGGCCGGCAAGACAGTTGCCGAAATGAAGGCGGCCAACGAATTGGCGGTCCACTCGAAATCGGAACTCAACCAGGGACTCGACGATATATGGAATGCCATGGACGCCTGTATCGAGCGCGGCCTGCGCCAGGACGGCCAGTTGCCTGGTGGTCTCGGGGTCAAGCGCCGGGCCCGGAAGATCTGCGATGCGCTGGAGGAAGAGAAGGCCAGCGGCGTCAACGCGCGTTTCCAGCACACCGTGATGGACTGGATCAGCCTGTTCGCGCTCGCCGTCAATGAAGAGAACGCCGCCGGCGGGCGCATCGTCACGGCGCCCACGAATGGCGCCGCCGGCATCGTGCCGGCGGTGATCCGCTACTATCTGGATTTCTGTCCGGGCGCCGACCGTGAAGGCGTGCATACCTTCCTGCTGACGGCAGCGGCGATCGGCGGCCTGATCAAGCACAACGCATCGATCTCCGGCGCCGAGGTCGGCTGCCAGGGCGAGGTCGGGTCGGCCTCGGCGATGGCGGCTGCCGGGCTGGCGGCGGTCTTGGGCGGCTCCAACGCGCAGATCGAGCAGGCCGCAGAGATCGCCATCGAGCATCATCTCGGCATGACCTGCGATCCGGTCGGCGGATTGGTGCAGGTGCCCTGCATTGAGCGCAACGCCATGGGCGCGGTGAAGGCGGTGAATGCCGCGTCGCTGGCGCTGCGCGGCGACGGCAGCCATTTCATCCCGCTCGACACGGCGGTGGAAACCATGCGCCAGACCGGCCAGGACATGCTGTCGAAGTACAAGGAGACTTCGCAGGGCGGGCTCGCCGTCAACGTGACCGAGTGCTGAGCCGGTCTTCGGACCCCGCGAAAATGTGAAGAGCCGGTTATATTCGCCGGTGCCGGGCTTTGCTATCGTCCGTTGTGAAGGACGGAGCTCCCCTTGAAAGCGACCTTTCTGAAAGCCGCAATAGTTGCCCTGACCGCCGCCGCTCCCGCCGCACAGGCAGCGCCGGAGGTGACGACTCGCCTCGTCAGCGCCCTGGCAGCGGTGGCGCCGGGCGGCACGCTCGACCTCGCCATCGAACAGACATTGGCGCCGGGTTGGCATACCTATTGGCGCAATCCCGGCGATTCCGGCGAAGCATTGAGCATGGAGTGGAAACTGCCCGCCGGCGCTGAAGCCGCTGCCCTGGCTTGGCCGGTGCCGGCGCGTTTCGCCACGGGACCGGTGATGACCTACGGCTACAAGGGCAAAGTGACTTTCCTGACCCGGGTTTCCGTCCCTTCCGATTGGCCCGTCGGCCGACCGTTTGAGGTGGCTGTCGATATTTATGCCCTGATCTGTTCGGATATCTGCATCCCCGTCGAGGCTTCGCTGACGCTCGCGGTGCCGACCGCCGCGAAGGCGGAACCGGCCGAGGCCGTGGTGCCGCTGTTCGCCTTGGCGCGACGGCAAATCCCTGGCGAATGCCCGTGGCAGCCATCGGTCCGTTCTACCGAAGGCGGCATGCGGCTCCAACTCGCAGGCGGCGCGGGGGCTTTCGCGGGCGTTGGGAATGCCTATTTCTTCGCCGAAACCTGGGGGGTGGTGAAACACGCGGGCGTTCAGAACGCCGAGGTGACGGATCGCACCCTGGTTCTCGATCTGCCGGGCGGGCAGGTGCCGTTCGGCGGCGAGCTTTCCGGGGTCGTGTCACTGCGCGCAGCATCGGGTGCCAACCCCACGCCCGGTGCCTGCCGCATCGAGGCCCGGGCACTGGGACAATGATTTCGCTTACTCACCGTTCACGGAGATGATCGCCATGTTGAAGATCGTAAAGAAAATGATGGTTCTGGCCTTGGCATTGGCGGCGCCGCTGGCGGCGGCTTCGGCCGCGCCGCAGGTGGGCCAGCCGGCACCGCTGTTCACGGGCGTGACGGCCGCGGGCGGTAGCCTCGATCTGGCCGCGCTGAAGGGCAAGACCGTGGTGTTGGAATGGACCAACAAGGACTGCCCCTATGTCGGCAAGCACTACGGCACCGGCAACATGCAGAAGCTGCAGAAGCGCATGAAAAGCCAGCATGCTGTCACCTGGATTTCGATAATCTCCTCGGCACCGGGCCGGCAGGGCTATCTGGAACCCGACGAGGCGCTGGCCAACGTCAAGGAAACCGATGCGGCGCCCGATCACGTCGTGCTCGACCCGAAAGGCACCATCGGCCAAGCCTACGGCGCCGTGACCACGCCGCACATGTACATCATCGACGCAAAGGGCGTCCTGCGCTTCATGGGCGGCATCGATGACAAGCCGACGGCGAACTGGCGCTCGGTAGAGGGCGCGCACAACCACGTCGAGGCCGCGCTCGCCGATCTGGCCGCCGGTCGCGCGGTCAAGGAACCCATGACCCGGCCCTACGGCTGCACGGTGAAATACGCCTACTGACCCGCACCGTTCCCAGTTGCCGCCGTTCCGATTCACCGCTTGTTAAGGAACTAGGCAGATAATGCCCACTGGAAATCGCGCGTAAATCCAGCGCGCGGAACCGGCGCCGGGGTTGGGCGCCCAGGTGAAAAGGGTTGTGGGCCATGGAATTGAAGGGGATCACGCTGTTCCAGGCGGTCAAGAAGCGCATGGATTGGCTGGCGCAGCGCCAGGAAGTCCTGTCGCAGAACATCGCCAACGCGGACAGTCCGAAATATCGGGCGCGCGACCTTAAGCCCTATAATTTCAAAGACTTGCTGCGCCGGGAAGGCAATCAGCTCAACATGGCGGTGAGCGGTAACGGGCACCTTCCGGGCCGACGCAAGCGCCTCATCGATTTCTCCGCCGAGACCGAGCGCAAACCTTTCGAGACCTCACCGTCGGGCAACTCCGTGGTGCTGGAAGAGCAGATGTCCAAGGTCGGCGAGACCGGCGCCAACTACAAACTCGCCAGTAATCTTTACCGCAAGCACATCGGCATGATGCGCATGGCGCTGGGGCAGAAATAACGCAACAAAGTTGACGGGACCGCGCGCGGAACCCGCTGACGACAGGAGAGCGTGAGATGGACGATATCATTCGCACGATGCGGATTTCCGGGGCCGGGCTCCGGGTGCAGGGGCAGCGGCTCCGGGTGATTTCCCAGAACCTGGCCAACGCCAATTCGCTGGCCACCGACCCCAACGGCAAGCCCTACCGACGCAAGACCATCACGTTTCGCAACGAATTCGACAAGGCCATCGGCATGGACATGGTCAAGGTGCACAAGGTGCGGCCCGACATGTCCGCCTTCGGCAAACGGTTCGATCCGAACCATCCGGCCGCCGATGCCGACGGCTACGTGCTGACGCCGAACGTCAATACCTTGATCGAGCTTTCGGACATGCGCGAAGCGCAGCGGTCCTACGAAGCCAATCTGAGCGTCATCAAGTCGTCGAAGAAGATGCTCACCAACGCCATCGACATGCTGAGATAACGAAAAATCACCGGCGACGCCGACCGGGAACGGGAAAATTTTAGGAGACGACCATGCCGACACCGGCTCAGAACTACATATCCGCGATCAATGCCTACAACAGCGCGGCACGGGGCGATGCGTTCGCCACCAAGAAACCAGCCGACGACATCCACGGGGGCGAGTTCGCCAGCCTGGTCAAGAACGCCATTCAGGAAGCGGTGAAGATCGGCGAGCGCAGCGAGCAGATCTCCATCGCCGGCATCAACGACCGTGCCGACATCTCCCAGGTGGTGACCGCCGTTTCCGAGGCGGAACTGACCCTGCAGACGGTGGTGACCGTGCGTGACAAGGTGATCGACGCCTACAAGGAGATCCTGCGCATGCCCATCTAGGGCATTTCGGGTATACTGTCCGGCGCCGGGCGATTCGGAGGCGAACGTTCCCATCAGGTACCCAGCATGAACGAAGTGGCAGTTTTGGAGGTCGGGCGCGAGGCGCTATGGGTGGTGATCAAGGTGGCCGGTCCGATCATGGCTGCCGGGCTGTTCATCGGCCTCATCATTGCCTTGTTTCAGGCACTGACCACGATCCAGGAAATGACCCTGACTTTCGTGCCCAAGATCATCGTCATTTTTTCGGCGATTATTCTGTTCCTGCCGTTCATGATGACCACCGTGATCGAGTTCGCCCGCACGCTGTTCGACCGCATGGTCTCGCTGGGATAGCGGGGCGGCGCCGTGCTGACGGAACTGCTGCAACTCAATATCTTCGCCTTCCTCCTGGTCTTCGCGCGTCTCGGCGCGGCGGTGTCGTTCATGCCCGGCTTCAGCGCCTCCTATGTCAGCGTGCGCATCCGTCTCGGTATCGCGCTCGCCATCAGTTTCGCGGTGATGCCGGTAATCGCGCCGAATCTGCCGGTGATGCCGGCAAGCGTCAGCCAACTGGGAATCATTTTCATCGGCGAGATCATCGTCGGCTCCTTCATCGGCATCCTCGGGCGCATCCTGATCGGTTCGCTGCAGACGGCGGGCACGATTATCGCGCTGTCGTCGGCCATGGCCAACGCCCTGATCCAGGATCCGGTGGCGGAACAGCAAAGCTCCACGGTGTCGGGCTTTCTCTTGACCCTCGGCGTGGTGCTGGTGTTCGTTGCCGACTTCCACCACCTGATGATCCGGGCAGCAATCGCCACCTACGATATTTTCCAGCCCGGCAACCTCTTGCCGGCTGGCGATTTTGCCATCCTCATGGCGCGCCGCGTCGCCGACAGCTTCCTGCTCGGCGTTCAGTTGGCGACGCCGGCGATCGTCATCGGGGTTACCTACTATATCGGGCTCGGCCTGCTGGGCCGGCTGATGCCGCAGTTGCCGGTGTTTTTTTTCGGCCTGCCGGTGCAGGTTACGCTGCAGTTGTGGGTGCTGGCGGCGACGGTTTCGGGCATACTGCTGGTGTGGGCACGGAATTTCCAAGACGGGATCGGCGCGTTCGTCCCGTGACGCGGACGGCGGGCAAGGGACAACTCAGGGGCCGGATGGATGGCTGAAGAAGACGACGCTTCAAAAACAGAAGAACCGACCGAGAAAAAGCTCGCCGAGGCGCGGCGCAAGGGTAACGTCGCCCAGTCCCAGGAAATCAAGAACTGGGGCGTGCTGCTCGCCGGCACTGGGGCGCTGATGTTCCTGGCGCCGTTCATGGCCAATGGCGTGCGCGAGATCGCCTTTCCGTTCGTCGAACAACCGCACGCCGTTCCCTTCGATTTCGAACACCTGCGCAAGATCCTAGCCGACATCATGCTCGACCTGCTGGTGGTGATGGCGCCGTTCATGCTGCTGATGGTGATTTTCGCCATCGCTTCCAACATCGGCCAGTTCGGCCTCCTGTTCTCGATCCACAAGGTCAAGCCGGACGCGTCCAAGCTGAACGTGCTGAAAGGCATCAAGCGCATGGTGTCGGTGAAATCGACGGTGGAATTCGTCAAGGGCATCGCCAAACTGGTGATGGTCACTGTGGTCAGCATGGCCCTCGCCATTCCGCTGCTCGGCGACGTCGAGCTGCTGCCGCAGATCGAGATCATCCATACTCTCGACCGCCTGCATCTCCTGGCCATTGCGCTCGCGGCCGGGACCGTCGGCGTGATGACGGCCATCGCGGCGCTCGACTTCATGTACCAGAAACATAGCTTCACCAAGCAGATGCGCATGAGCAAGCAGGAGGTGAAGGACGAGCACAAGCAGCAGGAAGGCGATCCGCAGGTCAAGAGCCGCATTCGCCGGGTGCGTATGGAGCGCCACAACCAGCGCATGATGCAGGCGGTCCCGGAGGCCGACGTGGTGATCACCAACCCGACCCACTTCGCCATCGCGCTTCAGTACACCATGGGCGAGATGAACGCGCCGAGGTGCATCGCCAAGGGCGTCGATCACCTGGCCTTCCGCATCCGCTCCATCGCCGAGGAGAACGACGTGCCGGTGGTCGAGAACCCGCCCTTGGCCCGCGCGCTTTACGACACCGTCGACATCGACGAGGAAATTCCGCCCGAACACTTCACCGCCGTCGCCGAGATCATCGGCTTCATCATGCGCCAGCGCGGCGACCTGCCGCTGCACTGACGGGGGCGCCATGTCCGAAGCCACCCCGCCACCGGCCCCGCCGAAACCACGCAAGCCCGACCGGCCCCTGTTCAGCCGGCCGGGGCCGTGGCTGTTGCTGGCGCTGCTCTCGGCCGCGCCCATCGCCGCCATTCAATGGCAGCACCCGCAGGCCCTGCTGATGGCGGGCGGCGCCGGCGGCTTCGCGCTGATCTGCCTTGCGATGGCGCTGAAGGCGGCGCTCTCCAAGGGCGCCGGCGCCCCGGCGGGCCCGGTGACGGCGGCGCTGGATGCCGATCCGTCCGGCCTGCTGCTGACCGACCGCACGGGCGGCTTCCTCTATGCCAATCCGGCGTTCCACAAGCTCTTGTCCTACGCCGCTCAGGAGACCCCGTCCCGGCGCGTCGAGAGCCTGGAGGCCATCATCGAGCCGTTGGTTGCGGCCGCGACCGAGGGCGCCGAAGAGGTCCGCCGGCTTATCGCTCATGCGCTGGAAGGCGGCGCCGGCACCGCCGAGTTCGCGCTGCCCGGCCGGCGGCTTAGTTTCAGCGGCGGCGACGAAACTCCCACCGTTCAGTGGCGCCGGCTGCAGGTCGTCCAGGCGGAGACCGCGAGCAAGCCCGGCCGTCTCGCCTGGCGGGTCACCGACATCACCGACCGGCGCGAGATCGAGGCCGTCCGCGCCGACGAACAGGCCCGCACCGAGGACCTACTGGATTTCCTGCCGGTCGGCGTCTTTTCCGCCGACCGCGACGGCGTCATCCTGTATGCCAACCAGACCCTGGCGCGCTGGCTCGGCCGCCCCCCGGAACGCCTGATCGGCGCTCCCTTCGCCGATTTCGTCGCCGATGTCGGTGAGGAAGGCGAGGTGCTGCTGCTCGATGGCGAAGGCCGGACCTTCCGCGCCGCCTTGGAACAGTCCGAGAAGGACGCGCCCGACGGCGACATCGCCTACACGCGTTCCATCGTCATCCGCAATCAGCTCTGGAACGTGCCGGTCCCGGCGCCCGCGCCATGCGCCCCCGCCGCGCCGGAAACTCCCGCGGTCCAGCAAGCGGCTCCGCTGGCCGTCGCCGATATGGCCGGCCTGCACGGCCTGTTCGACGAAGCTCCGGTGGGCATGGTGCTGCTCGATCTGGAAGGCCTGGTGCTGGACGCCAACCGCGCCTTCACCAAGATGCTGGGCAAGCACCGCGACGCCGTCACCGGCCAGCCCTTCGCTTCGCTGCTGGCGCGCGAGGATCGGGGCGATCTCTCGGGTGCGCTTTCGAAGATCGTCATGGGCACGGCGCGCGCCGCGCACATGGAGGTACGCATGCCCGGCGCCGGCGCGCGCGAGTTCCTGCTGTCGCTTTACGCCAGCCGTTTCGCCGACGCGGAAGGCGACGCCAGCGGCATCGTGCTGCACCTGATCGACAATACCGAACAGAAGAACCTGGAGGTGCAGTTCGCCCAGTCGCAGAAGATGCAGGCGGTGGGGCAACTGGCCGGCGGCGTCGCGCATGACTTCAACAACCTGCTGACCGCCATGATCGGCTTCTGCGATCTGCTCCTGGACCGCCACGGCCCGGACGATCCCTCGTTCGCCGACATCCAGCAGATCCGCCAGAACGCCAACCGCGCCACCAATCTGGTCCGGCAATTGCTGGCGTTCTCCAGGAAGCAGACGCTGGAGCCCGTGCGCCTGGACATCACCGAGGCGCTCAATGATCTCGCCAGCCTGCTCAGACGCCTGATCGGCGAGAAGGTGGAACTCACCATGCAGCACGGCCGCGACCTGATGCCGGTGAAGGGCGACAAGAGCCAGTTCGACCAGATCGTCATCAACCTCTGCGTCAATGCCCGTGACGCCATGCCGGGCGGCGGTGCGATCACGGTTTCGACCCAGAACGTGGAACTGACCGACCCGGTGCAGCGCGGCCACGACCTGATGCCGCCGGGCCGCTACGTGCTGGTCGACGTCGCCGATACCGGTACCGGGATTTCGAAGGAGCACATGGAGCGCATCTTCGAGCCCTTCTTCTCGACCAAGGAGGCCGGCGCCGGCACCGGCTTGGGGTTGTCGACCGTTTACGGCATCGTGCACCAGTCGGGCGGCTTCATCTTTTGTGATTCGGCGCCGGGCGAGGGGACGACCTTCTCCATCTACCTGCCGGAGTTCGAGGAGCCGGGCCAACCGCGCGCCGATGCCCGGGACCAGACTAAACCGGCGGCGGCAGATTCCGGCCAGCCGCCAGCCAACGTGCCGGCGAACGAGCCCGAGTCGGAACCCGAGCCCGGCACCGTCGCGGAACCCGAACCGCCGGCGGAGCCGGACCTGACCGGTTCGGCCACCGTGCTCCTGGTCGAGGACGAGGACGCGGTCCGGATGTTCGCCAAGCGCGCGCTCGAGAACAAGGGCTATACGGTTTTGGAGGCCGCCAACGGCGAGATGGCCTTGGACGTCATCAACGCCAACGAGGAAGAGATCGACATCATCGTCTCCGACGTCATCATGCCCGGCATGGACGGCCACACCCTGGTCGGCCTGGTGCGCCAGGAATTGCCCGGCGTGAAGGTGATCTTGATGTCGGGCTACGCCGAGGACATGTACAGAGACGAAATCGGCCGCGACGCGACGCTGCACTTCCTGGGCAAGCCGTTCACCTTGAAAGACCTGGCCGCCAAGGTGAAGGACGTGCTCGCCGAATAGCCCCGCCGCCGAACCTTTCCCCTACCCATCCGGGGAGGGGCGGTGAAAAAACGCGGGTTGGAAGCCATTGATTTCACGCGATTTCCAAAAAATCTCAGGAACGAACCCAATTTGGGTTTGCTACCCGAAACAGCCTTGTTCGTCATGCCCGCGAAGGCGGGGAATCCTGGCGGTCTTGCGGCGGTGCGGCCTTGGGGGACACCGGGGACGGTGCCGTCGGCATCAAGCGGGAACGACGCGGATCAGGCAACCGGTTCCAACGCGCACAAACGCGAGCGGCATCGGCCCCGGCCCGAAACGGATTCGATTGTGAAATAGCGCGCCTGCGCCGGTGAGCCGGCACTGCGAATTACAACCATATACAAATACCCATAAAAGTCAATAAATTCCTATAAAACGAAGCAACGCCATTCCGCCATTTTCCAGGAGCCCAAGAGATGTTCGCCCAAGGTGGCAATCTCCCAATCGTCATGCGCGGGCTCAACCCGCGTATCCGCGACTTTTCCATTCGCGCTGGTTCCCGAGTTGCGGGCCGCCATGGCAAATCTTTTGATGACAGCTAGGGAAGGGGGAACGGAAGAGGGGGCGCTGGCTCGGTATTGTCTGCAACTGACCCATTGCGGGCGTGAACACCAACAAGAAGCTCCCCGCTGTTGGACCAGCGTTTCGAATATTGGATGTCAGATATCCGCTTTTGGTGCCGCCGTAGATCTGCGTGGTATCAAAGTCGGGGTCGCTACTTTGATGCGTTCATTTCTTTCTGGAGATGCTGAAACAAGCAGGTCGAGCGCCGAACTGGCGATTTGATCGAATGGTACGCGAACGGTGGTAAGAGGGGTCGGCAGGCTGCTGACAATGGGAATGTCGTTGTAACCAACTAATGAAACATCGCTGGGAACCGACAAGCCCATTCGGGTGAGTGCGGAAAGAGCTCCAATTGCCGTGTTATCATTGACCGCGAAGATTGCCGTTGGCCGGTGGGGAATTTGCATAAGCGCTTCAGCGGCCGTTGCCCCGGATTCAATGCCAAACGTTGAGTCGACGATCCACGAGGGATCGATATCCGCTCCAACCTCGTTCATTGCCTGTTTGTACCCTTCGACGCGTCCCAGAGCACTTGAGGCATAGGGGGGGCCGGAAATCAGGCCAATACGCCGATGCCCAAGGTCCAGTAAATGCCGCGTTGCCAAGTAGCCGCCGAGCTTGTCGTCGCCAAGCGAAGATGGACTGTATCCGTCGGTTCGCAGGGTGAGAACATACGGCACGCCTCGGGACTCAAGCTGTCGGGGAAACGCATCGTCTGTCCGAGCGGTCGACAAAATCAAGCCATCGACACCACGGCGCAATAGACTCTCTGCTGTGAGAACGCCGGAGCAATAATCCCTCACTGAGCTGGCCGGCAATTGGAACTCGTCCGCATCTGACGACATTGTCGCTATCCCAGGACCACCAACCCATCTCCGGCGCGGACACCCTGTCCCTCGGGTAAAACGAAAATGGGGTTTATCTCCGCCTCCTTCAGGCGCCCGTCGAGGGCCGCAACCATATCGGCGAAGCACAGAACCGTCTCGACCAGTGCCTCCATGTCGGCATGCGGCCGCCCGCGAAACCCTCTCAACAGGGCAGCGGACTTGAGGCTGTCGATCATATTTTCGACTTGGGCACGATCGATCGGCAACAATCCGAGTGCTACGTCCTGATAGAGTTCAGTCGTGATGCCGCCTGCGCCGAGGACGATATATGATCCCAGCTGCGGATCGCGATTGAACCCGAGGATCAATTCGACCCCATCGCTGACGAGTTCCTGGATGAGAAAACCATCAACCTTGGCGGAGGTCGCGTTGGAGACCTGGTCGAGCATATGTGTACAACGAGCCTCTACGGCGTCTGGCTCCACGCCAACGGCAACACCGCCGACCTCCGATTTATGATGAATTTCGTTCGAGAGGATCTTGATCACGACCGGCCCACCAAACGCGACGGCGGCTTCCGCGGCATCGCGAGGGGTCACGGCCCTCGCCTCCTTGGGCACCGGCACTCCGAAGCGGGCGAACAGAGCCATGCTGTCGGATTCATTCAACGCCCCGGACGGGATGTCACCGCAGTCGATCTCCGGAAACTGACGTTCATCGCCCGTCGCACCACGGCCGTTGAGGCATAACGCCAGCAACGTGGTCGCGCATGTTTCTGGCACCGCATAGGCAGGAATGCCGCTTTTGTTCAGATGTTTGACGATTTCAGGTGCATCGGGGCTGACGTAGGCCATTAACGGCTTGTCGGTGATGGCGAGCGCTTCGGTCAACGGGCGGGCCACAACGTCCGGCTGACCAATCGAAGATGAGCCGACGACGACGACAATTGCGTCATAGGTCGGACTTTCGGCAAGAATTCGAAGGATATCCCGGAACAGATCCGGACGAAGACCGGCCAGGGTCACATCGATCGGATTGCGGTCGAGAACGGCATCACGCAGGTCGAGCGCCAGCAGCTTGGCGGCGGTTTCGGGATCGGGGCGCGGTATCTCAAGGTCGGTGAGCCCGATGTTGTCCGCCACGATCGTCGCGGCGCCACCCGTCGAGGTCACAATGGCGACCCGCTTTCCGGCCATGGATCGCTTGCTGGCAAGCGCGGCGGGGATATCCAACAGGTCGGCGAACGTCTCCGCACGGATGATGCCCAGTTGCTGGAAGAGCGCGTCGTAAACTTCCGCCGCTCCGGCGAGGGCGCCTGTATGGGAAACCGCGGCGTTGGCACCGGACTCGGAACGCCCAACCTTGTAGGCAACGATTGTTTTTCCGGCCGAACGCACGCGTTCAACAGCGGCGCGAAACTTATCGATGTCGCGAATGGTTTCCAGATAGAGCGCGACAACGTTGGTCGCGTCATCGGCTGCAATGGCCTCAAGAAAGTCCGCGACTTCCAGATCGGCCTCGTTGCCCGTCGCCACCAGCTTGGAGAACCCGAGCCCCCTCGCCATTGCACGCGAGAGCAAAGAGCCCAAAATTCCCCCACTCTGCGAGATTAGGGCGACGCTGCCGCTGTCGAACTCCGGCATTTCCAAGGCACCGCTCGCACTCAGTACAATGCCGTCCGTCAAGTTGACGAGGCCGATGGTGTTCGGCCCCAGTATGCGCATGCGGCCGGCAGCCTCGCGGAGAGCGGCTTGACGGGCCCGGCCTTGTTCCCCGGTTTCCCCGAACCCACTCGCGAGTACGATGGCGGCCTTGGTTCCAGCCGCTGCCAACTGTTCCACGGAATCGATAACGCGGTCAGCGCCGACGAGAACGAGTCCGAGATCGGGCGCCTCAGGCAGATCGCTGGCGCTGGCATAGCACTTCAGGTCTCCGATCGTCTCGTAACGGGGATTGATGGGGTAAATCGACCCGGTATACCCATGCCGCTGTAGATGCGCGATGGGGCGGCCGTTTAACTTCCCCGGATCGGCGGATGCGCCGACGACCGCGACGCTGGCAGGCTTGAGGAGAACGTCCATGGAGGTCATTCGGCGGCCTCACTTCTTGGCTTTGTTGAGAAAATCTTCGACGGATTGCCGATGTTCGGCCGTGGTGTAGCAGACCGCCTGCGCCTCCCGGCCGAGCGCGAAAATCTGTTCGTCGGTGCTTTCGAAAGTTTTGTCGAGAATGGACTTGGTGAACGCGACGGCAGCCGGAGACCCGATCGTCAATTGCTCGGCCCAACATTGCGCCTCATCCAACAACCGGTCCGCGGAGACGACGCGGTCGATCAATCCAATTCCAAGTGCTTCCTCCGTTTCGACAACCCGCGCAGACAGGATCAGTTCCTTGGCCCGCACCAGACCGACACGGCGTGGCAGGAAATACATGCCGCCGCCGTCGGACACCAAGCCGCGTTTGACGAAGCTCATGGACATCTTCGCTCCCTCGGCCGCGACAATGAAATCACAAGCCAAGGCCATGTCGAGGCCAAGGCCGAAAGCGGCGCCGTTGACGGCGGCAATAACGGGTTTCGTCAAGCCGTGGATCGCGGCAACACCCTTGTGCGTGTTGCGCTGGCGACTCCATCCATTGAAGGCGACTTCTCCCGCCGGCGCGTCCAGCCGCGCCCGCATGCCGCTGATGTCGCCGCCCGAGCAAAAGCCCTTGCCCGCACCGGTCAGAATGACGGCCCGCACCGTTTTATCCGCTGCTGCCCGTTCGAACGCCGTGATCAACTCCGCGCGCATATCGTCGCTGATGGCGTTCCGCACCTCCGGCCGGTTCAAGGTGACCGTCAGAATCCCATTTCGTTCCGATGTGAGGATGAATTGATGGTTTTCGGCGGGAGCGTTCATGACTTGCTTTCCTTCTGTTCTCGACGTTTCAGGCTTGGACGGTCGGCGGTTCGTCGTTCACGACACGTAAGGGGACCGGTCCGGGGAGTTCGGTGCCGTACAAGACGATCTCGCGGAGGTGCACTGCCACTTCCGGCGCCAAAACAGTACCCGCGAGCTCATCGTAATTCACGATTAACTCCCCGTCAGACAACGGGCTCTCCGGATCGCCCTTTCTGGTTTTCTGAAAATGGGCCAGCTCCGTTCCGTCTTCGAGGCGCACCGTAATCCGTGCCATCCGCTTCGCGGGATAGGCGGCCGTGAGTTCCGGATCCTCGCTGACGGTGATCTTCTCCATCCATGCACGAATGTCCGCCCTTGCCAAAGCTTCGGGTTGGAATGCGTCGAGACGGACGGCCCCAAGGACGAGCTGCGCCGAAATGCAATATTGAGTGCTGAACCGTGCCTCCTGCGCGGACTGAGGCGCGGGCCGGTTACATATCTGTTCCGTGGCAGCGTACCCGGCAACATGAATTGCGGAGATGCGGTCAACTGGAATAGCTTCTTCGTCGAGTAACTGTTTCAGGCCATCGAGCGCCGGAAAGATATGCCCGCAGCATCCGTGGTTTTTCACGGTCATCCGGGTGATCGGCGTCCATTCACCAATGCCGTCGAGCGCCTTCTCCCAATCGCCGCTGGTTGCACTGGTTGCAGCCGCGAAACCTTTGGCGGCGTGCAGGCTATCGAAGGAACCCGTAACACCGTGCGCGGCCGCGAGCCCGGCAAGCATCCCGGCTTCGGCGGCGTGCCCGGGGTGCAGCGCCTTGGCCATGCCTTCGCCGAGCAGATTTTGTTGGTGTCCGCCTGCGAAGCTGGTGGCAAGCGCGATTGCATGGGCGATACCGACGGTATCGCAATCCAGCACCATTGCGGTCGTTGCCGCCGCACCGATGGTGCCAAGCGTGGCCGTCGTGTGCCAATAGGCGTAGTGACTGGGTTGGATCGCGAGGGAGATGCGGCAGCCGACCTCGTAACCGGCAATGATTGCACGGTGCATTTGTTCGAGCGCGATCGCGCGGTCTTGCGCCAGCGCCAGCGCCGCAGCGATGGTCGAACTGCCGGGGTGGTAGCCGCCATCCTTGAATATGTCGTCGAATTCGACGATGTGGCTGGCCGTGGCGTTCAATAGGGCGGCGTGGCGAGCATCGGCGGCCTTGCCGTCCACGTAGCAATGCGCACCGCCGGCGCCTCGGCCTGGACCAAGGGCGCTTGCCAAGAGGGTCGCCGGGGGCAGGACGCACCCTGGCAATGTCGTTGCGAACCAATCAAGGATTGCCCTGCGTGTCGACCAAACGACATCCGCCGGCAAATCCCGATGCCGCCAATGATTCGCGGCCTCTGCAAGGGATAACAGTGGATTGTTCATTCGTGCCTCCTGCACCGGACTGTCGATCGGCCAACCCGAATTTCGTCAGTCGATCGCGCCGGCCGACCGCATCTCGGCGATTTGATCCGGCGTATACCCAAGGTCTTCCAGGATTTCGATAGTCTGCGCCCCGACAGGTTGCGGAGGCAAATGAACTTCCGATGGGCTTTTTGACAGACGGAATGCCACCTTCGGTACCGTCAGCCCGTCGGTAATGCTTTCGGGGGCCTGAAACGTATGAAGGACTTCACGGCTCGCGATTTGTTCGTCGGCAAGCGCCTCTTCCATACGGCGAATACGGGCAGCGGGAATACGGTTTTCGTTTAATAACTTTTCCCAATGTGCGGCAGGGTGCTTGGCGATGATTTCGGTCAGCGCTGCGGTTTCTTCGGCATGCGCATCAAGCCGTTGGTTGTTGTCGGACTTGATCATGTCCTTGCGGTCCAGCACGGTCCACAAGCGGCGCTGTTGGCGGAGGTTCGAGGCCGCGATCATCATCGGCGCATCCGCGGCTTCGTAGCAGCCGATGGTGGCAAAGGGAAAGGTGTTGCCCTTCGGCTCGGGGTGCTTTCCGTTCCAGGTGAAGCCCGTGAGATGAGAGCTGCACAACACCAAGGCGACATCGAGCATGGAGACGTCGACGTACTGGCCTTTCCCGCCGTTTCTTTCTCGTTGAAGCAGAGCCGACGAAATCGCAAACGCCGCCGTGGTTCCCGTCGCATAATCGACCACCGGCGCGCCGGTCTTGAGGGGACGTCCGTCGTCTTGGTGCGATGTCATCGCCATCATGCCCGAGAACGCCTGCAGGATATTGTCATATCCCGTGAGGTGGGCGCGTGGGCCCGTCGATCCGAACGCCGAGATCGAACAGTATATCAACCCGGGATTGATCTCGGACATTTCCGTGTAGCCGAGGCCGAGGTCTTCAAAGGCTCCCGGGCGATAGTTCTCGACGAATACGTCGGCGGTGGCGATCAACCGCTTCAGAGCTTCCCGTCCGGTCTCAGTTTTCAAATCAAGGGCGAGCGCCTTCTTATTGGAGGCCTGTGCCATGAACGCGGTGCCCATGCCGATGTCACTCATGGCGCGGTCGGAGCCCTGCCAACGGGCCTGATCGGGGTCGCCTGGCGCCTCAAGCTTGATAACTTCCGCGCCAAGCACGGCCAATTGGTAACTGGCAAACGGCCCAGCGAGTACGTGCGTCGTATCGATGACGCGGAAACCTTCAAATGCTTTGTTCATCGGTCCTTACTATTCTTCTGCCGGTACGATATGGGAGGTCCGAACCGGTGCCGAACCGCCCTTTCTCGTAGGCGATTACTTTATCAGACTTTGGTTTTCCTTGATGTTTTCAATCAGCTCGGCGTAGATCGCCTGCGCCTGTTTGGTGTCGGTGAAATGAATTTCCTCGCCGACGGCTTTGATAAGTCTTTTCACGGCCTTGTCCGCAAGGATCGCCTTGAAACCAGCTGCTAGCTTGGCAGCGATTTCATCGCTGGTGTTCGGATGTACACCCAGCCAACGCGGTTGGACCAATGCCTTCAAGCCGAGGTCGCCAACCCACGGGGCCTTGTAACCCGCTTTTTTGACGAAGGCCTTACTGTCTGGACGTGAGCCGATGTTGAGGATCGACTTCGCTTTGTCACCGACTGACAGGACGGTCGCGGGCGTAACGACGGCTAGAGTAATGTGACCACCAAGAAGGTCAGCAACAGCCTTGCTGGTTCCTGGGTAAGGCACAATCGTGATATCGACACCGGCTTGGCGGAAAATGTTCGCCGCTCCCATGGTCTGAGCCAAAGTGCCGCCAATGTTCAATTTGCCCGGGTTCGATTTGGCGTATTTTACCACCTTGTCCCAGCTGTCGAATTCACTGCCAGTTTTGCTCAGGATATGGACGTTGAAATCGGAAGCGAAGGCGACGATCTTCACGTCGGAAACCTTCATCGGCGAATTGGGCTCTGTAATCGCAGCAATCATCGGGGTCAGGCTGCCAAAATAGAGGGTATGGCCGTCGGCAGGTTGGTTGAGCATGTACTTCCAGCCGACCGCACCGCCGGCACCGGGCCGGTTCTGTACGTGGATGGCCTGCCCGAGATGGTCGATGGCTGTCGTCGTCATGATACGCGCCCAACGGTCTGTTCCACCGCCCGAATTGAAGGGCACCACGAACTTGATGGTTTTCGACGGGAAGTCTGCCGCGGACACGCCGAGGCCGGTCAAAGATACACCGGCAACGATGACCGCTGCCAAAGTCATGGAGAAAAGTCGTTTAAGTTTCATGAGAACCTCCTGTTGGTTTCAATACGTAGAGTGAGCAGGCAGTCAAACCGCCGGACCTATTCTTCCGAGGCCATTTCCTTGACGCGGCGAGTGACGTGCGTGCGGGTGAAAATGATCGATAGGGCGAGTGTTATCGCCGCCAATCCGATCGCCAGGGGACTGGTGAAAAGAGCGGAAGACCAATCCCCTCGGCTGATTAGCAGTGCGCGACGCAGGCTTTCCTCTGCCATGGGGGCCAAGAGAAATGTGATGATCAACGGCGCTTCCGGAATCTTGAAAATCCGAAAGAAGTAGCCGACCACGCCGAAAACCAAGACCAGCAAAACGTCATACGGGTTGCTTTGGTATGCGAAGGCGCCGACCAGTGCCATCGCGAGGACGATCGGCACCAGCAATGTCGGCGGCAGATGCCCCAATTTGGCATAGATGCCGGCAAAGAACCGCCCGACGAAAAGATTAAAGAAGTTGGCGACGAGCATCACGATGAAAAGGGAATAGATGGCGACCGGGTAAAGTTCGAACATGCGAGGTCCGGCAGCCACACCTTGGACCGCTAACGCTCCGCCGATCATGGCGGCGATGGTACTTCCGGGAATTCCGAACGCGAGTAGCGGCACCAGAGTCGGCCCGCAGGTCGCGTTATTCCCCGCCTCGGCTGCCGCCACCCCCTCGAGTCGACCGGTGCCGATCTTTTTTTCAGGCGATACATGGCGGGCGATGCCATAGGATAGAAATGCGCCGACGGTGGAACCCAGTCCAGGTAAGATTCCGACGAAACTACCGACCCCGGTACCAATGGATATTTCTTTCCAGCAGCTCAAATATTCTTGAAATGTCAGCGGCTCTTCGCGTTCGGAGAAGGCGCTCATGATCGTTTCGTGGCGCCGGCGCGCATCGCGGACGGCTTCGTCGTATATTTCCACCAACTTTTCGAACATGCTGGCGACGGCGAAGAGGCCAATGATCAATGGAATCAACTTCACCCCCTCGGATAGCCACCAAAGACCGAACGTGTTTCGAGCCACCATGCTGACCGGATCGGAACCGATCGTGCCCAGGAACAGGCCGACGGCGACGGCGAAGAGGCCCTTGGCGAAATGATCGCCAGACAGCGCGCCGAGTAGGGAAATGGCGAGAACCATCAACCACAATCTCTCTGACGGACCGAAGTTGAGCGCTACGAGCGCCAGCGTCGGGGCCAAGAGGATGGTCAGGACATCGCTTGAGAAATCGGCAGTCACCGAGGCGTAAAGCGCCATGTGCAGCGCCTTTTTGCCCTTACCCTGTTGCGTGAGCTTATAGCCATCGATGACCGTTGCCCCCGATTCCGCATTCCCAGGTGTCGCGAAACTGATTGCCGCGATGGATCCGCCGTAGACACCGCCCTTGTAGACCCCAAGCAGCAATCCGAGTGTTGCCGGCAGGCTCAAAGTGAAAGTCAAAGGCAAGAGAAGCGCGATCGCCGGAGCGGGGCTAAGGCCGGGCATGGCGCCGACACCGACACCGACAACGACGCCGACAAGCAGCCAAAGCATCGTGTTAAACGTGAACACGACGTCGAGAGCTCCCAATAAACTTTCAAAATCGACCATTTCTCACCCGATCCGGTTGCTGATAAACGCCCAAATCAGGCCGTCGTCGATATCGACGCCGAGGGCGAACATGATGGTGCGCAGTACGATGGAAATTGCGATGCCGACCACAGCGGCGGACCATATGGGCCGGTAGCCGAGCGCGGTCGAGCCACCAAGGATAAAGAGCGCAATCGCCGGAACGAAGCCGAGATAGTCGAACGAAAGGAACACGACCCCAAGGATGATGGCTGCGGAAAGGACAACGATCCCAGCCGTCAGGGATGAATAAACGAGGCCAGGTTCGATGGTTCGCGATTGGCCATCGAACATCAGGATCAAGACCGATACCGCCATCATGAACACCGCGAACAATGGAAATCCGCCGAGCAAAAAGCCGTCGCGCAGTTCCCGGTGCGCCCAATCGCTGAACCAGATATTCGCGGCAATGATGGCAACCAAAACAAACAGGGCGGTTGCTACGCCGCGGTTCGACTTCAGAAAACGCGTATTGGAAGACGCAGTTGGACCTGCGTCGGGTGCCGGATTTGGCATTGACCTTGACCTCCCCAATCGAATCATATTTGATCTAAAATCAATACCGATACCTGTTGGATGCGGTGCTGATCAGTCAAAATAAGGAACGAATAGGCCATATATATATCTTGCTTCGGGCGCAAAGGCCTAAAGCGAAATACTCAAGAAGATATTGAGTTTTTTTCAAAGTATATCGTAAAAGGATAGCGGCATGAGGCATCTGCCGAGTTTTCAGGCATTAAAGGCATTCGAAGCGACGATGCGACAAGGCACGCTGAGTGCGGCGGCGCGCGATCTAAATGTCACACCGGGTGCGATCAGCCGCCAAATCAGCGCACTCGAAGACGACATGGGTCTGAAATTGATGACCCGGCACCACGAAGGCATCACACCGAATGAAGCAGGGGAAAAATTGGCCCGCGCCCTTACGAAGGCCTTTGGGGATATCTCCAGCGTAATCCAGGAAATTCGCGAGGGCGGCTTGCGGGAGACCTTGACCGTCAACGTGTATCCCACGTTTGCCATTCAATGGTTGGCGCCCCGCCTCGCGAACTTCAATGGCCTGGCACCTGAAATCGATCTGCATATTCGCACCTCGCTTGCGGAGGCGCGTTTCGATCGTGGCGATATTGATGTCGCCGTGATGATCGGTTCAGGTAACTGGCCGAAGCTCAAATCTCATTGCTTGTTCCCGCGGTTATTCACCCTGGTCGCCAGCCCGGCGCTCCTGGAAAAGGCGGGGCCCGATCCAGCAACGGCACTTCGGTCATCACGTATCCTTTATTCCGATTTACATATCGAGCATTGGGAACAATGGCTCGAGCAGGCCGGTTTTGACGACATCCATATTTCACGTGGCACCTTGTTTGAGAACTCGTCACTCGCATACCAAGCCGCTCGCGATGGTTCTGGCTTTGCCCTTGGCCAAATCGATCTTCTCGACGCGGACTTACGAACGGGCCGACTCGTCACTCCGTTCGAAACGGTAACGACTGGCGAGCGTCAGTATTATGTCGCCTATCCTCGAAATTTCGGAGACCGCCCTGCGGTGCGGACTTTTGTCGAATGGCTGCTTTCAGAGGCTGGGCACAGGTAATTACTGACATAAGCTTTTCCCGGCCGCGCTGAATGACCGGCAGCAACCCGAACTTCCGGATTTGGCACGAAGGCGACACTAGAGGCCTAGGTCGTTGTCGTCGGCTATTGATTGCCTAGTGGAAACCTCGGCGCACCGTTTTCGTAGCCGCAAAATTGCCGCGATGTCGATGGCCAGGCTTTGGGCCCTGCCCCTGAAATGGGGAACGCCAAGCCTATAGGCTTTGGGCGAGCAGTGAAATCGAGATACCGGCACCGCCGATTGCAAAGCCTTTTCTCGCGGTCATCCGTTCAAGACCGATAGTCGCGGAAATAACCAGCGCAACGATGAAACTCAGATTGGCAATGGGCGCAATCACACTGACCTCACCGCGTTCCAATGCCAGGATCAATGCATTGGCGACCACACATAGAAGCGCTCCAGACAGCAGGCCATAGACGGCCTTTTTCCAGGTCATGCGGATGCGTTTTTCTCGGAGATACGCATAAATCAATCCGCACAAGACCCAACACAGTGCGTAGACCAGCAGCATGGTGGGGGCATCGGCGTCGGCCTCGATGCCGGCTTTCGCAACGATCCCAAAAAGGGCGCGAAGTAGAGACGCGGAGACGGCCAACCAGAAGAACACCTGAACCGGGCCGATTGACGGCCTTGGCTGTTCTCGATCGTAAAGCGCCAATACCGAAAGAACGCCACAAAGAACACCAGCGGATTTCAGAATCCCCAATGATTCGTCCAGCAGAACAAACGATAAAATGACAACGCCGATGGTGTTCAATCGATAGATCGTCGAGCCGAGACTTACGTCCAGATGGGTCAGGCTTTCGATAAGGAAAATGTTGGCAACGGCAACCAATATTCCCCCGGCGATTCCGTACGCGAGGGTCGCGGAATCGAACGAAGGTTCGACACCTTGAACGACAAAAAATCCGAGTTGCAATACAGACCAAACCACGCCGCAGCCGAATACGAACATGCCGCGCGACCGCGACTTTCTGGAGAAGCCCTTGAACGTGACATCCAGACACCCCGCGGCCGCCAAGCTTAACAGGGCATATCCGATCGCCTGGTTCATGAATGCGCGTGTATGGAATTCTGCATCGCAAAAAATAATGATTTCTGGGCGGAGATGGCAACCCAGCGGATCAACCGTAGACCTGATTTCCAATCGGCATGGTGCCTTGACCGCTTTTCGCTGGTTGGCGCCCTCGTAGCGGTTAGCCGATTTGGCTCGCGGTGGCGGCTAAAAACAGATCGACGGCGGCCTTGGCCTTCTTCGACATTTGCGCCTTATGGGCGTCGAATTCGTCGTCGGGAAGCAGCATCAGCCTGAGGCTTTCCGTCCAGCGCCCGAGGATCATGTCGAGCAGCAGGCTCGCGTACATTTCCGGGTCGGGGACGCGAAGATCGCCGCGCCGGTCCGCCGACGCCAGGTAGTGGGTGAGGCTGTGGTCGATGCGTTCCGGCCCGCGGCAGATGAAATCCTGCGTCAGCGAGGGCAGGGTCTGACCCTCGGCCTGCAGAAGCCGCATGAAGCGGATCGATTCCTCGGTCGTCACTTTCTCGACCAACAGTTCGGCGAAGGTATGCAGCATTTCATCCGGCTCGGCGTCGCTCTCGAAGGTGAGATTGAGTTCGTCCGAGAAGGCGGTGCATTTTTCCTGCATCACCGTCTTGAACAGGCCGTCCTTGTCGCCGAATTGGGTGTAGAGCGTGGACTTCGATCCGCCCGACACCGAGATGATGTCGTCCAGCGTACAGGCGGCGAAACCCTTTCCCAGAACCGTCTCCCAGGCGGCGTCCATCATCGCCCGGCGGCGGGCCTCGCCACGGGAAACCGATGGGTTGTCTTGTTCCGTCATTCACGCACCTCGAATTCGCATGATCAACCGCCCAACCTGATTAAATCGGTCTTGACTAAACCGTACTGTACAGTACATTACAATCCGATTTTGTGCAATCTGGAAGTCACCGGCTTCCAGTTTTTGTTTGCGCCAGTTTTTGTATGTGAAGGACCAGGCGATGCCGCGTCAACGAGCTCTCTCCCGATTTTCATTCCGCCCGGGCCGGCGCCGGATGGCGGCGCTCATGGCGCTCCTGGTTGCCGGCGTCCTGTTGCAGGCCTGCGGCGGCGAGGAGACGCAAAAGGCTCAGGCCGGCAAGAAGCCGCCGCAATCGGTGGGCGTGATCGTCATTCACCCACAAACCGTGATGATGAGCGAGCGCCTGCCTGGACGCGTGGTGGCTTTTCGCAACGCCGATGTTCGCCCCCAGGTGGACGGCGTCGTGGAAAAGCGGTTGTTCGAAGAAGGCGCCCTGGTCGAGGCCGGCCAGCACCTCTACCAGATCGAGGCGAAAAGTTACCGGGCTGCCCTGAAGGCGGCGCAGGCCGAATTGGCGCGCGCCCAGGCCACCTATGCGCTGAACCAGAAGAAGCTCAAGCGCTATGAAAAGCTGGTGCAGACCCAGACCGCCAGCCGCCAGGCCTACGACGACATCGTCGCCGCCACCGAGGAAAGCAAGGCCACGGTCGCCGTTGCCCGCGCCCAGGTGGAGGTCGCCGCCGTCAATGTCGCCTATACCAAGGTCGACGCCCCGATCGCTGGGCTGATCGGCCGTTCGCAGGTGTCGGAAGGGGCGCTGGTGACCGCCAGCCAATCGACCGCCATGACCACCATTACGCAGCTTGATCCCATTTACGTGGACCTGACGCAGTCGAGTTCCAAGCTCGTCGCGGCGCGCCAGAAGATCGCAAGCGGTGCCTGGAAGGGTGTCGCCGACGCGCCCGTGGAACTGTTGCTCGACGGCGCCGGTCAGGCCTATCCGCACAAGGGCAGGCTGAAACTGTCGGAGGTGGTGGTCGACAAGGGCACCGATTCCGTCACCTTGCGCGTCGAGTTCCCCAATCCCGACAAGATCCTGTTGCCCGGCATGTTCGTGCGCGCCGAAGTCAGCCAGGGCCGCGTCGAAGACGGGTTTCTGGTGCCGCAGCGCGCCGTGCAGCGCGCGCCCAATGGCGATGCCTTCGTATGGATCGTCAAGGACGACAATACGGTCGGGCGCCGCTCGCTGACGCTTTCAGGGACCGTCGGGTCCGACTGGCTGGTGCAGGCCGGCGTCAAGGACGGCGACAAGGTGATTGTCGAGGGTCTGCTCAAGGTCCGCGCCGGCGCCGCCGTCGCACCCGAGGTCGTCGGCGCAAAAGCCGAAACCGCCAGCGCCAAACCGAAGTCGTAAGGACAGCCCGATGCCACGCTTTTTCATCGACCGGCCGGTTTTTGCCTGGGTGATCGCCATCGTCATCATGCTGGCGGGGTCGCTGTCGATCCTGCAGTTGCCGATCGAGCAGTATCCCTCCATCGCGCCGCCCTCCGTCAAGGTCACCGCGACCTATCCCGGCGCCTCCGCGCAAACCGTGGAAAGCGCCGTCACCCAGGTGATCGAACAGCAGATGAACGGCATCGACCATCTGCGCTACATGTCGTCGAACTCGAGTTCGTCGGGCAGCGCGACCATCACCTTGACGTTCGAGCCGGAAGCCGATTCCGATATCGCCCAGGTGCAGGTGCAGAACAAACTGCAGTTGGCGATGCCGCAACTGCCCGAGGAGGTTCAGCGCCAGGGCATCCAGGTGGCCAAGGCCAACAGCAGCTTCCTGATGGTGGTGGGGTTTGTTTCCTCCGACGGCAGCCTGGAGCGGAACGAGATCGCCGACTATGTGGCGAGCAACGTCAAGGACCCCTTGAGCCGTGTCAACGGCGTCGGTGAAGTCACGCTGTTCGGCGCCAAGCATGCCATGCGTGTCTGGCTGGAGCCGGACAAACTGCACAGTTTCGGCCTGACCGCCACCGAGGTCACTGCCGCCATCCGCACCCAGAACAACGAGGTTTCGGCCGGCCAGATCGGCGGCGCGCCGGCCATGCCGGGCCAGCAGATCAACGCCTCGATCATCGCCCAGACGCGCATGACCTCGGCCGAGGAATTCGGCGCCATCCTGATCCGCGTCAACCCGGACGGCTCGCAGGTGCGCCTTCGTGACATCGCCGAAATCGAGATCGGCGCCGAAAACTACGCCGTCAACGCCCGCTACAACGGCAAGCCGGCGGCCGGCCTGGCGATCCAGCTAGCGACCGGGGCCAACGCGCTGGATACGGCGGAAGCGGTGCGTGCGCGCGTCGCCGAGTTGCAGGATGTCTTTCCCGATGGGCTCGACGTGCTGTTTCCCTACGACACCACGCCGTTCGTGAAACTCTCCATCGACAAGGTGTTTCAGACGCTGTTCGAAGCGGTGATCCTGGTGTTCCTGGTGATCTACCTGTTCTTGCAGAACTTCCGCGCCACCCTGATCCCGACCATCGCCGTGCCGGTGGTGCTGCTCGGCACCTTCGGCATCCTCGCCGCCTTCGGCTTCACCATCAACACGCTGACCATGTTCGCCATGGTGCTGGCCATCGGCCTCTTGGTGGACGACGCCATCGTCGTGGTCGAGAACGTCGAACGCGTGATGGGGGAGGAGGGCCTGCCGCCGAAAGAGGCGACGCGCAAGTCCATGGACCAGATCACCTCGGCGCTGGTCGGCATCGCGCTGGTGTTGTCGGCGGTGTTCGTGCCGATGGCCTTCTTCCCGGGCTCGACGGGTGCCATCTACCGGCAGTTTTCCATCACCATCGTTTCCGCCATGGGGCTGTCGGTCCTGGTGGCCCTGGTGCTGACGCCGGCGCTCTGCGCCACCATGCTGAAGCCCGCGCACGGCGATCCGTTCGCCAAGAGGGGCCCGTTCGTCTGGTTCAACCGCTCCTTCGATGCCACCAGCCGCTTCTACCGCGGCAGCGTCGGCCATGTGATCGGGCGCAAATGGCGCTACCTGCTGCTTTACGCGGTGCTGGTGGCGGCGATGGGCTTCGGCATCCTGCGCCTGCCGACCGCGTTCTTGCCCGACGAAGACCAGGGCATCATGTTCTCGCTGGTGATCTTGCCGCCGGCAGCGTCGCAGGAACGCACCGAGGCCGTGCTCGACAAGGTGGCCGAACACTTCCGCACCAAGGAAGCGGATTTGGTCGAGGGCGTGTTCACGGTTTCCGGCTTCAGCTTCGCCGGTAACGGCCAGAACATGGGCATGAGCTTCGTTCGCATGAAGGACTGGTCGGAACGGACCCAGCCCGGCCAATCGGTGCAGGCCGTGATCGGCCGCACTTACGGCGCCTTCGCCGGGATCCGCGAAGCCATGGTCTTCGCCTTCGCGCCGCCGGCGATCATTCAGCTCGGCAACGCCACCGGCTTCGACCTGCAATTGATCGACCGGACCGGCCAGGGCCACGAGGCGCTGATGCAGGCGCGCAACCAATTGCTCGGCATGGCCGGACAGGCCGACGGACTGGTCGGCGTGCGGCCCAACGGCATAAGCGACACGCCGCAGTTCCGCATCGACGTCGACCAGGAAAAGGCCCAGGCGCTCGGCGTTTCCATCGCCGATATCAATGCCACGCTGTCGACCGCCTGGGGATCCAGCTACGTCAACGATTTCATGGAAAACGGGCGGGTGAAGAAGGTCTTCGTCCAGGCGGAAGCCAAATCGCGGATGATGCCGGCCGATCTGGACCATTGGTACGTGCGCAACGCCGCCGGTGACATGGTCGCCATGTCGAGTTTCGTCACCACCGAATGGGCGTCCGGGTCGCCGCGCCTGGAGCGCTTCAACGGCTCGTCGTCGGTGCAGTTGGCGGGCTCGCCGGCGCCTGGCTCCAGCTCCGGCGATGCCATGCGGGTGATGGAAGGGCTGATCGAGAAGCTGCCCGCCGGCTTCGATTTCGAATGGGCCGGGCTCTCCTTCGAGGAACGCCAATCGGGCCAGCAGGCGCCGGCCTTGTACGCGCTTTCGGTGCTGGTGGTGTTCCTGTGCCTGGCCGCGCTCTATGAGAGCTGGTCGATCCCGTTCTCGGTGATGCTGGTGGTGCCGCTCGGCATCCTGGGCGCCGTCGCGGCATCTCATCTGCGCGGGCTGCCCAACGACATCTACTTCCAGGTCGGGCTATTGACCACCATTGGGCTCTCGGCCAAGAACGCGATCCTGATCGTCGAGTTCGCCCGACACCTCTACGACGAAGGCATGGACCTGATGGAGGCGACTCTTGTGGCGGCGCGCCAGCGCCTCAGGCCGATCATCATGACCTCCATGGCGTTCCTGCTCGGCGTGACGCCGCTGGCGATCAGCACCGGCGCGGGGGCCGGCGGGCGCATCGCCATCGGCACCGGCGTCGCCGGCGGCATGATTTCCGCGACGGTGCTGGCGATCTTCTTCGTGCCGCTGTTTTTCATCCTGGTGGCGCGCGCCTTCGCCAAGGAACGCCACCACCAGCCGGAACCTTGATCTAGTCGACCCTTGCCGCCAGGTAGGGTTCGATCTTGTCGCGCACCAGATCGACGCCGTAGCCGGGGCGGTCGGGAATCTTGACCTTGCCGTTTTTCACCTGCGGCTCGATGGGATCATCCACAAGCGCGAAATGCGCCGGCACCCGGAACGGGTAGAGCTCCTGGATCAGGAAGTTGGGGATGCAGGCATCGAGATGCAGCGCCACGGCGCTGGCCACCGGCCCGGCGCAGACGTGCGGGGCTATGCGCATGGAGAAGGCCTCCGCCATGGCGGCGATCTTCTTGGTTTCCATCAGCCCGCCGGTGTTGCCGATGTCGGGCTGCAGGATATGCGCGGCTCGGGCTTCCAGCATCGGCAGGAAGCCGTAGCGGGAATACAGGCGCTCGCCGACGGCGATGGAGACGTCGAGCTTATCCGAGACGATCTTCAGCGCCTTGACGTCGCCGGGTTCCACCGGTTCCTCGAAGAACAACAGGTCGAACTCCTGGATCGCCTTGCCGACCTGGACGATGGCGTCGGTGGTCAACTCGCAGCTCATATCGCACATGATATCGATGTCGGGGCCGACGGCGTCGCGCACGGCACCCACCATGGCGACGGCGCGGTTGCGGGTGTCGCGTGAGTATTCGCGCCGGTCGACGTGGGTGAAGCGCCCGTTCGGGTCGTTCGGGATCGGCACGCCGAGCGGATAGAGCTTGAGCGCATCATAGCCGGATTTGACCGCCTTCTCGGCGGCGCGCGCGATTTCGTCCGGCGTCGTGGCGCGGAACGACCAGCCGTTGCCGTAGACCCGGACCTCGTCCCTGATGGCGCCGCCCAGGAGTTCGTACACCGGCACGCCCAAGGCCCGGCCCTTGATATCCCAGAGGCATTGTTCGATGGCGGAAATGGCGGCGAACACCACCGGCCCGCCACCCTTGGCCCAGAAGGTATGGTCGTAGAGCTTGCTCCAGATCGCCTCGATGCGGAACGGGTCCTCGCCGATGACGAAGCGCTGCATGAACTCGCCGATGAGCGCCGCCGCCGCCGGCGCGCCCGAGCCATAGGCCAGCGCCGCTTCGCCGAGACCGGAGACACCGGCGTCGGTCTCGATTTCCAAGATGACCGGAGAGCGCCCGTCGATGACCGGCGCGAAGATGTTGGCGGAGGTGATTTTCATGGTCGGAGCCCCATTGGTTGACGGGGGAGAGTTTCAGGCGGTTTCCGGCCCGGCGTCAAATTCCGTTTTTTTCGTAGGCCATGCGGAATTCGAACGGCGGCGGGGCGGATTCGGGGGGCGGAGGGCTGCGAATCGCTCTCGTAAAATCATATCGATTCCGACATAAAATACCCGAATTTTCTCTAAACGTTCTGAGAACATAAGTCGAAAAAGATAATAAAAACAAGATGATAAAAATTTCAGTTGCCAATGAGAACAAAATAGGTACTTTTGTCGTCATTGCATTGATAAATCCCTTGTGGAGAATGAGGAGGACGACCCATGTCGCAGAGTGCATTACGCTTGGTGGAGAACGACAGCGTGGATAAAACCAAGGCCCTTGAGGCCGCCGTCTCGCAGATCGAGCGGGCCTTCGGCAAGGGCTCGATCATGAAATTGGGCGCCGATCAGGTGGTGGAGGCGGAAGCCATCTCCACCGGGTCGCTTGGCCTCGACATCGGCCTCGGCATCGGCGGCCTGCCGCGCGGCCGCATCATCGAGATTTACGGGCCGGAAAGCTCCGGCAAGACGACGCTGGCGCTGCACACCGTGGCGGAAGCGCAGAAGCTCGGCGGCACCTGTGCCTTTGTCGATGCCGAACATGCGCTCGACCCGGTCTATGCCCGGAAGCTCGGCGTCGATATCGAGAACTTGCTCCTGTCGCAGCCCGATGCCGGCGAACAGGCGCTGGAAATCGCCGATACCCTGGTGCGCTCGGGCGCCATCGACGTGCTGGTCATCGACAGTGTCGCCGCCCTGGTGCCGCGCGCCGAACTGGAAGGCGAGATGGGCGACACCCACGTCGGCTTGCAGGCGCGCCTCATGAGCCAGGCGCTGCGCAAACTGACCGCGTCGGTTGCCAAGTCCAAGTGCATGATCATCTTCATCAACCAGATCCGCATGAAGATCGGCGTCATGTTCGGCAATCCGGAGACCACGTCCGGCGGCAACGCGCTCAAGTTCTATTCCTCCATCCGCATGGAGATCCGCCGTATCGGCGCCATCAAGGACCGCGACGAGGTGGTCGGCAACCAGACCCGCGTCAAGGTGGTGAAGAACAAGCTGGCGCCGCC
>JAYPEK010000042.1:0-34208 GCA_038125725.1 Rhodospirillaceae bacterium
TCTACGGCATTCCCGGCTACCGCACGCCGCGCGACATGGTCGCCGCCGAAATCCAGCGCATCCTGGACACCGGCGTCGAAGCCAAGCTTGGCGTCCGCGTCGGCGAGGACATCAGCCTGGAGCAGATCGAGGCCGACTACGACGCCGTTCTCTGGGCCGTCGGCGCCCAGAAAGGCCGCGGCCTGCCGGTCGACGGCTGGGACGACACGCCGAACTGCATCACCGGCGTCGATTTCCTAGAAGCCTTCAACCAGGACCGCCTCAAGTTCGTCTACGAGAAGGTCGTGGTCGTCGGCGGTGGCGACACCTCCATCGACGTCGCCTCCGTGGCGCGCCGTATCGGCCACATCGACAAGATCGCCGAGCATGACATGCCGGAAGCCGTGATCCTCGGCCATACCGCGCACGACGTGGCCGGTTCCATCACCCGCCAGGGCGTCAAGGCGGTGCTGACCTCGCTGTTCCCGATCGAGGGCATGACGGCGGCCGAGCGCGAGCGCGAGGATGCGCTGCGCGAAGGTGTCGACATCCGGGGCGGCGTTATGCCGATCGAGGTGATCAAGGACGCCAACGGCCGCGCCACCGCGCTGAAAATGTGCGAGTGCGACATGGACGGCATGCGCCCGGTGCCGCGCGAAGGCACCGAGTTCGAGATCGAGTGCGACCTGGTCGTCTCCGCCATCGGCCAGATGGGCGATCTGTCCGGCTTCGAGGGCATCGGCAACGACAAGGGCTTCATGGACTGTGACGGCCTCTACAAGGTCAAGGGCCAGGAAAAGCACTTCGCCTGCGGCGACATCGTGCGTCCGCACCTGCTGACCACAGCCATCGGCCAGGGCAACATCGCCGCCGATTCCATCGACCACTTCCTGTCCGGCAAGTCGCTGGACAAGCGCCCCAAGGTCGACGTGCATCACTTCAAGCTGATGAACGAGTTGATGCAGCGCGAACTGACACCGGAAGAGTACGACCACGAGCCGACCCGGGGCACGTCGGACGCCAACTTCGCCGTGCACAACTACGAAGACCGCTCATCGACCCACATCATCGCACACGAGGAACTGTTCCTCGGCCACTTCGGCTTCGACGAGCGCACCCGGCGCCAGGAAATCCACATCGACGCCGAACACGTGCTCGGCAACTTCGAGGAGCGCATCCGTTCGCTCACCGAAGAAGAGGCCCAGCACGAGGGCGAGCGCTGCATGAGCTGCGGCATCTGCTTCGAGTGCGACAACTGCGTCATCTTCTGCCCGCAGGACGCCATCTTCCGGGTCAAGAAGGACCAGCGCGCCGTCGGCCGCTACGTGGACACCGACTACAACAAGTGCGTCGGCTGCCATATCTGCAAGGATGTCTGCCCGACGGGCTACATCCAGATGGGCCTGGGCGAATAACTAGGGCGAATAACTCCGGAGGCCCCCGCATGAGCCGGTTCGCGGCGATTCTATTGATGCTCCTGACGGTGACGGCGGGTTCCGCCGGCGCCGCCGACTGGGGCGTGCCGTTCCCGAGCGTTCCCAAGGCGGCGGGCGAGAATTGCGTGCGCGACACCCAATTCATGCGCGCCAATCACATGGAACTGCTTCTGCACCAGCGCGACGACACCGTGCACCAGGGCGTGCGCCCGAAGCAGACGGCGCTGACCGAGTGCCTCACCTGTCACGCGGTCAAGGGCTCGGACGGCAAGCCCGTCACGGTCAAGGACCCGAAGCATTTCTGCCGCGCCTGCCACGATTACGCGGCGGTCACCATCGATTGCTTCAGTTGCCACAACTCGGCGCCGGAGGCGGTGAAGAAATGAGCCTGCTCGATAAAGTTCCCGCCTGCGACTCCGCCCCCGTCAAGGACCGCCGCGGCTTCCTCAAGGGCTTGGTGGCGGCCGGCGCGCTGGCCATCGCGCCCGGCGTGACGCTCTATAAGTTCGCCGAGGCCGCCGGCGTTTCGTCCGCCGTGCGCTGGGGCATGCTGATCGACATCAACAAGTGCGAGGACGGCTGCTCCGCCTGCGTTACCGCCTGTGCCGAGGAAAACGGCTGGCAGGGCCACAGCAACCCGCGCACCGACGCGCAATGGATCCGCAAGGTGACGCTGACCAACAAGCAGACCGGCTTCAAGAAGTCGCTGCCGGTCATGTGCCAGCATTGCGCGGAGCCCCCTTGCGTCTACGTCTGCCCCACCGGCGCGTCGTTCAAGCGCGCCGACGGCATCGTTTTGGTCGACAAGCATATCTGCATCGGCTGCCGCTACTGCATGATGGCGTGCCCGTACAAAGCGCGCTCCTTCGTGCACGAGGACGTCGACGGCCAGAAGCCGCACGCGCCGCGCGGCAAGGGCACGGTGGAGAGCTGCACGCTCTGCGTCCACCGCGTCGACGAAGGCCGCCAGCCGGCCTGTGTCGAGGCCTGCGCCAAGGACGGCGGCCACGCCTTCATGTTCGGTGATCTCAACGATCCCTCCAGCGACATTTCCAAGCAATTGGCCCAATACGGCGCCACCGCCATTCGCGGCGATCTCGGCGTCGATCCGGGCGTCAAGTACCGGGGGGTCTGATGAAGACCTTGCGTTACCGTCCGGTCAGTTTCGACAGCAAGCCGCTGGTCGGCGCCTTTCTGATTTCGGCGCTGCTGGCCGTGATCGGCCTCGGCGCCGCCTACTACATGGAACACCACGGCCACGTGGTCACCGGCATGGACAACAGCGTCGTCTGGGGCATGCCGCACGTCTTCGCCGTGTTCCTGATCGTCGCCGCGTCGGGCGCGCTCAACGTCGCCTCCATGGGCTCCGTCTTCGGGCGCGTCGCCTACAAGCCTCTGGCTCGGCTTTCCAGCCTGATGGCCATGGCGCTGTTGATGGGCGGGCTTTCGGTGCTGGTGCTCGATCTTGGCCGGCCGGACCGGCTGATCGTCGCCATGACCAGCTACAACTTCAAATCCATCTTCGCCTGGAACATCTTTCTCTATACCGGCCTGTTGGCCGTCACCGCCGTCTACCTCTGGACCATGATGGAGCGGCGCATGAACGGCTTCACCAAGGCGGCCGGCATGGCGGCGTTCCTGTGGCGCCTGGCGCTGACCACCGGCACCGGCCTGATCTTCGGCTTCCTGATGGCGCGTCAGGCCTATGACGCGGCGGTAATGGCGCCGATGTTCATCGCCATGTCCTTTTCCTTCGGGTTGGCGGTCTTTTTCCTGGTCACGCTCGGCCTCTACCAGGGCGACGGCCGGCCGATGGGCGACTACATCGTCAATCGCATGGGCAAGCTGTTGGGGCTGTTCGTGGCGGCGGTGCTCTATTTCACCTTCATCCAGCACGCCACCAACCTCTATGCGCCGGAACACCACGGCGTCGAGCGCTACATCCTGGTCGACGGCGGCGGCATTACGCTGCTGTTCTGGATCGGACAGATCTTGGTCGGCGGCATCATTCCGCTGGTTTTGCTGTTCCCGCGGGGATCGGGCAAGCTCGGCCGTGGGCGGGTCTCGCTGGCGTCGCTGTTGGTGATTCTCGGCGGGCTGGCGCAGATTTATGTTATCATCATCGGCGGCCAGAGCTATCCGCTGGTGATGTTCCCGGGCTGGGAAGTGTCCAGTCCTTTCGCCGACGGCGTTACCGCCCATTACGCCGCCAGCCTGCCGGAAATCGGCCTCGGCATTGGCGGCATGGCCATCGCCGGCCTGATCGTTCTGGCTGGCACCAAGGTTTTGGATTTCCTGCCGGTCAGCCTCGCCGACGAAGAGGTCGACCCGCACCACGCCTGACGAAAGGGCACACCGACGATGGAACGCCAAGAGCATCCCTTCGCGCAATACGTCCGCATCATCGGCCGCGGCAAGAACGTCGGCCGCTCCCTGACGATCGAGGAGGCCGAGGCCTCCATGGACATGATCCTGCGGGGCGAGGTGATGCCGGAACAATTGGGCGCCTTCCTGATGCTGCTGCGGGTCAAGGAAGAGACACCCGACGAAGTGGCGGGATTCGTCCGTTCCGTGCGCAAGACCTTCGACATCCCCGCCGACGCGCCGAAGGTGGACCTGGACTGGTCTTCCTATGCCGGCAAGCGCCGCCAGCTCCCCTGGTTCCTGCTTTCCGCGCTGGCACTGGCGCAGCAGGGCATCAGCGTCTTCATGCACGGCGCCGAGGGCCACACCCCCGGCCGGCTTTATACCCGTGAAACCCTGGAGGCCTTGGGCCTTCCGGTGGCCGGCGACTTCGCCGAGGCCGCCCAGCATATCCGCACTGCCAATTTCGCCTACCTGCCGCTCGCGGCGGTCAGCCCGAAAATGCACGAGATCATCGAACTGCGCCCGATCCTGGGCCTGCGCTCGCCGGTGCACACCATCTCGCGCATGCTCAACCCATTCGACGCACCACACGTGATCCAGGGCATCTTCCACCCGGGCTACAACTCGATCCACCAGGGCGCCGCGCAATTGCTAGGCTACCTCCGCATGTCGGTGTTCCGGGGCGAAGGCGGCGAAATCGAACGCCGGCCCTCCAAACCCTTGGACGTCTGGACCGTCACCGACGGCGAGATGGACACCACCGAGTGGCCGGCGCTGCTGCCGGAACCGCAGCAGCCCAAGGACGAGGACATGCAGGTCGAGCGCCTGGTCGAGGTCTGGAAGGGCGACGAGAGCGATGCTTACGCCGTCGCCGCCGTCACCGGCACCCTGGCGCTGGCGCTGCACCTCATGGGCCGCGCCTCGGATCAAGATGACGCCCAGGCCAAGGCCGAGGCGCTGTGGGCAGACCGCAACCGCGAGCGGCTCGCCGCCGCCTGACCGATGAACGGCGTCCTCATTTCGGCGCTGCATAAGTCGTCGGGCAAGACGACGATTTCGCTCGGCGTCGCCGCCGCGCTGGCGAAGCGCGGTCTCCGGGTCCAGACCTTCAAGAAGGGCCCCGACTACATCGATCCCATGTGGCTGGCGCTGGCCAGCGGCCTGCCCTGCCGCAACCTCGATTTCCATACCGTGGCGGCGCCGGATATCGCCGACTACTACCGCCTGCACGGTGAAGGCGCCGACATGAGCCTGGTCGAGGGCAACAAAGGCCTCTACGACGGCGTCGACGTGGACGGAACCGATTCCAACGCCGCACTGGCAAAATTATTGAAGGTGCCGGTGGTGCTGGTCATCGACACGCGCGGCATGACACGCGGCATCGCGCCGGTGATCATGGGCTACACCGCCTTCGACCCCGACATCCGCATCAGGGGCGTGATCCTCAACCAAGTCGGCGGCCCCCGGCACGAAAGCAAGCTGCGCGCGGCACTGGAACACTATACCGACGTGCCGGTGATCGGCGCCGTCGGCCGCCATCCGGAAATGGAAATCGCCGAGCGTCATCTGGGGCTGGTACCGGCGAACGAGGCTGGTGCGGCCGTCGATTTGATCGAACATGCACGCAAGGCGGTCGAGGCCGGGGTCGATATCGGCGGCCTCGGGGTCATTGCCTGCATGGCGGAGGAACCGGCCGAACCCGCGCCCCCCGCCCCCGCGTTGCCAACCCCCGATATCCGCATCGCCGTCGCCCGCGATCCGGCCTTCGGCTTCTATTACCCGGACGACCTGGAGGCCATGCAGCGCGCCGGCGCCGAGATCGTGCCGTTCGACACGCTCCACGATTCCGCGCTCCCCGACTGCGACGGGCTTTTCATCGGCGGCGGCTTTCCGGAAACGCAAGCCGCCGCACTTGCCGCCAACGCCAGCCTGCGCGCCGACATCAAGCGCGCGCTGCAGGCCGGGCTTCCCACTTACGCGGAATGCGGCGGGCTGATGTATCTGTCGAAATCCCTGACCTGGCAGGGCGAGCGCTTCGAGATGGTCGGCGCCATTCCCGGTGACGCGGTCATGCATCCGACACCGGTCGGGCGCGGCTACGTGCGCCTGGAACCGACGGGTCTCTCACCCTGGCCGGCGCAGGCCGGCCTGGCGGACGAGATCAACGCGCATGAATTCCACTATGCCTCGCTGGAGAACCTGCCGGCGAATTCCGACTTCGCCTTCCGCGTCAAACGCGGCTACGGCACCGATGGCCGCCACGACGGGCTGATCGTCGGCAAAACGGTCGCGACCTTTTCGCACCACCGGTCCGTCGGCCGCTGCGACTGGGTGACGCGCTTCCTGGCCTTCGTCCGCAAGGTGCGCGCGGAACGCCTAACGGCCTGAGAAATACCAATCGACGGAGGCCCGCGCCAAGGCATCCGTGGCGTCCAGATAGCCGATGCCGCCGCCCGGCGACATGTCCTTGGTCAACACGATGGGAATTTCCGTGCAGCCGAGCACGATGGCGCGGCATTCGCGCTCGGCGAGCTCTTTCGCCACCGTTTCCAGCAGGTCTCGGCCCGCATCCAGCCGGCCGGCCTTGATTTCGTTGATCCCCCCGGTCACGTACTTGTCCTGCGCCGCCTCGTCCGGCGCCAGGCAATCGTAGCCCAGTTTCTCGAATCGCTTCTGGTAGATGCCCGCCGCGACCGTCCCGACCGTGCCCATCAGCCCGAGCCGGCCCTCCATGATCCCCTGGGCGCGGAGCGCATCGGCGGCGGCGTCGACGATGTGCAACACTGGGATGTCGATCGAGGCGGCGAGTTGGTCGTACCAATAGTGCGCCGTATTGCAGGGGATGGCGATGGCGCCGGCACCGGAGAGACGCAGCATACCGGCGCCGCGCACCAGCCATTCCAGCGGTTCATCTGTGCCGTTGAGTATAGCCGCCGCCCGGTCTGGCACCTGCGGCACGGCGTGGACCAACAGCGGGATATGGTCCTGATCGCGCTCCGCCGGGGTGGCCTCGATCACCTTGGCCATGAAATCCACCGTCGCCAGCGGCCCCATGCCGCCCAGGATGCCGAGCGCGCGCATGCGTCCGCCCGCCCTAGACCGGCCGTTCGCCGGCGATGGTGACGCGGTTCATGTGGCGGCGGAACCCGTCGTAGTCGCTGATGGCGAAATGCATGGTGCAGCGGTTGTCCCAGATGGCGAGCGCATGGGTGGTCCAATCGAAGCGGCAGGTGAACTCCGGCCGGCGCGCGTGGGCATACAGAAATTCCAGCAACGGCGCGCTCTCTTCCCCGGTCATGCCCTCGAAACTGTGGGTATAGACCGGATTGACGTAGAGCGACTTCCGCCCCGTTTCCGGATGCGTGCGCACCACCGGATGGGCGATGCGCTTGTCGCCGGTTTCGGAAGGGTTGATGGCCATGCCGGTGGACTGCTTGTTGGCGTCGTTGAAATAGCCGCCGGAGCCGTAATTGCGCTCGGCGCTATGCAGCGCCTTCATCCCGTCCAATAGCGCCTTCATGCCGGCGGACAGCGCCTCGTAGGCGGCTTCCATGTTCACCCAAAGCGTATCGCCGCCGTAAGGCGGGCTTTCCAGCGAATAGAGCACCGAGCCCATGGGCGGACATTCGTCGAAGCTGGCATCGGAATGCCAGACACCGCCGAAATTGTATTTCCCGGCGTCTTCCGCCTCGCGCACGATGTCGATGATGTCGGGGTAGTCGTCGCGCGCCTTGACGAAGGGCACTCGGTAGACCTCGCCGAACAGGCCGGCGATGCGAAGGTGATCCTCCGGCGAGAGTTCCTGGTCGCGAAAGAAAATCACCTTGTGGTCCCAAAGCGCCTGGCGCACATCGGCGGCGGCGGCATTGGAGAGCGGCCCGGAGAGATCGACACCGGTGATCTCGGCACCGAGCGAACCGGCAATGGGGTGGGTTTCGATGGTCTGGTAGGTCATGTCGTCATCCTGAATTCAACGGAACCCGAGAGTACCGGCGCGCATGCGGCGCGGCAATCCTCGATCCCCTCTCGTCCCTATTGATGATGAGCGGTGAGCGCCAAGTCGCGGTTTTCCTCGAACCATTCAATGCTGGCCTCCAGGCCGTCCTGCAAGGTGACCAGCGTCTCGAAGCCCAGATGTTGCTTCAACTTGGCGGTATCGCAGTTGCGACGGGGCTGGCCGATCAGGTCGGTGTGTTGGAATGCCGGCTCGATCGCCATGCCGCGCCGGCATCCGACAATGTCGCAGATCATCCGCGCCGTCTCAGCAACGGTCACTTCGTTGTCCTCGCCGATGTTGAGCGCGTCGGCAACGGCATGACGCGCCGTGATCTCCAGCAGCCCGCGTGCGATATCATCGACATAGAGGAAAGACCGGCTTTGGCGGCCGTCGCCCCAGACCGGTAGTTTCCCATCGTCGCTCTCAAAGGCCTTGAGGATCAGCGCCGGCAGCACGTGCGAACTTTCCGGATTGAAGTTGTCGCGCGGACCGTAGGCATTGTAGGGGCGCGCAATGGCGGTTTCCAGGCCGTGCTCTTCGGCATAGCAGGCGGCCAGGAATTCCTCCATCCGCTTGGCCCAGCCGTAACCGGCATTGGTCGGTTCCGGCTGGTCGACGAAGCCCTCCGTCTCGGGCGTCGGCACCGTGCAATGGCGCGGATAGATGCAGGCCGAACTGGTGACCAAAAGACGCTCGGCGCCTGTCCGTTGAGCGGCGTCGACAACGTTGAGGAAGGTCCGCATGTTGGCCTGGAATACCGTCGCCGGATGAGCGGCATTGTAGGATATGCCGCCGACGCTGGCCGCCAGGTTGAGCACCACCGAGGTACCCTCCACGGCCGCTTCTGCCTCGGCGCGGGACGAGAGATTTAGCTGCCGGATCTCGACGTCGGATGCCAGGTGTTCAAGGAACGGCGGCGCCTTCTGGCGGGTCGGCACCACCGGCCGCGCCCCCAGTTCCAGCAATTGCTCGACCGCGTGCGAACCGATGAAGCCGCTGCCGCCGGTGACGCAGACCCGCCGACCGGAAAAATAAGCGCGGGTATCGGCATGAAAATTACTCGCCCGCACACGGCTTCGATAAACACCCATGGCCGGTTCAGCGCTTCATGCGCGTCGGGTCCATGGGGCCGGAGTCCAACGCCGACGCCATGCGGCTTTCCAGCATGTTTCGGGAAATGGGTTTCACCAGATAGCCGTGGATACCGGCGTTGACGGCGTCCTCGACGCTGTCCGAGCCGGCGTTGCCGGTAACGATCAGCACTGGCAGGTTGCTGAACTCAGGCATTTTCGCCGCACGCAGCTTGCGTACGAACTCGAAACCGTTGATACCCGGCATGTCCAAATCGCAGATGATGAGGTTCGGCTTCTCCGGGTTTCGCGCCAGTTGGTTGAGACCGTCGGCGCCGTCGGAGGCTTCCTGGATACCGGAGACGCCGATGTCGATCAGCAGCCGGATCAGCAGCTTGCGCATGAACGGCTCGTCATCGATGATCAAGATCCTGAGGTCGTCGATCTGTTGCTTCGTCAACGGCATGGCGGATGTCGCCCCCTCACAGCCCGGCAATGTAATCCAAGACGTCTTTGACCAGCGGGTCAAGCCCGGGCATCAGCGCCTCGACGGCCGCCCCGTCGCCGCCCTTGCCCGCTGCTTCCAGCGCCTCCGACAGGTCCGCCAAGGCCAGGGCGCCGACACTGCGCGCCGCCGACTTGAGCTTATGCGCCGCCGCGCCCACCGCGCCCGTATCGCCGGCTTCGAAGCCTGCGGTGATTTCAGCGGCGATATCGCGCGCCGGTTCGGCGAACTCGCCCAGGATTTCACGAAATGTCTCGTCGTCGTCGCCGAACATGGCCTTCAAGACGCTGGGATCGACCGGTCCCTCCCCGGCCGTCGGAACCTCGGCCACCACCACCGGCTCCGCCGGCATCCCATCGTCGTCGCGCGGCGGAAGATAGGTTTCCAGCACGTCTTTCAGGCGCGCCATATCGAGCGGCTTGACCAGCACCGCGTCCATGCCGCTGGCCAAACACTGTTCTTCGTCCTCCTGCATGGCGCTGGCGGTGACCGCGACGATGGGAAGGCGGCGCGCCGGCTCTTCCTCGTCTCGGATTTTGCGCGCCAAGGTGTAGCCGTCCATGTTCGGC
Source organism: Rhodospirillaceae bacterium (assembly GCA_038125725.1). GTDB lineage: Bacteria > Pseudomonadota > Alphaproteobacteria > Rhodospirillales > Casp-alpha2 > TMED8. The sequence continues at coordinate 9,924 of JAYPEK010000042.1, forward strand.
ATGTGGCAATCGGTGAGCAAAAGCCCATAGGGCTTTTCCGCGAGCGCGGCGTAGGTCTCGGTGCCGTCGTCGACCGCCTCGCCGGCATAACCGAGCGTCCGCAACTGGCGCAGGATCACATCGCGGTTGGTCGGTGTGTCGTCGGCAACCAAGACCAGGCGGCCTTGGGCCAGCGCCTCTTCCAGCGTATCGGCCCGTTCGGCCCGGGCGACGAAACCTGAAAGCGATGCGGCTTCCTCCGGCGCCGGACGCCCCATCCGCCGCGCCACCGCATTGACCAGCAAGGCGCGCCGCATCGGCGCCAGCGGCAGCGAATCAACGTGATCCAGCGCCGGCGGCGACGCGGAATCGGCATCGGTCAGGAACACCACCGGCTGCCCCGCCGCCGCGATTTCCGCCATGTCGCGCCCCGAGCCCCCGTCCGCCACCACCAACAGATCGACGCTCGCCGCCGGCAGCGCCGCGTCGGCGGCCAGGCGCTCGCTCACCGCGCCCCATTGCCCGAGATAGGCAGCGGCAACCCCGGCGTCCGCATCGGATGCAATGATGCCGACGGAAACGCCCTGGAGCGCCGCCGCATCGACCGTCGGCGCGTCGTCTGCGGCGACCAGCGGCAGCACCACCTGGAAGGTCGAGCCCTCCCCTTCGCGGCTTTCGACCGAAATTTCGCCGTCCATCAGATCGGTCAGGTTCTTGCAGATGGAGAGGCCGAGCCCGGTGCCGCCGAACCGCCGAGTGGTCGAACTGTCGGCTTGGGTGAAGGGCTTGAACAGGTTGGCGACGGCGTCGGCCGACATGCCAATGCCGTGGTCGGTGACTCGAAAGCGCACGCGTTCGCCGTCGCGTTCGGCAAGGATGAGCACGCGGCTCTCGGCGTTCTCGTGGCCGCCTTCGGTGAACTTGACCGCATTGCCGGCGAGATTGAGCAGAATCTGCCTGAGCCGCACCGGATCGCCGACGACGCGCTCGGGCAGCGCCGGATCGACGAAAACCGCAACCTCCACCGCCTTTTCACGCGCCGCCGGAACCATCGTGTCGCCGACACCCTCGGCCACGTCGCGGATGGAATAGCTGATGCTCTCCAACTCCAGTTTGCCAGCCTCGATCTTGGAGAAATCGAGGATATCGTTGATGATGGTCAGCAGTGCGCCGGCCGACGAGCGCACCGTCGCCATCATCTGGCGCTGGTCGTCGTCCAGGTCCGTTTGCACCAGCAGGTCGATCATGCCGACGATGCCGTTCATGGGCGTGCGGATTTCGTGGCTCATGGCGGCCAGGAAGGCGGCCTTGGCGCGGGTCGCGGCCTCGGCTTGCTTACGCGCCTCGCGCAGTTCGGCCTCCGAGCGGTCGCTCAAGCGGATCAGGCGCCGGGTTTCGCGAAACAGTTTCTCGTAGCCGCCGAGAAGCTCGCCGAAGGCCTCGGCGACCGCTTCGGGCGAGCCGCCGGCGACCTTGATTTCCTTGGCTTTCGCCAGAAGATCGACCTCTTGCTTGAAAAGGTCGAACTCGGGCACCGGTTTACGGGATTCGGGCATGGCGCTCTTCACGTCCCTCGCGCGTCCACTGCGACGATCCGACCAGCGTAGCCAGGAACCGCGCCGGCGGCAATGATCGGTGGCCATCGGCGATGGCGCGGTCTATCCTGCCCCACAGCTCGCGAAGGCGGGTTCGAGGAGGCGACATGGACGAAACGTCCAAGAAAACCGGGGATGCGGCGGACGCGGAGGAATTTTCCCGCGCCATGGCCAATTACGCCGAGCGCTCGCAGCGGATCATCAGCGCCTTCTACGACCGCCAGGCCAAGGACGGCGGTTTTCAGATTCCCGACCCGGCGGTGATTTCCAAGGCGTTTTTCGACGTCGGCGCGGCGATGATGGCCGATCCGGCGAAGTTGATGGAAGCCCAGGCGCAATTGTTCCAGGGCTACGCCAAGCTGTGGGAACAGACGGCCAAGCGCCTCGCCGGCGAGGCAGCCGAGCCGGTGGTGGCGCCCGCCAAGGACGACCGCCGCTTCAAGGACAAGGCCTGGGAAGAACAGGCCCTCTACGACACCATCAAGCAGGCCTATCTGCTGAGTGCCAACTGGATTCAGCAGGCCGTGCGCGACGTCGATGGCATCGACCCGAAAACCCGCGAGAAGGCGGAGTTCTATACCCGCCAATTCGTCGATGCCATGGCACCGACCAATTTCGCCGCCACCAACCCGAAGGTGCTGGAACGCACCATCGAGAGCAAGGGCGAGAACCTGGTGAAGGGCCTCGACCACCTGCTCAAGGATCTGGAAGCCGGCGAAGGGCAGTTGCGCATTTCCATGACCGACGCGGACGCCTTCAAGCTGGGCGAGAACGTCGCCTCGTCGCCGGGCAAGGTGGTCTACCAGAACGACCTGATGCAGTTGCTGCAATACCAGGCGAGCACCGAGAAAGTCGCCAAGGCGCCGCTGCTGATCGTGCCGCCGTGGATCAACAAATTCTACATCCTCGACCTGCAGCCGAAGAATTCCTTCATCAAGTGGGCCGTCGACCAGGGCCACACGGTGTTCGTCATTTCCTGGGTCAACCCCGACGAGAGCCTGTCGCACAAGCGTTTCGACGACTACATGCTGGAAGGCCCGCTGGAAGCCATCGGCAAGGTGCTGGAGATGACCGGCGAGAAGAAACTCAACCTCATCGGCTATTGCATCGGCGGCACGCTGACCGCCTGCACGCTGGCCTACATGGCGGCGAAGGGCGACGACCGGGTGAAATCGGCGACCTTCTTCACCACCATGGTGGATTTCAAGGAACCGGGCGAGCTTGGCGTCTTCATCGACGACGAGCAGCTTGAGCGGCTCGACGACTACATGGCCAAGACCGGCTACCTGGACGGCAAGCACATGTCGCAGGTGTTCAACCTGATGCGCGACAACGACCTGATCTGGTCGTTCGTGGTCAACAACTACCTGATGGGGCGCGAGCCGCTGGCCTTCGATCTGCTGTACTGGAACGCCGACAACACCCGCATGCCGGCGATGATGCACTCGCTCTACCTGCGCCAGATGTATCTGGAGAACAAACTGGTGGAACCGGGCGGCATCACCCTCGACGACGTCGAACTCGACCTCGGCAAGATTTCCGTTCCGACCTATATCGTTTCCACCCGCGAGGACCATATCGCGCCCTGGAAATCCACCTACTCGGCGACACAGCTCTATAAGGGCAATATCCGGTTCGTGCTTTCGGCGTCGGGCCATATCGCCGGCATCGTCAATCCGCCGGCGGCCAAGAAGTACCGCTATTGGACCAACACCAAAACCCCCGCCGACCCGGACGCCTGGTTCGCCGGCGCGCGCCAGCATGACGGATCGTGGTGGAACGACTGGCAGAAATGGGTGAAAAAGCATGCCGGCGGCGAGACCGACGCGCGTGCACCCGGCTGCGGCGTCTTCGATCCCATCGAGGACACCCCCGGATCATACGTGAAGGTTCGGCTGAGCTGAGCCGCGCCCCGACATGGACCAGAACAGCCGGCATGAGATGAGCATTACCGAAGAAAAGCAGGTCTACGACCACCTGGAACTGCTGTCCGAGATGAGCGCGGACTTCGCCTCGACGCTCGACATCAACGCGTCCCTGATGCGCGCGGTGGCGCATATCACCAGCTACGTCGGCGCCGAGGGCGGCGCGCTCTTTATGCTTGAGGAAGACGGCACCAAGCTGGTCTGCCGCGCCTGCGTCGGGCCTTCCGACATCACCGGGCTTTCGCTGCCGTCCGACCAGGGCATCGTCGGGCGCTCGGTGCAGGACAACCGCGCCGAAATGATCCGCGACGCCCAGAACGACGAGCGTTTCTACAAGGGCATCGACGAGGAATCGGGCACCACCACGCTCTCCATCCTGTGCGCGCCGATGAGCGTCAAGGACGAGCGCATCGGCGCCATCGAACTGATCAACAAGAAATCCGATGACGGCCTGTTCGAAGAGCAGGACTTGCACCTCTTGAGCGCCATGGCGTCCTCGGCGGCGCTGGCGGTGCTCAACGCGCGTATGGCAGAAGCCTTGGTCGAACAGGAAAGGCTGGCGCGGGAATTGGAGCTGGCGGCGGAGATTCAGCGCTCGCTGCTGCCCGACGAACCGGCGCCCGGCTATCCCGTCGCCGGCGTCAATTTCCCGGCGCGCACGGTGTCGGGCGATTTCTTCGACTTCTTCGAACTGGAAGACGGCCGCATTTGCTTCAACCTGGGCGACGTCTCGGGCAAGGGCATGAACGCGGCGCTATTGATGGCCAAGACCGCGAGCCTGTATCGCTGCCTCGGAAAGACCATCGAAAGCCCCGGCAAGCTTTTGGCCCGCGTCAACGAGGAGATTTGCGAAACCGCGGCGCGCGGCATGTTCGTCACCATGATCGGCGGCATCTACGATCCGCGCACGCGCCAACTGGTGATCGCCAACGCCGGGCACGAGCCGCCGTTGGTGCAGCAGGCGGACGGATCTTTCGACGCGCTGCCCGCCGACGCGCCGCCGATCGGCATTTCGCCGTTCCTGGTCGGCGACGATGGCTATCCGGAAGAGACCATCGACCTGCTGGACGCCGGTTTCTTCGTCTTCACCGACGGGGTGACAGAGGGCTACACGGAAACCGGCGCCGAGTTGGAGGTGGACGGGGTCAAAAGCGCCCTCACCGCCAGCCGCGAGCGGCCCATCGGTGAGCGCCTGGCCGAGATCGCCGGGCTGATCAACCGAGGCGGCAGCGCGCTGCGCGACGACCTGACGCTGGTCGGCATCGACGGCGCGGTGAAGCTGGACCTGCCGGACACGCCGCAGGAAACCCTCGAGGATGCCGGCGGGCAATCGATTGCCGCAATCAAGGTGCCGTCCCGGCCCGATCGGCTGCGCATCGTCCGCCAGATGGTGCGCGAGGCCGCGGCACTGGCGGGCTTCGGCGATGCCGAGACACGCGACATCGTGCTGGTCGTCGACGAAGCGCTGCAGAACGTCATCCGCCACGGCTACGGCGGCGCCGGCGACGGCGAGATCGAGGTCACCATCGGCTTCCTGGACGGCAGCCTGGCCATCGACGTGCGCGATTGGGCGCCGACCGTCGATCCGGCCACGGTAAAGCCGCGCGACCTGGACGATATCCGCCCTGGCGGGCTCGGTACGCACATCATCCGCGAGATCATGGACGAGGTGGAATTCCTGACACCGCCGAAGGATGGCGGTAACCTGCTAAGGATGATAAAACATTTGCAACAATCCCAGCCGGACAGGCGAAAAGATTAGGAAACCGGGGAATCGGCATGAACTACCAAACGAGGGAAGAACAAGGCGCGATGGTGGTTGCCTTCGAAGGCGACGTTGACCTTCAGTCGTCACCGGACGCGCGAAAAGTGCTGCTTGAGGCGGTCGGCAAGGGCATGCCGATCATGGTCGACTTGAGCGGCGTCGGCTATATCGATTCATCCGGGGTGGCATCCCTGGTCGAAAGCTTCCAGGCGGCCCGCAAGGCCGGACAGAACCTGATCCTGGTCTCCGTCAGCGACGGCGCCAAGCGGGTGCTCGAACTGGCCCGGCTCGACAAGGTGTTCACCATCTGCGACACCCTGGAAGACGGTCTCGCCAAGGTCGGCTGAGGCCGCCGGGCAACGCAGCATGGACGGCGATAAACCCACCAATCCGCTTCTCAGTGCCGTCGACCGGCTCGGGCGCAATGCCGTGCACGGCATCGAGGAAGTCGGTAACGGCGGCGTCATGGTCTCCGAGAGCATCTACTGGCTGATCTTCGGCCCCAAGCAGGGCCAGCCGGTGCGCCTCAACGCCATCATCGAACAAATGATGGGGGTCGGTATTACCGCCATCCCGATCATCGCCATGCTGGCCGGCGCCATTTCTGTGACCCTCGCCATCCAGGGCATCTACACGCTTCGCATCTTCGGCGCCGAAAGCCATGTCACCGCCGGGCTTGGCTTCGTCGTGGTGCGCGAATTCGCGCCGATGATCACCGGTATCCTGGTCGCCGGGCGCTCAGGCTCCGCCCTGGCGGCACGCATCGGCACCATGAAGATCAACCAGGAGATCGACGCCCTTAAGGTGATGGGCATCAATCCCGTGCGCTATCTGGTGGCACCGCCGCTGATCGCCATGCTGATCATGGTTCCCTGCCTGACAATGATGAGCAACGTGGTCGGACTGTTCCTGGCCGGTATCTACATCAATCTGGAACTGTCCATCTCGCTCGCCGCCTACCTGGACGGGCTGATCGACGTATTGACGGTCAACGACATTTTCCACGGCCTCGGCAAGAGCGTCCTCTACGCCATCGAGATTGCCGTCATCGGTGTCGTTAACGGCGCCGGCGTGCAGGGCGGCGCCGAAGGCGTCGGCAAGGCGACGACGCGCTCCGTGGTGCAGGCCATTTCCGCAATCATCGTGACGGCGATGGTCGTCGTCATCGTTTCCACCTTCTGACGGGGACCGGCCGATGCCCAACGACACGCCGGCAAACGTCATCGAAGTCCAGGACCTGGTCACCCATTACGGCGAGCGGGAGATCCTCAAGGGTATCACCATGAGCGTCCGCGAGGGCGAGATCATGGTCATCATGGGCGGCTCGGGGTCGGGCAAGTCGACCCTGCTGCGCCACCTGATGGCATTGGAGACCAAGACGTCGGGGACGATGAAGATTCTCGGCGACGACATCGATCATTTGAACGGGCGCCAATTCGTCGAACTGCGCAAGAAACTCGGCGTCGCCTTCCAGGGCGGCGCGCTGTTCAGTTCCATGACCGTCGGCGAAAACGTCATGCTGCCGCTCTATGAGCACACCGGCCTGGACCGCAAGACCATGGAGATCATGGCGCGCATGAAGCTGGAGGTTGTCGAACTGGGCGGTTTCGAGAACCTGATGCCGTCCGAGCTTTCCGGCGGCATGATCAAGCGCGCCGCCTTCGCCCGCGCCATGGTCATGGACCCGCACATCATGTTCTGCGACGAGCCCTCGGCCGGTCTCGACCCAGCCGTGGCGTCGGCGCTCGACGATCTGATCCTGCGGCTCCGCGACGCCATGGGCATGAGCATCGTCGTCGTCACCCACGAACTGGACAGTGCCTTCAAGATCGCCGACCGGATTACCATCCTCGACCGCGGCCATATCCTGATGGTCGGCACCGTCGAGGAAATACGGAACTCCGACAACGAACGCATATACAACCTTCTCAACCGCGTCCCGGACAGCGACGCCATCGATCCGGACGAATACCTGGCGCGTTTGACCGGAGAGAAGCACGAAGTAGGGAATCAGCCGCTATGAGAAGCTCAAAGATCAATTACCTGCTGGTCGGGACCTTTATCCTGGTGATGATCGCCGCGGTGATCGTCGCCGTCGCCATGCTCACCGGGCGCACCGGCGCCGTCGATGCCTATCACGCGATCTACCGCAACGTCACCGGCATCAAGTTCGGCACCCAGGTGATCTACGAAGGATATCCCATCGGCCAGGTCGAGCAGATCACGCCGACCGAACAGGACGGCGGCATGGTGTTCCGGGTCGATTTTGCCGTTACCCAAGGCTGGCGAATCCCCGAGGACAGCAAGGTCGAAATCGCCGCCCCCGGGTTGTTGGCGGCGAAGACACTGAGCATCCATGCGGGATCGTCGAAGACGGCGCTGAAGCCGGGCGCCGCCATGCGCACGCTGGACGCGCCGGACGTGTTCGGCGCCATGTCGTCGCTAGCCGATCAGTTGTCGTCGCTGGTGGAAAAAGAAGTGAAGCCGCTGTTGCAGAACGTCAGTTTCGCGGTCAACGACATCAACAAATTCCTGATCGGCGACGGCACCACCTTGGTCAACGACGCCTCGGCATTGATCAAGGATTTCGGCCAGCGCATTCCCAAGATCGCCGACGACATCGAGGCCTTCACCCGCAACCTGAACAGCGCCAGCAACCAGGTTCTGAAGCTGGCCTCGGCCGAGAACCGCAAGAAGGTCGAGGACGTCCTCGATCACATGGAGGCCGCAGCCATCAAGTTCAATATCGTGCTCGGCTCCACCAAGCTGGTGATCGACGACCTCAACAAGCTGATTGCCGATCCCAAGGGCGACATCGACGTGATCGTCGGGGAATCGCGCTACATCATCGAATCCGTGGCCCGCCATATCGATTCCATCAACCAGAACATGGAAGGCGCGGCGCGCAACATGAACGAGTTCTCACGCCAAATCCGCGCCAATCCGGGCCTGCTGCTGAGCGGCACCGCAAGCAGCGAAGCGGACCGGCGCTAGAGCGAAGGAAAAGACCATGACGTTGCACATGCGCTGGATGAAAAACCCCGCCCCCGCCCTGGCCGGCCTGATCGCCCTGTTGGCACTTTCCGCTTGCGGCTCCGCGCCCCCGGCGCCGGAGGACCACTACTACCGCCTGCAGGCCACCTATGCCGGCACGGCGATGGCCAATCCGCTGCCCGGCACCATCGAGCTTGACCGGTTCGTCGCCGACGGCCTGACGTCCGAGCGCGGCATCGTCTATTCCGCCGCCGTCACGCCCAACCAGGTCCAGGCCTACCACTATCATTTCTGGATCAAGCCGCCGACGGTGATGCTGCGCGACGAACTGGTGACGTTCATGCGTGAAGCCAAGGCGGCCAAGGCCATCGTTACGCCGGAGCACCGCCTGGACGCCGATTACGTGCTTACCGGCAAGCTCGAGCACCTGGAGCATATCGTTGGCGAGACCGAGCGCACGGTCATGGAGGTCGAATTCAGCCTGCGCGCCGCCAATGACGGTAAGCTGCTGTTCCTCAAGACCTACCGTCAGGAAAACGCCGCCGGCAAGGGTGTCGCCGCCGCCGTGGAATCGCTGAATACCGCGCTGTCCCTGGTGTTCGCCGATTTCCTTAGCGATCTCTCCAAACGCTGAACACCATGCTGGCCAGCTCGAAGATCGATCGTCCGGCCCGCTGGCACAGGCAGGGTCACCGTAGCGGCGTCCTGTGGTTCACCGGGCTTTCCGGCGCCGGCAAATCGTCGTTGGCCGTTGAAGTGGAACGCGAATTGTTCAATCGTGGCATCCGCGCCTTCGTGCTCGACGGCGACAACCTACGCCACGGCCTGAACGGCGATCTGGGCTTTTCCGACGCCGACCGCCAGGAGAATATCCGCCGCGTCACCGAGGTGGCGGCGTTGTTCGCGGAAGCTGGGTTCGTGGTGGTGACCGCCTTTATTTCGCCGTTCCGCTCGGACCGCGACGCGGCCAGGCACGCCATCGGTGATGGCTTTCATGAGGCGCATATTCACGCCGATCTGGCGGTGTGCGAGGCACGCGATCCGAAAGGCCTCTACGCCAAGGCCCGGGCCGGCGAGATCGCCGATTTCACCGGCATTTCTTCGCCTTACGAGGCGCCCCTGGAGCCGGAGGTTTCGGTCGATACCGGCAAGCAGGATTTCGATACCTGCGTCCAGCAACTGGTCGACTACGCCGTCAGGTCGTTCTCGCTACCGGACTAGGACATGCCGAGCGCGCGCTTGTAGACGTCGAGGACCTCTTCCATTTCGTTGCGGTCGGACGCGTCCATTTTCCGGAGCCGGATCACCTGGCGCAGCACCTTGACGTCGAATCCGGTGCCCTTGGCTTCCGAATAGACCTCGCGGATATCGTCGCTGAGCGCCTTTTTCTCGTCCTCAAGCCGCTCGATACGTTCGACAAAGGAACGCAGCCGCTCGCCGGAGACTCCACCAACGTCTGACATAGACAAATCCTTTCTTGGTCCGCTGTGCCGGGGCCCGGATTGTTAAACGCCGCACGGGGAATGCGCAAGACCCGACCGGTTGCCTTATCCGGCAATTATATATATCATAAGGCCTATATAAAAATGACGCTTGGGGGTCCGCGTGGCCGAGTACGATTTCAGCCGGTGCAGCCTGTTACTCGTCGAGGACAACCTCTACGTCCGCAACACATTGGAAGATTTGCTGCGGCATTTTAAATTTTCACGTGTCTCGACCGCCGAAAACGGCGAAGCGGCCATCGACTACCTGAAAACCATGAAACAGGCCGGCAATCCGGGTCCGGACATCATCCTGTCCGACCTGGTGATGACACCGATCAACGGCCTTTTGCTGCTGCGCTGGGCGCGAACCGCCAAGGACAGCCCCAATCGCATGGTGCCTTTCGTCATGGTGTCGGGCGCCGCCGACCGAGAATACGTCCACTCCGCGCGCGATCTCGGTGTCACCGAGTTCCTCACCAAGCCGTTTTCCGCCTCCGCCGTTTACGAGCGCATCCTCGAGGTCGTCGACTATCCGCGCCAGTTCGTCACCACGCAGAAATACTTCGGGCCCGATCGGCGCCGCAAGGAAGGCACGGCACCGGACGGCACCGAACAGCGCACAGTCAAGGAAGAGGACGTCACCATCGTCTATTCCGCCGACAAAGTGGTGAAATCCACCAAACCCACCGAGGTCTGGTACTGGCGCCTGCCCAATACCTTGCGCGACAAGGCCGCCAGCGGTTTCGGCGGCAGCAACGTCAAGGGTGAACTGCCCGCGGGGCTTCTGGAGGAAGCCGAGCAGCAATTGGAGCGCGCCGCTCTGGATTTCACCACCTGGGCGCTGGAATACCTGGCGAAGCTGGCCGATCTCTGCACCGAGGCGCTGATGGAGCCCGGCCGCCGCAGCCGCCACTTCGGCGAAATTCACACCCTGGCGCTGGAATTGCGCGGCCAGGGCGGCACCTTCGGTTATCCGCTGGTGTCGCAGATCGGCAAGATGCTGTTCGACCTCACCATCGAGGGCTGCCGCGAGGACGACAACGCGGTGGAAATCGTCAAATGCCATGTCGACGCCATGCGCGCGGTGCTGCGCGAAAAGGTCGCCGGCGACGGAGGCCAGGTCGGGCAGGCGGTGATTCGCGGCCTGACCGACAGCATCAAGAAGTTCCAGGTCGTCACCTGATCGGCGCCACCCGCAACAATTGTTTTTGGCGATTCAAAAACTTGCCGCTAAGATTGAGCCTGAAAGCCACGGCTGGGCGTCATGATCGGTTTTTTGAGGTTTCCAACGGTCGCGACAACCAGCCAATCCGAGATGTTTCGTATCTGATTGGGGTGGAAGAGGAGACGCGTCAAAAAAACAAAAATCAATAGGAGCGGGACAAATGGACGAAGAAACGACCATCACGCTGCCGTTGGTGTTCTTGATTGCGCACGAGCCACGGCATCGGGGTGAATTGGAAAGCCTCCTTACCAAGCACTTCAAGGTTCAAACCTTCGGCGACGTGCACGCCGCCATCGGGGCGCTGGAAAGCCAAACCCCGGACGTGGTCGTCGTCGAAAACGACATGCCGCCGAAAGGCGGGCTGCGCATGCTGGTCATGCAGGCCGGCGGCCTGTCCCGTCCGCCCGGCTTCCTGGTCACCGCCGGCAAGGGCGAGGGCCTCAACGTCTCCTTCGCCGACGGCCCCATCCAGGGGCGCTATCTGACCTGGCCGTTCACCGGGCGCGTCCTCATCGACCAAATCAGCCAGTTGATCAACAAAGCCGCCGAACGCGGCTGGGAAGACCTGCCGGAAATCCAGCGCAAGCCGCTGCAAATGACCGTCGAGGAATACCAGAAGGTCGCCGACGCCATCGCCGCCGGTGAGCCGATCGACTACACGACAGCGGCGGAAAGCTGCGAGCCCCTGGTGGAGGCGACCAGGGAAGGCGAGGCTCATGCGCTGCTGAAAGCGGTGCAGACCCATCACGACTACACCTACGTGCATTCAACCCGGGTGGCGACGCTGCTGACGCTATTCGGCCACGGCCTCGGCATGAAGGGCGACAACTTGCTGATCCTATCCACCGGTGGGCTGCTGCACGATGTCGGCAAGCTTGTGACGCCGCCGGAGATCCTCGGCAAGCCGGGCAAGCTGGACGATCAGGAATGGCCGATCATGCAACACCACGTGGTCGAGTCTGGGATCTTGTTGAGCCACAGTCATCACATCGTCAAGGGAGCCCAGATCATCGCCGAGCAGCACCATGAGAAGCTCGACGGCACCGGCTATCCCAAGGGCCTCAAGGGCAAGGAACTGAACGATTTGGCGCGCATGTCGGCAATCGTCGATATCTTTGGCGCCCTCACCGATGCGCGATCCTACAAACCGGCATTTTCGGCGGAGAAGTCATTCGCCATCCTCGAGGACATGGACAGCGCCATCGACCAGAACCTGCTCAAGGTCTTCAAGGAGATTTTCCTGCCCGGCAGCAACGCCGAAGCCGCCTGAGCGGCCGGGAGGTCAGTCCACGTCGGCGGTCTTGGCGATCAGGTGATCGACAACTGCGTTCAAGGCCTGCTCGGTGTCGGCACCGCCGTCGATGGCCTGGGTGTAGGCTTGGCGTTGCAGATGCGCGCTGGTGCCGCGCTGGCAGATGGTTCGCACATAGGCCAATTCCTGCGCACAACCGAGGTCGGCTGCATCCTCCGCCACCAGGTCCAGCAGTTCCTCGACCAGATCCGGCACCGGCACGATGCGGCCCTTGCCGAAATCCACCAATCCTTCGTCGATGCCGTAGCGCTGTGCGCGCCAGCGGTTCTCGTTGACCAGCATGGTGGCGTACTGTCGCCAGCGCTGGTTGTTCTGGCGCAAGCGGTAGAGCATGTGCAGGACAGATGCATAAAGGGCGGCGATGGCGACCGCGTCGTCGATATCGGTGCAGACGTCGCAGATGCGCATTTCCAGGGTCGGAAAGCGGAACGACGGGCGGATATCCCACCAGAGCTTGGTGCCGTCCTCGATCAGACCGGCGTTGACCAAGACGTCCACGTGGCGCTGGAACTCGGCATAGGATTCGAACAGGTTCGGCAGGCCGGTGCGCGGCATCTCGTCCCAAACGCTGAGGCGGTAGCTCTTGAGCCCGGTATCGATCCCCTGCCAGAACGGCGACGAGGTGCTCAGCGCCAGGAAGTGCGGCAGGAAATAGGCCGCCTGGTTCATCAAGTCGATGCGCAGATCATCCGCGCCGACCGAGACATGCACGTGCATGCCGCAGATCAACAGCCGCCGCACCACCGCCTGCAAGTCCTCGGCGATGATGTTGTAGCGCTCGGCGTCGGTATGGTCCTGGTCGGACCAATGCGAGAACGGGTGGGTGGAGGCGGCGATGGGTGCCAGCCCATGCGCACCGGCGATGTCGATCACGGTGCGGCGCAGATCGGCCAGGTGCCCGCGCGCCTCGGCGACGGTCACGCAGGGCGGCGTGTTGATCTCGATCTGGGAGCGCATGAACTCGTGCGCCACCTGGTCGCCGAGCCGTTCGGCGCAGGTGTCGAACATGGCTTGCGGCGGCTCGGCCAGCCCGCGGGTTTCGCGATCGACGATCAGGTATTCCTCTTCGATGCCGATGTGAAACTGCGGTGTCGCGTAGACCATCGCCCAGCCCCCTTAAAACCTCTCCACTCTGTGCAGTCCCGGTTGCTCCAGGATCTTGGCCAGGGCCCGTTCCAGATAGCCCGACCAGCGCTCGACGCCGGCTTCGTCGCGGACCTGGTCCTGGTTGATTTCGATGACGCAGCTCGGCAATCCCGCCGCGCCGGCATGCATGTCGATGGTATAGGCAAGATCGTGCCCGGAATAGGGTTCGTTGTCGCCGACGTTGAGCCCCTCTGCTTCCAGCAGTTCCATCAGCGGCACCGCGATGCGCGGATCGTGGTTCCAAAGCACGCCCACGTCCCAGGGGCGCGGCTTGCCGCCGAAATTCGGCGAAAAGCTGTGCACGGAAAACAAGGCCGGCGCCGCGTCCGATTCCCAGATGCGCGCCAGCGCGCGGTTGACGGCGTCGTGGTAGGGCTCGAACAGGTCACGGATACGCTGACGCTTGGCGGCCTCGCTGAGTTCGGCATTGCCGGGGATCGGCGTGCCGTCGCTTTCTTCCATGATCGACTGCGGGTGCCCCGGCGGGCGGTTGAGATCGATCAAAAGGCGCGAATAGCCGGCCAGCACCAGCGGCGCGTCGAGGCTGGCCGAAAGCCGCCGCGACACCGCCTCGGCGCCGATATCGTAGGCGATATGGCGTTCGAAGGCCGCGTCCGGCAGGCCCAGATGGTCGAGTGCGGCGGGAATGGCGCGGCTGGCGTGGTCACATACCAGCAGCATCGGCGTGCTTCCGTCCCGGTTGATGACTTCGAATGGCGCGGGGTCGGATTCGCCCAGGAGCGGCGGCAAGTGATCTTGTGGAGCATCGATATTCATGACAAGACTATAGCCCATCATTTCCCAAAAGCGAGGCGCGTGAGCATGCGCCCGCGCGACGAAAACCGACGGCGAAAGACTATCCATGACCGACCCGCGCGACAGCTTTCTGGAAGGCATGAGCCGCGCCGCGGCCAGCGTCTCGGTGGTCACCACCGACGGTCCGGGCGGCCGCGGCGGCGTGACGGTCAGTTCCATGACATCGGTTTCCGCCGACCCGCCGACCATGCTTGTGTGCATCAACTGCGATGCCCGCTCGTCGTCGCGCATTCTCGAGAACGGCAATTTCTGCATTAACCTGCTGCGCGAGGGCCAGACCGAGCTTTCCAACGTATTCGCGGCACTCAGCGAGCCCCCGGGCGGCGACAAGTTCGCTATCGGCGAATGGACGAAAGGCGAAAGCGGCGCGCCGACGCTGCAAAACGCGTTGGTCACTTTCGATTGCCGCCTCACCGACAGCCACCATTCCGGCTCGCATTTCATCTTCGTCGGCGAAGTGGTGAATACCATCGTTGCCGACGGCAAGCCGCTGATCTACGGCAGCCGTTCCTACGGCTTCCCGCAATACCACTCGGAATGAACGCGTCCGCCGCCACGCCATGGCGGGCCTGGTCCGTCTGGGCCGTGGGTGCGCTGTTCTTCTTCTACGCCTTCATGCAACGGACGGCGCCCAGCGTCATGGTCTCGGAGCTGATGCGCGACTTCTCCGTCAACGCGTCGGCACTGGGCGGGCTCTCGGCCTTCTACTACTACGCCTACATGGCGGTACAGATGCCGACCGGCCTGATGGCCGACCGCTTCGGCCCCCGGCGCCTTTTGACAGGCGCGGCGTTGGTTTCCGCCGTCGGCGGCCTGATCTTTGCCAGTGCCGACGACCTTGCGCTGGCCGCCGCCGGCCGCGTATTGGTCGGCATCGGGGCGGGTTTCGGTTTCGTCTGCACGCTGCGGATGATCACCGATTGGTTCCCACCGGAGCGCCTCGCCATGCTGACCGGCGCGACCATGATGCTTGGCATGCTGGGCGGCGTCAGCGGTCAGGCGCCGCTCGCCATCGTCGTCGGCGAGATCGGCTGGCGCCCGACCATGACCGGCGTCGCCGCCGTCGGCGTCGTCATCGCGCTCGGCGCCTGGCTGATCACCAAGGACCAGCGCGGCGCCCAGGGCATCCAGCACCAGGGCATGGGCATCTGGGCCGGCCTCGGTATCGTGCTCGGCAATCCGCAGACCTGGATCATCGCCGGTTACGGCTTCTCCATCGTCGTCATCATGTTCGCCTTCGGCGCACTCTGGGGGGTTCCGTACCTGCAACAAGTGCACGGCATGACCCGCCCGGACGCCGCGTTCGCGGCGTCGCTGATCCTGCTCGGCTGGGGGCTGTTCACACCGCTGGTGGGCTGGCTGTCGGACCGCTGGCGGCGCAGAAAGCCGGCCCTGATCCTGGGCGCCATCGGCTGTCTGGTGACCATCGCACCGGTGCTCTACGCCTCCGAGCTTTCGGGAACCGCGATCAAACTGCTGTTGTTCCTGAACGGCGTATTCATGGCCGGCATGGTGGTTTGTTTCCCGGCGGTGCGTGAGCACAACCACGCCGCCCAGGCGGGCACCGCCATGGCCTTCGTCAACATGGCGGTAATCGGATCGGGCGCGGTCATGCAGCCGGTGACCGGCTGGCTGCTGGATCTCGGCTGGCAGGGCGCCATGGAGGCCGGCGTGCGCATCTATCCGCACGACGCCTACGTCTCGGCCTTCGTCGTGCTGCCGGTGGCCTGCTTAGCAGCGCTGGTACTCGGCCTTTTGGTGCGCGAGACCCACGCCCGCGCGCTGTCATAAGCCCGTCCTACGCCGCCCGTTCCGGGTTGGGCTCGTAACGCGCATGCCAGGCCTGCCAGGCCGGGCTTTCGCCTTGCAGATGTCGCCATTGGCGGATGGCGACGCGGAGCGCCGTACGAGCGGCGCGGGTTTCCGGCGCGGCCACCCCGTCAGGGCCGGCATCGTCGGCCATGGCGCGCCAGACGGCACCTTTGGCGGTGCGGATATCGTCCGGCGCGAAACGCTCGATCAGGTCCTGGAAGCGGCGATGCGCCTCCAGGTCGAATTCCTTGCGCTCCCCCCAGACATCGCGCGCCGGATTGGGCGGAAAGAACGAAAGGCAGGGCACCCAGCCCGCCGGCACCGGCACGTTGGCCGATTGAGAGCGCTCGCGGCCAAGAAGTTCCGGCAGGATATGCGTATGCGGCCCCATCGGCGTCTCGCCGCCGCTGTCGGGGATTTCCTGCACCACCTCGATGCGGCCAAGGCGTGATCGGAACACGCGCGCCGGCTGCGCCGCCTTGATGGCCGCGACGACGTTGTGGGGCAGCCCGAGGAACGGCGTCCCCAGATGCCGGCGCAGGGCCTCCGCCAAAGCGCCGTCCCCGGTGCGCAGGCAGGGCAGCAATGGGCCGATACCGAGCCCCAGGTCGAACAACACCTCGCCCTCGCCCCCGCAAAGGGGCGCGGGGTCGGGGCCCAGTTCCGCCAGGCCCTCGGCGCCGCCGATCTCGGCGTCGGCGGCGGGCAGGCAAACCATGACGCCGTGGGTCCAGCCGGTCGGTATCTTGGAGAGCCCTTCGTAAGGAATCAGGCGGACGGCGTCATGCGGCCGCACCCGGAGCGCGCCACGCGGCGTCGTCACCCGCCAGCCCCCGCCGTTCTTGTCCTCGCGGGCGATATCGGCGGCCTCCTCCACGTCGCGATGGAATTCCGCCAGCGTGCCGAAACTGCCGAGTCCCCAGCCGGTGGCTGGGTCGGTGACGGCGTCTTCCAATGCGGCCTCAACGTCTCGCCAAGTCATGCCGGCCATGATAACGTCCCCGGCCAAGAAAGGGAGACCCTCAAACCATGCGTTACCTGCACACCATGGTCCGGATTTCGGACATCGACGCCTCGCTGCATTTCTACTGCGACCTCTTGGGGTTGAAACAGACCCGCCGCATCGACCGGCCGGAACACGGCTATTCGCTGGTCTTCGTCGCCGCCGAGGACAACCCGGATTCGGAAATCGAGCTGACCTTCAACCACGAGCCCGAGGAATATACCGGCGGGCGCAATTTCGGCCACCTGGCCTTCCGGGTCGAAAACATCTACGAATCCTGCCAACGCCTGCAGGACGGCGGCGTCACCATCAACCGCCCGCCGCGCGACGGCCGCATGGCCTTCGTCCGCTCACCGGACGGCATTTCCATCGAACTGCTGCAACTGGGCGATCCGCTGGAACCAGCCGAACCCTGGGCGTCGATGGAGAACACCGGCGCCTGGTAAAACCTAGACGCTGCCCGGCGGCGGCACCTTGATGGGCCCGAGCGCGGCGACGATTTCTTCCTGCGTCGGCGGCGCCTTCGGCTCGTAACCGTCCAACGCATCGACGATCGCCTTCAGCCGCTCCGGCGTGGTGCCGCAGCAGCCGCCGATGATGCGCGCGCCGCAATCGCGCGCCAGACGCGCATACTCGGCCATCACCTCGTTGGTGCCGGAATAGATGATCTCGCCGTCGATCATCTGCGGAATGCCGCAGTTGCCCTTGGCGATGATCACGTCGTGCTCATCGGCCGCCTCGCAAAGGCCCACCACCGTATCGATCAGCATCGACGGGCCGGAACCGCAATTGGCGCCGAAGGCGATCAGGCGCGGCTCGAACTGATGCGTGAAGTTGACGGCGCTTTCCGGCGTGTCGCCCATCATGGTGCGGCTGGCGGTGTCGAAGGTCATGGTCGAGGCCACCGGCAGGCCGGTGCGCTGGCCGGCGCGGATGGCGGCCGCCAGTTCGTCGAAGGCGAAGATGGTCTCGATCCAGATCACGTCGACGCCGCCTTCGGCCAAGGCGCTGGTCTGCTCGTAGAAGGCCGCTTCGGCGGCCTCCGATGTCAGCGTGCCGAAGGGCTCCATCATTTCGCCGGTGGGACCGACGGAACCGGCGACGACGATCGGGCGGTCGGCGGCATCGGCGGCGGCGCGGGCCAATTGCGCGCCCTTGAAGTTGATCTCATGGGTGCGCTCGGCGGCCTTGTCGAGCTTCAGGCGGCAGGGGTTGGAGCCGAACGTGTTGGTCAGGATGATGTCGGCGCCGGCTTCGATGAAGCTCTCGTGCAACCAGGTGACATGCTCCTGGCCGTCGGCGTTCCAGAGATCCGGCGGCCGTCCCGCCGGCAGGCCGCGCGCCATCATGTTGGTGCCGGTCGCCCCGTCGGCGATCAGGTAATCCCGTTCGGCCAGAAGATCGGCGAGAACATTGCTCATATCGATTTCCCTATTCGGTTCCTTGCGCCCGGGCCGCGTCGCGGCGGCCACGGGCCATTTCGACGATGTCGCGGCGCCGGTCGTTGTCGGCGCAAGCCCATTCCGCCACCTCCTGCAGGGAGCGCCAGCAGCCCTTGCAGAGGTTGGTTTCCTCGTCCAGGACGCAAACCCCGATGCAGGGCGAGATCACCCGCGTTGCAGCCGCCTCGTTCATCGCCTCGACCTAAGCCGCCTTGGCTGGAAAATCAAGTGGATAAGCCCAATTGCCGCCTCAACCGACGCCCAATAGCCACAGGACACCCGACAGCGTCGCCACCGAAACCACCGTCGACATCAGAATAGTCGTCGCCGCCGTCGCCGCGCCGGCATCGTAGCGCATGGCGAACAGATAGACGTTGATGCCGACTGGCGTCGCCGCCATCAGCACCGCGACGCTGAGCCACAAGGGCTCCAGGTGGAACAAATACGCGCCGATCAGGTAGGCCGCCAGCGGATGCACGATCAACTTCATGGCGGTGACCACGCCGGCCTCGGCGACGGCGCCCTTGAGCTCATAGCGCGCCAGCGATGCCACCAGGCAGAACAGCGAGCACGGGATCGCAGCCTTGCCCATCAAGTCCAGAAAGCGGTCCGCCGGCAACGCTAGGCCGATCCCCGTCCAGTTCCACAGCATTCCCGCCAGCACCGCCATGATGATCGGGTTGGCGGCCAGCCCCTTCAGCACGTCGGCCGCCAGTGACACCACGCGCCCGCGCCGGCCGCGCGCCGCCTCGACCAGCACCGTAACCACGAACAAAAGTTGCCAGGTATGGAACGACAGGATCAGGAAGACCGGCAAAAGCCCCTCCTCGCCGAACGCCAGGTGCACCAGCGGCAGGCCGAGCATCACCGAGTTGGAGAAGGCGCCGCCGAGCCCGAGCACCGAGGCGCCGGCGAGATCGCGGCGGAACAGGCCGCGCGACAGCGCGATGACCGCGCCCCATGAAATGTACGCGGCGGCAAAATAGGCGATCAGGAACTCCCATTGGATGGTCTCGGGAAATTCACGCGTCGCCATGGCATGGAACATCATCGCCGGCACCGCGAAATTGAAGACGAAAGCCCCGAGCCCATCGACGCCGGCCTCGCTCAGCCAAGCCTTGCGCGCCGCCGTGAAGCCGACCCCGACCACGGCAAAGACCGGCACGATGATATCGATGAGAACGCCCATGCCGGCCAGCATCGCCGATCGGGCCCGAAAGGCAAGCGGGCGGCGGGATCGAATATTCAAGCCCTATTGCCCGGCGCCCCGGGCATTGCTAGCGTCCTGCCATGATCATATTCCATACCGGCAATTCGCCCTACGCCCGCATCGCCCGCGTCGCCGCGCACCAGTGCGGCGTTTCCCATTCCGGCGGCCACCTGGGCCCAGGCCTGGTGCGCACCGACAACAACCCGGTGCTGCAATACAGCCCCACCGGACGCATCCCCACCCTGGTCGATGGCGACGTGGTCGTCACCGAGACCCGCGCCGTCTGCCGCTACCTGGAAAGCGTCGGCGACGGCTACGAACTTTTCCCCTACGCCGGCGACTGGACGGCGGAAATGTTCGAGAACACCGCCATGAGCTTCCTCGATGGCTGCGCGCTCTGGATGCGGGAGTACCGGCGGGACGCGGCGCTGCAGTCCGACTGGCTGATCGGCGTCGAGCGTGCCCGCGCCGAACGCGCGCTCGCCTGGTTCGAGGCGCAGCCGGCGATCCAAGCCGGCGACACGCCCTGGGACTTCGCCCACATGACGCTGGCGGTGGCGCTGGGGGAATTGGAACCACGCGGCCTGATCCCCGATTGGCGCAACAGCTACCCGGCGCTGGCCGCCTGGGAAGCCACACAATCGGAAAGGCCCGCCATGCAGGCCGAGGGCCGCAAGGGCGACCCCAAATAGCCGCCCCCAAAACCGCCCGTCGTCACCACGAAAGCGGGGACCCACTCGATGCCGAAGGCATCATCCTTTTCCGGCAGCGTAATCGCGGAAACACCCACTGGATTCCCGCTTTCGCGGGAATGACGGAATGAGATAGGGAATTTCCACGGGTTGGAACCTTTTGATTCCAAAAGATTTCCAAAAAAATCTCAGGAACGAACCCAATTTTTCTCTACCGCGAAAAAACCCGTCATTGCCGGGCTTGAACCGGCAATCCACTTGATGCCGCAGGCATCATTGTTTTTCCCAAAGCCAGCCCCAACCCTCCCGCCGAATGGCGGGCATCGGTTCCGGCGTCGCTCTGATTCGATTGTGCAATAGCGCGCCTGTGCCGGTATCTCAGCACTACGAAGGAGGAGGATAACATAAAACCTACAAAAGTCAATAAATTCCTAAATTATCATCAACGGCTGAATTGTATGTTCCGTTATCCTGCCGGAAGCAGGCGTTCCTGATTGCGGTCGCGAAGGTCTGAAACTAGCCAATTGCAGACCATTACCATTTCTGTGGCGAGTCGCCTCAATTGGCTCACTTTTCACTGTTAGCAAGTAGTCAATTCCAAAATGCATCGCGGACAAAAGCGGACCGTGGCCCGTCCGGCGTATCCACGGTCAACTTGGTGCCGGGGTCCCAATAGGCGACATGTGCCATGCCGATCGCCACATTCGTTTGAAAATCCGGCGACCACGTTGCCGAACTGACACGCTCAACCGTTTTTCCCTTTACTGATATCCGCCAAAATCTGTCACAGATCGGAACGGGTTCACCATCAATAGAAATTGCGCGAATTTGCCGAACAGGCCCCTCTTTTGCGACCCGCAACAAAGCATCTCGCCCGATACATCCGATGGCGCTTTGCGTATTGCAAAACCGTCCCAACCCACACTCATGCGGCGTGTTGTCATCAGTCATGTCATTACCATAAGAGAGGAGGCCGCTTTCGATGCGCTCGATCACATTGGGGCATCCGGCATGTACATCGAGATCAGCCCCGGCCTCCATCAGAGCATTCCATAGCGGCATGCCCATGTCTTCACCATTGACGTATATTTCAAAGCCGCCTTGCTTTGAGTAGCCGGATCGCGCCACGACCATATCGCGCCCCATAAAATCGAAATGACTGAAACGAAAAAATCGGATTTGGCTGACGCTATCCCCAAATACTCGCGACATGAGATTTTCAGCCTTTGGCCCTTGAACTGCCAACGGCGAGATATCAGGTTCGTCCACCAAAACGTCGAGGCGGTATCCGTACGCCAGACCCTTGATCCAATAAAGCAAATCGCTGTCAGCGATGGATATCCACCATCGGTCTTCGGCGAGTTTTACGACCACTGGATCGTTCAGCATGCCCCCGGTTTCATCGACGATCGGCATGTAATAGCACTGACCCGGCAACATGCCGCGCAAGTCACGCGGGGTAAGCATTTGCATCAATCGCCCGGACTCCGGTCCTCGAATTTCTACTTGGCGTTCGCAAGCAACATCCCAGACCTGCACGGCGTTTTTTAGATGGTGATAATCTTCTTCAACAGACCGAAAAACAGTCGGCAAAAGCATATGGTTGTAGACGGTATACGCTTGGACCCCTGCGCGCTCGACGCCTTCGGAAAAAGGCGCACGACGCAATCTACGGGACGTTGATAAGGAAACGCCATTCATCGGCTCATACCTCAAAAAAATAAAAACACGTTGAACCCACCCATTGGTTTTGGGGCAAAAAGTCTAGGCGAAAGTCTAAACCTTTCAGACGCGCCCTCACCAAAATATTCGCTGCCGGATTTTGACCGCTACGGGTCACCTCCGGCCCTTCGAATCCTTTTATTCAGAAGCTCGGCGTTCCACTCAAAGCGGGCATGCAGCGGCTTTAAGCCGCCCGCGCCGCTTCCCAGGCGAGGATGGCGCGTTTCTTTTCCGGGCCCCAGCGGTAGCCGGTGACGACGCCGGTGTCGCGGATCACCCGGTGACACGGGATCAACAGCCCGACCAGATTGGAGCCACACGCCGTGCCGACGGCCCGCGCACTTTTCGGCCGGCCCAGGTGCGCCGCCAACTGCCCGTAGCTGACGAGCGCGCCCGGCGGAATGCGCAAGAGCGCCTCCCAGACCAGAAGCTGGAACTGGGTGCCGCGCAGAAACACGCTCAAAGGTTCCGGCGCCGGGGTCTCGGCTTCGGGAAAGATGCTGGAAAGGTAGGGCTTGGCCGCCGCCGCGTCCTCGGTCCAGCGCGCGGCGTCCCAGCCGTTCTGTTGTTCGGCCAGAAGCTCGGCGCGGCTTTTCTGGCCCGTGAACGAAACCCCGGCGACGCCGCGCTCGGTGACGGTGATCATGCTTTCGCCGAAGGGGCTCGGGTGGAAACCGTAGCGGAACTCCATGCCCGCGCCCCGCGCCTTGAACTCGCCCGGCGTCGCGGCGTTGATGGTGACGAACAGGTCATGCAGCCGCCCCGGCCCCGAAAGCCCCGCGTCGAGCGCCGCGTCGAGCACGCTGGCGGATGCCGTCAGGCGCTCCTTGGCGGCGCCGAGCGTCATGTATTGCAGAAACTTCTTCGGGCTGACGCCGACCCAGCGGGTGAACAGCCGCTGGAAGTGGTGCGGCGCCAGGCCTGCCGCATGGGCGACATCCGCCAGTTCCGGCTGGTCCTCGCGATGCTGGACCAGATAGTGGATGGCCTGGGCGATGCGCGCGTCGAACGGCGCTTCGAGGGATTCGGGGGATTCAGGGGTTTCAGGGGTTTCATCGGTCATCATGGGCGCATGCTAGCGCGCCCCGCGCACCGGGACCACCCGATCCTTGCGCTCCCGCCGGCCCCTTTCCAGGGCGCTCCAACGCCCCGAAAACGAGGTTTATGCGTTTGAAAAGTATCAGCAAAGTGTGCAACATTGCGCTCGGGAGCGTTGCCGCCGGGCCCATGTCCGAGGCAATCAACAAAACATTATCGGCCGCGGCGGCAAACGCCCTGGCCCAACGCCCAACTGGGAGGACATCACCATGTCGAAGATCAACACCCGCAAACCGGTGTCGCGGCGTTCCGCGCTCGGCCTGATCGGCGCCGGCGCCGGCGTCATCGCGGCGGGCTCCGCCCTGCCGACCAAGTTCGCCATCGGCGCGCAAGCCAAGATCAAGGTCGGCACCTTGCTGCCCTACTCCGGCACCTACACCTGGCTCGGAGAATCGATCACCAACTCGTTGGAACTGGCCTTCGCCAATGCCGGCGGCAAGCTCGGCGGCCGCGAGATCGAACTGATCAAGGTCGACAGCGAAGCCAAGCCGCCGAAGGCCGCGGAACTGACCAACAAGCTGATCAACCAGGAAAAGGTCGATGTCATCGTCGGCCCCGTGCACTCGGGCGTCGCCATGGCCATGGCCAAGATCGCGCGCGAGGAAGGCACGCTGACGGTGATCCCGAACGCCGGCGCCGACCAGGTGACCGGCCCGCTCTGCTCGCCGAACATTTTCCGCACCTCGTTCTCCAACTGGCAGCCGGGCCACCCGATGGGCAAGGTCCTGGCCGAGGAAGGCAAGAAGAAGGTGGTGCTCTGCTATTGGGGCTATGGCGCCGGCAAGCAGTCCGCCCAGGGCTTCAAGGACGGCTTCATGGGCAGCGGCGGCGAGATCGTCAAGGAAATCGCCGTTCCATTCCCGAAAGTGGAGTTCCAGGCGGCGCTGACGGAAATCGCCGCGCTGAAACCGGAAGCGGTCTATGTGTTCTTCGCCGGCGGCGGCGCCGTGAAGTTCGTCAAGGACTGGGCGGCGGCCGGCCTCAAGGACAAGATCGAACTGGTCGGTCCCGGCTTCCTCACCGAAGGCGTGACCAAGGCGCAGGGCGCGGCGGCGGAAGGCATCC
>JAYPEK010000043.1:0-33705 GCA_038125725.1 Rhodospirillaceae bacterium
TCCTCCGTTAGAATACAGGCTCAGGCGTCCCAAATGTTTTGATGACGGACACTTGCCGTCGGCGCGGATAATGGTGGCGCTGATGGCGGCGACGAGTGCCGCCTGTTCGGGGTCGTCCTTGACCTCGGCGATCGCCGACCAGGCCTTCTCGCGGCCTTTTTCGCCATCGGCGGCAATGGCGTCGACGAACTCGCCGTACATCTCCGTGCCGTCGCCGGTGCGGTAGAGCTTCAGGTCCTCAAGGGTTTTCAGCAGCGTCTTCAGGGTCGCGTCCTCGCGGCTGTCGCGTTTGCCGTCGGCCATGGCGAACAGCGCCGCGGCCGCCATGAAAGCCTTGAAAACACTGTATTTTTCGGCCCTGATCTTATTCTTCTTGTGGTGCGATATGACGATATCGAAAAAGCCGGCCATCTCGAATTCCCCCTTCGGGCCCGTTTCGGTTCCCTTTCGGCGGGCATGCTAGCAAACCGGACTCCCAATGGGCCAGGAAATTTGGCATACCGGAAGAACGACGAACGAATTCACGGGAATGAACATCATGACATTCCGGACGACCGGAGACACCGCCACCGGCGGCAGGGAGATTTATTGTGAACGCTGATCCGGCCATTCCCCCTGCCGTCCGCCCTACAGTCCGCTTGGCCGTCGACATCGGCGGCACCTTCACCGACGTGGTCCTGGAAACGGCCGCCGGCCGCACCACCGTCAAGGTCCTGACCACGCCCGCGGCGCCGGAAGAAGGCGTGCTGGAAGGCGTACGGCTGGTGCTGAGCGAAGCCGGCACGGCCGCCAGTGACATCGCGGTCTTCCTGCACGGCACGACGCTGGCCACCAACGCCATCATCGAGCGCAAGGGCGCGGTGACGGCGCTAGTCACCACCGAGGGCTTCCGCGACGTTCTCGATATCGGTTACGAGAGCCGCTACAACCAATACGACGTGATGATCGACAAGCCGGCCTCGCTGGTGCCCAGGCAGCGCCGCTTCACGGTGCCGGAACGGGTCGACGTCAAGGGCGCGGTGCTGACGCCCTTGGACGAAGCCGCCGTCCGCGCCGTGGTGCCGAAGCTGCTGGAATCGGGCGCCGAGAGCGTCGCGGTCGGCTACATGCATGCCTACACCAACCCGGCGCACGAGATCCGCACCCGCGAGATCATCGAGGAGATGGCACCCGGGCTCTCGGTCTCGCTGTCGTCCGAGGTCTGCCCGGAAATCCGCGAATACGAACGCTTCTCCACCACCAGCGCCAACGCCTACGTGCGCCCCCTGATGTCGAGCTACCTGGGCCGGCTCCGAGACGCGCTGAGCGCCATGGGCATCGCATGCCCGGTGCTGATGATGACGTCCGGCGGCGGCCTGACGGCGTTGGAGACGGCGCGGCGCTTCCCCATCCGGCTGGTCGAATCCGGTCCCGCCGGCGGCGCCATCCTGGCCAGCCAAATCGCCGCGGAACTCGGTTTCGACAAGGTGATCTCCTTCGATATGGGCGGCACCACGGCGAAAATCTGCCTGATCGAGAACCACGAAGCCGGCAAGGCGCGCGAGTTCGAGGTCGACCGCCAGGCGCGGTTCATGAAGGGCTCCGGCCTGCCGCTGCGCATCCCGGTGATCGAGATGGTGGAGATCGGCGCCGGCGGCGGCTCCATCGCGCGGGTCGACGGCATGAACCAGATCACCACCGGTCCCGATAGCGCCGGCGCCGACCCCGGCCCCGCCGCCTACGACCGGGGCGGCCTGGAACCGACCATCTCGGACGCCGATATTCATCTCGGCCGCATCGACCCGGGGCTGTTCGCCGGCGGCCGGGTGAAGCTGGCGCCGGAGAAATCCGAAGCCGCCATCGAGCGCAACGTCGCCGGGCCGCTCAAGATCTCCACCCACATGGCCGCCTTCGGCATTACCGAGATGGTCGACGAGACCATGTCCAACGCGGCGCGCGTGCATGCGGTGGAACAGGGCTATGAGGCCTCCGACCACACGCTGGTGGCGTTCGGCGGGGCAGCACCTCTGCATGTGGGCCGGCTGGCGGAGAAGCTGCATATCGACCGCATCGTGGTGCCAACCAACGCAGGCGTCGGCTCGGCCGTCGGCTTCCTGCGGGCACCTGTCGCCTACGAGGTTGTCCGCAGCCGATCCATGCTGCTGGGCAAGCTCGATGTCGACGCCGTCAACGCGATCATGGACGAGATGCGCTCGGAAGCGCTCGACGTGGTCGAGGCCGGCGCGCCGGGCGCACAATTGGACGAGCACCGCATCGCCTTCATGCGCTATGCCGGCCAGGGCCACGAGATCGTCGTGCCGATCCCGGCCAGGCCCCTGACCGACGACGACACAGGGCTTTTGCAGGACGCCTTCGATCTCGAGTACACCAAGCTCTACCAGCGCACGCTTCCCAACGCCGATGTCGAAGTGCTGACCTGGGCGCTGACGGTCACCACCCACGAGAGCGCGCCCGAAAGCGTCGGCGATGCACCGGCGGCGACCGAGGCAACGCCGAAAGGCGGGCGGCGCATCTTCGATCCGGAAAGCCAGGCGGAAATCGACATCCAGCTCTACTGGCGGCCGGACCTTCCCCCCGGCGCGCGGCTTGCCGGCCCGGCGGTGATCGCCGAGGACGAGACCTCGACCTTCGTGCCCGCCAGTTTCGATGCGCAGATCGCCGCCAACGGCTATATAATTTTGGACCGCAAAACGGAGTCCGGCTCATGAGCAACCAAGCCCTCGACACCATTCGCATGCAGATCATGTGGAACCGCCTGGTTTCGGTGGTGGAGGAACAGGCACAGACCCTGATCCGTACCGCCTTCAGCCCCATCGTGCGCGAATGCGGCGACTTGTCCGCCGGCGTCTTCGACCGGCGCGGGCGGATGATGACCCAGGCGGTCACCGGCACGCCCGGCCACGTCAACTCGATGGCGGAATCGGTGAAGCACTTCCTCCGCCACTTCCCCATCGAGACCATGAACGAGGGTGATATCTACATCACCAACGATCCCTGGATGGGCACCGGGCACCTGAACGATTTCGTCCTGACCACGCCGGCTTTCAAGAACGGCAAGCTGGTGGGGCTGCTTTCCTGCACCTCGCACCTGACGGATATCGGCGGCCTCGGCACCGGGCCGGACGCCACCGACGTGCACATGGAAGGCATCTACATCCCGATGCTGAAGCTGGCCGACCGGGGTGTGATGAACGAGACGCTGCTCGCCATGGTGCGCCAGAACACCCGCCAGCCGGTGGAGACCGAGGGCGACGTCTATTCCCTCGCCGCCTGCAACGACATCGGCTGCAAGCGCCTGGTGGAAATGATGGAGGAGTTCGGCCTCGACGACCTGGAGGAAATCTCCGACTACATCTACGACAACTCATACAAGGCGGTGATGGCGGAGATCGCCAAGCTGCCGAAGGGCACCTGGCGCAACTCCATGACCATCGACGGCTTCGAGAGCCCGGTGGAACTGGTTGCCGAACTGACCATCGCCGACGACGGCATCAGCGTCGATTTCGACGGTTCGTCGCCGAAATCGCGCTACGGCATCAACGTGCCGCTGGCCTATACCATCGCCTATACCTGCTTCGGGCTGAGCTGCATCGTGCGGCCCGACGTGCCCAACAATGCCGGCTCGCTCGCCCCCTTGAAGGTGACCGCGCCGGAAGGCTCGATCCTCAACGCACCCTATCCCGCCGCGGTCTGCTCGCGCCACCTGATCGGTCAGATGCTGCCCGACGTGACGTTCGGCTGCCTGGCGCAGGCGATCCCGGAACGGGTGCCGGCGGAAGGCGCATCGGCGCTCTGGAACGTCACCTTCCGGGGCGAGACCGACCGGGGCTCCAACGACGCCACCATCTTCGCCATCACCGCCGTCACCAACGGCGGCACCGGGGGACGGCCGGGCAAGGACGGGCTCTCGGCGACGGCCTTCCCCTCCGGCGTGCGCGGCACGCCGGTCGAGATCAACGAGACCGTGGCGCCCTTGATCGTGCACAGGAAGGAGTACCTGCCCGATTCCGGCGGTGCCGGTGCGAGGCGCGGCGGCCTCGGCCAGGTGATCGAGTTCGGCTCCGCCATCGGCGCCGACATCGAATTGCTGGCCGCCTTCGACCGGGTCGATTTCCCGGCTCGCGGCCGTTTCGGCGGCTTGGACGGGCGCAGGGGCGAGGTCAAACTGGCATCCGGCAAAAAACTCGCCGGCAAGGGCACGCAGACCATCCCCGCCGGCGACCGCGTCATCCTGACGACGCCGGGCGGTGCCGGCCACGGCGATCCCAAGGACCGCGATCCGGCATTGCTCGCCGCCGACGTCGCCGACGGGCTGGTCTCGGCGGAAGCGGCCAAGGCCGCCTACGGCCATGGGGATTAGTATTGGGTTGCGCTCATTTTACGCCGCCATCTTATTGAAAAATAATGTTTTACGTGATTGATTGCTGGCTCCGGCTGAATTGCCGGGTCCGCCGAACCTTGGATTGCGCGGATTCGTCGATACAGGTGGTCACGTATTCAAATCCGTGCCGATAGCAACCGCCTCGGCAAACCAAGGAGCCCGAAATCCATGTCAATGGGCCGAAAAGCGGTTATCGCCGTTCTTCTCGCCGTCCTAACGGTCGCGGGCGTCGCCGGCTCGGTCTGGACCGGAACCGAGCTTGAGAAAACAGCCAAACAGGAATGGCTGAAGAAGTTCCGCCTCGACGCGGCCCGTCTCACCGATGGCGTTTCGTTTTGGGTTTCCAAAACAAAGGTCAACCTGCGCGCCATTGCGAGCTAGGTCAAAGCACAGGAAATCTCTTCCCAGGGGGTATTCCTGCAACTGATCGACGATGCCGCGGCATGGGACCCGGACGTCGTGTTCGACAGCGTCGGGTTCGCGCAACGTGTCCTGCGGGAAGACCGCAAGGCGTTTGAGTCACGGCACGAGGCGGTCATCACCAGCGTCCGTGGTGACGGAGAGCCCGCACCGGAGGCCTTCGAGAGTTTTGTCGTCAGCCTGGCATCCGTCGACAATGGCTTCCTAACCCCGATGAACGACCTGACCAGCCATCCCGCGCTCCGCAACGCCGTGACCTCCGCCTATCGCCTGCCGGGCCATGTCATCCTGGGTTCGACCTACAGGAACAAGGAGGGCCGCCACCTCGTCCTGGTCGCAACGGCTTCGTCGGTGTCCGGCAACAAGGGCGTGATCGTAGCGGAGCTCGATATTTCCAGCTTTTTCTCCGTCTACTCGTCCGACAACGTTCCCGACGGGATCAAGCTGCGGCTGATCGAACGCGACAGCGAAGCGACGGCACAGAATGTTTTCTTGCCCGTGCTCGGCAGCCTGGAACCCGACGAAGGCGTTTTGGCGACGGAAGTCTTGCGCCTAGTCAGCGGCCAGGCCCGCTGGGATCTGAATTGGGACGTAACGGCCGCATACCTCGGCGGGCCGACCATCGTCTCTGCCTACCTGGTGAAGATCGGCGGCGCCTTTCTGAGCCTGCTTCTGTTCGGCACCATTGGATATTTGACGTTCCAGAACATCCGCTTCCACTCGCAGGTGGCCGAGCGCACGGCGCAACTGTCGCAGAATTCCATGATCGTGCAATTGACCATGGATTCGATCGACCAGGGCTTTGCTGTCTGGAACGCGGACCAGCGCCTCGTCGTCTGGAGCCGGCGCTGCTTCGATTTCTGGCTCAGTCCGCCGAAGACGACATTGCGGCCGGGCATGCACATGCGGGAATTGTTAAGTCTTTTGTATGAGCATGGCGCCTTCGGTGATAACGCGGACCCGCCCGTCATCGAACAGGAGATCATCCGGATATCCAGTGCCGGCGAGTCGTCGGAAGACCAGTTCACGCTGCCGAACGGGCGGTCCGTACACGTGCGGCGGTTCCCTCTGGAGCACGGCGGGTACGTGGCCGTTTACACAGACATTACCGAACAGAAGCAGGCCAAGGAATCGCTGACGGAATCGAACAAGCAACTCGAGCAGCAAAAACAGATGGCCGATGCCGCCAACCGGATGAAATCCGAGTTCCTGGCGACCATGAGCCACGAAATCCGCACCCCGATGACCGGTGTCATGGGATTCGTCGACGTGCTACTGGAACAGGACATTCCCGGCTCCAGCCGGGCCATCGTCGAAAAAATCAAGGATTCGACCCAATCTCTACTGCGCATCATCAATGACGTCCTCGACATCTCCAAACTCGAAGCCGGCAAGATGGAGATCGATTACGTCGATTTCCGGCTGCGTTCGCTGATCGATGAAACCATCGGCCAGTTTGACGGAGCGGCGAGGAAGAACCTGGCGCTGGAGCTGAAGCTCGGCGAAGATTTCCCGGAAACCATGCACGGCGACCCGACGCGCTTAAAACAGGTGCTGGTCAACCTCATCGGCAATGCGGTCAAGTTCACCCGCAAAGGCCGGGTCTCGGTCGAGGCAAAGTGGCACGAGACGGCGGGCGGGCGCGCCTTGCTGTTTTCGGTCAGCGATACCGGCATCGGAATCGCCGCGGAAACGATCCCCAAACTTTTCACCGACTTCACACAAGCGGACACCTCGATCACGCGAGAGTTCGAGGGAACGGGCCTGGGCCTGGCGATCTGCAAACAACTGGTGAATTTGATGGGCGGGGAGATCGGTGTCGAGAGCGAACACGGGGAAGGCTCGACGTTCTGGTTCACCCTTCCATACCGAGAGGCCACATCGAGACTTGACGGAGATACCGGCTTCAAACCCTCACAGAATGCCCGCGTCGGCACCAACCGGCCGTTGTCGATCCTTGTTGCCGAGGATAACGAGGTCAACAGGATGATCATCAGCCAGACCCTGGAGACTTTCGGCCATCATTTCGATTTCGTCGGCGACGGCGCCGCGGCGGTCGCCGCCCATGAGGCCAAGACCTACGACCTGATCATCATGGATGTCCGCATGCCACATGTATCAGGCCCCGACGCGACCCGTATCATTCGCGGTCTTGCCCCCGAAAAGCAGTCCATCCCGATCGTCGCACTGACTGCCGATGCCATGGTAGAACACCGGAAAGCTTATCTCGAGGCCGGCATGAATGCCGTCGCGACAAAGCCGATCAACCGCGCCGAATTGGCGAGCGCCATCAACACTGCGATGGCGGAAACCATTCATTCGTTCGAGGAACAGGCGGGCAGCACCAAAACCGCCGACGCCGAAATGGATACAGCGGGCGAGAGCGGCATGTCGACGGCGGTCGCCGACTTCCTTTCCGAGATAGACAATCTGAACGACGACAGCCGATCGGACGACCCCAAGTCCTGACGTTTTGGGACCGGCCCCGCCGGCCGGATCAATCGAGCCCGTCCAGAAACGCCTCGATCAGGCCGTCGGGCGCCTTGATGACGTGTTCGGCGGCGGGGAAGGCGCCCTGGCGCACGTCGTCGATGAACTCCTGGAAACCGGCGACGCGCTCCGCCTGCACGGCGGCCAGCATTTCGTGGATCTTGCGGTACTGCTTGGAATGGCGCGGATAGGGCGGCGGGTTGTTGCCGAGGATGTCTTCGGCGAACAGGAACTGGATATCGCCGCCGCTGCCCGCCCCGATCGACGACGTCATCAGGCTGGTGCGCTTGGAGATTTCCACCAACAGCTCTTCCGGAATGACCTCGACCTCGACGGCGTAGGCACCGGCGTTCTCGAGCGCCTTGATCTGGTCGTAGACCCAGCGCGCTTCCTCGGGCGTCTTGCCGACCGCGCGGAGCCCGCCGGTCCAGGTGCTCTTCCTCGGCACCAGCCCGGCATGGCCCTGGACCGGGATGCCGGCTTCCGCCGCGGCCTCGACGAAGCGCGGGCTCCATTGGCACATGATCGCGTCGGCACCGACGGCCATGGCGTCATATCCCAGCCGCACCGCCTCGTCGGCCGTCGCCGCCGCCAGCAGCGGCACCGAGAAGGCCATAAAGGTGTGGGGTGCCGCGCGCCGGATGGCGGCGGCGGGTTCGGGATGCTTGGGATCGAAGCGCACCTTCATGGTGTCGATGCCGGCCTCCTCGGCCGCGACGGCTTCCTCGACCGAAAACGGCAGCGTCTCCACCAGCACCCGCTGTCCCTTCTGGTCGCGCAAATCCTTGACCGTGTAGTTGCGCGTGCCATAGGCGCCGCCCAACGTCATGGTGCGGGTCAGCCCCTTCTTCGCCGCGTCGCGCGGCGGAATGCCGCCGTCCCCGGTTGCATGACTCGACATCGTTCAAACCTCCCTGGATTGTCGTTAACGACACGATTGCCAATGCGGAAAGCGATGTAAAGCCGGCAACCGGCTTCGTTGCAATTGTCTAGCGGGGAAAAGCCGTGCGACACTGACCAGGAAAAGGAGATCGCGGATGCGTGTTGTTGTCCTGGGCGCGGGAATTATCGGTGTCACCACCGCCTACTACCTGGCGCGGCGCGGCGCGGAGGTCGAGGTGCTCGACCGGCAGCGCGAGCCGGGCATGGAAACCAGCTTCGCCAACGCCGGCGAGCTTTCCTACGGCATGACGTCCCCCTGGGCCGCGCCCGGAATCCCATGGAAAGCCGTCAAGTGGACGGTCATGAAGTACCGGCCGCTTTTGATCCATCCGCTGTTCAGCCCCTCCATGTGGAGCTGGTGCGCCGAGATGGTGCGCAACTGCAATGCCGAATCCTACGCCTTGAACAAAAGCCGCATGGTGCGGATTTCCAACTACAGCCGCGACGCGCTGACGGACCTGATGCGCGAGGTCAGCATCGACTTCGAACTGCGCGAGCGCGGCACCCTGCAATTGTTCCGCAAGGAAAATCAGTTGTTGGCGTCGAAGGCCGATCAGGATGTCCTGGCCGAATACGATTCGCCTTTCGAGGTGCTCGACCGCGACGGCTGTGTCGCTGCCGAGCCGGGGCTCGCCCACGTCGCCGACAAGTTCGTCGGTGGCCTGCGCCTGCTCGCCGACCGAACGGGCGATTGCCGCATGTTCACCCAGGGCCTGGCGCGGGAGGCCGAGGCGCTCGGCGTCAAATTCCATTACAACGTCAACATCGACGGATTCGCCATGGAACGGGGCCGCATCGTCGGCGTCGAGACATCGGACGGCCGCGTCAGCGGCGAGCGCTACGTTTGCGCCATGGGCCCCTACGCGCCGATCCTGCTGAAGACCATCGGCATACGGCTGCCGATCTATCCGATCAAAGGCTATTCGATCACGCTGCCCGTTACCGATTCCGATGCCGCGCCGCAATCGACGATCATGGATGAAACCTACAAGGTCGCGGTGACGCGCCTCGGCGATCGTATCCGCGTCGCCGGCCAGGCCGAAATCATCGGCTACGATAAGAACCTCGGCAGAAACGCCACCAATGCCGTGCGCCATGTCGTCAGCGATCTGTTTCCGAAAGGCGGCGACGTTTCGCAGGCGCAGGGCTGGACCGGGCTCAGGCCGATGACCCCGGATGGCACGCCGGTGGTCGGGCCGACCCGCTACGACAACCTGTTCCTCAATACCGGCCATGGGACACTGGGATGGACCATGTCCTGCGGTTCCGGGCGATTGGTCGCCGACCTGGTCATGGACCGGCCGCCGGAAATTCCGCTCGACGGCCTCACCGCCGAGCGTTACGGAACCTAAAGCCTCAGGCGGTTTTCGCCGTCTCCCAGGTTTCGGCGGCATCCGAATATGAAGCCTCGTCGAAGGAGCGTTCGTTGTCCCAGACGTTCTTCGGCATCGGCAGGCCGGCGAAGTCGGCGTCCTCGAGCGCGCCGTCGGGCTCGATGCCGAGTTTCTCGCGCAGCATCAAAATAATCTGTCGCGTGTGCTGGCCGGAATGCCAGCCGGTGCGCTCCAAGACCTCATGCAGCGTGACTTCGCCGTAGTAGACCTTGCCCGGCTGGGTGAAGTCGGTCGCCTTGCCGTCGCGTTCCCACCATTCGGCCAGGCGCCGGCGGGTGGCCTCGCCGTAATCCAGCAAATCCTGTTTGGTGGCCATGTCGTCCGGCAGGATCGATTTCAGCGCCTCATAGGTATAAGGCGCGTCATGCTCGACCCGGTCCAGGAACACCTTGGGGATATCGAAGACGTGATAGACCAACTGCCGATACGAGCGCGGCCGGCCCGGCAGCACCTCGTCCAACTTGTCATCGGGGATCTGTCGCAGGTAGCGCTGGGCGGCATCCAGGATCATCGTCACCTTGCCGACCATCGCTTCCGGGGCCAGCATCTCGTGGCCGCCGTAATCGAAGCCCGCGACCATGGCGACGTCGCGGAACACCGCGCCGTTGGCCCACACCGGGCCGCGTGCCACGATGGGAACGGTACGGATGCCGAGTTTCTGCAGATCGGCAAACCCTTCGTCGTCGTCCAAGACATTGACGGAATGGAACTCAATCCCGTTATCGATGAGAAATTCCTTGGTTTTCAGGCAGCTCGAGCAGCCCGGCTGCCAGTAGACCTTCAACGGCAGCGCCATGATCTCCGGCGTGCCCGCACCCTCTAGTTGGCTCATGCGATCCTCCCTTCCCGCGTTGGCTATCGGAACGGTAGCGCAAGGGTGGCCGACTCGGCAACCTCAACCGGCGAAACGGTCATGCTGGAAAGGTGCAATGGGCAGGTTCGGCGTCTCGCCCATGGCCAGGTGCGCGACGATGCCCCCCACCGCCGGCGCCAACTGAAAACCGTGCGCCGAAAATCCGAAGGCATGCACGACGCCCGCCGCACTCCCCTCGGAGATCACCGGCAGGTTGTCCGGCATGTAGCCCTCGATGCCGGCCCAGGCTCGGACCACATTGGCGCCTTTCATGATCGGAAAGATGTCACGCGCGGTCCGCAAGTTGCCGGCGAGGCCGATCATGTTCAGCTGCGTGCGGTTGGTGTCCGGATCGGCGGTGCCCTGAACGCCGCCGCCGATCAACACGGTGCCGTTTTCGAACTGCTTGAAGGAAAGCGGCGCACCCAAGGCGCCGACCACCGGATCGACGAACTTCGGCATGCGCTGGGTGATGACCAGCATCGGCGCGTGCGCCTTCACGGGGATGTGGTCGCCCAGCATCGATGCCAGCTTGCCGCCCCAGGCGCCAGCGCAATTGACCACCACCGGCGCCTCGAAAGTGCCGGCGGCGGATGTCACCCGCCAGGTGCCGCCCTGGCGTTCGACGGCCGCGACGGGGCAGTCCTCGACGACGCGGACACCCATCGCCTCGGCCCGGCGCTTGAAGGCGATGGTGGTGCGGAACGGCAGCGCCGCGCCGTCGCCGGCCACGTGCAACGCGCCCAGGCAGTCCTCGGCGGCGGCGGGAAGGAATTCGCGCAGCGTATCCCTGTCGATGACCTCTTCGTGGGTGAAGCCCATGCGGTTGAGCGTTTCGACGCGGGCGCGGGCGGTTTCCATTTCCGCTTCCGTACGCGCCACCTTGATGTGGCGCGACGGGGTGAAACCGCAGTCGTCGTCGACCAGGGCGGGCATGTCGCGCCAGAGTTCCCAGGCGGCCTGGGAAATCGGCACCTCGGCTGGGTCGCGGCCGAGCCGCCGCACCCCGCCGGCGTTGACCCCCGATGCATGGCGCGCCACGTAATCTTTCTCCAGCACGGTGACGGAAAGGCCACGGAGCGCCATCTGCAACGCCGCCGAGCAGCCGTGGATGCCGCCGCCGATGACCAGGGCGTCGGCCGAACGGGCGCTAGCCATCGTTGACCGTATCGTCGGCGTCGAGCGAGGCCAGTTCGGAGAACGGCACGGGCTTGATCGGCGGGCGCAGCCGGTAGTAACCGACCTCTTCCGGCGTCCGGCCCTGCTCGCGCGCCATCAACTCCTGCACGGTCAAGCCGCAGAAGCGCCCCTGGCAGGGCCCCATGCCGGCGCGGCAATAGCTCTTCAACTGGTTCGGCCCGGCGAGCCCGATTTCCATCACGTCAGTGAGGTCCTTCACCGTCAGCTCCTCGCAGCGGCAAACCAGGGTCGTGTCGTCGACGGGCACGCGGAAATGATCGGCGGGGCGGAACCAGGTGTCGAGGAAGGGGCGCAAGCGTCCTTCGCGTTCCAGAGCCGCACGGTGCGGCCGGGCCTGAGTATCGCGGGCGGCGGCATCGATGCGGCCGAGTTCCGCGAGCGCGCCCAGCGCCGCGATACGGCCCGCCGCCTCCGCCGCGAGCGCGCCGCCGATGCCGGCGCCGTCGCCGGCGATGGCAAGGCCGTCGATATCGGTCCGCCCCCAGGCGTCGGTGACGGGATGCCAGCAAAGCTGGCGCTCGTCCCAGCGGTGCTTGATGCCGGCGGCAAAGGAAAGGTTGACGTTGGGCACCACGCCTTGGTGCAGGAACACGTGCTCGCTTTCGATTTCCCGCCACGGACCGGTCCCGACCCGGTAGCCCAGCCCCGTGGCGCGTTCCTCGCCCAGCACCTTGAGGGCCGAAACGCCGGTGACGATCTCGGTGCCGCTGGCCTTGATGGCGGCCATCCAGCGCCGGCCCTTGGCCAACATGTCCCAGCGCCGGAGCGCGCCGGGCAAATGCATGAGCGCCGGCAGCCGGTTGGCGCCCGCGGTCGTATCCAGCAGCGCCGCGACCTTGACGCCGGCCTGCAGGTATTGATGCACGACCAGATAGAGCAGCGGGCCGGAGCCGGCGAACACCGCGCCCTCGGCAGCCAGCCCAGACGACTTCAGAAGCGTCTGCGCGGCGCCGGCCATCATCACGCCGGGCAGTTGCCAGCCCGGGACCGGAAACGGGCGCTCCTGCGCGCCGGTGGCGAGGATGACCTGCTGCGCGCGCACCAGATGGGCACGCCCCGCCGCCGAGTAGCCGACCTCGCGCCCGTCGGTCACCTGCCAGACAGTAGCGTCCGGAACGTAGGTGACGGTGCTCGATCGTAGCGCGGCGGCCAGTGGCCGGCCGGCCATGTATTCGGGGCCGAGCACCGCCTCGGCCTTGGCGTCGGCGGCCTCGACGGCGCGATAGATCTGTCCGCCCGGCTTGGCCTGGTCGTCGAGAACCAAGACATTCACGCCAGCGTCGGCGGCCGTGGTCGCCGCCGCCATGCCGGCCGGGCCGGCGCCGATGACAATGAGGTCCGGGTTCATGTTTCGGCTCCCGGGATCGGATCATCCGGGCCGACTTCGGCGGCCCCGATCTGGCGCCGAACGGTCATGCCGTCGGCGGCCAGTACCTGGCAGGCCTGGCGGTTGGGCTCGCCGTCGATGACCATCAGGCAGTCGAAGCAGATCCCCATCATGCAGAACGGCCCGCGCGGGCGGTCCTTCTCCGGCGTCGTGCGGAAGTGGGTCTCGCCGGCCGCCAACAGCGCCGCCGCCACCGTGTCGCCCGCCCGTGCGGAGATACTGCGGCCTTCGAAATCGAAAACGACAGCATCCGCCGTGCTTTCGGATGGAATGCGTTTAAACATCGAACCTCCCGGCGCTCAGGGGTACCAACTCATCGCCCAGCTTGCCGTCGGCCACATAGCCGGCATAGACATCGGCGTGGGCCGCGGCGAGGGTCACGCCGGAATGGCACGACGCGGCGAAGACACCCGGCATGGTCTCGGACTGGTCGTAGATCGGCAGCCCGTCCGGCGTCATTACCCGGAGCGCCGCCCAGGTGCGGATCACCCGCGCACGGCCGAGGAACGGGAAGGCCCGCCATGACCGCGCCGCGATGGTCCTGGACACGCGCGCCGATGCCCTGAGATCGAAGCCGGCCTCTTCCTGCGACGCACCGACAAGCACCGTTCCCTCGTTGGTCTGGCGCACGTTGGTGGTCGGCATGTTGAGGAAACGGCGCACCCGTTCGGTGACGATGATCTGCCCCTTCACCGGACGCACCGGTTGGTCGAGGCCGGCCATGGGGGCAAGGTCGCGGTTGCCCAGCCCGGCGGCCAGCACCACCCGTGGGGCCTCGAAAGTGCCAGACCGGGTCTTGACCCGGACGTTGCCGCCGGCGGCATTCAGTTCCAACGCGTGGCTGTCGGTCCGGATCTCGCTGCCGAGAGCAACAAGGCCTTGCTGCATGGCACGCATCAGGCGCAGCGGATTGGCGTGACCGTCGTGCGGCGTGAAGGAACCGCCGACCACCTCTGGGCCGAGCCCCGGCACGAAGTCGAGCATTTGCTTGCGGTCGAGCATTTCATGGGTGAAACGGCCGCCCTGGTGCCCGGCGAGAGTCGCCATCTTGGCGGCTCGTTCTTCGAACTCCTGCTCGGAGAGGCAGACCTCGATGCCGCCGGGCTGCTCATGCGCCACGTCGACGCCGGTGCGTTCCCGGAGCTCGCCGGCGAAACCGCCCCAGAGATTGGCGGAACGCATGGTCCAATCGGCATAGGGCGGTGCCCCGATTCCCTTGCTCTGTACCCAGACCAGGCCGAAGTTGCCTCGCGCGGCACGGTAGGCGATATCGCCCTCATCCAGGATCACGCACTTGAGGCCCTTCTTTGCCAGGCCGTAGCCGATCGCCGAGCCCAAGAGCCCGCCGCCGATGACGATGGCGTCGAAAGTCTCGCTCATGAAAAGCGCTCGATCCGGTAGGGCGACATGTCGATGTTGGGCGTCGCGCCGGCGACAACTTCCGCCACCACGCGCCCGGTATTGGGTGCCATGCCGAACCCGTAGTGGCTATGGCCGAAGGCGCAATAGAGCCCTTCCATGCCCGGCACGGTGCCGAGGCAGGGCAGACTGTCGGGGAAAGACGGGCGGCGGCCCATCCATTCGATGCCGTCGTCGGTGTTGATGGCGGGCAGCAGCTTCTTGGCCAGGCTTTGGAAGATGCGCGCGCGGCGGTAGTCGGGCGCGGCGTCGACGCCGGCGAACTCGGCCGTGCCGGCGAAGCGGATGCCGGCTTCCATCGAACTGGCGACGTATTTGTCGTCGGCTTCCATGATCGAGTTGCGGATGGCGACGCCGGGGTTCTTGAACACCATGTGGTAACCGCGCTCGGCCTCCAGCGGCAGCTTGAAGCCGAGCGGCGCCAGCAGCCGCGCCGACCAGGCGCCGGCGGCAACGACCAGCTTCGGCGCCGCGACCTCGCCTTCCGGCGTCGTCACGGTCCAGCCGCCTTCCGGATGGGGCTTGATCGCCCGCACCTCGGTCTGGCGGAAGCTGCCGCCCATGGCCATCGCCTTCTCGAACAGCGCCTTGCCGATGGCGCTGGGATCCATCGCGCGGGCCTGGTCCTTCAACAGGATCGCCGCTTTGTAGTCCGGCGAGACGTCGGGCTCGACCTCGCGAAGTTCGTCACCGTTGACCACCTGCATGGGGACGCCGCGCTCCTCCCGGAGGCGCCAGGCCAACTGCGTGAGATCGGCTGCAGCCGGATCGCGGAACACGTGCACGTACATGGAATCCGCCAACAGGTGCTCCTTGCCGGTGCCGTCCAGGTGGCGCCGGTAGAGATCGACGTTGGGGCGATTGAGCGCCGACATGCCGTCGGCGATGGCTGGCAGCCCGGCCGGATCGGCGGCCTTCAGGAAGCGAATGACCCAGGGCAGGAACTTGAACAGATACCCCGGCCGCACCGCCACCGGACCCTCCGGATCAATCAGCCATTTCGGCACCTTCTTCCAAAGACCGGGCATCGATTGCGGCACGCAGGTCCAGGGCGAGACGACACCGGCATTGCCGTGGCTGGCGCCCTCGGCCGGCGGGTCGCGGTCGATGATTTCGACCTCGTTTCCTTTCTCCAGGAGCGACAGCGCGGTGCAGATGCCGACCACGCCGGCACCGACGATAATGACCCGATCAGTCATTCGCATTTTCCTTCCGGTGTTGGGCGGCGGGGATGCCGGCCCTCGAATGCACGCTCATGGCGCTTGTTCCGTTCGCTCCCCTGGCGCTTAGGCGTTCGCCGTCTCGGCGCGCAAGGCGCGGCGCGCGATAACCTGCTGCGCCAGCACCGGCGCGGCGAATGCCAGCGCCCAAAGATCGCTCTCGGCGCCGGGTGCGACCATGAAGATACCGGCGAGTGCGATCAAGGCACGGAACGGGCCGGGCATGGGCGCGATGAAGTAGGCGCTAACCGACATGGCCAGCATCAGCACGCCGAAGCCGCAGGTAATGGCGGTCTCCAGGAAGGCGGCCCAGGTGAAGTATTCGGGCAGCACGATCAGCATCGCCGGCGAATAGACGAACACCATGGGCACGATCAGCTTGCCGATACCCAGCGTGAATGCCGAGACCCCGGTGCGGAACGGGTTGGCGCCGGCGATGCCGGCGGCGGCATAGGCCGATGCGCAGACCGGCGGCGTGATCTCGGAGATGACACCGTAGTAGAGCACGAACAGGTGCGACGCCAGCGGCGGCACGCCCAGGTTGCCGAGCGCCGGCTGCGCCACCGTGGCCAGCATGATATAGAGCGCCGTGGTCGGCAGGCCGGCGCCCATCAGGATGCAGGTGACGGCGATCAGCACCAGCGAGATGAACAGCGTCACGTTCTGCAGCGAGATTTCCATCAACGGAATCCAGGAGAACAGCGGCAGCACGTTCTCGGCCATGGTGGCGGCCGAATTGGTGACCATGAAGCCCAAGCGGAAGCCGAGCCCCGTGGCATTGACGACACCGACGACGATGCCGATGGCGGCACAGACGGCGCCGACGGCAAGGGCGTATTTCACGCCCATGACGCAGCCCTCGAAGATGTCGCGCAGCGAGATGCGATGCATGGGATTGAGGATGCCGACGGTCAGCGCCGTGGTGATGCCCCAGAAAGCCGCCATGTGAGGCGAGTAGCCGCTGAACAGCACATAGATCAGCACCACCAGGGGAACCGCCGTCGGCCAGCCGCGCTTGATCACGTGCCAGGCGTTGGGGATTTCCTCTTTCGGCACGCCCTTGAGGCCCAAGCGCTTGGCCTGGAAATGCACGATGGAGATGACACCGATGTAGTGCATCGCGGCCGGCACGATGGCCGCGAGCACCACGGTGGTGTAGGGCACCTCCAGGAACTCGGCCATGACGAAGGCGGCGGCGCCCATGATCGGCGGCGTGATCTGACCGCCGGCCGAAGCGGCGGCCTCGACACCGCCTGCCAGGTGGCCCGGATAGCCCATGCGCTTCATGTTGGGAATGGTGAGCGAACCGGTGGAGACGGTGTTGGCGATGGAAGAGCCCGAAATGGTGCCAAAGAACGCCGACGAGACGACGCTGACCTTGGCCAGCCCACCGGTGTAGCGCCCGGCGATGACGGTGGCGATATCGACGAAGAACTGGCCGAGCCCCATGCGCTGGGCCAAGACGCCGAACAGCACGAAATGGAACACCACGGTGGAAACGATCCAGAGCGTCACGCCGTAGATGCCCTCCGCCGGGAAGTACATGTTGTTGATGTACTGGGCCCAGGTGATGCCCGGATGCTTGAGGATTTGCAGCGGCATGTACTTGCCGAAAATGGCGAAGATGGTGAAGCAGAGAATAATGATCGGCACGATGATGCCGAGCGTGCGGCGCACGGCTTCCAGCAAAACCAGGATCAGGATGGTGCCGAAAACCACGTCGATGGGGTATGGGTTGCCCTGGCGGATGACCTGCTCGGGCAATTGGAAGCGCCCGCCCAGGAACTCGAAATCGATCTCGTACCAGGTGACGCCGATATAGAGCGACGACGCGATGCCGAGCGCGATCAGGATCCAGTCCCAGATCGGCACGTTGGCGAAGCGGTACCAGGTGTTGGGATGCATCTCCCAGGCATGGTCGCCCTTGATCATCGGATAGCCGATGAACACCAGCAGAATGACGCCGGACATGTGGATGCCCATGTGCCAGTAGTCGACCGGCACGCCGATGCCGGCGGTGATGTAGTGATAGGCGGCGAACAGGATCGAGAAGGCGAAACTGAATTTCACCGGCCACGGCCCGATGGCGCGGGTATGAAGACCGGAATCGTATTTCTGTTCCAGCTCTTCGGCTTTTTTGACGTCGAATTCAGCCATGGCCGCCTCTCTCGTTGTGGAGCGTTAAACGAAAACCAA
Organism: Rhodospirillaceae bacterium; assembly: GCA_038125725.1. Taxonomy (GTDB): domain Bacteria; phylum Pseudomonadota; class Alphaproteobacteria; order Rhodospirillales; family Casp-alpha2; genus TMED8. The sequence goes on from JAYPEK010000043.1 coordinate 17,903, forward strand.
AAATGGAAAAACGAATAGGCGTAAACGACCGGGGGCGGACTTGGCGTCCGCCCCCGACCGAAACAGCAACATGATTATTTGATCATGCCGACTTCTTTGTAGAACTTCTCCGCACCGGGATGCAGCGGGATCAGCACACCAGCCAGCGCCGATTCCAGGGTGATCTGCTTGCCCTTGGCATGGCCCTTGTCGAGGAGCTTGCGGGTGTTCTTGTTCCACAGCGCCTTGGTGATGTTGTAGACGAGGTCGGTCGGCTGATCGACGCTGGTCACCAACTGGCCGCTGACGGCGACGGTCGGCACATCATAGGCGATGTTCTCGTATGCACCGGCCGGGATCTTCGACGGAATGTAGTAGGGGATGATGCCGTTGATGGCCTTGATCTCGTCGGCGGAGAACTTGTAGAGCTCGAAGCCCTTGGTCGAGCCGAGCTGGATCAGCGCCGCGAAGGGCCAGCCGCCGGCATAGAAGAAGGCATCGACCTGACCGTCGGCCAGGCGCTGCACGCTCTGGCCCAGGTTCAGTTCCTGCTCGTCCGCCTTGATGCCGTAGTGCTTGAGGATCATCTTCACCGAAACCTGGGTGCCGGAACCGGCAGCGGCGACGCCGACTTTCTTGCCGTTCAGGTCCTTGAGGCTTTTCAGCGACGCGCCCTTGGGCAGCACCAGGTGCATGTCTTCCGGATACAGGTTGGCAATCATCCGGACCTTGTCCTTCTTGTTGCCGACGAACTTGCCTTCGCCCAGGTAACCCTGAGTGACGCTCTGGGCGCCGGCGAGACCGGCGTCGAGCTGGCCCGCCTGAATGGCGTTCATGTTGGCGACCGAGGCGTTGGTCGAAACCGCGATGGCAACGAGGCCGGGCACGCCGCAGCTGCCGCCCTTGTCGCACGGACGCGAGCCCGGCGGGTTGGAGATGGCGTTGGCGATCAGGCCGCCGATCGGGAAGTAGGTGCCGCCGGCACCGCCGGTGCCGATGCGCCAGAACTTCATTTCTTGGGCTTCGGCGACACTGGAGAAGCCGACAAGGCCGGCAACCAGCGCCATAATCAGTTTGTGATGGAACTTCATGCTATTCCTCCTCTGAGTGGATGCGCACATTCATTCTGGTTCGGTGCCCGGGCGGTTCGAAACCTGAACCGTCCGAGCCAGGGCGCGGGGAGTTTCTGCGAACGAAGTGTCACGTCTGCGTCGGCCTTGCGGCCAACGTCGAATGCCGAAGCACCGACCCCCTTCCCTTTTCCCTTTGACCCGGCATCTTCCAACAGCCGCCATATTGATTCAAATTATTAATTTTTCTATATTGATAAGAGTTTTTTATAGGCTGGCAATTGGGAGATTCTCCCTTGAATTTCAGGCACTTGGAAGTCTTCCGCGAGGTCATGCTGACCAACTCGGTGTCGAAGGCGGCGCGCAACCTGGGGCGTACGCAGCCCGCCATCAGTGCCTCGCTGGCAAGTCTCGAGGACGACATCGGCTACGAATTGTTCGAACGCCGCGGTGGCCGGCTGCACCCGGTGCCGGAGGCACACTTCCTTTTGGTCGAGGCGCAGCAGATCTTGGACCGCATGACCACGTTGGAGCGCTCCATGCGCGACGCGCCGGGCATCGAGGCCGGCACCATCCGCATCGCGTCGATGCCGGTGCTGGCGGAGTTCTTCGTGCCACGCCTGATCGCGCGCTTCGCGCGCCGCCACGACGCCGCCAGTTTCTCGATGGTCAGCCAGAGCTCGGAGATGATCTACGAGCGCATTGCCTCACAGCAATATGACGTCGGCCTGGCCGAACGGCGCGAGACATCGGAACTGATCAACGCCATCCCCATCGGTGCCGATTGCGTCTGCGCGCTGCCCATCGACGATCCGCTGGCGGCAAAAGGCGTCGTCACGCCAGCCGATCTCGATGGCCGGCCGGCGGCGACGTTCCTCACCGAACATTTCATCGCCCGCCAGTTGCGCGAAACCTTCGCCCAGCAGGGTTACCGCTTCAACGCCCGCTTCGAGATGCAGAACGGCGCCTCGCAGCACATCCTGGTGGCGGAGAAACTGGCCTATGCGGTGTTCAGCCCGTTGAGCGCCTGGATCTATCGGATGACCGAGCCCGATACCAACGCCATCCGCTTCGTCAAGCTGGACCCGCCGGTGGTCTACCGGTTCGCGGTGCTGACCCCGGCGCACCGCTCGCTGTCACGGCTGGCGCAATCGTTCACACAGGAACTGCACAGCGAATTGCTCGCGGTGCTGGACGAAGTCGCCGCGCGCTAGGCGCGCATTGTCCGCGTGCTACGCACGACGTTCGAAACGCTCGCCACGATCGGCGCCGGCCTCGAACCGCAACAGCCGCGTGCAGTTGCGCACCGATTCCAGGCCCCGCATCCCCTCCAGCGCGGCACGCAGCGCATCGACGTCGGCGCCGGGCAGGAAGCCCCGGCAGCAGTCCTCGAACTTGGTGCGGCGCTCGGCCTGGTCCAGCGGGTTCTTGGGCTCGCCCTTCATGTAATCCTGACGGGTCTCAAACGCGCGGCCGTCTTTCAAGGTGATGGTGACGATGCTGGGGATGGGATCGACCTCCGATTCCCCCTCGATATCATGCGCGCGCATGGTGACGATGGGAAACAGCGCCCGGATTTCCGGCCGCCCAACGGCCGCCGGCGTGAAATCCGACAGGCTGACGGCCCCGGCCTTGAGCGCCACGGCGACGCAGTACTGCATGGAAAAGCGCGCCTGAAACTCGTTCTCGGGCTCCAGGTAGCGAAGGTTCTGGACATGGCCCTGGCGCACCTGCACATCGACGCTCTCGACGTCGTCGGCGCCGAAGCCATGTTCATCGCGCAGCCTGAGCACGCAATCCAGCGCCCGATGGGTCGCCGCGCAACAGGGAAAGCGCTTCACCGTCAGGCCCTGGCGCTCGATCGCCAAGGGATCGCCGAGTTGCGCGAAGGCCTTGTCCCAGCCGGGCGGGTTGGGGCCGCCATAGAGCTCGGTCAGGCCCATCGGCCCCTCGAAGGCGGCTGGGTGGCCCTCGACGCCGGCGGCCGCGAGCTTCGCCGCCTCGACGGCGTTCTTCGCCGCCAGGCCCGCATGCAGCGGCTTGGCCATGGAGCCGAACTGCACCTTGGTGCCGGCGGCGGACGAAAAAGCCAGGTTCATGGCGTGGGCGAAGCGCCCCGGGTCCAAGCCCAAAAGCCGCGCGCAGGCCGCCGCCGTGCCAATGACGCCCAAGGTCGCGGTGGCGTGCCAGCCCTGTTCATAGTGCGAGCGGTTGAGCGCCAAGCCCAGCGCGCCGTGCACTTCCAGGCCGACGATATAGGCATCCAGGATCGCCGCGCCGGAGGCATCGATTTCGTCGCCGAGCGCGAACAGCGCCGGCACCAGCGAGGACGAGGCATGGGTGACGGCTTCCATGAAGGTGTCGTCGAAATCCAGCGCATGGGTCGCCATGCCGTTGGCGAGCGCGGCGTAGGGCGCGCAGGTCTTGGCCAGCTTGCCGGCGACGACGCTGTCTCCGGTCCCCATGCCCTCGACCCCGGCGCGCACCATCGCCGCCCCCTCGTCGCCGGCCCCGGCAACCATGCAACCGACGGCGTCCATCGCCGCATGCGCGGCGGCGGCGTAGGCCTCCGGCGTGTGGTCGGTGGAAACATTGGCGGCCCACTGGGCCAAGCGTTCGGAGACGTACATGGGGAAACCCTCCCTATATATAAAGCCTAATAAGAGCGCGGCATGCCGAGGATATGCTGGCCGATGAAGCTGAGGATCAGGTTGGTGGAAATCGGCGCCGTCAGCGACAGCCGGCTTTCGCGCCACTTCCTCTCGATATCGTACTCGCGCGCGAAAGCGAAGCCGCCGTGCGCCGACATGCAGGCCTCCGCGCAGGCCCAGGCGGCCTCACTGGCCAGCATGCGCGCCATGTTGGCCTCGCCGCCGCAGGCGACCCCGGCATCGAACATAGCGGTCGCCTTTCGGACCATCAGCTCGGCCGCTTCCAGTTGCGCGTGCGCGCGGGCGATGGGGAACTGCACCCCCTGGTTCTGGCCGATGGGACGACCGAAGACCACGCGTTCGGAGACATAGTTCACGGACTTCTCGGTGAAATAGCGCCCGCAACCGATGGATTCGCTCGCCGTCAGGCAACGCTCGGCGTTCATGCCGTCGAGGATATAGCGGAACCCCTTGCCCTCCTCGCCGATCAAGGCGTCACCCGGGATCGGTACGTTGTCGAAGAACACTTCCGTGGTGTTGTGGTTGATCATCGCGTCGATGGGCGTGATCGTGCAGCCCTGCTTCTGGGCTTCGCGCAGATCGATCAGGAAGGTGGAGATACCGTGCGTGCGCTTCTCGACCTTGTCGGCGGGCGTGGTGCGGGCCAGCAAAAGCATCAGGTCCGAATGCGCGGCGCGGCTGGTCCAGACCTTCTGGCCGTTGATGACGTAACCCGACCCCTGCTTGTCGGCGCGGGTCTTGATCTGGGTGGTGTCGGACCCGGTGGTCGGTTCCGTGACGCCGAACGCCTGCAGGCGCAATTCGCCCGACGCGATCTTCGGCAGGTAGTAGTCCTTCTGTTCCTTGGAGCCATGCCGGAGCACCGTCCCCATGGTGTACATCTGCGCGTGCCCCGCCGCGGCCGAGCCGCCCATGCGGTTGATGGTTTCCAGGATCACCGCGCCGCCCCGAACCGGCAGCCCGGCACCGCCGTATTCCTCGGGGATCAGGGCAGCGAGGTAGCCCGCTTCCGTCAGTGCCTCGATGAACTCCGTCGGGTAGCTCCCGGATGGCGGCTGCTTTTCCAGTTTGCGCCAGTATTCGCCCGGGAAGTCCTCGCAGAGCTTCGCCACCTGTTCGCGAATCTCGGGGTAGTCCTCTTCCAGGGACATGGTCAGCATTTGGTCGTCCATCTTCGGTGTCCTTTAAGCGGCGGAAGCGTACTTGAAGCCGAGCGGCAGACCGGCCTTGGCAAAGGTGCCGTGCACGGGCTCGCCCTTGAGGCTCTTTTCCATGATCTCGCGCGCTTCCAGCAGGCCGTTCAGGTCGACGCCGGTGCGCATCCCCATGGATTCCAGCATGAACACCAAGTCCTCGGTGACGATGTTGCCGCTGGCGCCCGGCGCGTAGGGGCAGCCGCCGAGCCCGGCCAGCGACGAATCCAGCTCGCGCACGCCGGCTTCCAACGCGGCGAAGGCATTGGCGAGGCCGAGGCCGCGGGTGTCGTGGAAATGCGCGCCGATGGCAACGTCCTTGCCGACGGTACGGTAAAGCTCGTCGAACAGTTCCTTGACCTGGCCCGGATTGGCGTAGCCCACCGTGTCGGCGACACTCAAGCGATCCGCGCCGCGCTCCAGAAGCCCTTCGGCGACGCGCATGACGTCACCCAGCGGCACCGGGCCGGAGATGGTGCAGCCGAACGCCGTCGCCATGCCGCCGGAAATGCAGACGTCCTTGTATTCCGGATGCGCATTACGGAACTCGACGATGCGGCCGAAATCGTCGAGCGAATCCTGCGTGGTGCGGCGCACGTTCGACATGTTGTGCGCTTCGGAGACCGACATCACCACGCCGATCTGATGCGCGCCGGCGGCCATGCCGTTTTCGGCACCCCTCAAGTTCGGCGCCAGGGCGGCGACCGTGAGGCCCGGAATTTCGATCGATTGGCGGACCACCTCGCCCGAATCGGCCATCTGAGGCAGCAGCTTCGGCGGCACGAAGGAGCCGACCTGGATCTGCTTCACGCCGGCCGCGGCCTCGCGCTTGATCCAGGCCATCTTGGCCTCGGTGGAAAAGATGGTGTCGATGCTTTGCAGGCCGTCGCGGGGACCGACCTCGTGCACCAGAACGTCATAATCGTCCGTCATGATCCGAACTCCTACTCGCCGGTAAAGTTGGGTTTGCGTTTTTCGTTGAAGGCCAGGACGCCCTCGTGCCGGTCCTTGGAGCCGACGAGGCGATTATAGGCCTCCAGTTCGAACTGGTATCCGGTGGCGCGGTCGACCTGGTTGGCGACCGAAATGGCGCGCTTGACCCGCATGATCGATTGCGGCGCGTTGGCGGCGATCAGGCGCGCGGTTTCTAGCGTCGCCTCCATCAGCTCGTCCGGCTCGCAGACCTTGTTGACCAGGCCCCATTCGTAGGCTTCCTGGGCGGTGAACGGCTTCGCCGTCATGATGATCTCCTTGGCCCGGCGCTCGCCGACCGCATGCGGCAGGTTCTGGGTGCCCATGGTGCCGGGCAGAATGCCGAGCTTCACCTCCGTCAGCGCGAAGCGCGCGTTGGTCGAGGCATAGACGAAATCGACGTTCAGCGCCGTTTCGCAGCCGCCGCCGTAGGCGACGCCGTTGACGGCCGCGATCACCGGCACCGGGCAGTTGCACACCGCCATGGCGGACTGCTCGAAGATGGCATGCTGACGGCGCCATTGGGCGTCGGTCATGCCCTTGCGTTCCTTCAAGTCCCCGCCGGCGGAAAAGGCCTTGTCGCCGCGTCCGGTCAGGATCACCACGCGCACCCCTTCGGTGTCCTGATACAAGGTCTCGAAGATTTCCTTGCACTCCAGCCCCATCAGCGTGTTCTTGGCGTTCATCACCTCGGGCCGGTCCATGGTGACGATCAGGATGTGATCGTCGACTAGCTCCAGGTGATAAGTTTCGTAGTCCATGCGCATCAGTCGTCGGTTCCTTTGATCTCGTCGTTGTGCTGGCCCAGCGTCGGCGCGTAGCGGCTCAAGGGCGGGCGCGCGCCGTCGAAGCTCAGCGGCATGCCCATCAACTCCGGCCCGCCGGCTTGCTGGATGATGCCGAGCGCCCGCGTTTGCGGATCGGCCATCATTTCCAAAACCTGCTGCACGGGCGCGTTGGGAATGCCGACCTTGTCCAGTTCCGCCTGCCAATGCTGGCGCGGCTGTTCGGCCACCACTGGCTCGATCAGGGCGTTCAATTCGTCCAGGTTCTCGTAGCGGTCCTGGTTGGTGGTGAAGCGCGGATCGGTGAGCCATTCCTCATGGCCGAGCACGCCCGATAGCCGCTCGAACAAGCGGTCGTTGGGGGCGGCGATGACCAGATGCCCGTCCGAACAGGCATAGGCCTGATAGGGCGCCATGCCGCGCGCGCCGGAGCCCTGGCGTTCCGGGTTACGCCCGTCGACGCCGGCGGAGGAGACCGAGTTGGTCATCCAGGCGACGCCGGTCTCATACAAGGATCCATCGACGACGCAGCCCTTGCCGGTTTCACTGAGCCGCCTGAGCGCCGCCAGGATGCCGACCGCGCACCAAAGCCCCGTTCCCATGTCGACGATGGAGACGCCAACACGGATCGGCGGGCGGCCCTCCTCGCCGGTGATCGACATGATGCCGCCGTAGGCCTGCATCAGAGGATCATAGCCGGCACGTTCCTTCAACGGCCCGGTCTTGCCGAAGGCGCCCAGGTTGCAATAGATCAGGCGCGGGTTGGCGGCGGTCAGTTCATCGCCGCCGAGGCCGTATTTCTCGACCTTCCCCGGGCGCATGTTCTGAAGCACGATGTCGGCTTCGTTGACGCAGAAGTCACGCAGCCATTGGCGTTCCTTCTCGTCCGTCAGATCGACGGTGATACCGCGCTTATCGCGGTTGAGCGCCTGAAAATAAGACGACGAGCCATCTGGAAACATGCGTCCCCACTGGCGCGCATCGTCGCCGGGGCCGGGCCGTTCGACCTTGACGACGTCGGCGCCGAGGCCGCCCAAAATCCACGCCGCATAGGGCGCCGCCACGCTGGTGCCGATCTCCACCACCCGCAGGCCCAGGAGCGGCCGTTCGGCCTGCAATTCCACTTGTGTCACCATCCCCCCCGGAACGGTTGTTGAAAGCGGCCATCAGCATGAACCGGACGCTTCGGAAAAACAAACCCCCTTGAACGGGGCATGGATGAAGAGCGTCAGGCAAAGGCCCGGAGCGATTCCGTGACGCCGTTCTCGAGCATGCGCGCCAGGTGATCGGCGACCCGGCCCATCCAGGCCGTATCCTGCGAGAGAGCGGCAGGGAAGACGCCAGCGGCAGCCGCCAGCCGCGCGGCCAGGGCACCGGGATCCGCATCACCGCCGGTGGCGGCGGCCAATTGTTCTTGCCTGGGGTCTCGCAACTCGTAGGTCTCGCCCGCGTCCGTCCGGCCGAGCGCGTAGCGCATCCAGAACGCCACCGCGAGCGCGAAGACATCGGCGTCCTCGCCCCGCGCCAAGGCATCCATGGCCGGCTGCAACAGTCTCTGCGGCAGTTTCTCGGTGCCGTCCATGGCGATCTGGTAGGTCTCGTGCGCGATGAAGGGATTGGCGAAGCGCCGCATCAGGTCATCGCCGTAATTGCCAAGATCGATACCCGGCACCGGGTCGAGGGTGCGGGCGGCGGCACGAATGTGGCGGTTGACCCGCCAGACCAGCCCGGTATCGGCCATGGCGTCGCGCACGCAGGCATGGCCGGCCAGAAAACCCGCATAGGCAATCAGCGAATGGGCGCCGTTGAGCATCCGGAGTTTCATCTTTTCATAGGGCGCCACGTCGGCGACGAACAGCGCCCCGCCCGCTTCCCAGGCGGGGCGGCCGGTGGGGAAGTTGTCTTCGATCACCCACTGGCTGAAGGGTTCGGCCTCGACCGCCGCCGCGTCCGGCCGGCCGAGCAGGTCCTCGGCCAGGGCCAGAGTCTCCGGCGTCGGCGCCGGGGTGATGCGATCGACCATGCTGCTCGGAAACGCCACTTCGCTTTCGATCCACGCCGCCAGTTCGCCATCCACTTCACTGGCAAAGCCCGAAACCAGGCGCCGGACCAGCTTGCCGTTCTCCGGGAAATTGTCGCAGCAGAGCACGGTGAAGGGCGGCGTCCCGGCCTCGCGGCGGCGGCGCAACGCTTCCACCAGATAGCCGATCACCCCGACCGGCCGATCCGGATGGCGAAGATCGTGGGCGACGGCCTCGTGCGCCGGGTCGAGCCCGCCGGTTTCACGGTTCAGGCCATAGGCCTTCTCGGTCACCGTCAGGGTGACGATCCGGATGGCGGGATCGGCGAGACGGCGGAGCACCGCCTCCGGGTCACGAGGCGCCGACAGGGCATCGGCGATACTGCCGACAACCCGCGCCTTGGCGCCCGCTTCGTCACGGACGATCAACGAGTACCAGTTCCCCTGGCGGGTCAGCGCATCGGCGGTGGCGGCGCTCCGGAGCGACACCGCGACGATGCGCCAATCGCCGCCGGCGGCGGCCAGCGCGTCATCGGTATAGACCGCCTGATGGGCGCGGTGAAAGGCGCCCAGCCCCAGGTGCACGATACCGGGGGAAAAAGTGCCTGGCCGGTAACCGGGAGGGTCGACGCCCACCGGCCAGGCGTTTGGCGAGGGCGCTTCGCCGTTCATAGGCCGTACGCATCCTTGGCGGCCTGATAACTGAGATACCGCGCGAGCCCGGCGGCCTCGTCCTCGGAGAGCTGGTGCTCGCAGACGAGCCCCGCGAGAAAACGGCAGACCTCGCGGCGCCAAACATCGTGACGCGCCGGGATCGAGAGGATGGCGCGGGTGTCGTCATTGAAACCGGCCAGATTGCGAAAGCCAGCGGTTTCGACCACCGCATCCAGGTAGCGGCGCATGCCGCGCGGGCTGTCATAAAACCACCAGGGCGGGCCGATCCGGAGCGCCGGCCAATAGCCGGCCATGGGCGCCAACTCGCGGGCATAGGTGGTCTCGTCCAGGGTGAAGACGATGAGCCGGAAGTTCGCCTCCCGGCCGTATCGTTCCAGCAATGGCCTCAGCCCGTTCACGAGATCCGCGCGCACCGGCATGTCGGCGCCCAGGTGGCGGCCATGCGTTCGCAACAGCTCGCCGTCATGGTTGCGCAGCACGCCGGCATGAAGTTGCATGACCATGCCGTCCTCGGCGGAAAGCCGGGCCATCTCGGTCAGCATCTGGCCGCGGAAGGCTTCGGCCTCGGCGTCGTTCAGCCGTCCGGCCAGCGCCTTGTCCAGAAGCTTCTGCTTGTCGCCATCATCGAGATCGCAGGTGACGGCGCTCGGCGTGCCATGGTCGGTGGCGGTGGCCCCGAATTCGCGGAACTCGGCGCGGCGGACCTCATGGGCGCGCATCAGCCCGGCCCAGGTGGCCGTGTTCTCGCCGGTGATCTCGGCGAAGCGTTCCAGGTTTTCGGCGAAGCCCGGCGTGTCGGGGTCGGCGACCTCGTCGGGGCGATAGGTGGTGCGGATGCGGCCGATCAAGCCCTGCCATTGCAAGGACCGATGCGCGGCGAGATCGTCCAGCGCACCTTCCGTGGTGGCGATGGTCTCGACGTTGGCGCGGTCCAGGATGGCAAGCGGTCGCATGCCCGGCTTGGCCAATTCCTCGGAGATCAGATCGAAGGTGGCATCGGCATTGGCCGGGGAAAGCGTCTCCTCGATGCCGAAGAAGGCATGCAGCGCGTGCTCGATCCAAAGGCGCGACGGCGTGCCCAGGAACAGGTGAACCTGCGCGCAGAAGCGGCGCCAGACATCGCGGCCGTCGACGGCGTTCTCTTCGCCCTTCAGCGGCACGCCGAAGTCGCCGTAGTCGAGGCCCTGGCTGCGGAACATGCGCAGCAGATAGTGGTCCGTCGTCACCAGCAGCTCGGCCGGGTCGCGGAATGGCCGGTTGTCGGCATACCAGGCGGGATCGGTATGGCCATGCGGGCTGACGATCGGGAGCTCCGCGACCTCGCCGTAAAGCGCACGCGCCACGCCGAGCCCCGGGTCGCTCTCGGGGAATAGCCGGTCCGGATGCAGGATGTTCGATGCCATGGCCTAGGGTGCCTCTACGCTCAGGATACCAGGCCCGGCGCATCGGCGTGTAGGCCGAGGCCGTGATCCGGATGGCCGAGCGCAAGCGCGATCCCGTGCAGCTCGGCGAGACCCTTGAGCCGCCCGATGAGCGGATAGCCGGGCTGACCGTCCTTGCCAAGGTCGTCGAGGATGTTGAGCCCGTGGTCGGGCCGGATGGGGATATCCCAGTCGTCGCGGCCGGCTTGGCGGCGGCGGTGTTCCTCGCGCAGGATGGCGGCGACCATGGCGACCATGTCGTTGTCGCCGTTCAGATGCTCGGTCTCGTAAAACGACGTCGGCGTGCCGGCCGCTTCGCGATGAACGTTGCGGAGGTGCAGGAAATGAATGCGCGAGCCCAGCCGGTCGACCATGCCGGGCAGGTCGTTGTCCGAGCGCGCGCCCAGCGATCCGGCGCAGAGCGTCATGCCGTTGGCCCGCGTGTCGACGGCATCCAGCACCTTGGTGTAATCGGCCTCCGTCGACATGATCCGGGGCAGGCCCAGCAGCGGGAACGGCGGATCGTCCGGATGGCAACAGAGCCGCACGCCCAGCTCTTCCGCCAGCGGCGAGACCTCGCTGAGGAAATCGATGAAATTGCCGCGCAGGCGCTCGGCGTCGATGCCGTCGTACTCGGACAGGTGTTCACGAATGCCATCGACCGAGAGGCTTTCGGCGGCGCCCGGCAGGCCGCAGGCGACGTTGTCCACCAATCGGCGGCGGTCGCCATCGGTCATGGAATGCAGGCGCTGCTCGGCCGCGTCACAGACCTCGCCGGTGAAGCTTTCCCGCGCGCCCGGCCGTTCCAACAGGAAGAGGTCGAAGGCGGCGAAATCGATCAGGTCGAAGCGCATGGTGGTGCCGCCGTGCGGCAGCCGCCAGGCGAGGTCGGTGCGGGTCCAGTCGAGCACCGGCATGAAGTTGTAGCAGACCACGCGGATGTCATGGGCGGCGAGGTTGCGGAGGCTCTGGCGGTAGTTGTCGATGTGCGCGCGCCAATCGCCGGTCTGTTTCTTGATGTCCTCCGATACCGGCAGGCTTTCGACCACATCCCACTTGAGCCCGGACGGCCGGTTGCCGCGCGTCTTCGCAATCTGGCGCATCCGTTCGGCGATGGCGCTCTCGCTCCAGACCTCGCCGCTGGGCACGTGATGCAGGGCCGAGACGATCCCCTCGGCGTCGGACTGCAGAATCTCATCGATGGAAATCGTGTCGGCGGGCCCGAACCATCGCCATGTCAATTTCATATTGTGCCCGTTCCTGGGTTAGAATTAAGTGTTGCCTCGTTCCTTGCGCCAGCACCTTGGTTGCTGAATATTTGAGGTGCGCTTGTTCAATGGTGACTAGTATGGTAGATCATCTTATCGTTGCCGGGGAGCGCGTCAAGGAGAGGACATGATAAACCTCGCGCGGAAAATCAATCAAAGCGAAGCCGTCGGCCCGCAGGTCTATCGAATCCTGCGCGACACCATCATTCGCGGCGGCCTGGTTTCCGGCAGCCGCATTTCCGAAGCCGAGATTTCCAAGACCCTCGACACCAGCCGCCAACCGGTGCGAGAGGCCTTCATCAAATTGAGCGAGGAGGGCCTGGTCGAGGTCCGACCGCAGCGCGGCACCCTGGTCACCCGCATTTCCCCATCCGCCGTGCGCGACGTGCAGTTCGTGCGTGAAGCCATCGAGGCCGAGGTAGTGCGCCTCCTGGCCGCGTCGCCGGACCCCGCCGCCGTTTTGGCGCTGCGCGGCGTCATCGCGCGGCAGAAGGAAGTGACCATGGACCGGGCTGAGAAATTCATCGACCTGGACGACGAGTTCCACCGCACCCTGGCCGAGGCCGCGGGCAAGGCTTTCGCCTGGAAAATCATCGAGAACCTCAGGGTGCAGATGGACCGGGTGCGGTTCATGAGCATCCTGCAGCGCCCGTACGAGATGCTCATCCGCCAGCACGAGGCCATCGTCGACGCCATCGAGCGCGGCGAGGCACCCGCCGCCGACGCCGCCGTGCGCGAACATCTGCGCGCCATCCTCGGCGACCTGCCAGAGATCGTCCGCGCCCACGCCGGACTGTTCGAAGATGCGGATGCCGGCTGAGGCACGCCGGCAATGGTGAACTTAGCCTGCATGGGCGAATGCATGATCGAGCTCAACGTCGGCGCCGAGGTGTTCGGCGCAGCGACCCGCCTCGCCTTCGGCGGCGACAGCCTACAGCGCCAAGATGATCGAGGCCTGGCGGCTGGAGGGCCTGGACGACCGGCTGGTCTACCGGCTGCCGGGATGTCTGCCCGGCCTTTATGCCATCCAAACTGATTCGGCGGGCGAGCGTTCCTTCGACTATTGGCGCGAGGATGCCGCCGCCCGGCGCCTGCTCGATTACGGCCGTGCCGCCGACCTGGCCGATGCGCTGGCGGAATTCGACCTCTTGTATCTATCCGGCATTACCGTGGCAATTCTGTGGGACCGCGCCGGGCCGGCATTGCTCGACCTGCTCGGCCGGCTCAGGACCGCCGGCACCCGCGTCGCTTTCGATAGCAACCACCGACCGAGGCTCTGGCCGGACGGCGAGACAGCCGCCGTTGCCTATCGGCAAATCGGCGAGTTGGCCGATGTGGCGCTGCCGACCTTCGGCGACGAACAGCCGCTGTTCGGAGATGCCGACCCGGCCGACGCGGCGCGGCGGTGGCTGGACTGGGGGGCCGTGGAAGTGGTGGTCAAGGATGGCCCGTCGTCGGCGCTGGCCGGCACGGCCGACGGCCTCGCGGCGATCGCGCCCGCCGCCGTTTCCCGCGTCGTCGACACGACGGCGGCCGGTGATTCCTTCAACGGCACCTATCTGGCGCGGCGCGCGCAGGGGCAAGCCATCGAAGACGCCGTCGCGGCGGCACACCGGATCGCCGGCCAGGTGATCACGCGCAAGGGCGCCATCGTCGCCACCGATCCGGCACCGCCCCTCGCCGCCGAGGAACGCGGCATCGGCGGCATCTACTGAGCGGCGGGAACCAGCAAGGGACGAATTATATGCAGCAGAAACTCCTGGCCCGGCCGGTCATCCCCGTCATCGTCATCGACGATGCGGCCGACGCCGACCCCCTGGCCGAAGCCCTGCTGGCGGGCGGCATCGATGCCATCGAAGTGACCTTCCGGACCGCCGGCGCCGCCGATGCGCTTACCGCCATCGCCAAGCGTTTTCCCGACATGCTGCTCGGCGCGGGCACGGTCTTGAGCGAGGACGAAGCCCGGCGCGCCATGGATTGCGGCGCCACCTTCGCGCTGGCGCCGGGGCTCAACCCGGACGTTGTCGCCAGCTACCAGGCCATGGGCGGGCTGTTCATCCCCGGCGTCATGACACCGTCGGAGATCGAGCGCGCCATGGGGCTGGGCTGCCAGTTGATGAAGTTTTTCCCGGCCGGCGCCGCCGGCGGGGTGCCGTTCCTGAGGGCGCTCGCCGGGCCTTACGCCAATCGCGGCGTCCGGTTCTGCCCGACCGGCGGCGTCAGCCCCGACAACATGGGCGAGTACCTTGCACTGCCGATGGTCTTCGCGGTCGGCGGCTCATGGATCGCCACCGCCAAGCAGATCGCCGACAGGGACTGGGGCGCCATCACCGCGCAAGCGAAAGACGCTCTCGCGAGGGCCGAAGCGTCCTAAAAGACCTCAGCGCGCCAGCCAGCCGCCATCGACGGCCAGCACCGTGCCGTGCACGTAGTCGGCCGCGCCGCCATGCGCGGCCACCTTCGGCACAGCCAGCAACGCTACGGCGAGCTCTTGAAGAGCGGCGCCGTCCAGGGCGAAATCGGTCGCCGCGCGAACGGATTTAGCCGAACTTGGGATGGAGGGATTTTCGGAAAACAAATGGCGCGCCCGGGAGGACTCGAACCCCCAACCTCCTGATCCGTAGTCAGACGCTCTATCCAATTGAGCTACGGGCGCAGGCTCCAGCTTCGGAGCGGGCGGGACACTACAGGAGCTTTTCAGCCATGGCAAGGCACTGAATGACACGAAAGACATGAAAAAATAGGAACTTGTCCCGCCTCAAGCCTTTGAGTACTATCACCGGCAAACTCAAGGATCGCCACGGCAAAAATGCCCGGCGGCCGTGTGTAAATGCGGCATTAATTATTGTATAGAAAAATGACAATGACGGTGCTGGACGGGGACCAACCACAACCAAGGCAGTCTTAAAGAATGGGTCATAAAAAATTCCGGATTCTGGCCATCAGCTCGGCCCTGATCGTATCGGCGTGTTCGTTCTCCGAAGACTCGCTCTGGCCTTCGCTCACGGGCGAGGATCCCGCCGGCTCGACCGAGCAGGCCCAGGCCGCGCAACCGGCCGCCGCCCAACAGGCCCAAGCCGGCCAACAGGCGGTTCAGGCGGCCGCCGCCAACCAAGCCCCGGCGCCGGGTCAGCCTGCGCTCGGCACCGGCAATTTCGTTCCCACCGGCGTCACGCCGGGCGCGCCCACCGGCACCTTCGTCGGCAAGAAGGTCGTCGAACTGCGTGACGAGTTGAAGCGCCTGCAGGGCAACATCGCCTCGCAGAACGCCGAGCTGCAGAAACTGCGCGGCCAGTTGGTCGGCAACTCGCGCCGCTATCACGGCACCATCGCCGCGGTGAACGCGCGCCTGCAGGTCGGCACCACGCCGGGCAACCCGATCCTGGTGCAGCAATTCAAGAGCGCCCAGGCCGATCTCAGCCGCGTCGCCCAGGACGTCTCCGAGATGAACCAGCTCGCCAACTCCATCGGCTCGAGCTCGACCATGTCGGCGTTCCTTTCCGAATCGGCCAAGTCCGCCTTCGCCATTTCCGGCGCCATCGACGAAGACCATCGCCAACTCGCCATCCTGGAAGACGAGGTCAACCGCACCGACGTGCTGATCGACCGGCTTTTGACGGAAGTCTCCGGCGACGTGCGCCGCCAGACCAACTACGTCACCACCGAGCAGGCCAACCTCAACCTGATGTCGGCCGGCATCAAGTCCGGTGAGATCTACGGCGGCAGCCTGATGAACGTCGCCATGGCC
>JAYPEK010000044.1:0-33541 GCA_038125725.1 Rhodospirillaceae bacterium
ATCCTCCCTTAGGCAATCACCTCAATACGTCCCATGGGCGCTGACGGGGAACAAAGTTCGAATAGGCGTGCAGGAGAACGAGACAATGCCGATCATCGAATGGCGCGACGAATTCAAGACCGGCGATGCGCCGGTCGATCACGAACACCGGGAGTTGATCGAACTGATCAACAGGCTCTACGACGCGATGGTCGAAGGCCCGCCGTCGGAAGAGACCGTGCGCGCGCTGGGCGAGGTCTTCGCCCGCATCTCGGCCCACTTCGCTCTCGAGGAACATGAGATGCGTGAAGCCAAGTATCTGGAATTTCCGGGCCACAAGGACGACCACGAGGACCTGCTCGACCGTATCCGCGATATCATGGATGCCTACGAGGTCGGCGTTTTCAACGAACAACGGGATGCCTTCGGCGACAGCCTGCGCGACTGGTTCGTCAACCACTTCAAGACCCATGATCGGAAACTGCACGGCGTGCTAGGACAGCCGCATACCTGACCCGTGCCGAGGCTCGTCAGAAGCCGGCCGCTGCCCCGTCGCCGCGCGGGTCGGCGGCACCTTCGATGAGCCCGTCCGGGTGGTGCACCAGCGCACCGGCATGGCCCATGACCTCATCGAACGGCCCGATCTCCTCGACGTCGTGGCCAGCGGCCTTGAGCGCGGCGATGACG
Source organism: Rhodospirillaceae bacterium (assembly GCA_038125725.1). GTDB lineage: Bacteria > Pseudomonadota > Alphaproteobacteria > Rhodospirillales > Casp-alpha2 > TMED8. Next base: position 667 of record JAYPEK010000044.1, read on the forward strand.
GCGGGATCGAAGCGGTTCTCGATCCGCAGGTTGGTGGTCTCGGCGCCCCAGGTCCGGCCCAACAGCCAGCGCGGCGCGGTGACCGCTTGCTGTAGTTCTTGGCCGTGCAGGACATAGCGCGCGAACACCATGGCCTGGGTCTGCGGCTGGCCCTCGCCGCCCATGGTGCCGTAAGGCATGACCCGCCCGTCGGCCAGTCGGGCCATCGCCGGCTGGATGGTGTGGAACGGACGGCGGTGCGGTTTCAGGCAATTGTGATGTGCCGGGTCGAGCGAAAAACTGGTTCCCCGATTCTGCCAGGTGATGCCGGTTTCATCGAGCACGGTGCCGGAGCCGAATTCCCAATAGATGCTCTGAATGAAGCTGACAGCGCGGCCGTCCCTATCGACGGCGCCAAGCCACACAGTGTCGCCCTTGGATGACGCTTCCGGCCAGGCAAGCGCCGCCGCCGGATCGACATCGGCGGCCATGGCGTCGAGCTTATCGGCGGCGAGTAAATCCGCGGCCGGGGATTCCATATAGGCCGGGTCGGTGACGTAGCGGTCGCGCACGCGGAAGGCGCGCTTGGTCGATTCCACCAGGCCGTGGACGAAATCGAACCCTTCGGCCTCACCTACGCCCAGCCGTTCGTAAACGCCCAGCAGCAGCAGCGACGCCAGGCCCTGGGTCGGCGGCGGCATGTTGTACACCTTGTGACCGGCAACGCCGAGGGAAAAGGGTTCGAGCCTCAGTGCCCGGTGTCGCTCCAGGTCGATGAGCCTCAGCGGCGTTCCCGCGCGTTCCAGGTCGGCGGCGATGGCGCGCGCCACGTCGCCGCGATAAAAATCGTCGAGCCCCACCGACGCGAGCCGGCGCAGGGTTGCCGCCATGCGCGGTTGGCGGAACCTTGCCCCTTCCGCCGGCAGGTCGCCGTCAATCAGATAGGTATCCAGGAAGCCCGGCGCGTCCTTCAACTCATCAAGCTTACCGGCGGCATTGATGGCAAGGGTCTTGGTCACAGCGACGCCGGTTTCGGCATAGTGGATTGCGTCCTCAAGCAGCCGTTCCAGCGTCATCGTGCCTCCGAAAACATCGCGGCTGACACGCAGCGCCTCGTCCCAGCCGGAGACGGCGCCAGCGACGGTCAGCGCCGCCTGGGCTCCGCGCGACGGAATCGCGGCGTGCCCCTGGGCGCGGTAGAAATCGATGTCGGCAGCGGCCGCCGCTCCGCCACAAGCATCGATGCCGATGACGTCGCTGCCCGGCACGTGCACCAGCCAGAAATTGTCGCCGCCCAGGGCATTCATGTGCGGATAGACGACGGCGATGGTCGCCGCCGCAGCGACCATCGCCTCGACGGCGTTGCCACCGTCCTGCAGGACCCTTTGGCCGGCGTGCGCCGCCAGATGATGCGGCGCGACGACCATGCCTTCGTAGGCGCGCGTGGTTTGCAGCATTCTCTATCCCCCGTTGTTGCTCTGTTCGTTCCACATCTCGGGCCGGTCTTCGGTCGTGATGACGATGCCGGTGAGGTTGCCCACCCCGATGAATGCCCAATCGCCTCGATTCCGGCAATACCTTCTTCTATATCGCGGGAGGCAATTTCGGCAATGGCGCGGTGCGGGACGCGCATCCGTTTGATCACACAAGTGACGGCGGGACGACGATCGACCCGGCGCCCGGATTTACGGTGAGACCACCATCGTTCCCACCGGGATCGACGAACGCGCGCCGTCGACGACGACGATGCCGCTTTCGGTCACGTGGTAGCGCTTGGCGTCTTCCTCGGCGTCGTAGCCGATGATGGTATCGGGCGGCAAGCGCAGGTTCTTGCCGATGATGGCGCGGCGGATCTTCGAACGCCGGCCGATCTCGACGTTGTCGAGGACGACGCATTCATCGATTTCGGAATAGGAGTGGATGCGCACGTAGCGCCCGAGCACCGAGTTCTTCACCTGCGAGCCGGTGATGATGCAGCCGCCCGACATGATCGAATCGATGACACGGCCCTTGCGGTCGGCGTCGTCGAAAGCAACCTTCGCCGGCGGATCGGCGAGAGACGCGGTGCGCACCGGCCACTCGCGGTTATAGAGGTTGAGCGCCGGCGAGATCGACTTCAGGTCCATCTGCGCCTCGTAGTAGGCGTCCAGCGTGCCGACATCGCGCCAGTAGTTGGGCTTGTCGTCGGGTTCGCCGGGGATGCGGTTGGTGGAGAAGTCGTAGGCGCAAAGACCGCCGCGTTTAAGCAGCGCCGGCAGAACGTCGTTGCCGAAATCGTGCGAGCTTTCGGCGTCCTGCATGTCGGCGCGGATCGCCTCGATCAGCACGTCGCCGGAGAAGATATAGTTGCCCATGGAGGCGAAAATCTCGTCCGGGCGGCCGGGAATGGTCGGTGCATCGGGTTTCTTTTCATGGAAACCGTGGATCCGGCCGTCCTCGCCGGCCTCGATGACGCCGAACTCCGACGCATGGCGCTTGTTCGTCGGCAGTGCCGCGATCGTCGCAGAAGCGCCCTTGGCGACGTGGAAATCGATCATCTCGCGGATGTTCATGCGGTAGATGTGATCGGCGCCGAAAATCACCACCAGGTCCGGCTTCGATTCCTCGATCAGGTTGAGGTTCTGGGCGATGGCGTCGGCGGTGCCCCGGTACCAGGTCTCGCCGGGCGAGCGCATCTGCGCCGGCACCGGAATGATGAACTGGTTGCTCAGCGGGCCGTTGAACTGCCAGCCGGCGGTCAGGTGCTGCAACAGTGATTGGCTGCGGAACTGGATCAGCACATAGATCGAATAGATGCCCGAATTGATCAGGTTGCTGAGCACGAAGTCCACGATGCGGTATTTGCCGCCGAACGGCACGGCCGGCTTGGCGCGTTCCTTGGTCAGTGGCGAAAGCCTTGAGCCTTTGCCGCCCGCCAGCACAAAGGCGAGAATTTTCAGTTGCACGTCGTCTCACTTTCCGTCCGCCCGGCCCGGTCCGCACCGGCCGCCTGGGCGGGCTGCCCTCATCCGTGGGCCGGAACCTTTTCCAGCCACCGGCGGATGTTAGCACGATCCGCCGCCGCTCCACTTTGACATAGACCAACTGGACCCGGGATGAATTTTTCGCGCCGATGAAAATCAGGGCTAGAGACCGGCGGCGTTTGGCGGTAAATGTTGAGGTCTGAGAAACGCGACCCGTGGGAGACACCGGCACCTGGGCGCCGGTTCGCGTTTTCACCGGACACGAATTCGTTGGGGGCGGCGATACCGTTGGATGACGGCATGCCGGTCTTAGTGTTTGCGGCGGGGTATAAGAAGATGAAGATCCTGTTTGTCGCGTCGGAAGTCTATCCCCTGGTCAAGACAGGCGGCCTTGCCGATGTCGCTTATGCGCTGCCCAAGGCGCTGGCCGACCTGGGCGAGGACGTGCGTATCCTGTTGCCCGCCTATCCGGAAGCCGTCGACCGCATGGAGGCGCGCGGCCGGCGCGTGCGGCTGGGCGATCCGTTGGGCACGGGACAGTGCTACCTGCTGCCCGGCCGCATCCCCGATACCAACGTTCGCGTCTGGCTGCTGGACAATCCGGCCATGTTCGAGCGCCACGGCCATCCCTACCTGGACGCCGACGGCGTCGACTGGCCGGACAATCACCTGCGTTTTGCGCTGCTGTCGCGCGTTGCCGCCATGATCGCCTTCGCCGGCGGCATGATGGGCTGGCAACCGGACGTGGTGCATGCGCACGACTGGCAGACCGGCCTGGTGCCGGCCTACCTGGCGCAGTGGCGCGGTCTGACGCCGCCGACGCTGTTCACCATCCACAACCTGAACTACCAGGGCCTGTTCGCGTCCGAGGTCCTGGACTCGACCGGGCTCGGCCCCGAGATCTACACCATGCAGGGCGCCGAGTTCTGGGGCTCGCTGTCATACCTGAAGGCGGGCATTACCTATTCCGACAAGGTCACCACCGTCAGCCCCACCTATGCGCAGGAAATCCTGACGCCTGAATTCGGCGGCGGCATGGAAGGGGTGCTGGCGGGGCGCGGCGACGACCTGGTCGGTATCCTCAACGGCATCGACCTCGAGACCTGGGACCCCGAGACCGATCCGCTGATCCCCGCCCCCTACAGCGCCGATACGCTGGAGGACAAAGAGGCGAGCAAGCGTGTGCTGTTGGAATATACCGGCCTGCCCGCCGATACCGATGCGCCGGTGCTCGGCCTGGTGGGCCGGTTGGTGGAGCAGAAGGGCGTCGACATCATCCTCGATGCGCTGCCGGAAATCCTCGACATGGGTTTCATGGTCATCATCCAGGGCACCGGCGATCCGGCGCTGGAAGCGCGCTGCATCCAGGCCATGGCCGAGGCGCCTGAACAGGTGGCGGTGCGCATCGATTACAACGAAACCTTCGCGCACCTGATCCAGGCGGGCAGCGACGCGATCCTGGTGCCGTCCCGGTTCGAGCCCTGCGGCCTGACCCAATTGTATGCCATGCGCTACGGCTCGCCGCCGATCGTGCGCCGCACCGGCGGCCTTGCCGACACGGTGATCGACGCCGCCGATCGCGACGAGGGCTCGGGGTTCGTCTTCGACGCCGTCGATCCTGCCGACCTGATCGAAACCATGGGCCGCGTGCGCCAATGGTACGGCAACAAGGCCTGGTGGCGTGCCCTGCAAAAAAACGCCATGGCCAAGGACTACAGTTGGCATGTAGGGGCGCGCTCTTATCATGACCTTTACCGCAGCCTGCTGCCCAACCAAGGACCGATGACCCTGCAATGAATGATCTCGCGGAACTCTGCCTGCAGAACAAACTGCGTGACAGTTTTGATAGCGTTGAAGCGCTGAAAACCGAACTGGTCAGCACCATGATCCACGAGTTGGGGCTGACCCCCGACCGAGCGTCCACCCGGGACTGGTTCTTCTCGCTCGCGCATCTGCTGCGTCAGGTGCTGAGCGAGCGGAACATCCGCACGGCGCGCAAGTACTACGACAACAACGTCAAGCGGGTCTATTACCTGTCCATGGAGTACCTGATCGGGCGCAACCTGGAGAAGGTGCTCTACGATCTCGGCGTGCGCGAGGTTACCGTGCAGGCGCTGGCGGAACTCGGCCATCCGTTGGAAGAGGTCATCGACGCCGAGCACGACGCCGCCATCGGTAACGGCGGCTTGGGCCGGTTGGCGGCCTGTTTCCTCGATTCCATGACTACCCACGACTACCCGAACATCGGTTACGGGCTCAGGTTCGAATACGGCATGTTCGCCCAGACCATCGAGGACGGCCAGCAAGTGGAAAAGCCGGAGAACTGGCTGCGCTATGGCAATCCCTGGGAGATCGAACGCCCGGCGGTGTTCTTTCCGGTGCGCTTCGGCGGCAGGATCGTCACCTTCAAGAACGGTGGCGGCGAAGAGAAATGCGAGTGGGTGGACACGGAAGAGGTCTATGCGCTCGCCTACGATATCCCCATGTCCGGTTTCGATACCGAGTCCGGCGGCAACCTGCGGCTTTGGTCGGCGCGCTCGCCCAACGATTTCGACCTCGGCCTGTTCAACCAGGGCAACTACGCCGAGGCGGTGCGCGAGAAGACCGATTCCGAGAACCTGACCAAGGTGCTTTATCCCAACGACAACAACACCCGCGGCCAGGAACTGCGCCTCAAGCAGGAATACTTCTTCGTCAGCGCCTCCATCCAGGACATCGTAAACCGTTTCCTGCGCACCCATGACGACCTGACCCTGCTGCCGGAAAAGAACGTCATCCAGCTCAACGACACCCACCCGGCGCTCGGCATCCCTGAACTCATGCGCATCCTCATGGACGAGCACGGCCTCGCCTTTGCCGACGCCTGGGAGATTTCCCGCCAGACTTTCGCCTACACCAATCACACCTTGCTGCCGGAAGCCCTGGAGACCTGGTCGCTGGACATGCTCGGTCGTATTCTGCCCAGGCACCTGGAGATCATCTTCCAGATCAACGATATCTTCCTGAAGATGGTGCGCAGGCTCTATCCCGGCGATCCGACGGTGCTGGGGCGCTTGTCGTTGGTGGACGACTTCCACCGATCCGTGCGCATGGCGCACCTGGCCATCGTCGGCAGCTCGCGGGTCAACGGCGTGGCCGAATTGCACACCAAGCTGCTGCGCGAGCAGACCTTCCCGGAATTCGACGAGATCTATCCCGGCAAGTTCGTCAACATGACCAACGGCATCACGCCCAGGCGCTGGCTTCTACAGGCGAACCGGGGGCTCGCGGACCTGATTACCGAGGCCATCGGGCCGGATTGGAAGCGCCATCTGCCGCACCTGAAGGCGTTGGAGCCCTTCGCCGACGACAGTGGTTTCCGCGACTCCGTGCGCGCCATCAAGGCCGCCAACAAAGAGCGCCTGGCGGCGCACATCGAAAAGACCGTCGGCATTGGTGTCGGCGCCGACATGCTGTTTGATACCCAGGCCAAGCGTATCCACGAGTACAAACGCCAGCTTCTCAACCTCCTGCAGGTGGTGGCGCGTTACAATCGCCTGAAGGAGAACCCGGGCGCCGACATGGTGCCGCGTACGGTGATCTTCGCCGGCAAGGCGGCGTCGGGTTACGACATGGCGAAACTGATCATCCGGCTGATCAACGACGTGGCCGAGATCGTCAACCATGACCCCGACGTGGCCGACCGCCTGAAGATCGCTTTCTGCCCCAATTACAGCGTCTCGCTGGCGGAGATCATCATCCCCGGCAGCGAGCTTTCCGAGCAGATTTCCACCGCCGGCACCGAGGCGTCGGGTACCGGCAACATGAAGTTCGCGCTCAACGGCGCGCTCACCATCGGTACCATGGACGGCGCCAATATCGAAATTCATGACGAGGTCGGTGCCGACAACATCTTCATCTTCGGCCTCGACGCGCAAGGTGCGCGCGACTTGCGCGCCAAGGGATACGATCCGAACCGTTACTACGACCAGAACGCCGAACTGCAACAGGTGCTGGACATGATCCGTAGCGGCTATTTCTCCGCCGACGATCCTTTCCGTTACCGGCCGATTGTCGATTCATTGCTGCGCGGCGGCGATCACTACCTGCTGCTGGCCGATTTCGAATCCTATATGTATTGCCAGGATCGCGTCGACGAGGCCTACCGCGACGCCGATGACTGGACGCGCCGTGCCGTGATCAACATCGCCAACATGGGCCGGTTCTCCAGCGACGAAACCATCCACCGATATGCCCAAACGATCTGGGACGTCGAACCGAGCCGCCTCTAGCTGCGTCTTTCCTCGCTGACGGCCTTCAGGATCGCGGCCACGGCCGGATCGTCGAACAGCGCATCGACATCCGCACTGAGCCGCCGGCTCCAGTTCGGGTATTCGTGGATGGTGCCGGGCAGGTTGAGCTGACCCGGTTCCAACAGCAGATCGTCCAGGTTGACCATCATCAGCGCCGCAGGTGAGCGCGCCAGGTAGCGCTCGACGGCCTCCACAAGCCGATGCAGGTCGTCTGCGCCGCCGTCGAAGGTTTCGTCTCCGCCGGCGAGGCCCTGGTCGCGGAGCGCCGCCAGAAGGCGTTGGCGGTCATGAGCGCGCGCGCCTTTCTGTGCCTCGGTGGTTGCCGCGTCGGCAAGCCCGATGCGTTGGCGCAGGTCCAGGTCGTCACCCTGCCAATAGCCCGCCAGCGTCGCCAGGTCGTGCGTCGTCGCCGTCGCCAGGGCTTTTTCCGGGTAGGCGTCGGGGCGCTTGAACAGGCCGTCGGGCCAGCGCTCGAAATAGAAAACCCGGTAGGACAGCATGCTTTCGCGTTCCATGTAGTCGCGGAATGGGTCGGGCACGGTGCCCAGGTCCTCGCCGACGACGAGGCATTGCTGGCGGTGGCTCTCCAGCGCCAGCACGCCGGCCAGATCGTCGTGCGGGTACTCGACATAGGCACCCTCGATCGCCGGCGCGCCGTCCGGTATCCAGAACAGCCGCATCAGGCCGAGCACGTGGTCGATGCGCAATGCCCGCGCGTGGCGCATGTTGGCGCGGATCAGGCCGGCGAAACCGGCATAGCCCGAGGCTTCCAGGGCGCGCGGATTGGGCGGCGGCATGCCCCAGGCCTGGCCGTCGGCGTTGAAGTCGTCGGGCGGCGCGCCGAAGGTGACGCCGCGCACGGTGGCATCCGGTTCGGCCCAGCAATCGGCGCCGTCGAAAGCGACCCCGGTGGCAAGATCGCGGTAGAGCCCGGCACCGGCCTCGGCCGCCTCCGCCAACTGGGTGTCGGCGAGCCATTGCTGGAAGGCGTGATAGCCGATGCGCTCCGCGTGGATATCGGCGAAAGCCGCGGCATCGGCGGCTCCGGGCCCCTGGAAACCCGCCGGCCATTCCGGCCAGGGGCGGCCGTCGAAATGTTCGTGCAGGGCCTCGAACAGGCAGAAGCGCTCGAGCGCGCCACCGCCCTCTGTCCGGAACGCCTGGAAGGCGGCCTGTTGGTCTCCGACCTGGTTTTGGAAGCTGGCATAAGCGGCTTCCAGGGCGCGGTGCTTGAGCGCCGAGACCGCGGGGTAGTCGACGTGGCTGGCGCCGTTCAGCCGTTCCGCCTCGGCGGCGAAGCTTGCGTCGGCGGTGAAGCCGGGCGCCCGGGCCGCATCGATATAGAGCGGGTTGAGAAAGCGCCGGCTCGAGGGCGAATAGGGGCTCGCCGCTTCCGGATGGCGGTGGAACAGCGCATGCAGCGGATTGATGCCGACAAGTTCCGCGCCGGCATCGCCGGCCCTGGCTGCCAATTGCCTCAATCCGGAAAGATCGCCGATGCCCCAGTCGCCCGACGCGCGCAGCGCATAGAGATGACTGGCGAGGCCCCATTGGCGCCCGCCGTCCCGCGCCCATTCGGGCAGGTAGCAGCTTCCGGGCGCGACGATCAGCGCCGCTTCCGCCGTCTCACTGCCGGCTGAGAGCGCGAGGCGGTGATAGCCGTCCGGCAGCGCCGCCGGCAGTGGCAGTTCCCCGTCCGCGTCCGCTTGCAGATGACCGCTCAGGACGTCGCCGGACTCGGTGGTGATGTTCCATTCAAGCGGCAAGCCCGGCGGCGGATTGACGGTGACGGCGAAGGGTCCGCGCCCGTGCCGCACGACCGTCGCCGGCGCGGTCAGCCGTGTTGCCAGGGCGTCCTCCATCTCCCGCGCCGTCGCCAGGGCAGTCTTGTGGCTCTGCGCATCGAATCCCATGGCGCCGAGGATGGCGCGCTGCGCCTCGATGGTGATGACATGTTCGGTGCCGAAGATGTCCCAATATTGCGTCTGCAGCCCGGCCAGCCGCGACAGCCTGTCCATGGCGATTTCGGACCTGCTCATGCGCTGCTCCCTTCATGGCGCAGCACCGCCAGCGCGCGTGCCGCCAGCGGGTACGCGGCGCCGGCCCGGTGCACCGCGCCGTCGGTGGCAAAGGCGGGCTCGAGCGTGTCCACCACCACCCGCCATGCCGGGCCGAAGGCTGGTCCCGGCAGGGCGAAGGGCACCGGATCGTGGTGCGCGTTCATCAGCACAATGAAGGGCGTCTCTTCGGTCGAGGCCGCGGCCAGGTGCAGGCCCAGGCAGCGGCCGTAGGGCAGCGACCAGTCGGCGTCGGTCATTTCATGCCCGTCCGGCGACAGCCAGGTAATGTCGGCGGCACGCGCCTTGGCGCCGGCGCCGGACTTGCCGTTGAAAAAGCGCTCGCGGCGAAAGACGGCATGGCCGCGCCTGAGCGCGATCAGATCCTGGACGAACTGCAGGAAGGCCTTGTCGTCCTCGTCCTCAAGGCGCCAATCGGTCCAGCCGATCTCGTTGTCCTGGCAATAGGCGTTGTTGTTGCCGGCTTGGGAATTGCCCATCTCGTCGCCGGCGGTGAGCATCGGCAGTCCCTGCGATATCAAAAGCGTTGCCATCATGTTGCGTTTCTGGCGCTGGCGCAGCGCCCGGATTTCCGCATCCTTGCTGGGCCCCTCGGCGCCGCAGTTCCAGGCGCGGTTGTTGTCGGTGCCGTCGCGGTTCTTCTCGCCGTTGGCCTCGTTGTGCTTGCGCTCATAGCTGACCAGGTCGGCCAGCGTGAAGCCGTCGTGGGCAGTGACGAAGTTGACGCTCGCCCAGGGGCGGCGGCCGTGATGCTGGAAGGTCGGGCTCGAGGCCGTCAGCGCCGAGGCCAGATCGCCGATCAATCCCTCGTCGCCGCGCCAGAACCCGCGCACGGTGTCGCGGTAGCGGTCGTTCCATTCCGACCAGCCGGCGGGAAAGCCGCCGACCCGGTAGCCGCCCGGCCCCAGGTCCCAGGGCTCGGCGATCAGCATCGCGCGCGACAATACGGGGTCCTGGCCGATGGCGGCCAGGAACGGTCCCGCCGCGTCGAAGCCGCCGGGCCCGCGAGCCACCGTCGTTGCCAGGTCGAAGCGAAAACCGTCGACGCCCATGACCTGGACCCAATGACGGAGCGAATCCAAGACCATCTGCAAGACGCGCGGATGGCTGACGTTGAGGCTGTTGCCGCAACCGGTGTCGTCCAGGTAACGGCCCGGGTCGGCCGGATCGAGGCGATAGTAGGAGGCGTTGTCGATGCCCTTGAAGCTGAGCGTCGGGCCCATGTGGTCGCCCTCGCCGGTGTGGTTGTAGACGACGTCGAGGACGACCTTGATGCCGGCCGCGTGATGGCGCGCCACCATCCGGCGGAACGCGCCTAAGCCGCCGGTGCCGAGAAAACGCGGGTTCGGGGCGAAATAGGTGAGGGGGCTGTAACCCCAGTAATTGGTGAGGCGGCGCTCGGCCAAATGGCGTTCGTCGGCGACCGGCGTCACCGGCAACAGCTCTACCACGTTGACACCGAGCCGGACGAGATGATCGAGCACCGCATCCGAGGCGAGCCCTTCGAAGATGCCGCGCCGGTCAGCCGGCACGCCCGGATGGCCCATGGTCAGGCCGCGCGCGTGCGCCTCGTAGATGATGGCGTCGGCGTGCGGGAAGTCGGGCCGGTCTTCGTCCCAGGGCGGGAAATCAGGGGTGACGACGCCTTTCGGCATGAACCGCGCGTTGTCCTCCTTGGATATCGTCTGGTCGGCCCGGCGGCCGGCCGGCGCGTAGCCCAGATTGGCGCGGTTCCACTTGAGCGGTCCGGAAAGCTGGCGCGCGTAGGGGTCGACCAGAAGCTTGTGCGGATTGAAACGGTGACCCAGCTTCGGCGCGTAGGGCCCGAACACCCGGTAGCCGTAAAGCTGGCCGGCCGCAACGCCCGGCACGTAGCCATGCCAGACGCGGTCGGTATATTCGGGCAGCGTCACGCGGGCGAGTTCGCGCTCGCCCGCCGCATCGAACAGGCAGAGATCGACGCGCTCGGCATGGTCGGAGAACAGCGCGAAGTTGCAGCCTTCGCCGTCGACGCTGGCGCCCAGGGGATCGGGCCGGCCGGCCCGGACGGCGCCGAACGGCGGGCTAGCCATCCGGCACCAGCACCAGCGTCGCCAGCGGCGGCAGGGTGGGCGCGACGGAATGCTCAAAGCCGTGCATGGGCTGTGCCTCGGCGTCGAGCCCGCCGCCGTTGCCGACATCGCCGCCGCCATAGTGGCCGGAATCGGTGTTCAGTGCTTCGCGGTAGTGTCCGCCGCGCGGCACGCCGACCCGGTAGCCGTGACGCACCACCGGCGTGAAATTGCAGATGACGACGACAAAGTCGTCGTGCTGGGCTGAGTAGCGCAGGAACGACACGACGCTGTTCTGGCTGTCGGTGCAGTCGATCCAGGCAAAGCCGGCGGGATCGCCGTCGCCCTCGTGCGCGGCGGGTGAATCGCGGTAGAGGAAATTCAGATCGCGGATCAGGTTCTGCACGCCGGCGTTGAAGGGCTCGTTCGTCAGGTGCCAGTCGAGGCTGGCGTCGTGGTTCCATTCGTGCTCCTGGCCGAACTCGCCGCCCATGAACAGAAGCTTCTTGCCCGGATGCATGAACATGAAGGCGTAGTAGGCACGCAGGTTGGCGTAGCGCTGCCAAGGGTCGCCGGGCATGCGCCCCAGGATCGAACCCTTGCCATGCACCACCTCGTCGTGGCTCAAGGGCAGGACGAAATTTTCGTGGAAGGCATAGAGCATGCCGAAGGTGAGGTCGTTGTGATGGTACTTGCGGTGCACCGGTTCCTTCGAGATGAAACGCAGCGTGTCGTGCATCCAGCCCATGTTCCACTTGAAGCCGAACCCGAGCCCGCCGAGATAAGTGGGCTTCGAGACCATCGGCCAGGCGGTCGATTCCTCGGCCACCGTGAAGGCGCCGGGATGCTCGGCGTAGACGACCTCGTTCAGGCGCTTCAGGAACGCCACGGCGCCCAGGTTCTCGTTGCCGCCGAAGCGGTTCGGAATCCAGTCGCCGTCCTCGCGGCTGTAGTCCAGGTACAGCATGGAGGCCACCGCATCGACCCGAAGCCCGTCGATATGGAAGGCTTCCAGCCAATAGAGTGCGTTGGAGATCAGGAAATTGGCGACCTCGGTGCGGTCGAAATTGTAGATCAGCGTGCCCCAGTCCCGGTGCCGGCCCTGGCGCGGATCGGCATGTTCATAGAGATGCGTGCCGTCGAACTGCACCAGGCCATGCGCATCCTCGGGGAAATGGCCGGGCACCCAGTCGACGATGACGCCGACGCCGTGCCGGTGGCAGGCATCGACGAAGGCGCGGAAATCGTCGGCGGAGCCGAAACGGCTGGTCGGCGCGAAGAGGCCAATCGGCTGATAACCCCAGGAGCCGTCGAAGGGATATTCGTTGATCGGCAGCAGTTCGATATGGGTGAAGCCGAGATCGGCGACGTAGGGCACCAACTGCTCGGCCAGTTCGGCGTAGGTGAGGTAGCGGTTGCCGTCTTCCGGCACGCGGCGCCAGGAGCCCAGGTGCACCTCGTAGACGGACATCGGCCGCGTGGTGCCGGCGCTCTCAGAGCGATTGGCGATCCAGGTCTCGTCCGACCAGGCAAAGTCGCGTGGCCCGGCGACGACGCTGCCGGTCTTCGGCGGGCGTTCGCACTGGAAGGCGTAGGGGTCGGCCTTCAGCGGCAACAGCGTGCCGTCGGCTCCCCGGATCTCGAACTTGTAGATGGCGCCGGGTGCGAGCCCGGGAACGAAGATCTCCCAGATGCCGCAGCCCGGGTGCAGGCGCATGGGATGGCGCCGTCCGTCCCAGAAATTGAAGTCGCCGACGACGCTGACACGCTTGGCGTTGGGCGCCCAGACGGCGAAGTTGACGCCGTCGACGCCATCGAGCGTGGCGAGGTGCGCGCCCAGTTTGTCGAAGGAGCGAAAGTGGCTGCCTTCGCCCAGCAAGTGAAGGTCTATCTTGCCCAGGAGCGGCGGAAACCGGAACGGATCCTCGATCTCGAAGGCGTCCGTGCCGATCTTGATGCGCAGCCGGTAGGCGAAGGGCGCGTTGTGGTCCGTCAGTTGGACACTGTAGCCACCGGCGACGCCAACCCGGCGCATGCGCGCCACCGACTTGCCGGTTTCCGCGTCGATGACGTCGACGCGCTCGGCGCCCGGATGGAAGCAGCGCACGACGAGACCGTCCGCTTCCCCGGCGTGCATGCCAAGGAAACCGAAGGGATTGCCGTGGTCCGCCGCCTGGATGGCATCGAACCCGGCGATTTCAGCGCGGTCCGTATCTTTCATGGAGCCCGTTCGTTCCAGAGCTGTCGCCTGCACGCCGGCATTGCCGCCGGCGCCAGGCTTTCATCATAGACGACGCTTAACGGGTTTCCAGACGGATGTTCAATGCATCGTCGGTTTCGAGGCGGCCTTCGGCGTCGCCGCCTTCTTTGAGGTCTTGGCTGCCGGTTTGGCCTTGGCCGCCGCTTTCTTGGGTGCGGCTGCCTTCTTGGTTGCTGCCGGCATTTCGGTCGTGGCCTTGGCTTTCGGTGCAGCGCGCTTGCGGGGCGCGGGCTTCTCGGCTTTCCGGATTTCCTGTTCGGCCTGCAGCCAGAAATCCATTTCCCGGCCGTGGATCTTGCCGGCATCTTCCCACAAGGCGTACGCGCGTTCGCGAATCTTGGTTTCCGTTTGTTTGTTCATGGCTTTCTCATTGACGCTTGAGTTTCGGGGAGCGGCGGGGCGCCAGCGAGCGCCCCGCCTATTAAACACGTAGTTTAAATAGGGCTTTGCCGGTTGCGCTAGAAAAATACGGCTAGCGGCCGAATAAATCACAATTCCGCAACAAATTTGCACCGCGCCCGAAGACCCGTCCTTGAGAAAACCGGACCTAGTCCTCCGGGAAGCCTTTGGATACGTGATCGCGGATGAGCCCGGCACCGATGGCGACTAGGCGCTCGGACAGCGCCTTGCCGGTCTCGGCGCTGCAGAGCTCCGGATTGCCGCCCCAGACACCGTCCGGCGCCGCTTCCTTGGCGGTCACCGGCGCCTGCACGACGGCGCCGTCGTATTTTATGGTGCCGAAGCCGTTGACGGTGACGCCGCGCGCGGTGAGGCCCGTTTGCGGCGTGCCAAGCATGTCGAGACGCAGGAACTCAGGGAAGTAGTGCAGCCCCACCGAGGTCAGCGGATCGGCGCCGTGGCCGGACGACGCGACGGCGCCGGCCTCGCCCTTGATTTCGCGCAGCAGCGCATAGGCGATCTGCCAGAGATACATGGACGGGATGAACACGCCCAATTCCTGTCGCAGCATCAGCGTCACCTCGGCGATCGGCGCAACGTTGCCGCCGTGGCCGTTGATGATCATGATTTTATCGAGACCGTTCTGGATCAGGTTGCCGAGCACGTCCTCGAGCACCGCCGACAGCGTAGACGCGGTGAGCGTCATGCCGCCGACGCTGGAAATGAAGCCGTCGCGGCCGCCGAACGGGATCACCGGCGCGACAAAGGTCGGCACACCCTCGGCGCGCGCCGCGCGGGCAATGTCCAGCGCCACGCAGTCGGCCGCCATGTAGTCGCCCATCGGCGCGTGCGTACCCTGGTCCTCGAGGGAGCCCATGGGCAGCAGAATAACTGTGTCCTTATTGATGTGCTCGCGGGCTTCGCCCGAGGTCAATTCGGCGATCTTCAGTTTGTCGGTCATCGGTCTCTCCCTTGGATCAGGTCCGGCAGCATCTCGGCCGGCCAGTGCAACCCATGTCACGCCGCGTCGAGAATTTCAATCTCTCCGCCGGGGACTTTGTTTTTCGGCAATAGCTCCTTGAGGCAATCGACGAAGCTCTTGGCGCTATGCGACAGCGGCAGGTTGCGGGCATGGATGATCGCCATGGTGACGTCGATGGACGGCTCGATCGGCCGGATCGCCAAGTCGTCCGGCGGATCGAACAACAGACAGAACAGGTCGACCAACGCAATGCCGGCGCCGAGGCGGACCATGTCGCGAATGACCGAGGTGAAATTGGCCTCGACGGCGACATTGGGCATGATTCCGTCGTGACCCAGCTGTTCGCCGATCATCCGCGCGAACGGCAGGTCGCGCCGGTATCCGACCAGCGGCCAGGCGTGCAGGTCGGCGGGTTTGATGACCGCTTTCTCCGCCAGAGGATGATCAGCGGGCATGATGCAGACGATGGGCGCCCGGCATATCGGGATGGATTTTGCCATGGGCTCGGCATCGGTGTAATGCACGATCCCGACATCGACCTTGCCCGATGCGGCGGCATCGACGAGGACCGGCGTGGTCACGATGTTGCATTGGATATAGAGGTCGGGGTGCGCCTTTGCCATCTCGTGCAGCGTGCGCGGAATGATCGACGCTGCATAGGTGGGTGAGGCGGCAATGCGCAGCCGGTCGCCGGAGCGGCGGCTGATGTGGGTGATGAGGCGCTCGTAGGTTCCCCATTCGTCGATCAGATGGTTGGCCTCGCGTGCCAGGATCAGCGCCTCCGGCGTCGGCATCAGCCGCCCTTCCATGCGTTCGAACAGGGATGTCTTGGCGACGTCCTCCAGGCGCTGGATGGCCTTGCTCGCGGTCGGTTGTGAGACGTTGAGTTCCCGCGCCGCAGCGGTCACGGAACCGAGGCGGATGACCGCGGAAAGAATCTGCAGCTGCTTGACGGTGATCATGAAGGGTATTCCTTTTTGGAATAAATCTGCAAAAAAACATCATTTGTAATATGAATCGACTTGTCAAATAGTTCTCTTCGGCAAGGGCGAGTGAAGACAACGAGACCCGAAGCCGCTAATGTTGTTGTGCCTGGGGAGTTGAAGTCGAAATGTCATCGCTGCGCATTGGGGTTGATTCCGGCGGCACCTTTACCGACGTCTGCATGCTGGAAGAAGAGACCGGCCGGTTTTCCGTATGGAAGTTGTCGAGCACGCCGAGCGATCCTTCGGTGGCCATCGCCGGCGGCGCCGGGGAGATCATTTCCCGTTACGGCGGCGACGACGCCCAGGTGAGCTTTTTCGGTCACGGCACCACGGTCGCCACCAACGCCTTGATCCAGGGGCGCGGCGCCAAGTGCGGGCTGATCACCAGCGACGGTTTCCGCGACCTCTTGGACCTTGGGCGCCAGCGGCGCCCGCATCTCTACGACCTGCAGGCCGACAAACCCGAAGCGCTGGTGCCGCGCGACCGCCGCCTCGAGGTCTCCGAGCGCATTCACTATGACGGCACCGTCGAACGCGAGCCCAGCGAGGATGAAATCCGTGCCGCCGCGCGCCAACTCAGGGCCGCCGGCGCCGAAGCCGTCGCCGTCTGCTTTCTCTACAGCTTCGTTGACACCGAGCACGAGGCCAAGGTGGAGGCGATCCTGAAAGAGGAATTGGGCGACAGCTTCCTCACCACCTCGCACGAGGTCTGCCCGGAATTCCGCGAGTACGAGCGTCTCAGCACCACCGTCGTCAACGCCTTCCTGGGGCCGGTGATGCGCGGCTACCTGGAGCGCCTGTCGCCGCGCCTGGCCGAGACCGGCATCAACGTGCCGCCGTTCATCACTCAGTCCAATGGCGGCACCATCACCTTCGAGACCGCCGCCAAGCTGCCGGTGCGCACGGTGCTGTCGGGGCCGTCGACCGGCGTCATCGGCGCGGTCGAAACCGGCCGTGCCGTCGGCGTCGACAATATCATCACCTTCGACATGGGGGGCACGTCGACCGACGTGTCGCTGATCGAGCGCGGCCGACCGCGCACCACCACCGAAGCCGAGGTACACGGCTACCCGATCAAGAGCCCGATGATCGACATCCATACCGTCGGCGCCGGGGGCGGCTCCATCGCCTACGTCGATTCCGGTGGCCTTCTGAAGGTCGGCCCGCGCAGCGCCGGCGCCGATCCGGGGCCGGTCTGTTATGGGCTCGGCAACGAAGAGCCGACGGTCACCGACGCCAACGTCGCCATGGGCGTCCTCAACGGCGAGGCTTTGCTTGGCGGGCGCATGAAGATCGACCGCTCGGCGTCGCTGGCGGCAATCGAGAAGCTCGGCTCCGGCCTCGGCCTTTCCATGGAAGAGACCGCCGCCGGCATCATCCGCGTGGTTACCGCCAACATGGCGCGCGCCATCCGCCTGATCTCGGTGCAGCGCGGTCACGACCCGCGCGACTATTGCCTGATGCCGTTCGGCGGCGGCGGCCCGGTGCATGCCGGCCGGCTGGCGCGTGAACTGGGCATGGACCGCATCCTGGTGCCGCGCAATCCGGGGATCCTTTGCGCGCTCGGGCTTTTGCTCACCGATATCCGCCGCGATTTCTCGGTCACCCGCCGGATGTCGGCGGAGCCGGCCAACCTGCAGGCCATTCAGGATGCCGTCGACGGCCTCAAATCGGATGCCGAGGACTGGTTCGACAGCGAGGGCATCGGCGCCGATCGCCGCCGCGTGCTGGTCACCGCCGACATGCGCTACGCCGGCCAGAACTACGAATTGCAGGTGCCGTTGCCGGAAGGCGGCGCGGACGGCTTTTTCGATCACCTGGTGGAGAACTTCAACCAGGCCTACCAGCGCCAGTACGACTACACGGCGCCGGATGAGGGCATCGAGATCGTCACCTTCCGCCTGGAGGCCTACGGCGTGGTCGAGAAGCCTTCCTTCGAGAAATACGAAGAAGGGGACGCCGATCCCTCTGCCGCGCTGATCGACAAGCGCCGAGTCTACAAGCCGGAAATCGGCGACTACGTCGAGAGCCCGGTCTACGACCGCGATAAGCTGAAGGCCGGCAACGTGGTGCCGGGCCCGGCGATCGTCGAGCAGATGGACTCCACCACCTTGATCCTGCCGGGCCAGATCGGCCAAATCGATACCCACCTCAACCTGGTGATCCGAGAGGGCGTACACTGATGTCCAGTCAATCCGCGAACCAGACCGCCACCGCCACGGATGCCGGCGCCGACGTGCCCATCGATCCGGTCACGGTGGAGGTCATCGGCAACGCCATCGCGTCGATCGCCGACGAAATGGGAGAAACCCTGGTACGGGCCTCCTACTCGACAAACATCAAGGAACGCCGCGACTGCTCCACCGTGATCTTCGACGGCAAGGGGCGCACGCTTTATCAGGCGGAACACATCCCGATCCACCTGGGATCGCTGATGGGCGTGATCGACGAGATCCTGGTGCGCCACGACCTCTCCACCATCTCTGACGGCGACATCTTCATCGGCAACGACGCCTATACCGGCGGCGGCACGCACCTGCCGGACATCGTGCTGGCGTCGCCGATCTTCCACGATGGCCGTCTGGTCGGCTGGGCCACCAATCTCGCCCACCATGCGGATTTCGTCGACCGCGCGCATGCGCACATCTTCCAGGAAGGACTGCGCATCCCGCCGATCCGCATCCAGAAGGCCGGCGTCATTCAGCAGGACGTGTTCGAACTGATCCTTCTCAACTGCCAGGTGCCGCACGAACGCCGCGCCGACCTGCGCGCCCAGATGGCGGCCAACAGCTTTGGCGTCAAACGCTTCCATGCGCTCTGCGAACGCTATGGCGTCGATCTGTTGGAGCGCGTTTTCGACGAACTGCTCGACTACGCCGAGCGCCGCATGCGCGCCGGCATCGCCTCGATCCCGGACGGCCACTACGAGTTCCAGGACATTTTCGAGTGCGACGAATTCCCCGAACAGCTTACCTTCCGCGTCGCCATCGACGTGGAGGGTGACGAGATGACCCTCGATTTCCGGGGCAATCCGCCGCAGGTCCGAGCCAGCCTCAACATGGTGGAAACGGCGCTGTTGGCCACCGTCTACTACGCGGTGAAAACGGTCACCGATCCGGAAGCGCCGCCCAATGCCGGCCTGTTCCGGCCGATCAAGGTGATCTCCAGCCCAGGCTCGATCCTGTCGGCGTCGGAACCCGCCGCCGTCAACGGCCGCACCAATACCTGCCAGCGGGTCGTCGACCTGGTGCATGGCGCGCTCGCCGATGCCATCCCGGAACGTATCATCGCGGCTTGCAACGGCGCCGTTACCTCGACCACCTTCTCCGGCATCAACCCGCGTACCGGCGCTTTTTACGTCTACCTGGAGACGCTGGGCGGCGGTTTCGGCGCGCGTGCCACCAAGGATGGCCTGGACGGGGTCCAGGTGCACATCACCAATACCTCCAACCTGCCGATCGAGGGGCTCGAGATGGAGTACCCGCTGCGCGTCGAGCGCTATGAACTGGTCCGCGATTCCGGCGGCCCCGGGACCTGGCGCGGCGGCATGGGATTCAGCCGCACCATCCGCGTCGTCGAGCACGACTGCCGCGTCGATGCGCGCGGCACGCGCCACCTGACGGCCCCCTGGGGCCTGTTCGGCGGGCTTGAGGGCGGCCGCTTCTCGGTCCAGACCGAGGCCGGCGAGGTGGCGCGTAACCACGGTATGCTGGAACTCAAGGACGGTGAAACCATCAGCGTGACGACGCCGGGCGCCGGCGGCTATGGTGAACCGTCGGGACGCGATCCTGAATTGGTGAAGAAAGATCTCGCAGAAGATCGGATTTCAAAAAAGACCGCCGAGGAGATCTACGGACTCCGTTGAAAATCGGCGGCTCCCTATCACAGCGGCGGCCGCGGCCGTCCGAATCGAGAGGAGTCGAAACATGTCAGAGAAGTTTACATCGCTCTTGGAAAACATCGACCGACGCCGGGTTCTGAAGGGCGGTCTTGCCGCCGGCGCCACGGCGCTGATGCCCGGTTTCATCGGCCGCGCCAAGGCCAAGACGCCGGGCCTCGTGGTGTTCGGGCTGTCTTCCTACCCGCCGGGCTTCAAGCCCTGGGAAAACAAGGGCACCGCGTCGACCACCGTCAAGGTGCAGCGCTATCGCGGCCTGTTGGGCTACGGCGCCGACGGCCAGCCGCGCTCGGAACTGGCGGAATCGTGGAAGGTGCTCGCCGGTGACAAGTTCCAGTTCAATCTGCGCAAGAACGCCTACTTCCACAACGGCGAGAAGGTCACCTCCGCCGACGTCAAGGCCACCTACGAAGCCATGGCGGCGAAGGATTCGACCGCGCGCCTGCGTTCACGCATGGCCTCCATCAAGATGATCGAGACCCCGGACGAGCACACCGTGATCATCACCCTCAACGACCCCGACGTCACCTTCATCGACATCGCCGCCAGCCCGCACTGCGGCATCGTATCGGGCAAGGCGCTGGCCGCCGATCCGAACGATTTTGTCGGTGCCGGCCCCTACGTCATCTCCAACATCGAGCGCGGCAGCCGCATCGAAATGGAAGCCTTCGACAAGTACTACAAGCCGGGCTATCCGAAGACCAAGAAGCTGCGCTTCGACGCCTTCAAGGACGAGAACCTGCGTGTCGCGGCCCTCGAAGCCGGCGACGTGGACATCATCGAGTACCTGCCCTGGCAGGCGATGGATTCGGTCGGCAAGAACGACCGCCTGAAGATGGACGTGGTCAACGGCCCGTTCATGTACGTCACCTTCAATTGCGGCAAGGGCCCGTTCGCCGACGTGCGCCTGCGCCAGGCCGTTGGCTACGCCATCAAGCGTTCCGACGTGATCGCGGCCGCCTTCTTCGGGCGCGGCAACGAGCTCGGCGGCGTGCCATTGCAGAAGTCGTCGCTGTTCTATGACGAGAAGTACCAGGACCGCTGGACCTACGATCCGGCCAAGGCGAAGGCGCTGATGGCGGAAGCCGGGCATCCGAACGGCTTTTCCGCGACGTTGTTGTCGACCGCCCAGTACGGCATGCACAAGAACACGGCCGAGGTGGTGCAGCAGAACCTGGCCGCCATCGGCATCAACGTGCAGCTCAACCTGCCCGACTGGGCCAAGCGCGTGGCGCTCGGCAACCAGGGTCAGTACGACTTCTCGATCATGGGCTCGGCCGGTGACTTCAATGATCCGGATGCCTTGACCAAGTTCTACGACGGCTCGCTCTCGACCTCCTACGCGCGTTCCGTCGGGTTCGAGGGCAAGCGCATCAGCGAGCTCTTCGCCACCGCGCGCCAGGAGGCCGACATGGCCAAGCGCAAGGCCATGTATGCCGAATTACAGCAGTTGGCCTTGGACGAAGCGCCGATCATTCCGATCAACTGGCGCGCACAGGGATACGCCTACCAGAGCTACCTCTCTGGGTTCACGAATATCCCTGGCTTCCTGACGTTCTTCTCGGGCATGGTCATCGAGAACATCGAGATCGGCTGACGCCGGTCGCGACGATCACCGGGAAGAGGACGAAGGCATGTGGCGATACATCGTTAGGCGAGTGCTGATCGCATTGGCGCTTGTCTTCGTCGTCACGACGATCATCTTCCTGGTGATTCACATCATTCCGGGCGACCCCGCCATGCTGCTGTTGAGCGGCGGCGGGGTCGATCCGTCCCCGGAGGCGGTCGCGGCGCTACGCAAGCGTCTGGGCCTCGATCTGCCGTTATGGACACAATACGTCGACTACGTCGCCAGTGTCCTGCAGGGCGATTTCGGCACCTCGTTCCAGGACGACTACCCCGTCGGCGAGGAGATCGCCAAGCGGCTGCCGCGCACCCTGGAACTGATCGTTGCGGCGACCCTGATTTCCATCATCACCGGTGTTCCGCTGGGCATTCTTGCCGCGCTCCGCCACGGCAAGGTCGTCGACCGCACCCTGGCGCTGGGCGCCGGGCTGATGCTGTCGGTGCCGGTGTTCGTCACCGGCACGCTGATGGTTCTGCTGTTTGCGCAGACGCTGCGCTGGGTGCCGGCCGGCGGCTTCGTCACCTTCTCGCGCGATCCGCTGCAGCACCTCGTCTTTCTGGCGATGCCGGCGGCGACCATCGCCATCGGCTTTTCCGCCGCCATCTTCCGCATGACCCGCACCACGGTGCTGGAAACCCTGCAGCGCGACTGGGTGCGCACGGCACGCGCCAAGGGGCTGCCGGGCAACGTGGTGATCCGCCGCCACGTGGTGCGCAACGCATTGGCGCCGGTGGCCACCGTCATCGGCCTGCACATGGGGACGCTCTTGGGCGGCACGGTGTTGGTCGAATACGTTTTCAACTGGCCGGGCCTCAGCGGCTTTTTGGTGGTCGCGGTGGAGAACCGCGACTATCCGGAGGTGCAGGGCATCGTGCTGGTGATCTCGTTCCTGTTCATCATGCTCAATTTGTTGGTCGATCTCCTGTATTCGGTGCTCGATCCCAGGATCCGGCTGGAGTAGCGCGCGTGCTGAAGATCGACGCCAAGTACCGCAATATCCTGCCGCCGCTGGTCGGGGTCGCGGCGGTATTCCTGCTGGCGCTGCTGGCGCCGTTCATCACCGAACACAACCCGGTCACCATGACCATCGCCGAGCGCCTGGCGCCGCCGTCGGTCGACCATATCCTCGGCCAGGACAACTACGGCCGCGACATCTTCGCGCGCTTGCTCTACGGCGCGCGGGTTTCCATCGCGGTGGCGCTGTTCTCGGCGCTGTCGGCCGGCATCCTGGGGACGGCGGTGGGGATCGTCGGCGGCTATTTCGGCGGCATCGCCGAGCTTCTGTCGGTGCGTTTGACAGACATCATCCTGTCATTCCCGCCGATCCTTTTGGCGCTCTTGTTGGTCACCATCTTGGGGCCCGGCGTCGAGACCCTGGGCGTGGTGCTGACCATCCTCTACATGCCGCATTACGCCCGCGTCGCCTATGGCGAAACGCTGTCCGTGCGCCGGCGCGAATACGTGGAAGCGGCGCAGGCGCTGGGCTCGCCCGCCTGGCGCATCCTGGCGCTGACCATTTTCCCCAACATTCTGGGGCCGCTGATCGTGCAGTTCTCGCTCACCGTCTCGTCGGCGGTGCTGATCGAGTCGGGCCTGAGCTTCCTGGGGTTGGGCGTGGTGCCGCCGGACCCGTCCTGGGGCCTGATGATCCGCGAGGCGCGCGCCTACATGGTCTATACGCCGATGCCGCTGATCTGGCCCTGCCTGGCGCTGACGGTCACGGTGCTGGCGGTCAACGCGGTCTGCGACGCGCTCCGGGATTTCTACGATCCGCGCGCCGTCTCCACCTCCTCGTTGGCCACCCTGGCGAAATCGCTGGTCTACGTACCGAAGGCCAAGACCTACGAAGACGACGCCGATAAGAAGGCCGCCGAAGGCGCGCTGCTGGCGACCCGGGGGCTGAGGACCGAATTCATCACGCCGAAGGGCCGCATCAGGGCGTCGAACGACGTGTCGTTCACGGTGGCGCCGGGCGAGACGCTGGCGCTGGTGGGCGAGTCGGGGTCTGGCAAGACCATCACCGGGCTTTCGGTGCTGGGGCTGGTGCCGGGGCCGCTCGGCAAGATGACGGCCGGCCACGTGGCGCTGAAGACCAAGTCCGGCGAGGTGGTGCGCATCGAGGAAATGGACGATGCCGCCCTGCAGCGGCTGCGCGGCGAGGAAATCTCCATGGTGTTCCAAGAACCCATGAGCAGCCTCAATCCGGTCTATACCGTTGGCGAGCAGATCGCCGAGGGGCTCCGCCATCACCGCAAGATCGGCAAGGCGGAAGCCGAGACGGCGGCTGTCGAGCTGCTGGCCAGCGTCGGCATCCCCGACGCCGCCAAGCGCGTCAACGACTACCCGCACCAGATGTCGGGCGGTATGCAGCAGCGCGTGATGATCGCCATGGCCTTGAGCTGCAACCCGTCGCTGATCATCGCCGACGAGCCGACGACGGCTCTGGACGTCACTATCCAGGCGCAGATCCTCGACCTGATGCGCAACATCCGCAACCGCGACAACCAGGGGTTCGGCATGCTGTTCATCACCCACAACCTGGGCGTCGTCGCCGAGATCGCCGACCGCGTGTTGGTCATGTACTGCGGGCGCATCGTCGAGCAGGGCCCGGTGAAGGAACTGTTCCGCAATCCCGCCCACCCCTACACCAAGGGCCTGATCGCCTCGATCCCCACCATCAACCGGGAATCGGGCGAGCGCGAAGCGCTGTTCGCCATTCCCGGCACGGTGCCGCCGCTGGATGCGCTGCCGCCCGGCTGCTCCTTCGCGCCGCGCTGTTCGCATGCCGTGGATGATTGCTCCAAGGCGCTGCCGGAGCTCGAGGCCATCGCCGACAACCACATGACGCGCTGTCCGCGCTGGCGGGAGTTGCGCGCATGAGTGCCATCGTCGAACTCAAGGGGGTGACCAAGCACTTCCAACTGCGCGGCGGTCCGTTCCTGGGGCCGAAACCGGTGGTCCGCGCCGTCGACGGCGTCGATCTGGCGATCCAGCCGGGCGAGGTGGTCGGGCTGGTAGGCGAGTCGGGCTCGGGCAAGAGCACGCTCGGGCGCCTGATGCTGCGCCTGATCGACCCCAGCGACGGAGCCATCACCTTCGAAGGCCAGGACATCACCGATCTCGACGCGCGGCGGCTGCGGCGGTTGCGCCGACGCATGCAGATCATCTTCCAGGACCCATTCTCCAGCCTCGATCCACGCAAGACGGTGGAACGGCTGATCGGCGATTCCTTCGTCATCCACGGCCTCTATTCCCGCGCCGAGCGGCGCCAGCGCATCGTGCACCTGTTGGAGCGCGTGGGCCTCAGCGGCGATCACCTGAAGCGGCTGCCGCACGAATTTTCCGGCGGCCAGCGCCAGCGCATCGGCATCGCCCGCGCGCTCGCCGTCGAGCCCACCTTCATCGTCGCCGACGAACCGGTGTCGGCGCTGGATGTCTCGGTGCAGGCGCAGATCATCAACCTGATGGCCGACCTGCAGCGCGAGTTCAATCTCTCCATGCTGTTCATCTCGCACGACCTGAACGTCGTCGAATATCTCTCCGACCGGGTGGTGGTGATGTACCTGGGCAAGGTCATGGAGGAGGCGCCGTCGCGCCTTTTGTATGCCGACTCCAAGCACCCCTATTCGCGCGCATTGCTGTCGGCGGCTCCGACCCTGGACCCGGAAGCCGGCACCGATCGCATCATCCTGGAGGGCGACCTGCCGAGCCCCATCGATCCGCCATCCGGTTGCGTCTTCCGCACCCGCTGCAAGCACGCGTTGCCCGAATGCGCCGCGACGGTGCCGCAACTGAAAGAGATTGCGCCCGGCCACAAGACGGCCTGCATCCGCGACGACTTGACCTGACGGCCCGGGCGCGGCTCAATTCTCAAGACCCACTCAAAGGAGCATTCATGTCAGCGGTGATCAAAGTCGGCGGCGCCCGCGCGGCCTGGTGGAAAGAGCATATGTCTTCGCTGTTGCCGGAGATGGAGGTGCTGCTGTTCGACGATCCCATGGACAAGGACGCGATCGAGTACGCCATCGTCTGGAAGCCCGATCCGGGCTGGCTCAAGACCTTCCCGAACCTCAAGTGCATCCTCTCCATCGGCGCCGGCATCGACCATATTCTTTGTGATCCGGAACTGCCGGGCGACATCCCGATCATCCGCACCACCAGCGGCGACTTGAACGTGCGTATGCGCGAATACGTTACTTTGCATGTTCTCCGCCATCACCGCCGTCTGCCCGAGGTCGAGGCCGTGCAGCCCGCCCGCGAGTGGTACCAGATCGTCGAACCGCCCGCGCATGAGCGCAAGGTCGGCGTCATGGGCCTCGGCAACCTGGGCGCCGACTGCGCGCGCACGCTCGCCCATATCGGCTTCGACGTGTCGGGTTGGGCGCGGTCGCTGAAGGCCATCGAGGGCGTCACCTGCTATGCCGGCAACGATCAGTTGGACGAGTTCCTGTCGCGCTCGGAAATCCTGGTCTGCATGCTGCCTTTGACGCCGGAGACCGAGGGCATCTTGAATGCCGATCTGTTCGCCAAGCTCCCGGACGGCGCCAAGCTGATCAACGTGGCGCGCGGCCAGAACCTGGTCGACGACGACCTGTTGGCGGCGATGAACTCAGGCAAGATCGCCGCGGCGACGCTGGACGTCTTCCATGTCGAGCCGCTGCCCGATGACCATCTGTTCTGGGACCACCCGGATATTCTCGTCACCCCCCACATCGCCAGCCTCATCGACCCGGTCGCTGGCGGCCAAAAGATCGCCCAGAACCTGAAGAAATTCATCGCCGGTGAAGAGGTGGTGGATTTGGTGCCGCCGGGGCGGGGGTATTAGGGAGCACGCCTGCCATCTCCCCGCCTTCGCGGGGACGACGGGAAGGGGTTAGGAAACCGTCGCTATGTAATCCGCCGGAAAGCCCAACCGAGCCAGCGCGGCGCGGAGGCGTTCGGCGTAGTCGGGGTTGGCCTCGTCGGGGGCGGGGGCTTCCAGCAGGTTGTAGCAGAGCGCCGGCAGCGGGGTGCCGTCGATGACCTGGGCGGTGACGGCTTCCGGCCGGTAATCCTCGAGGCCCGGTGTGCCGTAGAGTTTGTTCAGGTCATCGTGCGTCAGCGCATAGACCATGCCGTAGGCCCGCGCGCCGAGTGCCGGGATCAGGGTGGCGCGGTTGCCGATGCGGAGCTGGAACCCATCGGCGTAGGCTGGGCGCGGTTCATGGGGCGCGACGCCGCACTCACCCAGCACGTCCGGGTCCATGAACAGCCCGTAGAAAAATCCGTCGACCCGTCGTTGCGTCATTTGCCGCCTGGCTCCCTTTCGTCGTGACCCGACTGGAAGATCACCGCAACCCGGCGGAAGGTCAAAGGCTTTCGTCTTGATGGCGGAAGGCCGGCAAGGGATTTCAGCAATAATATAGGAATTTATTGACTTTTGAGAAAGCCCGTGCTATGGCTCGTCGGCTGTTCCGGTGTCCGCCGGGGCTGGCACGCTATTTCACAATCGAATCAGATTTGGGCCGGGCCGAGGGTTCTTGTGTTGGGACTCATTGGAGCCGGCTTCAGCAGCATCGTCATTCCCGCGAAAGCGGGAATCCAGGTGGTCTATCCGTGGTCGCCGTTCTCGGGTCAGGATGATGCCTGAGGCATCAAGTGGGTCCCCGCTTTCGCGGGGACGGCGGTAGGAACTGGTGGGGACGTTGAGACTGCTAGAAACGCGCGTCGGCCGAGCCGGCCATCCCCGGCGCGCTGCGGGTTGAAATTGGGTTCGTTCCTGAGATTTTTTTGTAAATCGTTTCGAATCAATAGCTTCCAACCCGCGTTTTTTCGGCCGTTTTCAGGCCCGCGGGCCGCCGTCGCTCTGTGTGGCGGCGATGTCGAAGGGGGCTTCGGCGACGGCGCCGGCGACCGGGTTGATGCGGTCGCCGCAGCCCTGGGTCTTGCCGGTGGCCGGGTCGCGCAAGACGCCGGACGGGCAGGAATAGAGCTTCGGGAACACCAGGTTCTGCGCCACGTCGATCTCGAATTCCCGCGACAGTTCGGCGAGCGTCTCGGGCCCGACGGCGGGGTCGACCTGGATGCTTTCGCGCGGGCCGGTGTCGATGCGGGGCAGGTTGAAGGCCTCTTCCAGGGGCATTTCGTAATCCAGCAGGAACGCGGCCATCTGGAAGGTGCAGGGCACGATATGGTTGGCGCCCGACGCGCCGACGGCGAACAGCGCCTCGCCGTCTTTCACGCAGACCGTCGGGCACATGTTGGACGCGTTGATCATCTTGCGGCCTTCCATGGTGGTCGGATATCCCGGCCGCGGATCGAAGTAGGAGACCGAGTTGTTCATCAGGATGCCGGTGCCCGGCAGCACCACGCGCGAGCCGAAACGGCTGAGCAAGGTATAGGTCAGCGCCACCATGTTGCCTTCGGAATCGACGGCGCTCATGTGCGAGGTGCAGCTGTTCTCCGGCAGCCGGCCGAGACGCCGTTCGTGGTTGTAGAAGGCTTTCTGCAAGGCCTTGGCGTAAGTGGCGTAGGCATGTGCGCCGAACGGCTTCGAGATATCCAGGTTGGCGGCGACATATTCGAAGGCCTCGTTGAGCCTGAGCCCGCCGCTGGTTTCGCCCGGGGTATAGAGCGTCGCACCCCGGTGCGTGCCGGCCAGGGGCTCGATGAACGAGGGCTGGTAGGCGGCCATGTCATCGGCGTCGATGCGGCTGCCGCCTGCTTGCAGGTCGGCGGCCATGCTTTCGGCGATGCGGCCCTTATAGAAGACCTCCGGGCCTTCGGCGGCGAGGGTCTTAAGCGTCTCGGTCAGTTTCGGCAGCGGCAGGAATTGCTCGGGCTGCGGCGGGTGGCCGGTCGGCAGGTAGACCTCGGCGCTGGCCGGGAACTTGGAAAGTTCGCGCGCCTCCAGGGCGATTTGCAAGGTCGCGTGCCAGTCCACCGGCAGGCCGCGCTCCGCCAGTTTGATCGCCGGGCCGAGGACGGTATCGAGGCCCAGCTTGCCGTGGCGCTCAAGCGCCGCCGAGAGGCCCGATACCGCGCCCGGCACGGTGATCGACTTGTAGCCGACGACGTTGGCGTTCTCCGCAACGCCCGGAAAGCCCATGATGGCGTCGGGCACGTTGGGGTCGAGCGGGTAGTCGTCGGTGGAGATGGCCTTCGGCAGCATGCCCTGGAAGTCGATGGCATAGGCGCGCTTTTCGTCGGCGCGCCAGATCACCATGTAGCCGCTGCCGCCCATGCCGCACATCCAGGGCTCCACGGCGTTCAGCGCGAAGGCGCAGGCGACGGCGGCGTCGATGGCGTTGCCGCCCTTGGAGAGCGCGTCGGCGCCGGCGGCGGCGGCCATCCAGTTCTGCGAGGCGACGACGCCGCCATCCGAAGCGACGGCGCGCATCCTCACCTGCCATTGCTCGACGTTGGAGTTGATGCCGCGATTGATGCTGCCCGTGCCGCTCATGATGGTTCCCCGACCCCTGGTTTTCCGCAAAAAAGTCCGGTGCCGACAGTACGAAGCGCGGGCATGGCGCTCAAGGATTTTCGAAAATCACCGAGATTCCGAAAATCGGTTGCGGCGGCTCCGGGCCAGCCCCTATCATGCTTAGAGCCCAGGGGGAGCCCAGATGAACGTCACCAAACTGGCCACGCGCAGCGGCGGTGGAGTAGGCGATCCGCAGCCGACGACGCTGGCGGTCAAGGTCTACGAGCAGCTCCGCCGCGATATCCGCTCCGGCGCCTTGGTGCCGGGAAGCCCGCTCCGCACCGAATGGCTGAAGTCGCACTACGAGACCGGCGTCAGCCCGTTGCGCGAGGCCCTGGCCAGGTTGGCGGCCGAGAGCTTCGTCACCGCGCAAGGCAAGCAGGGGTTCCGAGTTGCGGAGATTTCGGAGGCCGATTTCGACGAACTGGTCGATATCCGCCGCGCGTTGGAAGCCGGCGCCCTCGAGGCCGCCATCACAAACGGCGACGACGACTGGGAAGCGGAAATCCTCGCCACCTACCACAAGCTGATCAAGGCCGCCTCGCCGGCGCAAGGCGCGGATGCCGCGGCGGAGGAAGAACGCGAGCGCCGCCACCGGCGTTTCCACGAAGCGCTGATCGCCGCCTGTGGATCGCGCTGGCAGCTCCGCTTCCTGGAGAACCTGACCAGCCACCTGGAACGCTACCGCCGCATCATGCGCCCGGCGTCGCAAGTCTCCGCCGGCTTCGTCAAGGACGTCGCCGACGAGCACCGTGAGCTGATGGAGCGCACCATCCAACGCGACGTGAAGGGCGCGCTCAAGGTCCTGGACGCGCACCGGCTGCGCACCTATTCGGCGATCAAGAACCAATTCGCCAATGCAGACGAAAGCTGAAGAAACGAAACACAAGAGAGGATATCCCGTTCCATGACCTACGTGATCAATGACATGCCGGCCCAGGTAGCGCCGGAACTGATCGAGAAAACCGGCCGCGCCGAGACCGCGACCATCGGCCACCTGCGCCACATGGGCTTCGTCGACAAGGCGGTGCAGAACGTGCGCGGCAACCGCGTCACCGTCGCCGGCACCGCCGTGACGCTGGCCATTCCGGGCCAGGATTCGACGCTGCTGCATCACATCATTCAGTTCCTGCGGCCGGGCGATGTCTTGTGCATCGACCGGCTCGGCGATACCAAGCACGCCTGTCTCGGCGGCGGCGTGGCGGCTGCGATCGTCGCCACCGGCTGCACCACGGTGGTGCTCGACGGCCCCTGCACAGACCTGCCGGAGATCGAACAGTACGACCTCAACGTCTGGTCGCGCGGCGTGGCGCCGATCACCACGCGGCTCTACGACGTCGGCGGCAGCTTCAACGTGCCGGTGTCGATCGGCGGCAGCGTCGTCAATCCGGGCGATGTGGTGTTGGCCGATTTCTCCGGCGTGCTGGTGATGCCGCCCAACGAAGCGGAAGCCGATGTCGATTGGGCGCTCTCGAAAATGGCCGGCGAGCCCGGCAGCCATAAGCGCTTTCTCGCCGGCGAGCGCATCGGCGACATCTCCGGCGCCAGCGCCAAGGTGGCGGCGAAGCTCGGCGGTTGATCAGTAGCGCACGCTGTCGGTTTCCGGTCCAAGGATCAGGTCCGGGAACCACAGCGTCAGCTGCGGGACGTAGGTGATCAGGATCAGCACCAGCATCAGCGGCACCAGGAACGGCAGCACCGACATGGTGACGCGCTCGAACGGCACCTTGCCGACCTCGACCATGATGTAGAGGCCGATGCCCATGGGCGGCGTGGCAATGCCGATCAGCAGCCCCAATTGGATGATGATGCCGAAGTGCACCCGGTCGATGCCGAAGCTGTCGATCACCGGCAGCAGCATCGGCACCAGCATCAGCTTCGCCGGCACGCCCTCGACGACGCAGCCGACCAATATGACGAACACCAGCATGATGGCCAGGAACACGTAGCGGGAATCGGTCACCGAGAACACCGCGTCTCCGATCTGCTGCGGCACCTGCTCGATCGCCAGAAGCCAGCCCATGGCGATGGAGAAGCCGATGATGATCATGATCACCGACGTCATCAGCATGGTATCGGTGAGCGCCTGCCACAGCCGTTCCTTGGTCAGCGAGCGGTAGTAGAGGCCGAGGCCCATGGAGTAGACGCAGGCCAAGACGCCGGCCTCGGTGGCGGTGACGAAGCCGCCCAGGATCGAGCCCAGGATGATGCCGGGCGCGATCAGCGCCAGCACGCCGTCAACGGCGGTGCGCTTCACCTCGCTCGCCGGCGCGCGTTCCTGGGTCGGGAAGTCGTGGCGGATGGCGAGGATCCGGTTGAACAGCATCAGCGAGCCGCCGACGATGAGCCCCGGAATGAGCCCGGCCAGGAACATGCGCTCCACCGACTGCTGCGCCAGGAAGGCATAGATGACCAGCCCGATGGAGGGCGGGATGATCGGCCCGACCACCGCCGAGCAGACGGTCACCGCGGCGGCGAAGTCGGCCTTGTAGCCACGCTCGCGCATGGCCTTGATCTCGATGGCGCCGAGCCCGGCGCAGTCGGCGACAGCGGCGCCCGAGACGCCGGCGAAGATCATCGACGACAGCACGTTGACCTGCGCCAGCCCGGCGCGGAAATGGCCGACCAGCGAGTTGGCGAAGTTGAAAATGCGGTCGGTCATGCCGACGACGTTCATCAGGTTGCCGGCCATGATGAAGAACGGCACGGCCGCCAGCGACGGCTTGTTGACGCCTTCCAGCACCTGCTGGGGAATGATGTAGAGCGAATCCGAGAACTCGCTGGTGGCGAAGGTCAGCAGCACCGCCGCGCCGATGGCCATCGATACCGGCACGCGGAGCAGGATGAGAACGATAAACCCGATGAACAGGACGATGAACATGGCTCAGCTATCCGGATCGGTGGCGTGCGAGGGCGGCGGTTCCGGCACCCCGGCCAGCGCCTTCAGCAGGTCGAGGAAGGCATTGAGAAAGATCAGCCCGCAGGAGACGGCGAGCGGGATGGAAAGGGTATAGCGCTCGAGCTCGCCCCAGGGCGTGACGACGCCGTCGATGACGCCGACCTGGCTCTCGAGAATGGTCGGCATCTGCCACAGCATGGCGCCCATCACCGCCATGATCATGCCGGCGACCATGTAGCGGGTGGCGACCATGGCCCAGTTGCCCAGCCGCAGCACCAGGAAGTCGACGGCGATGTCCTTGCCAAAGCGGTAGACGACGAAGAAGCCGATGAACGACATCCAGACGAAGAACTGCATGGTCCACGGCCAGATCCAGTAGAACGACACGTCGAACAGCCTGAGCGTGATGGTGATGAAGGTGCCGAACAGCATCAGCGCCAGGCAGCCGTTGGCGAGCACGAGGAACAGCTTGGCGATGGCGTCGAGCGCGCCGTCGAGGCGCTGGACCGCCTGTAACAGCGGTCCAGCTTCAGCGTCTGCGTTCATGGTCGGTTGCCGGGTCCCGGATCAGCGGGTCTTGGCGACCATTTCCAGGAAGCCTTTCGGCAACTCGCCGGCATCCTCCTTCTTCTTGTAGAAGTCGGCCATGATTTTGACGAACGGCGAGCGGTCGATTTCCACGAAGGTGACGCCCTTCTTCTTCATGCGCCCGATGGATTTGTCTGCCGACTTGTCCATCAGCTCGAAGCTGTATTTGCCAGCTTCCGCATAGGCCTTGTCGACGGCGCCCTTCAGATCCGCCGGCAGCTTGTCGTAGGACGCCTGGTGCACCATGAAGGCGACCGACTGGTAGTACTCGTCATGCCGCACTACATGCGGGGCAACTTCGTAGAAGCGCATCGACTCGACCAGCGCGATGGGGCTGTTGACGGCGCTGACGATGCCCTGTTCCCCGTCAGCGCCCATGGGACGTATTGAGGTGATTGCCTAAGGGAGGAT
>JAYPEK010000045.1:0-31995 GCA_038125725.1 Rhodospirillaceae bacterium
CGCCGGTGCCCGGCAGACCGACGGAGGCCAGCATGAACAGCATGAACACCAGCGCGTAGGCCGGCATCCGGTGCACCAGCCCGCCGTAGGCCGATATCTCGCGCGTGTGGATGCGGTCGTAGACGACGCCGACGATCAGGAACAAGGCGGCGGAAACGACGCCATGGCTGAGCATCACATAGATGGCGCCTTCCAATCCCTGCACGGTCATGGTGAAGGCGCCAATGGTGACGAAGCCCATGTGCGCCACCGACGAATAGGCGATGAGCTTCTTCATGTCGTCCTGCACCAGCGCGACAAGCGAGGTATAGACCACGGCGACGATGGAAAGCGTGTAGATCAGCGGCGTGAAATCCATCGACGCAATCGGGAACATGGGCAGCGAAAAGCGCAGGAACCCATAACCACCGAACTTCAACAGCACGCCGGCCAGGATCACGGAACCAGCCGTCGGCGCCTCCACGTGGGCGTCCGGCAGCCAGGTATGCACCGGCCACATCGGCACCTTGACCGCGAAGGAGGCGAAGAACGCCAGAAACAGCCAGGGCTGCATGGAAATCGGGAAGTCGTGCGTCAGTAGCTTGGTGATGTCGGTGGTGCCGGCGTCCGCGTACATGGCGAACATGGCAAGCAGCATCAGCACCGAACCCAGCAGCGTGTAGAGGAACAGCTTGAACGCCGAGTAGACGCGCCTTGGCCCGCCCCAGATGCCGATAATCAGGAACATCGGGATCAGGACGCCTTCGAAGAAGATGTAGAACACCAACATGTCGAGCGCGCAGAACATGCCGACCATCAGCGTTTCCAGGATCAGGAAGGAGATCATGTACTCCTTCACCCGCTCGGTGATCGCCTGCCAACTGGCCAGGATGCAGATCGGCGTCAGCAGCGTGGTCAGCAGCACGAACAGCACGGAAATGCCGTCGACGCCCATGTGGTAGGAAAGCCCCAGCACCGGCATCCATTCCGCCTTTTCGACGAACTGGAAGTCGGCCGTGCCCGGTTCGAAATGGAACCAGAGATAAAGCGACAGCAGGAAGTTGATGCCGGACGTCCAAAGCGCCGTGTAACGCGCATTGCGGGCGACGATCTTCGGATCGTCGTCACGCACGGTCAAAATGAACAGCGCGCCTGCGAGCGGCAGGAAAGTCAGCAGCGATAGAATGGGAAATCCGCTCATGACGCCCTACCCCGCGTGCCTGAAGAGATACCAGGTGACGATCACCACGACACCGATCAACATAGCGAAGGCGTAGTGGTAGAGATAGCCGGTCTGCAGCGCCGAGACCTTGACGGCGGCGCGGCGCACGGTGGCGGAAATGCCGTCCGGTCCGAGACCGTCGATGATCCAGCCGTCGATCACTTTCCACAAACCGCGCCCGATGGAGAAGCAGGGTTTGACGAAGATCTTGTCGTAGAGCTCATCGAAGTACCACTTGTTGAGCAGGAACTGATAGATGCCCTGGAACGCCTGCGCCATGCGGCCCGGGATGTCGGTCTTGGCGATGTAGAGGATATAGGCGAGCCCGATACCCACCACGCCGACCACCAGCGGCGCCAGTTTCACCCACAGTGGCACGTGATGGGCGTTCTCGAGCGCCTTGTGGTTCTCGAGAATGAGGATCGCGTTGCCCCAGAATTCCGTCGCCTTGTGGCCGACGAAGCTCTCGTAACCGATGTAGCCCGCAAACACCGCACCGGCGGCCAGCACGAACAGCGGCAAGATCATCACCTTCGGGCTTTCGTGCACGTGCGCCATGGTCTTTTCGTCGGCGCGCGGCGTGCCGTGGAAGGTCATGAACAACAGCCGCCAGGAATAGAAGGCGGTCAGGAAGGCGGCGGTGATGCCGAGCCAGAAGGCATACATGCCGATACCCGTATGCGCGCCATAGGCGGCTTCCAGGATGATGTCCTTGGAGTAGTAGCCGGCGAAGAACGGCACGCCCGCCAGCGCCAGCGAGCCGATCCACATCATCGCGTAGGTGGCCGGCACCATCTTCCAGATGCCGCCCATCTTGCGCATGTCCTGCTCGTCGGACATGGCGTGGATGACCGACCCCGCGCCCAGGAACAACAGCGCCTTGAAGAAGCCGTGCGTCATCAGGTGGAAGACGCCGGCGGAATAGGCCGAGACGCCGCAGGCGAAGAACATGTAGCCGAGCTGCGAACAGGTGGAATAGGCAATGACGCGCTTGATGTCGTTCTGCACACAGCCGACCGTGGCGGCGAAAATCGCCGTCGTGGCACCGACGACGGTAACGACGGTGAGCGCGGTGTCGGAATATTCGAACAGCGGCGACAGCCGCGCGACCATGAACACGCCCGCCGTCACCATGGTGGCGGCGTGAATTAGGGCAGAGACCGGCGTCGGGCCTTCCATGGCGTCCGGGAGCCAGGTGTGCAGGCCCAACTGTGCCGATTTGCCCATGGCGCCGACGAACAGCAACAGACAGGTGATGGTCAGGGCATGGAAGTCGGTGCCGAAGACGCTGATCACCATGTCCTTCTTGCCTTCGGCGGCGGCGAAGATGGTGTCTAGGTGCACCGATTCGAACATCATGAACACGGCGAAGATGCCGAGCGCGAAGCCGAAGTCACCCACTCGGTTGACGACGAAAGCCTTGATGGCGGCGGCGTTGGCCGACGGACGGTTGTACCAGAAGCCGATCAGCAGATAGGAGGCCAGCCCCACCCCTTCCCAGCCGAAGAACATCTGCACCAGGTTGTCGGCGGTGATCAGCATCAGCATGAAGAAGGTGAAGAGGCTGAGATAGCTCATGAAGCGCGGAATCGACGGATCGTGGTGCATGTAGCCAACGGAATAGATGTGCACCATGGCGGAAACGCCGGTGACGACGATCATCATCACCGCCGTCAGGGTATCGACCTTGAGCGCCCAGGAGACCTCAAGCGCGCCGGAATCGATCCAGGTGAAGAGTTCCGTGGTGTGCGCGTTGCCGCCGAGCGCCACGTCCCAGAAGATGGCGATGGCGCCGAACAGCGACAGCACCAGCCCCGTGCACGAAATCCACTGCGCGGCGAGATCAAGCTTATGCTTGGCTTCCTTGTCCGGCGCGTCGACGAAGACCAGCGCGCCGGCGAGGATGGACCCGATCAAGGGCAGGAAGACGACGAGGATATCCAGCATGTTCCCTCAGCCCTTCATCATGTTCACGTCTTCGACGGCGATGGAGCCGCGGTTGCGGAAGAACACCACCAGGATGGCCAGCCCGACGGCGGCCTCGGCGGCGGCGACGGTGAGCACGAACATGGCGAACACCTGCCCGACCAGATCGCCCAGTTCGGCGGAGAACGCCACCAGGTTGATGTTCACGGCCAGCAGCATCAGTTCCACCGACATCAGGATGATGATGACGTTCTTGCGGTTCAGGAAGATGCCGAAGATCCCGAGCGTGAACAGGATCGCGGCAAGCGTCAGGTAATGGGCGAGACCGATTTCCAGCATCAGATTCCCTTCCCGGCTTCGACCTTGCGGACCTCGACCGAATTGGCCGGGTTGCGGTCCAGTTGGCGGCCGATGTTCTGTTTCTTGACGCCCGGACGCGAGCGGTGTGTCAGCACGATGGCGCCGATCATGGCCACTAAGAGCACTAGGCCCGCCGCCTGGAACAGATAGATGTAATGGGTATAGACCAACTCACCCAGCGCGTGCGTGTTGGTGATGGTCTCGGGTGTCGGCGCCGCCGCCGATTTGCCGGCCTCCGGCGCGATCACCCAGCCGCCGACCAGCGTCGCCAGCTCGACCAACAGGATCAGCCCCACCAGCCCGCCGATCGGCAGGTATTGCAGGAAACCTTGGCGCAGTTCGACGAAATTGATGTCGAGCATCATGACCACGAACATGAACAGCACCGCCACCGCGCCGACGTAGACGACGACCAGGATCATCGCCAGGAACTCGGCGCCGAGCAGCACGAACAGCCCTGCCGCGTTGAAGAAGGTCAGGATCAGGAACAGCACGGAATGCACTGGGTTCTTGGCCGATATCACCATCACCGCCGAGGCGACGGCGATACAGGCGAACATGTAGAATGCGAGTGCTTCAATCATCTGTCGTCATTCACCTGTAAGGGGCGTCCTGTCTAAGGCGCTCGCCGATTTCGGTTTCCCAGCGGTCGCCGTTGGCCAGCAGTTTCGCCTTGTCGTACATCAGTTCCTCGCGGGTCTCGGTGGCGAACTCGAAGTTCGGTCCCTCGACGATGGCATCCACCGGGCAGGCTTCTTCGCAATAGCCGCAGTAGATGCATTTGGTCATGTCGATATCGTAGCGGGTCGTGCGGCGCGAGCCGTCGTCGCGCGGTTCGGCCTCGATGGTGATCGCCTGCGCCGGGCAAATCGCCTCGCAGAGCTTGCAGGCGATGCAGCGTTCCTCGCCGTTGGGATAACGCCGGAGCGCGTGCTCGCCCCGGAAACGCGGGCTCAACGGGCCTTTTTCATAGGGGTAGTTGATGGTCACCTTCTTGCGGAACATGTAGTTCAGCGTCAGCGCCATGCCGGTGACCAACTCGCCGAGGACGACGGTGCGGATGCTTTTGCCGATGAAACCCATGGCTTACGTCTCCCCTACCCTTGTCCAACCATCGGCGCGAGATCGAACGCCACCAGAACGCCGCCGACGATCGCCACCGCCGCCAGCGAGATCGGCAGGAACACCTTCCAGCCCAAGCGCATGAGCTGGTCGTAGCGATAGCGCGGGAACGTGGCGCGCACCCACAGGAAAATGAAAAGACAGAACGCGATCTTCAGCGCGAACCAGATCGGACCCGGCAGCCAGTTGAACGGCGCCACGTCCACCGGCGGCAGCCAGCCGCCCAGGAACAGCACACTGGTCATGCCTGCCATCAGGATCATGTTGGCGTATTCGCCGAGGAAGAACAGGGCGAAGGTCATGGCCGAATATTCGACGTTGTAGCCGGCCACCAGTTCCGCTTCCGCTTCCGGCAGGTCGAAGGGATGGCGGTTGGTTTCGGCCAGGGTCGAGATAAAGAAGATCACCGCCATCGGGAACAGCGGAACGACGAACCAGACGGTCTTCTGCGCCTCGACGATGTCCGAGAGGTTCAGGGACCCGACGCACAAGAGCACGGTGATGATGATGAAGCCCATGGAGACTTCGTAGGACACCATCTGCGCCGCCGAACGCATGGCACCCAGGAAAGCGTAGCGTGAGTTCGAAGCCCAGCCGGCCATCAGGATGCCGTAGACGCCCAAGGACGAAATGGCGAACAGGTAGAGGATACCGACGTTGATGTCGGCCAGCACCATGCCGGCGTCGAACGGGATCACCGCCCAGGCGACCAGCGCCAGAATGAAAGTGACACAGGGCGCCAGGACGAAAACACCACGGTTGGCGCCGGCCGGAATGATGGTTTCCTTGAGGAAAAGCTTCACGCCGTCGGCGATCGGCTGCAGCAAGCCGAACGGACCGACCACGTTCGGGCCCTTGCGCAGATGCATGGCGCCGATGACCTTGCGTTCCGCCAATGTCAGATAGGCCACCGACAGCATGACCGGAATCACGATCGCCACGATCTTGATGACGATCCAGAGCGTCGGCCAGATGTATGAATCCCAGAGCTCAGCCATCGGTGCCGGTCTTTCCTTGCGGGCCGCGTACGAAGATGTCCGTGCAACGCGCCATGGTCTCCGATGCGCGGCTGATCGGATTGGTCATGTAGAAATTGTCGAAATAGGGCGTCAGGGGTGCATCGCTGATCGTGCCATCGGTGCCGAACGGCTTCCACGGCGCCGAGACGGCCTGATCGACGTTGAGGAAGTTGGCGTTCAACTCGATCATCCGCGCCCGCACCTGGCGCAGGTTGTCGAACGGCAGTTTGTGGCCCATGGCGTCGGAGAGCGCGCGGATGATGGTCCAGTCCTCGCGCGCATCGCCTGGCGGGTAAACGGCCAAGCGGCCCAACTGGACCCGGCCTTCGGTGTTGACGTAGGTGGCGTTCTTTTCCGTGTAGGCCGCGCCCGGCAAGATCACGTCGGCACGGTGCGCGCCGGCATCGCCATGATGGCCCTGGTAGACGACGAAGGCATGGCCCAGGCGCGTCATGTCGATCTCGTCGGCGCCCAGCAGATAGACGAACTTGATGTCGCCCTTGGCCGTGGCGTCGAGAATTTCCGGAACGTCCTTGCCGCCCTCGCCCGGTACGAAGCCGAGGTCGAGTCCGCCGACACGTGCGGCGGCGGTGTGCAAGACGTTGAAACCATTCCAATTTTTGGCGGGATCGATGCAGCCGGTCTCTTCCGCGACTTTGCGCGCCAGGGCCAAAACGGCGGCGCCGTCTTCGCGTGCTAGCGCCGACTGGCCGACGATGATCATCGCCTTGTCGGCCGATTTCATCGTCTTCGCCAGGGCGCCCGGCAGCTTGGCCAGCACATCCAGACCGTCGCCCAGGTGGGTGTAGTCGTAGGTCAGGTCGGTGGCCGGGCCGATCAAGGCCACCGGCACGCCGTTGACGAAGGCGCGGCGGCGGATGCGAGCGTTCAGCACCGGCGCCTCGACGCGCGGGTTACACCCGACCAGCAGGATCGCATCGGCCTGATCGATGCCGGCGATGGTGGAATTGAATAGGTAGGAGGCACGGACCGACGCATCGAGCTTGGCGCCGTCCTGACGGCAATCGATGTTGGGCGATCCCAGCGATCCCATCAGGTCCTTGAGCGCCGTCATCGCCTCGCAATCGGCGAGATCGCCGGCAATCGCCGCCATGGCATCACCGGTAAGTCCCTTGGCTGCGGCGGCGATGGCGTCAAACGCCTCTTTCCAGCTTGCCGGCTGCAGCTTGCCATCCTTGCGGACATAGGGACGGTCGAGGCGCTGCTTCACAAGGCCGTCGCAAGCGAAACGGGTCTTGTCGGAGATCCATTCCTCGTTGACGTCTTCATTGAGGCGCGGCAGCACCCGCATGACCTCGGGTCCGCGCGCATCGACACGAATGTTGGCGCCCATGGC
Source organism: Rhodospirillaceae bacterium (assembly GCA_038125725.1). Classification (GTDB taxonomy): domain Bacteria; phylum Pseudomonadota; class Alphaproteobacteria; order Rhodospirillales; family Casp-alpha2; genus TMED8. Next base: position 6,986 of record JAYPEK010000045.1, read on the forward strand.
ATCCATGACGTCAACGCTCTCGGTCTTCTTCAGTTCCCAAGAGCGCGCGTGGAACGCATAAGGCCCGTTGGTGAGCGCGCCGACCGGACAGAGATCGATCATGTTGCCGGACAGTTCCGACGACAGCGCTTTCTGCACGTAGGTACCGATTTCAGTATTCTCGCCACGCCCAGTGGCACCGAGTTCCGGCACGCCGGCGATCTCGGTGGCGAAGCGCACACAGCGCGTGCAATGAATGCAGCGCGTCATGATCGTCTTGATCAGCGGGCCGAAATCCTTGTCCTTCACCGCGCGCTTGTTTTCCTGGTAGCGGCTCAGGTCGGAGCCGAAGGCCATGGCCTGATCTTGCAGATCGCATTCGCCGCCCTGGTCGCAGATCGGGCAGTCCAGCGGGTGGTTGATCAACAGGAATTCCATCACGCCCTTGCGCATCTTCTGCACCTCGGGCGTGTTTGTGTGGATCACCATCCCCTCGCCCACCGGCATGGCGCAGGACGCGACTGGCTTGGGGGAACGCTCCATGTCGACCAGGCACATGCGGCAGTTGCCGGCGATGGAGAGCCGTTCGTGATAGCAGAAACGCGGAATTTCGATGCCGGCCTGCTCGCAGGCCTGCAGCACGGTGAGACCGGCGTCGACTTCGTATTCGGTGTCGTCGATGGTGAGTTTTACCATGCTCTCGTCCTCACGCCGCTTCCGTTGCGGCCGGCTTGGCGCCCAGACGCGCTTCCATTTCCGGGCGGAAGGCACGAATCAGGCCCTGGATCGGCCAGGCCGCCGCGTCGCCCAATGCGCAGATCGTGTGACCCTCGATCTGCCGAGTGACCTCTTCCAGCATGTCGATCTCATCGACGCTGGCTCGGCCCTCGCAGATACGTTCCATCATCCGCCACATCCAGCCCGTGCCTTCCCGGCAGGGCGTGCACTGGCCGCAGCTTTCGTGCTTGTAGAAGGCCGAAAGCCGGGTGATGGCGCGAATGACGTCGGTGGACTGGTCCATCACCATGACCGCCGCCGTGCCGAGGCCCGAGCGCATTTCCCGAAGCGCGTCGAAATCCATGGTCACGGTCTCGCACTGTTCCTTGACCAGGAGCGGCACCGAGGCGCCGCCCGGAATGATGGCCTTCAGGTTGTCCCAGCCGCCGCGCACGCCGCCGCAATGCTTGTCGATGAGTTCCTTCAGCGGAATGCCCATTTCCTCCTCGACCGCGCAGGGGTTGTTCACGTGGCCGGAAATGATGAACAGCTTGGTGCCGGTGTTGTTGGGCTTTCCAAGGCCGGCGAACCATTCGTGCCCCCGGCGCATGATCTCCGGCACCACGGCGATGCTCTCGACGTTGTTCACCGTCGTCGGGCAACCGTAGAGGCCGACATTGGCTGGGAACGGCGGCTTCAAACGGGGCTGGCCCTTCTTGCCCTCGAGACTCTCGATCAGCGCCGATTCCTCGCCGCAGATATAGGCGCCCATGCCACGGTGGATGTAGAAGTCGAACTTGTAGCCAGAGCCGCAGGCATTGTCGCCGATCAGGCCGGCCTCGTAGGCTTCGTCGACGGCGCGCTGCAGAGCCTCGGTCTCGCGGTAGAACTCGCCGCGCACATAGCAGTAGGCCGCATGCGCGCCGATGGCGAAAGACGCGATCAGCGCACCTTCGACCAGCTTATGCGGATCATGACGCATGATCTCACGGTCCTTGCAGGTGCCGGGCTCGCCCTCGTCGGCGTTGATCACCAGATAGTGCGGCCGCTCACCGATTTCCTTCGGCATGAACGACCATTTCATGCCGGTCGAGAAACCCGCGCCGCCACGACCGCGCAGGCCCGACGCCTTGACGTCGTCCACAATCTTTTCGCGGCCGAGTTCCAGGATTTTCTTGGTGCCGTCCCAGTCGCCGCGTTTCTTGGCGCCTTCCAGGAACGGCGATTCCAGGCCATAGAGGTTAGTGAAGATGCGATCGGCGTCTTTCAACATCAGTCGTCGCCTCCACTCGCCTTGCTGCTGGCTTTCAACAAATCTTTCTGGTGCTCCAGGCTGGTCAAGCCGCCGGCCGGCTCACATGTGAAGCGGCCGTTCTGCGACCCGGTCTTGGGTGTCTTGCCGGCCTTAAGTTCGCTCAGGATCGCCATCGTGCTCTCGGCATCCAGGTCTTCGTAGTAGTCGTCGCCGATCTGCATCATCGGCGCATTGACGCAGGCGCCCAGGCACTCTGCCTGACTAAGCGTGAACATGCCGTCTTCGGTGGTTTCGCCGATCTCGACGCCGAGGAACTTCTTGCAGGCGCCGACGATCTCGTCCGATCCGCGCAGCCAGCACGGCAGGTTGGTGCAGACCTCGACGTGATGCTTCCCGATCGGTTTCAGGTTGTACATCGTATAGAATGTGGCGACTTCGTAGACTCGCACCTTTGGCATGGAAAGCCGCTCGGCGACGTAATCCATGGCCGCCTGCGTGAGCCAGCCACCGTTTTGGCGCTGCGCCAAGTCCAACAGCGGCATGACGGCGCTTTCCTGCCAGTCTTCCGGATAACGCGCCTCGACCTTTTGTGCCAGGGCCTCGGTTTCCGGCGTGAAGGCGAAGCTCTCCGCTTGCGTATGCGTGTCGCTCATCGGTCGATCTCACCAAAAACGATATCGATGGAGCCGATGTTGGCGACCACGTCGGCCAGCATGTGCCCCTTCGAAAGGAAATCCATGGCCTGCAGATGGGCGAACCCTGGTGCCCTGATCTTGCAGCGGTAAGGCTTGTTGGTGCCGTCCGACACCAGATAAACACCGAACTCGCCTTTCGGCGCTTCGACGGCGGTATAGGTCTCGCCGGCGGGAACGTGCATGCCTTCGGTGAACAGCTTGAAGTGATGGATCAGGGCTTCCATCGATTGCTTCATGTCGGCGCGCGCCGGCGGCGTCACCTTGTTGTTTTCCGACTTGCACGGGCCGTCCGGCATCTTGTCGATGCACTGGTGGATGATCTTGACGCTTTCGCGCATCTCGATCATGCGAATCAGATAGCGGTCGTAGCAATCGCCGTGCTTGCCGATGGGGATGTCGAAATCCATGTCGGCGTAGGCGTCGTAGGGCTGCGCCTTGCGCAGGTCCCAGGCGATGCCGGAAGCGCGCAGGTTCGGCCCGGAAAAACCCCAGTCGTAGCACTGCTCGGCGTTGATGATGCCGATGTCGACGGTGCGCTGCTTGAAGATGCGGTTCTCGGTGAGCAGGGTTTCCAGATCGTCGATGACGCCGACGAAGTGATCCGCCCACTCCTTGATTTCCTCGGCTAGGCCCTCCGGCATGTCGTAGGCGACGCCGCCCGGGCGGAAATAGGCCATGTGCAGCCGCGCGCCGGAGACCCGCTCACAGAACTCCATCAACCGCTCGCGTTCCTCGAAGCCCCAGAGCATCGGTGTCATGGCGCCGACGTCCATGGCGTAGGAGCATATGTTCAAAAGGTGGTTGAGCACGCGGCCGATTTCACAGAACAGCACTCGCAGGTATTGCCCGCGCGGCGGAATCTCTAGGCCCAGCAGCTTTTCGGTCGCCAGGCAGAAGGCGTGTTCCTGGTTCTGCGGCGCCACGTAATCAAGACGGTCGAAGTACGGCACCGCCTGAACGTAGGATTTGTGCTCGATCAGCTTTTCCGTGCCCCGGTGCAGGAGCCCGATGTGCGGGTCGGCGCGGTCGATGACCTCGCCGTCCATTTCCAGCACCATGCGCAGCACACCATGCGCCGCCGGATGCTGAGGACCGAAGTTGAGATTGTAGTTCTTGATTTCGGTCTGCGCCATCAGGCTTCCTCCCCTTCGGCGTCCGCATCGGCCTCGGCTTTTTCATCGCCGGGCAGCGTCGGGGTCATGCCCTCCCAGGGGCTCAGGAAATCGAAACTGCGGAACTCCTGCTGCAGCTTGACCGGTTCGTAGACGACGCGCTTTTGCTCGTCGTCGTAGCGCACCTCGACGTAGCCGGTGAGCGGGAAGTCCTTGCGCAGCGGGTGCCCTTCGAACCCGTAGTCAGTGAGGATACGCCGCAGGTCCGGGTGGTCGGTGAAATAGATGCCGTACATATCCCAGGCCTCGCGCTCCCACCAGTTGGCCGACGAGTAGACGCCGGTGACCGACGGCACGGGCACGTCTTCCGACGTCCAGACCTTGACGCGGATACGCAGGTTGAGCGGCAGGCTCAAGAGATTGTAGACGACGCAGAAGCGCTCTTCGTTTTCCGGGTAATCGACGCCGCAGAGGTCCATCAGCAGCTTGAACTGGCAATGCACGTCGTCGCGCAGCAGCGTCAGCGCGCCGACGATGTTGTCGCGATGCACGGTAATCGCCAATTCGCCGCGCGACACTTCGCGCTCCAGAATCTTATCGCCCAATCGGGCGGCGATGAATTCGTCGAGTTCTTTTAGCGCCACATCCATAAGATCTGCTCGCGGTTCTCGCCCCTAGCGGAAGAGCGTCCCCGTTCTCCTGATTTTCTTTTGTAGCTGCAGCACCCCGTAAACGAGGGCTTCGGCGGTCGGCGGGCAGCCGGGCACGTAGACGTCGACCGGCACCACGCGGTCGCAGCCGCGGACCACCGAATAGGAATAGTGATAATAACCGCCGCCATTGGCACAAGACCCCATGGAGATCACGTAACGCGGCTCGGACATCTGGTCGTAAACCTTGCGGAACGCCGGGGCCATCTTGTTGGTGAGCGTGCCGGCGACGATGATCACGTCGGATTGGCGCGGGCTCGGGCGCGGCACGACGCCGAAACGGTCGAGATCGTAGCGCGAGCAATAGGCGTGGATCATCTCCACCGCACAGCAGGCCAGGCCAAAGGTCATCGGCCAGAGCGATCCCGTACGCGCCCAGTTGACCAGCTTGTCAACGTTGGAGATCAGGAATCCCTTGTCCTGCAACTCGCCGGTGACCTGGCGCATGACCAGGTCCTGGTCCGGGCCCGGCGGCAGCGGCGAAGTGTTGTCGATCACTCCCATTCCAAGGCTCCCTTGCGCCATTCGTAGATAAACCCGATGGTCAGGATGGCGAGAAACACCATCATCGACCAGAACCCGAAAACGCCGATCTTGCCGAGGCTGATGGCCCACGGAAACAGGAACGCGACCTCGAGATCGAAAATGATGAACAGGATGGCCACCAGGTAGAAGCGGACATCGAACTTGTGGCGCGCGTCGGAGAAAGCCTCGAACCCGCACTCATAGGCCGACGTTTTCTCAACGTCTGGGTGCTGCGGTGCGATGATGAGCGAGGCGCCGACGGCAATGCCAGCAACGGCGATGGCGATCCCAAGGAAGATCAAAATGGGTAGATATTCGACGAGAAGCGCTTGCAAAATCCAACCCCATTTCCCGTGTCCGGAGAGCGCCTTCGCGCCCCCGAATCCCTAGGCGCTACCCTGCCCTACCTCACCGGATGAGGCAACAACAAAGGCGTCCGATATAACGCTTTCGATAGTATGAATATGTGCGGGAAAAGTGGCGGGAGTGACGGGACTCGAACCCGCGGCCTCTGGCGTGACAGGCCAGCGCTCTAACCAACTGAGCTACACCCCCTCCGGGTGCGACCGCCTCTGTCCTGACGGCCGAGGCGACCATGTAAGGTACGGCTGAAAAGGTGTCAAGCACAGTTCGTTCGCTCGGGCGCGATTTCTACGGAAGGGCGGATTTCCGCCTAGCGCCGCGCCAGGGTTACGACGTATTTGGCAACCTTGTTTGGGGAACGGTTGGCATAGATGCGCGCCCGCGGCGTCGATAGGTCGAGGGCCATGCAATCCCCCGCCGCCAACTTCGTTTCTTCGTCGCCATCAACGATGGTCAAGGCGCCTTCTAGGACCCAGACGCACTGGCCGCGAACGAAAGCGTAGGACGCGGCCGGATATCCCACCTCGGCACCCGGAGGCATCTCGACGCGCACAAGTTCCGGGTCGGCACCGGGCGGCGACAATTGCCGGCGCAGGTAGCCTGTCTCGGGATCGGTCCACAGGGATTGCTCCTGGTGGCGCGCGACCCGGTCGCCGCCGGCATCGGCCTCTGCCCGCGCCAGCAAAGCCGACACCGTCAGCCCGAAGGCACCGGACAGTTTGCCCAACAGCGCGGCAGTCGGGCTCACCTCGTCGCGTTCGATCTTGGAAATCATCGAGCGCGACACGCTCGATAATTCCGCTAGTTCGGTGATCGACCAGCCGCGCGTTTCGCGTTCGCGCCGCAATCGGCTGGCGAGAAGGCTGCCGAGCGGTTCTGAGGACGAAATATCGTTATCCAAAATATTAGACATATGTCTAATTTAGTGGAATCCTCTCAACATGGCCAGGGACGATCCGCATCCCCCAACTCTCCCCTACGCACCGCCGCTGCCATTCGGCACCGGCCACAATGGGGGACCGCCCTTGTACGGTACATCATGGCAGCGCTGGTGTTGGAACAAGGCGCACAAGGCCGCCTGGAAATCGCCGCCGCGCGAGGTCGTACTCAGGCGCATGCGCCGCGCCAAGGCGCTCGGCATGACCTACGAGGAATACACGTTGGAAATTCTGGAACGCGGGCGCTACCTGTAAGCGCGACCCTACATGGGAAGGATGGTGGGCGGTGACGGGATCGAACCGCCGACCCCCTCGGTGTAAACCAGCGACTGAACCTCTCGACGGCCACTCATCAGGCGTCAAAAACCCCGGTTTTCTGCGGTATATCAGTTGATTTCCCTCCCATTCTGCCGTATCCTCTCTCAGGTAAACCCATCAATTTGTGTCCACAGCGCGTCCATGGACACAAAAGGAGCCCAGAATGCCGAAAATCCGTCTCTCCACCGACAAGATCAAACGACACCCCCTCCCCGACACCGGCGCGGTCGAGCTGTTTGACACTGACGCTCGCCATCGCCATGTCTATCTCAGGACCTTGCCCATTGACGGCCATGGCAATCAGCGCCGCTGCAGGGCTGCGCGACGTGCCCGCTTTGCAGTGGACCATCAGTGAGCCATGCCCACCCCAGCGCTTCGTGAAATCGATCAGTTCCGAAACGTGGTCGGCGGTCGGCACAATGTAGCCCGAGCTCGGATACTGGATGTCGTCGCACTCGACCCGCAGCCGCCTCTCCGGCACTCCGATTTGTGGCCATGCCAGCCGATCATGGGGGCCGAGGATCGAGATCAGGAAGTCGGGCCGGAGCCGCCTGTGATCGTCCTGGAGTTGCTGGTAGGAAGTCACGTAGATCATGCTCCCAGCATAGCATGCTGCGGCTCCACACGCACTTGAGGGCTTGCGTCTAGTCACAAGAAACGCGGCGAATGCAACGCGTCACGAATAGCCCCCCGGCTTTTGTTAAATTCGTGAGCATGAGAGATGCTCCTTCATCCAAGCCATCCATGGTGGTACGCAGTGCGGAAGTACCGCACGGCGGGCTCCTGCTGCCCAGGCGGTCGCCATGACCGCCTATCACTCGCCCACCAGAAAAGGCGTGCTGACTAAGACGACCGCCACCCGCAAGCGGATCGAGGAAAACGGCGATCCCGTCGGCTTCCTGATCTCCGTCATGAACGGCGAGCCCGTCGCCAAACTCGACGCGGACGGCAACATCGTTAGTTACGACAAGCCCAACATCGACCACCGCGTCGGTGCGGCCAAGGAGCTACTCAAGAAGCTGGTGCCTGATCTGAAGGCCGTCGAGGTCGGCACCGCCAACGGCGAGGCCATCACCTTCCAGTTCCAGTCCGCCGTCGCCATCCCCAACAGCGCCGCCAAGGAAGTGGCACCCATCGTTGGGCAGGTCGCCGACACCGTGGTCGCGGAGGTCGTCAATGCCGACGACTGAGCGCATCACCCACAGCTACACGCCTCGCCCGTGGCAGGCGGAAGTCCACACCATGATGGCCAGCCACCGCTACAACGTCATCATCGTCCACCGGCGCGGCGGCAAAACCGTCATGTGCGTGAACACACTGATCGCCGCCGCCATCGCCACCAGGAACGGGCGATTTGCCTACTTCGCGCCGCTGCTGAAGCAGGCTAAGTCCATCTGCTGGAACTTGCTCAAGGAGTACACGCAGGGCATTCCCGGCATCCAGTTCCGCGAGACCGAGCTGCGCGTCGTCTTTCCGAACGGTGCGGAGATTGCCCTCTTCGCTGGTGAGAGCCACGACGCGGCACGCGGACAAGGCTTCGACGGCGTCGTCCTCGACGAGGTTGCGCAGTTCCCCATCGACGCCTGGGGCAGCTCCATCAGGCCCACACTCAGCGACCGACAGGGGTGGGCTCTTTTCATCGGTACGCCACGCGGCCTCGACCAACTCCACGAGTTCTTCATGCGCGGCCAAGACCCCAGGCACCTGGAGTGGTGGTCGGCCATATATCCGGCAACAGAAACCGGCGTCCTGAATGACAACGAGCTTGAGAGCGCCCGTCAGGCTTCGACCAGCCCGTCTCAGTTTCAGCGCGAGTACCTGTGCGACTTCGCAGCCAGCGTGGACGATGTCCTGATCCCGCTGCCATTGGTCAGCGCATCCATGCAGCGAGCGACTACCCACCAGGTCGAACTGCGCGGGATGCCGAAGATCATTGGCGTGGACGTCGCCCGCTTCGGCTCCGACCGCACGGTCTTCTTCCAGAGGTGGGGCAAGCAGGCCCTGCCGCCGATCATTATCGAAGACAGTGACCTGATGTACGCCGTTGGCAGGTTGGCCAAGGTGATCGACCAATGGGGGCCTGATGCCGTGTTCGTCGATGTCGGCGGTGTTGGCGCTGGCGTCGTGGATTGAATGCTTCAGCTCGGCTTCGACGTCATTGCAGTGAACTTCGGCGAGCGCGCCATCGACACCGGCTACAGCAACCGCCGAGCGGAGATGTGGGACGGCATGAAGCAGTGGCTAGAAGACGGCGGCGTGCTGCCCAACATCAACGGCCTGCAGGCAGACCTCTCCGCACCGACGTACAGCTTCGATGCATCCAACCGCATGAAGCTGGAGCACAAGGACGAGATCAGGAAACGCCTAGGTGCCAGCACCGACCTCGGCGACGCCCTGGCGTTGACGTTCGCCATGCCGGTGACCGCAGCGGACGAACCTATCCATCTGCAGCTCCTGGAGAACTCTCGTGCGAAGAGCGACTACGACCCAATGGAGGCGATCTGATCATTAGAAGCCGCGTGCAGCACGATGAGGCGTTCGTCTCCAAGGTCCTGGCCGTGACGGCATATGTCCTGGAGACCCGGGCCAGGAAGACGCGGATGTCCGACTTCGCCCGGATCGATGACATCGACAAGCCGGAAACGGTGGCCATCGTCGCTAAGGTTGTCGGCAAGAACGACGTCGCAGCGGTTGAGCTGCTGGATCAGGAGCTTGGCTGCCGAACACTCAGCCCCGACGCAGTGTTGAGGCAGGAGAGGTGAGCCGACTTTGTGTAACGGCGTTACGGACAGGGCGCGCTGCAAACCGTTATGTAATTACATCAACATCAGCCGGGAGATAGTACATGGCTACCCAGACCAAGATCGTTCGCTTCGCCGAAAACTTCTACGATGACCGCAAGGGGCGTGGCTTCGGCCTCTTCCTAAAGGGCGGTGTCTACCGCGTGCCCGCTGATCTCAATGTGCCTTCATGCACTCAAGTGCTGCGTGGCCCTGACGACCTTGACGACGGAGAGGGAGTGAAAGTCGCGCGAGAAAAAGTTCTGCCGGAGGGCTGACCCATGGCCTACGACAGCCCCGAAATGCTCGCCGCTCAGGCCGCCGCACAGGCTCGGGACAGACGTCTGGCTGGTGTCGACCTAGTCGCTGATCCAGCAGGCCTCTCAGCCCGCATGTACCCCACGATGCGGAAGGGCGCAAAGCCGAACCGCATCACGGCGCGGACTGCTGAAATGGAGCTATCCAATTCCTGCAGCCGCCGGAGGGGTGGCCGGGTATGACGACATTGGAAAAAACCGTCGTAGCTCTCCGGGCGCGGCTGGACGCGCTGGAGCGCAAAGGCCAACCATCCAAGCAACCGAAGACCGTCCGTGTCACCAACGTCGAGCGGAACACGAAAACTGGCGAAGTCGTTGCTGACCTGGAGCGCCCCCGCGCTCGTCCCCAGAAGAAGCTGACCCGCACCGGGTTCTGGGCCGACCGCTTCGACGCCCTCACGCTGCAAGGCAGGCTGCTTAAGGATGGCGGTTACGGCGAGGACGCCATCCGGACGCTGCGCGAGCGGTACATCGACAGCGAGGGTGCCGACAACCCACCCATGCGAAAGCTCGGCAATGGCCTCATCGTGGACGCGCAGGGCGAGCGGATCACCGGCTACATGCCGCGTCCGAAGACCGAGAAGTTGGAAGGCTGGGGACGTAACGGCAGGATCAGGACAACGGAGCCGCCGCTGGACGAAGAGGAAGAGGAGTTTATCTCCGTCGCTTCAATGTTCGACCCCAGTCCACGGTTCCGCGTTCGGCAACGGCGCGGACCAGCACCGGAACCGGAAACAGACTACGAGCCGCTCGATGGCGATGACGAACGCTGAGCGTCAAAGGGAATACCGCGTGCGCCAAGCGCTCGGGCTGATCTCCGTGCGGATCGCCGTGAAGCGCGACGCCGTCCTCCCGGCGCTGGAGCGCATCAACCCCGATATACAAAACTGCGGTGATGACGAACTGGAAGACTTGATCGCCCGCACCATTGAACAAGTGCTCAGCGGTCTCGAAGCACCAGCGTGTTGATATTTCCAGCCGAACTTCCCGCCTACTTGACGTCTTAAGCACAATTCTCGGGTCGCTGTCCGAATTTGTTTAACCGCCGCAGACGTTGTTCACGTCTGTTTTTGGCGGGAGACGAGACTGAAATTCCGCCGAAGCCGCATTTCCGATAGTGACCCCGAACAGAAGTCCGTTCACATTCCGCGAAGCCTCGAGCGGTCCTACCGGACCGTAGAAATTTCTTGTGCACTTGGGATCGTATCCTGGAACGACCGGCGCTGATCTATTCTGGCTTTGAAGTGCTTCAGGTTGTCCGCTTTGGCCCGCCAATTGTAATGAGGTAGTCGTAAATCGAGATAACCCAGGGCACAGCCGGCAGCAATATCAGCCACTGAATAACGTCCTCCGACAAAATATTCTGCAGCTCCTAGCCGCTGTGAAAGTGCAGATAGTCCGGCGTCAATTTTAGTCTGTTGACGGGCAATCCAGTCATCGCTTTGAAGTTCCTGCGGACGATGATTCTCGAGAACAATTAAAACCAGAGCATCGGAAACTCCATCAGCAAGCGCTTCAATCTGGCGAACTTGTAGCCGCTGATCGTCTTCTTTGGGGATTAGCGCCGGCTCATAACCAAGTGTTTCCAGGTATTCGACAATCACACTGCTGTCGAACACCGTTGATCCGTCATCCAAGATCAATGCTGGAACTTTCCCAAGCGGATTGAAATCTGCTGCAACGGCCTCAGGATTCCATGGAACATCAATCTGTTCCGGGCAATCCATATTCTTCTCTCTCAACGTCACTCGCACCTTTCTGGCGAATGGACTTGGCGTGGCAATTATCAGCTTCATAAGCGCCTCAAACTCTTGCGCGGGGTGTATAAGATTATATTGCAGGGTCGTTCGACCGGAACTGTAATTTCTTTTGAAATGGAACACTTCTGCAAATGGCTATCTACCGACGATCTCATATCGGCTCGGCAATGCCTGCTCCCGACGTCTAAGCGGACATGCTAACCTCGCGGTATGAGAGCCGCCGCCCTGATCGCCATTCTAGCCGCCACCGTACCCGCAATCGCGGCGGAGCCGACGGTGCTGACCGGCGAGGTCACCAAGGTGCGTGACGGCGACACCATTGAGGTAGGCCGCATCCCCATCCGCTTGAACGGCGTCTCCGCGCCGGAGATGAAGGAACCGCTGGGCCCACAATCCAAGGCGTTCATGGTCGATCTGGTGATGGGGCCGCGCCTCCGCTGCGAGCTGAACGGCGAGAAGACTTATGACAGGTTCGTCGGCACCTGCTACCTTGGCGACAGGGACATCGGCGCTGCGGTCATCGAGGCCGGTTTGGCGCTGGACTGCCCGAGGTTTTCGGGCGGTCGATACAAGGTAGTTGAGACAGAGGCGGCGCGGTCACGCATCAAGCTGCCGGGGTATTGCTTTCCATAGGAGGTGGTTATGATCGTCCTGATATTGGTTGGATTGACGCTTCCATTCATCATGGTAGCCACCGAGAGAAGCGATATTCGTTGTACTCGACCAAAATACACAAAGTGGTTCATCACTCTTATCGTGCTTTATGCAGCGAATGCCATTGCGGGCTCATTAATGGTTACCCATCCAAGCCAAGGAGCCCAAACCGTTCAGGATATACTTGTTTGGGTAATTCTGGTCGGGGAATTGATATTCTACAGACTGGTCGCTCAGCGCGTACGAGATGCAGGTAAATCTCGCCTTACAGCATATCTGGCCGCAATCCCGGTGGTCGGTTTAATCTGGCTAATACAACTCGCCATGGTCCCGAGCCGCGAACTTGCTTTCGACACAACTCTAACAAGGTGTCCAAAGTATAATACAGAACGACATCATCTGTCCGACGTCTGCAGTCATTGTGGCCTTAATTTCGCCAACCTGAAGTCTAGCCACAGAAATGATAGTAACGCTATAGCTTGACCGAAATGCCCGCCACCCTCGTCTCCCTGATCGCCAACAACCACGGCCTACGCGTCTTCTGCGGCTCCTGCAGCCACGTGGTGGACATGGACGTGCCCAAGCTGGCCGAGCGGTACGGCAAGGCCATGCCGCTGCCTGAGATCGCTCGCAGGGCGTCCTGTAGGGCCTGTGGTGGCCGAGGTGGCTCCGTGCAGGTCGTGGCCGTGGAATGGTGATGTTAGCCCCCTGCCCCGGCCTGAACGGGAAACGGCCCCTGCTATCCAGCAGGAGCCGTTTTTTTATGGTGGGCGGTGAGGGGCTCGAACCCCCGACCCCTTCGGTGTAAACGAAGTGCTCTCCCAGCTGAGCTAACCGCCCGTTCGTCATCGCAGCGACTATCGACGAGCGCGTCCGCGATGGCAAGCGTCTCGCAGGAGGCATCGAAACGCGGACATGAAAAAACCGGCCGTCGCTGTGACGGCCGGTTCCTCCAAATCGAAACCGCGTCTGATTAGTTGACGGCGGACTTCAGACCCTTACCGGCTTTGAACTTCGGCTGTTTGGAAGCCGGGATCTGGATCGTTTCGCCGGTGCGCGGGTTGCGCCCAGTGGTCGCCGCGCGGTTGGTCACGCTGAAGGTGCCGAAACCGACGAGGCGCACTTCGGTGCCGCTCTGCAAAGCGCTGGTGATGGAATCGAAAACGCCGTCGACGGCTTTCGCCGCATCGGCTTTCGAGAGGCCTGCGCTACCGGCAACGGCAGCAACGAGATCATTCTTATTCACGGGTCAACCCCCTCTCTTCTAAGTGGTTGTGGGTAATAACTCGACGAAAGCCAACAACATGCGGGCTTTCGCAACACTAATGACACAAAGTGTAGCGATCTGGAAAATTCCCCGTCAATCGCGGAAATGCCCAAAAACCGCAGAAATCCGGGCATTCCAGCTAAGTGACGGTAATTAAGGGAGAAAACGACCGCGAATTATGGTTGGGAGCGCCGGATTTCGTCTCAAAAAAGTCCGCGAAACCGCAGAAATCCGCAGAAAACAGGCGAATCGGAAGGCTCGATTCTTCGCTCGAAAACGGCGCTGTTCGGGCAAAAAAGAAACGCTTGCGACTGTGTTGCCGCAAGCGTTCCCAATTCCTATCGGTGCCCGTGTCAGTGCTTGACCAAGCCCTCGACTTCGTCGTCGTCGGCGGATGCCGGCGGCAGGTTGGTCTCGGCTTCTTCGTCCCATTCGATGGGGGTCAGGTGGGACACCAGCGCGCGTTCCAGAACTTCGTCGACGACGGTCACCGGAACGATGTCGATGCCGCGTTTCACGTTGTCGGGAATCTCGGCCAGGTCCTTTTCGTTGTCCTTCGGGATCAGCACTGTCTTGATGCCGCCGCGATGCGCCGCCAGCAGCTTCTCCTTCAAGCCGCCGATCGGCAGGACGAGACCGCGCAACGTCACCTCGCCCGTCATCGCCACTTCCTTGTTGACCGGAATGCCGGTCAGCACGGAGACAATAGACGTGACCATGGCGACACCAGCGGACGGACCATCCTTGGGCGTTGCCCCTTCCGGCACGTGCACGTGGATGTCGCGCTTGTTGAACAAGGGCGGCTCGATGCCGAATTCGATGGCCCGCGATTGCACGAAGGACTTCGCCGCCTGGATCGATTCCGTCATCACGTCGCCGAGCTTGCCGGTGATCGTCATCTTGCCCTTGCCGGGCACCATCACCGCTTCGATGTTCAAAAGCTCGCCGCCGACTTCCGTCCAGGCAAGGCCCGTGGTGACGCCGACCTGGTCTTCCTTCTCGATCTCGCCGAAGCGGAAACGCTTCACGCCGAGGTATTTCTCGACGTTGCGTTTCGTCACCTTCACTTCCTCGGCCTCGTCCATGAGGATTTCCTTGACCGCCTTGCGGACAAGATTGGCCAGTTCGCGTTCCAGGTTACGAACGCCCGACTCCTTCGTGTAATAGCGGATCACGGCGCGGATGCCGGTGTCGGAGATCGACCATTCACCGTCCTTGATGCCGTGCTTCTCGACCTGCTTGGGGATCAGGTGGCGCTTGGCGATCTCCACCTTTTCGTCTTCGGTGTAGCCCGACAGCCGAATGATCTCCATCCGGTCCAGGAGCGGCGCCGGCATGTTCAGCGTATTCGCCGTGGTCAGGAACATGACGTCCGAGAGATCGTAGTCGACTTCCAGGTAATGGTCGTTGAAGGCGTTGTTCTGTTCCGGGTCGAGCACTTCCAGAAGCGCCGACGCCGGATCGCCACGCCAGTCGTGGCCCATCTTGTCGACCTCGTCCAACAGGAACAGCGGGTTCGAGGTCTTGGCCTTCTTCATGCCCTGGATGACCTTACCCGGCATGGAGCCGATGTAGGTGCGCCGGTGGCCGCGGATTTCCGACTCGTCGCGTACGCCGCCCAGCGACATGCGCACGAAGTTGCGCCCCGTCGCCTTGGCGATCGACTTCCCGAGCGAGGTCTTGCCGACGCCCGGAGGGCCGACGAGGCACAGAATCGGGCCCGTGACCTTGTTGATGCGGGACTGCACCGCGAGATACTCGACGATGCGCTCTTTCACTTTCTCCAGCCCATAGTGATCCGTATCCAGGACCTCCTGCGCGGCGCGCAGGTCCTTCTTCACCCGCGAACGCTTCTTCCACGGAATGGACAGCATCCAATCCAGGTAGTTTCGCACCACGGTGGCTTCCGCCGACATCGGCGACATGGACTTGAGCTTCTTCAACTCGGCCAGGGACTTCTCCTTGGCTTCCTTGGAAAGCTTGGTCTTGTTGATCTTTTCCTCGAGTTCGGCGGTTTCGTCGCGGCCGTCATCGGTCTCGCCGAGTTCCTTCTGGATCGCCTTGAGCTGTTCGTTGAGATAGTACTCGCGCTGGGTTTTCTCCATCTGGCGCTTGACCCGGTTGCGGATCTTCTTCTCCACCTGCAGCACGCCGATTTCGGCTTCCATGTAGGAGTAGACCCGCTCCAGCCGCTCGGCGACGGACGCGGTTTCCAGAAGCTCCTGCTTCTCGGAAATCTTCAGCGCCAGGTGCGAGGCGACGGTATCGGCCAGCTTCGCCGGGTTCTCGATCTGATTGACCGAAACCAGGACCTCCGGCGGGATTTTCTTGTTCAGCTTGATGTACTGTTCGAACTGGGTGATCACCGAGCGCGACAGCGCCTCGTGCTCCTCCTCGCCGCCATCGGTCTCTTCGATGGTGGCGGCGTCGACCTGGAAGAAATCCGGGTTGTCGTGATAGCGGGTGATCTTGGCGCGCTCGGAGCCCTCGACCAGCACCTTGACCGTGCCGTCGGGCAGCTTCAGAAGCTGCAGCACCGTCGAGATGGTGCCGACCGAGTAGATGTCGTCCTCGCCCGGATCGTTGTCAGAGGCGTTCTTCTGCGCGACCAGCAGGATCTGCTTGTCGTCCTGCATCACGTCCTCGAGCGCGCGCACGGATTTGTCGCGGCCGACGAACAGCGGCACGATCATGTGCGGGAACACGACGATGTCGCGAAGCGGAAGAACGGGAAACGTATTATTCGGCTGGGTCACGGGCGCTGCCTTCTCGTGTTGCTGCAATCAAAGCCGTCTTCCTTGACCTTCAAACAGGTCGACGACGGCGTCAAGCAAGAGATTGGCTTGAATTGGCCCGAGTTCAAGGGGGAATCAGGTAAGCCCCGGAAACGGCGACGGAAACCTCAAGCGGAGGTTTCGACGTCGTCCTGGCGCTCGGAGTAGATAAACAGCGGTTTGCCGTTGTCGTCGGCGACCTCGCGGTTGATCACCACCTCCTCGATTCCCATCATGTCCGGCAGTTCGAACATGGTGTCGAGCAGGATGTTCTCCATGATCGAGCGAAGCCCGCGAGCACCCGTCTTGCGTTCCACGGCC
Organism: Rhodospirillaceae bacterium; assembly: GCA_038125725.1. Classification (GTDB taxonomy): domain Bacteria; phylum Pseudomonadota; class Alphaproteobacteria; order Rhodospirillales; family Casp-alpha2; genus TMED8. The sequence continues at coordinate 23,471 of JAYPEK010000045.1, forward strand.
TTCTTGGCGATGGCCTCGAGCGCGCCTTCGGAGAAGGTCAGTGCCACGTCTTCCATCTCGAACAGCCGCTGGTACTGCTTGACCAGGGCGTTCTTCGGCTTGGTGAGGATTTCCACCAGGGCTTCCTCGTCCAGGTCCTCAAGGGTCGCGACCACCGGCAGACGGCCGACGAATTCCGGGATCAGGCCGAACTTGAGCAGATCTTCCGGCTCGACCTCGCGCAGGATTTCGCCGGTCTGGCGTTCGTCGGCGCCACGCACATCGGCACCGAAGCCGATCGAGGTGCCCTTGCCGCGCTGCGAGATGATCTTGTCGAGACCGGCGAAGGCGCCGCCACAAATGAACAGGATGTTGGTGGTGTCGACCTGCAGGAACTCCTGCTGCGGATGCTTGCGCCCGCCCTGCGGCGGCACGGAGGCGACGGTGCCTTCCATGATCTTCAGCAACGCCTGCTGCACGCCCTCGCCCGACACGTCGCGGGTGATGGACGGGTTGTCAGACTTACGGCTGATCTTGTCGACTTCATCAATGTAGACGATGCCGCGCTGCGCGCGCTCGACGTTGTAGTCGGCCGACTGCAGCAGCTTGAGAATGATGTTTTCTACGTCCTCGCCGACGTAGCCGGCTTCGGTCAGCGTGGTGGCGTCGGCCATGGTGAACGGCACATCCAGGATGCGCGCCAGCGTCTGGGCCAGCAGCGTCTTGCCGCAACCGGTCGGGCCGACCAGCAGGATGTTGGATTTCGCCAGTTCCACGTCGGCGCTCTTGCCGGAACCGTGGCCGAGACGCTTGTAGTGGTTGTGCACGGCAACCGACAGCACGCGCTTGGCGTGGTCCTGGCCGATGACGTAATCGTTGAGCACGGTGCAGATGTCGTTCGGGCTCGGCACGCCGTCGCCGGATTTCACCAGGTTCGTCTTGTGCTCTTCGCGGATGATGTCCATGCACAATTCGACGCATTCATCGCAGATGAATACGGTCGGTCCGGCAATGAGCTTGCGGACCTCGTGCTGGCTCTTTCCGCAGAAGGAACAGTAGAGGGTGTTTTTAGAATCGCTGCCCGACGATTTGCTCATGTGCGCTCCGTAGACTGCCAGCGAACCGGCATATGTTAGACGCAGTTTTCAGACCGGCACAAACCTTTTCCAAGGGGAGAGAAATTCGCCGGACTTCCTACGCGGTACCATCGACGCCCCGGATAGGCAAGCATCCTTGCGGTTCCGGCATGTCCGATGAAGGATTTGTGAACGTGCACATGAAAGTTCAATGGCACGTGCCGCCGACCCATCCGGATCGGCGGCAAACCCGAAATCAGGCGAATCAGTCTTTGCTGCCTTCGCTCTTGGCGTCGTCGTCATCCGCTTCAGCGGGACGATGCTCGACCACTTCGTCGATCAGGCCGAACTCCTTGGCCTCCATCGGGTCCATGAACTTGTCGCGGTCCATGGCCTGCTCGATGGTTTCCAGATCCTGGCCGGTGTGACTGACGTAGATCTGGTTCAACCGCTCTCGCAACTTGAGAATCTCGCGTGCCTGGATCTCGATGTCGGTGGCCTGCCCCTGCGCACCGCCCGACGGCTGGTGCACCATGACCCGTGCGTTCGGCAGCGCATAGCGCTTGCCGGCCTTGCCGGCGGCCAGCAAAAGCGAGCCCATTGACGCCGCCTGGCCGATGCAGACGGTGGAGACGTCCGGGCGGATGTATTGCATGGTGTCGTAGATGGCGAGACCCGACGACACGATGCCGCCCGGCGAGTTGATGTAGAAGGCAATGTCCTTGGTCGGGTTTTCCGATTCCAGGAACAGCAACTGCGCGCAGATCAAGCTCGACACCGCGTCGTTGACGCCACCGGTCAGGAAGATGATGCGCTCCTTCAGCAGCCTGGAATAGATGTCGTAGGCGCGCTCGCCGCGATTCGTGGTCTCCACGACCATCGGCACGAGGTTGTTCATGGTGACGTCGTTCATGCTTGTGATGCCCTTGTTCCGGTGACAGGCCGTCGACGCTTAGGCGTCGCCGTCCGAGGTGGCGTCGTCGTCTTTCTTCTTGGCGGCGGTTTTCTTGGCCGCCGGCTTCTTCTTCGGCGCGGCCTTCTTCGCGGGCTTCGCCTTCTTCTCTTTCTTTTCTTCTTCCTCGTTGTCCTTTTCCAAGGTCTCGATGAACTTGGCCAGCGGCACTTTCTTTTCCTTCACGTCGGCGAGCTCGAGAATGAAGTCGACGACTTTCTCCTCATATAGCGGGGCGGTGACGTTTTCCAAGGCCTGCGGGTTCTCGCGGAAGAAATTGAGGACCATTTCCTCCTGGCCCGGATAGTTGCGGGCCTCTTCCATGATCGCGCGGTTGACGTCGTCCTGGGCGACCTGGATGTTGTTCTGGCGGCCGACCTCGGCCAGCAACAGGCCAAGCTGCACGCGGCGCTCGGCGATCTCGCGGAATTCGGCCTTCTGCTCGTCCTCGGATTTTTCGTCCGCCTCGGCGAGTTCTTCCTCGCTGGCGTTCTTTTTCTGCTCTTCGTACTGGGCCCAGATGGTGTTGAACTCGTTGTCGACCATCTTCTGGGGCAGTTCGAAATCATGGGCCTCGAACAACTGATCCAGCAACAGGCGCTTCACCCGCGAGCGCGCCAGGGAGACGTATTCGCGCCCCTGCTCTTCGCTGATTGCCTGCTTGAGCTTTTCGAGGTCTTCCATGCCGACCTTCTTGGCCAGCTCGTCATCGATGGCGGCGGGTGCGGTTTCGCGGATTTCCTTCACCGTGACGGCAAACACCGCGTCCTTGCCGGCAAGGTTCTCGGCGCCATAATCGGCCGGGAAGGTCACCTTCACTTCGACTTCGTCGCCGGCGTTGACGCCGATCAGCTGATCCTCGAAACCGGGGATGAAGCTGCCGGAACCCAGTTCGAGGGGATAGTCGTCGGCCTTGCCGCCGGGGAATTCCTCGCCGTCGACGGAACCGACGAAATCGATGGCGATGACATCGCCGGACTTGCTCTTGCGCTTGCCCTTGATCGGCTCCGACGTCTGATGCGCCTTTGCCAGGTTGTCGAGCGCCTGCTCGACATCCTTCTCCTCGGCTTCCGGAACCAGACGCTCGAGCTTGATCTTGCCCAGATCGGTGACCGTGATTTCCGGCAGCGTCTCGACGGCGATGGTGTATTCCAGGTCCTTGCCGTCCTCGAACTGCTTGACCTCGATCTCCGGCTGCATGGCGGGGCGGATGCCCTTCTCCGTCAGCGCCTGCTGCGACGAATCGCCGATCGCCTTTTCCAGCACCTCACCCAGAACAGCCTGGCCGAAACGCTTTTTCAGGACGCCCACCGGCACCTTGCCAGGACGGAAGCCCGGCAGTTGCGCGGTGCGCTGGATTTCCTGCATTTTGTGGTCGACCTTTTCCGCGATCTCGGTGGCGGAAAGAAGGACGGTAAATTCACGGCTCAAGCCTTCGGACTTGGTCTCGGTGATTTGCATGGTTCGGTTCACCATTTTCCTGCGCCACGACACCGCAATTCGGTTACGTGGCTAGATCAAAATTCGTTGCTTCACGGGCGGCGCCGGAAAGCGCCAGGAATGCACCGGGGGAATGATGGTGCGGGCGGAGGGACTTGAACCCCCACGGCGTTTCCGCCACCAGGACCTAAACCTGACGTGTCTACCAATTCCACCACGCCCGCCCCGGCTTTACCCTCCCCGGAATGCGTCCGCATGCCCGTCTCAAGCGGGGCGCCACTCTAATGATTTCGCCCCCACTGTCAACGAAGGACCGCGTGCCTGAAAATGCCCGTCAGATCAGGCTTCTGATCTCCGACGAAGCGGTGATCCGCCCGCCCCCGGCATAGGCTTCATGGTTGTCGTCGATGCTGTCGAGATCGTAGAGGTAATTGATCATGATTCCGGCTGATTGCTGGAACCCTTTGTCGGACGTATCGCCCATCCAGTTCAGCCGCTCCATCACCGCGCCATTGCTCAGGTGGAAGTGCGCTACCGGGTCGAGCGCCCGCCCGCCGGCGCGCTTTTCCTCCACCAAATAGCTCGCCGCCAGGCGCAGCAGGATCGGTTTCAAGGTCGCGGCCAACTTGGCGTCTTCGGCCCAGCCATGATCCGACAGAAGCGCCTTCAGCTTGCCCTTGGCGCCGGAACTGCCGGTGGCTTCCTTGAGCGCCTTGCGCTCCGCGGCGCTCAGCAGACCCGGTTTCCCTTCGGCAAAAACCGCATCCAGCCAATTCATGAAGCCGGGGATCGGCGACAGCGTGGCAAAGGTCTTGAGCCCATTGAACTCGCCGGAAAGCTGGGCCGCGACCCGTTTGATCAGGAAGTTGCCAAAACTGATTCCCGCCAGGCCCTTCTGAGCGTTGGAGATGGAATAGAAGATGGCGGTATCCGCGGCCTGCGGGTTCTGCACCGGCGCGTTCGCATCGAGCAGCGCCTGCACATTGCCCGCAAGCCCGTTCACCAGGGCGACCTCGACGAAGATCAGGGGTTCGTCCGGCATCTTGGGATGGAAATAGGCGAAACAGCGGCGATCGGAATCGAGCCGATTCTTCAGGTCCTCCCAGCTTTCGATGGTGTGCACCGCCTCGTAGGCGATGAGCTTCTCCAACAACGCTGCCGACGCATTGTCCCAAGTGATACGCCTGAGTTCCAGGAAGCCGATGTCGAACCAGGAACTCAGCAGATGCTTCAAGTCCTGTTCCAACGGTTTCAGCGACGAATCCTTGCGGGTCAGCGGTAAAAGCTGCGCGCGCATATCCACCAAAAACTTAACACCGTCTGGCAAATCGTTGAATTGGCGCAAAAGTCTGAGCCTGGGAGACTCGAGTGCCGCACGCAGGCCAGCCTCGGCCTTGGAACGCTCGACCGGGTCGCCGGCCTGGTGATAGGCATCGACGGCGGCATCGACGACGGCCTGCGGTACCGCGAATTCATCGTTCAACGTGCGCAGAAAGCGTTCCTTGCCGACCTCGTCGAGCGCAAGATAGACATGCCCCAGCGCCGCCGCGCGGGTCCGCGCCGAGACCTCACCGCCCTTGCCTTCCAGGCAGGCCGACATTTGATCCTTGAGCCGCGCCAAATCCTCGTCCGGAAGATCGGGCCGCGAGGACGCACGGTCGGCATCGTAGCCGGCACCGGCCATGGTTCGCCAACCCTTGCGCAGGTTGCGGAGCGTACGGTCGAGGAAGCCTGCTTTCGCCTGAACGTTCATGATACCCGTAAGATCGGTCGAATCGGCGCGCCGATCAAGGATGATCCGCGAATTCTCCTAAAACCGCGGGAATCGCGCCGGGCAAATCCTCGGCGATCAGGCCGAGTCCCAGCATTTCCGCCGCCCGTCCATGCAGCCATGCGGCGGCCCTGGCGGCATCATAGCCGTCCATGCCCTGAGCCATCAGCCCAACGACCATGCCGGCCAGCACATCGCCGCTGCCGGCGGTCGCCAGGAACGGCGTTCCGGTATCGTTGATCGTGGCGCGCCCGTCGGGATGGGCGATGACCGTATCCGCGCCCTTGAGCAGAACCACCGCGCCACTGGTTTCGGCAGCGGCACGGGCGCGAGCGATCTTGCCGGTTTCGCCGATTTCACCGAACAGACGGGCGAACTCGCCTTCATGCGGGGTCAGGACCGTATCTGATCCGATGGCGCCGAAAAGCGCATCGGGCATATCCGTGAACGACGTTATGGCATCGGCATCCAGGACCGTGCGTTTGTTGCGAGACAACGCCGCCAAAACCTTGTCGCGCGTTTCCTGGCCGGTGCCGGCACCGGGGCCGATCAAGACGGCGTTCTTGCGCGGATCGTCGATCAGCGTGGCAAAGGCGTCGGCGCCTTCCGTTACGGCGACGATATTGCCGGCATCCCCGGCGGCATAGATGGCGAAGGCATCCGGCGGCGATGCAATGGTCGCCAGACCCGCGCCCATCCGCCGGGCCGCCGTCGCCGCCAGTCGCCCCGCGCCGGTCATGGTTGCGCCGCCGGCGATGACGGCGTGCCCTCGCGCATACTTGTGACCGTCGGCCGCCGGCCAGGGAAAGCGCCCGCCCCAGATCTCCGGTCCGTTGCGCTGCGTTTGCGGGCGGATTTCCTCCAATACCGCATCGGGGATGCCGATATCGGCAACCACCAGCTCGCCAAGTCGCGCCCGTCCCGGCATCAGCAAATGGCCCGGCTTCGGCCGGAAGAAGGTGACCGTCAGGTCCACGTGCGGTGCCGTCCCCATGATGACGCCGCTATCACCATGCACGCCACTCGGCATATCGACCGCCACGCACGGGAGCCAACGCGCGTTGACCGCCTCGATCACCTCCGCCGCCACGCCATCCAGGTCACGCGCCAGCCCGGCGCCGAAAAGCGCGTCGACGACCAGGTCGGCCCCATCGAGCGCCGCCGGGGTCATCGGCTCGACATCGCCGGTCCAGCGCGCGGCGTTGACGGCGGCGTCGCCCTTCAGTTTGGCGGCCTCCCCCAGCAACGCCAGACGCACCTGCCAGCCACGCCCGGCCAGTAACCGGGCAACCACGAACCCGTCGCCGCCGTTGTTGCCGGGGCCGCAGAGAACGGTGACGGCGGAAGGTTCGTATCGCGCGCAGATGGCATCGGCGATCGCCCAGCCGGCGTTCTCCATCAGCTCCAACCCCGGTATGCCGGCGGCCATGGCGGTGGCGTCGGCCGCGTACATCTCGTCGACACTGAGGATGGCGTTGGGGAGCATGAAATTCAGCCGTTTCCGAGGTGGTTTCGAAACCCTGCGGAAAGCATAGAACGTCGCGTGTTACGCGGAAATGATCTTTCGCAAACGCCTGCGTTAAGCGCGGGCGAGCACTGCCTTGGGCGCTTCGCGCACCGGCAAGTGCACGATGGCCGAGATCGCGCCGGCACCGACTCCCACCCACCAGACTACGTCGTAGGATCCGTAGCGGTCGTACATATAGCCGCCGAGCCAGACGCCCAGGAACGAGCCCAACTGGTGCGAGAAGAAGACGATGCCGTAGAGCGTGCCCATGTAGCGGAGCCCGTAAATATGTGCGACCAAGCCGGATGTCAGCGGCACCGTCGCCAGCCACAGCCCACCCATGACCAGCGAGAACACCACCACCGTGGTCGGCGTCATCGGCACCAGGATGAAGGCGGCGGCGGCAATGGTGCGGCCGGTGTAGATCAGCGATAGCAGGTATTTCTTCGACCATGTGCGGCCGAGCGCGCCGGCGGTGATGGTGCCGGCGATATTGGCAAGCCCGATCAGCGCCAGCGAAAAGGCGCCCAGCGCCGAGGTCGAGTTGACGCCGAGCGAACGGATCAGGCTGCCGGGCGGAATGGCCGAGCAAACCTCGGTGATGAATGCCGGAAAGTGCGCGGTGACGAACGACAGTTGGAAACCGCAGGAGAAGAAGCCGATGAAGATCATCGCGAAAGTCGGGTCCTTGAGGGCGCCGACGACGGCCTCGCCCAATGAAACCGTATGTGCCTCGTGGTGGGCTTGCGGCGGCGACTTCAGGAACGGCAGCGCGAACAACGTCAACAGGATGACGGCCGAAAACACCACGAACACCGACGACCAGGGCATCACCCTGAGCAGCGCATCGGCGAAGGGCGGCCCGACGATCTGCCCCGCCGACCCGGCCGCAGTGACGATGCCCAAGGCGAGTGAGCGGTGCTCGTCCGAGGTGGCGCGGCCGACCACGGCGAGGATGACGCCGAAACCGGTGCCGGCGATACCGAAGCCGACCAGGATTTCCAGGAACTGATGCGCTTCCGGCGTGACCGAGACGCTGGAGAGCACGAGACCCAGCGAATAGACGACGGCGCCCAGCGCGATCGCCTTCCTGTCGCCGAACTTCTCCGCGAAAGCGGAGAACAGCGGCTGGCCGATGCCCCAGGCCAGGTTCTGGATGGCGATGGCCATGGAGAATTCCGATCGCAGCCAGCCGAATTCCTCGGCGATGGGGATCTGGAACAGACCGAAACTGGCGCGGAGCGCGAAGCTTGTGAGCAGCACCAGGCATCCGGCAATCAGGATCGGCGAAAACAAGCGTGCGGAAGCGGTCATTAGGTTCGTCCGGGTTCGGATGCGGCGTAGCGGGATCAGGTACGACAGATAGGGTCGGTCTTGCCCCCATGTAAAGCCTTAGATTGTCTTACAATGTCCCCTTGCAGCTTGACCGGATGCCTGTTCCGAATTAGAACATAATAGGAACATTTAAGGTGAACCAATGCCTTCAGCCCCCTCGAAAACGGCTCTGCTGGACGATCTCCGGCGACGGATCGCGCACCTCGAGCACCCATGCCTGGGCCGGGATGCACCGCCGCCATCGCTGGCTTTCGGTGTCCCGGAGATCGACGGCCACCTGCCCTGGGGCGGGCTGGCGCCGGCGGCCCTGCATGAGGTCGTTCCGGCGGCGCCCGGCAACGTCACGCCGGCCCTGGGGTTCGCGGCGGCGCTTCTGGGCCGGGCCGCGCGCATCGCGCCGGTGCTCTGGTGCCGAAGCCGCCGCGATCTCTATGCGCCGGGCCTGAAATCCCTGGGGCTCGACGC
>JAYPEK010000046.1:0-31349 GCA_038125725.1 Rhodospirillaceae bacterium
AATCCTCCCTTAGGCAATCACCTCAATACGTCCCATGGGCGCTGACGGGGAACAACCACCGTGGAACGGCTTGAAGGCGCGGACAAGGATGCCCATTCTCACCTATTTGTTTTGGCCCTTCGTGGTCACCGCCATCGGCCTCGTGGGGTGCTTTGCGCTCGGCTGGCACATGACCGGCACCCTTTCAGGATCTCTCTCATTCCTGCTGGTCGGCATCGTGCTGTCGATCCTGGAAATCTCGCTGTCGTTCGACAATGCGATCGTCAACGCCAACAAGCTTCATCAGATGACCGAACTGTGGCGCCGGCGTTTCTTGACCTGGGGCATCTTGATTGCCGTCTTCGGCATGAGGATTGTCTTTCCGGTGGCGATTGTCGCCATTGCCGCCAAGATCGGGCCCTTTGCGGCGATCGAACTGGCGGTTTCAGACCCGGGTGAGTACGAGCGGATCATCGGCGATGCGCACCTATCGATTTCCGCCTTTGGCGGCACGTTTCTGATGATGGTTGCGCTGAGCTACTTCATCGACGACGACAAGGATATTCACTGGATCCACGTGTTCGAGGCGCGGTTGAGTCAGTGGGCATCGATCCGCGGATTGGAAATCGCTTTCGCGCTGATCGTGGCGGTAAGCTTCAGTCTGGCACTGCCGCCGATCGAGGCGGCGACGTTCTTGACCAGTGCGATTTTCGGGCTGCTGACCTTTCTTGGCGTTGAATTGCTGAGCCATATGCTCGAGGCCGAACAGGAAGGCCAGGACATGGCGCGGCGAGGCGGACTGGGCGCCTTCCTTTATTTAGAGATGCTAGACGCCAGCTTCTCGTTCGATGGCGTCATCGGCGCTTTCGCGCTGACCACCAATCTATTCCTGATAGCCATCGGTCTCGGTATCGGCGCGATGTATGTCCGCGCAATGACGGTCATGCTCGTTGAACGCGGCACCTTGGCTCAATTCCGGTATCTTGAGCACGGAGCGTTCTATTCGATTTTGGTCTTGTCTGTAATCATGTTTGCCCAGTCTTTGTTGCATATCCCTGAGGTGATCACCGGCCTTTTCAGCGCTGGTCTGATTGGATTGGCTTTATGGTCTTCAATTCACCATAACAAAAAGCATCCCGAGACCCTCTCAACCGACTGAGGGTCTATTGCATCTCTGGAACCAATTGCCGTATCAGGCGGGTGAAATCCGACCAGAATCCCACCTAACCAAATCGACGCTGAAGGTCTCCTTAGGGTCAGAATCGGACATCTGGCCGGTCCTTTCGCAACAAATACCCTCGGTTCAATCCATTTCGAACAAGAGATCCTTGATCACCTTTCGATTGGGCGGCGGCGCGACGGACATGCCGTCTTCCGCGATGCACATGCAGCCGAGGCGGCGTTTGCCGTCGATCATCATCGAACAGAGGCCGCATACGCCCCGATGGCAATCGGTGTCGCGAAACGATAGCGTGCCGTCGACGGTCCGGTAAATCCGGCGAATGGCCTGGATCACGTTGAGCGTGCCCTCCGCCTCGTACTCATAGGTTTCTTCGTGCGGTTCCTCGTCAACGGCCGGATCGAAGCGCGACAATCGCAATGTATGTTTCATGGCCTTATCCCGCCTTCTTCAAGGTCTCGCCGCTGACAATCGGCGAGCGATGCAGCGTGAACCCGTCGTCTTGTGCTTGGACGATGATATTGCGCTGCCATTCGGTGTCGTTCTGCTGTTCGAAATCCTCGCGAAAATGCGCGCCACGGCTTTCCGTGCGCGCCTGCGCCGCCGCGGCAACGACCCGGCCCAGGCGAACCATGGTTCGGGCCTCGATGGCCTGCACCCACTGATAGTTCGCGACGCGGTCGTGATTGGTCAGCGCCATGTGCGGCAACCGATCCGTTTCGAGGGCATGAAGGTCGGAGATGGCCTGGCGCAGCCCGTCCGCATTGCGAACCACCCCGACATTTTCGCCCATGGATTTTTTCAGGTCGTCGATGATGTCCGCCGGCTGCGGACCGTCGCCGGCCGCCGCCAGGCATGAGGTCAGGCGCGCGCATTCCGCCTCGATCGCATCGTCGTCCGGGCGGCTGGCCGGCGCTGACGCAACGCTTTCGGCGGCATGCCGCCCGGCTCGTTTGCCGAACACCAGAACTTCCGTCAGTGAGTTGCCACCGACCCGCGCGGCGCCGTGCGGGCCGCCCGAACACTCGCCGACGGCGTACAGGCCGGCGAGCGATGCATTGCCATGCGGGTCGATCTTGATGCCGCCGCAAAAATAATGGGCGGCGATGCCGACCTCGATCGGCTTCGACATGTCCACGCCCAGGGTTTCCAGGAGATGGGTTTGCGACGGCAGGGTTTCGTGCAGGATTTCCGGCGATACCGACGCGGGATCGAAGAACACGCCGCCGTGCGGGCTGCCGCGTCCAGCCCGGACCTCGCCGAAAATCGCGCGCGCATAGATATGGCGCGCCGGATTGTCGCTGCCTTCCGGATCATACTTAGCCAGGAACGGCTCACCATCGGCATTGTAGGGACTGCGCGCGCCTTTCGGCAGCAGATATTGGTAGGTGAACAGGACGCCGCGAACGGGTTCGGGATAAAGCACGGCATGGCCGAGCATGAGCACGAATTCCATATCGACGAGATCGGCGCCGGCCTCGAGCGCCAGGATGCAGCCGTCGCCGGTGGCGTCGGGCGTATTGCTGTGCACGGGAAAGATCTCGGCACCGCCGCCGGTGGCCACGATCACCGCCTTGGCGGCGATGTGAAGCAGCTCGCCGGTCCGGAAATCCAGCGCCACGGCGCCGCAGACGCGCCCGTCGTCGACCAGAAGCTTGGTGACCAGGATTTCATGCAGGCAGGGAATGTTGCGCTTTTTCGCCTGTTTGCGCAGCGCCTGCATGATCGGGGTGCCGAGCGAGTCGCCCTTGCGCAGCGAACGCGGGTAGGTTTGCGATGAATCCAGTGCACGCTGAATCAATTGGCCGTTTTCGTCGCGGTCGAAGCGGGCGCCGAAGGCTTCGATGTCCTCGACGGCGATGTGGGCCTCGCGGGTGAAGATCCGGACCAGTTCCGGGTCGGCGATGCCGTAGCTGCCGCGCATGGAATCGTTGAAATGGACATCCGGATTGTCCCGCGGGTCGGCGTTGCCGAGCGCCACCTGGAAGCCGGTGACCGCGGTCTGCGTGAGGCCGCTTTTGCCGACTATGCCCTTGGATACGACTAGCACGCGCGCGCCCGCCGCGTCGGCCTCGATTGCCGCGCGCAGCCCCCCGCCGCCGCCGCCGATAACCAGAACATCCGCGTCCAACATCCTATCGACCATGACCCGAGTCCGCTCCTGACGTTTGTCCGTAGCGGCAATTCGACCATAAGGCCCTATAATTTTCCAATATCAATAGAGCAACGTTGCATGAAATAATGTTATGGGATGACGACGGCCGAACGGCCGACCAAAGGGAGAGAGGGAAAGATGAATTTACGGCAACTGGAGGCGTTCCGCGCGGTCATGATGGTCGGCAGCGTCACCGGCGCGGCGAAAATGTTGAACGTTTCGCAGCCGGGCGTCAGCCGATTGATTGCGGATTTGGAGTATTCCATCGGGTTCAAGCTGTTCATCCGTCGCAAGGGACGGCTGCATCCGTCGCTCGAAGGGGTGAACTTCTTCGAGGAACTGGAGCGAACCTTCATCGGCATCGAAAGCCTGAAGAAGGCGGCGCAGGAGATCAAGGATCTGCGGCGCGGCCATTTGCGCGTGGCGGCCATGCCGGCGGTCTGTCTCGACCTGTTGCCGGTGGCGATCCGGAAGTTCAGCGAAAAATACCCCGACATCAAGATCACGCTGGAGGTTCAAAGCTCGCCGCGTCTCGTCGAATGGGTGGCGGCGCGGCATTTCGATGTCGGCATCGGATCGTTGAACCTGGACCAGCCGGGTGTCGAGATCGGCCCCTCGTTCCGGTCCCATTGCGTGCTCGTGGCGCCGAAGGGACATCCGCTGGAGACCAAAAAGACCATCGGCCCGAAGGACCTCGAGAACGAACCCTTCATCTCGCTCGCCCAGCATACATTGCCGGCTTTGCATATCGATCAGGTATTCACCCGGGCCAACGTGCGGCGCAACATCCGCATCGAAACGCAGCCGTCTTTCTCCGCCTGTTCGCTGGTGGCACAGGGGATCGGCGTCGGTTTGATCGACCCCATGACCGCCGGTTTCTTCCGCGACAGAGAAATCTTCATCCGTCCTTTCAAGCCGTATGTGCCTTTCGATTTCCGCATCATCTATCCGACCGAAACCGCGCATTCCCGCATTGCCGATCTGTTCATCGACGAAGCGACAAGCCATTTTCTGTCGCAAGATGAAATCTTCGCCGTCTGAGTTGCCGCCCTGGCGGCATTCAGGGGCATAACAATTTTTCATAGAAGCAACAGAAAATCGTATTGGACAGGTATGATACCAAATGATCCAATTCATTGGTTCAATACTGCCGGATAGAGCGAACGGCTTTTATGGCGTGCCGACGGGGCGGTTTTCCGCTCGCGTACGCAGTTAGGCCGCTGGCGTCATGGCGCTACCAAGGAGAGGTTGGCATGAATTTCCTACACAAGATCACGACGGCCGCGATTGTCTTCGGAATGACCGCCGCGGGCACGCAGGCTGCGGAATTCAACATGCGTTTCCACACGCAGGTCAAATCGCCGCACCCATACAACGACATCGCGGAGCACTTCAAAAAGGAAGTCGAAGCGAAAAGCGGCGGCCGAATCGCGGTGAAGCTTTTCCCCGCGGCATCGCTCGGCAAGGACCCGGCAGTCCTCGCGGAGATGGGCCTGGGCACCATCGACTTCATGGTCAGTTCGACCAACAACGCGGTCAAGAGTGCGCCCGAATACGGCGTGTTCAGCCTGCCTTACCTTTTCGGCGGTTTCGACGGCCTGATGAAGGCGGTCGGCCCCGACTCGCCGGTGGTCAAGTACTACCAGAAAGTCTACGCCGACCGGAAACTCGGCCTGAAGCTGCTGGCCCTGGGCGGCTCCGGAACCCGCAACATGTCCAACTCGAAAAAGCCGGTGATGAAGCTGGCGGATATCAAGGGGTTCAAGATGCGCACCCCGCCGTCGCCGGTGATCGCGGAAACGTGGAAGACGCTGGGCACGCTGCCGGTGACCATCGCCTGGCCGGAGCTCTATGCCGGCATTCAGACGGGCGTCGCCGAAGCTCTGGAAAGCTCGATCCCCGGTTACCTGGGCAGCAAGCTCTATGAAGTCGCGCCTTATCTGGCGCTCACCGCCCACACCATTCAGGTGAACCACTTCTCCATGAGCGAGCGGTCCTGGAACAAGCTTCCGGCCGACCTGCAGAAGCTGGTTCAGCAGGCCGCCATCGATGCGACCGCGGTCGGCGTCGAAAAGGCCAAGGGCTACGACGCCAACCTGGTCGAAACGCTGAAGACCAAGCATGGCGTTACCGTGACCAACCCCGACAAGTCGGAATTCATGGCCGTCCTCAAGCCGGTGCAGGACAAATTCGCGAAGGAAAAGGGCCTGACCGAAGTCTTGGCGATGATCCGGTCGAGCCAATAAACCGCGTAGCCGGGCCGCGGCGGACCTGATCCCGCCGCGGCCCGTGCCTGCCAGCCGGTCCCTTGGCGTGTCCGGGCTTGTTTTCAGCCGCATGCCAGACAGGCTTGAATGCCGTTTATGACACTGATCCGATCCATTAACAGAATTCTCGACCGCCTGCTGCGCTGGCTGGTGGCCGCCGCCTTCGCGATCATGATCGTGATCGTTTTCGTCCAGGTCCTGAACCGCAACGTGTTCGCCGTTTCCCTGGTGTGGACGCTGGATGTCGCGCAAATGGCGTTCTCGTGGTGCATATTCATTGGTGCGGCGTTGGCGTTGCGCTGGAACGAGCACTACACCCTAGATCTGATTCCAGCGGATTGGAAACTGGCCAACTCGCTGATCTCCATCCTGAGCCACGCCGCCATATCGGCAGTCGTCGGCGTGTTGATCTACAACGGCTGGATCCTGTCGGACATGGGCTGGACGCGCGTCGCATCGGGGCTGGAGATTCCGGAATTCTGGTTTTTCCTGCCGATCCCGCTGGGGGCGATGGCGATGGCCTGCTTCCTGGCGGAATTGATCCCCGACGACCTTAAGCGGATCCGCGATTTGCACGCCGGAGGCCGATCATGAATCCGCTGGTGTTGTTGCTCGGCAGCTTCTTCGTTCTCATCGCGCTGCGCGTCAATATCGGGTTCTCCCTGATCCTGGCGTCGGTGTTCGTTATCCTTCACGAGGATCTGCCGTTGGCGTCGACGGTCAACCAGATGTATTCGAATATCGATTCGTTTCCGCTTCTGGCCGTGCCGTTCTTCATGTTCCTGGGGCGTATCCTGAATACCGGCGGCATCACGGAGAGACTGTTGCGGGTTGCCGACGTGACAGTCGGCCACGTGCGCGGCGGCCTCGGCCACGTCAACGTGTTCGTTAGCATGGTGTTCGCGAGCCTGTCGGGATCGGCCGCGGCGGATACCGCCAGTGTCGGCTCGATCCTAATTCCGGCGATGAAGAAAGCCGGATACGACCCGGCGTTTTCAGTCGCCCTGACGGCGGCCTCATCGACGCTTGGCGTCATCATCCCGCCCAGCATCATCCTGATCATCTATGGCGCGTTCGGAAACGTCTCCATTGGCGCGTTGTTCCTGGGCGGTGTCGTCCCCGGGATCATGATCGGCTTTTTCATGATGGGATATACTTACGTACTCGCCATGAAACACGGATACCCGGCGAACACCAAGGCCTCCATCCGTGCCGTCGGCAAGGCGCTGCTGATCGGCGCGCCGCCGCTGCTTATCCCGGTTATGGTTCTGGGCGGCGTGGTGGCCGGCATTTTCACCCCGACGGAGGCCGCCATCAGCGCCGTGACATGGGCCCTGTTCCTGTCGTTCATCGTTTATCGTGAAATCCCGTTCCGGGAAATTCCCGGGATGCTCGCCAAGTCCGCGGTGGATTTTTCCGTGCCGCTGTTCACGGTCGCCGGCGCCGGGGTTTTCGGCTGGCTGATTTCCTATCTGGGCGCCGCCGACATCGTCGTCGAGTTCATCCTGTCGGTGACCCGCAACGGTTTCGGCATCATGCTGCTGCTGATCGGGTTTCTGCTGTTGATCGGGACCGTGCTGAACCCGATTTCCGCGGTGCTGATTTTTCTGCCGATCATCCAGGGGTTGGGGGATACCGCCGGCATGGACCCGGTTCACCTGGGCGTGCTGACGACGGTGACGCTGTCCGTCGGCTTGATCTCGCCGCCCTACGGAATCTGCCTGTTGATCGCCAGCCAGATTGGCGAGGTGCCGATCATGGCCGCGATCAAGGCGATTTTGCCGATCGTCGGGTTGGTCATTCTTGTGGCCATCCTGTCCTTGTGGGTTCCCGACATCGTTATCGGCCTGCCGAAACAGTTCATGCCCAAGGTTTTTGGAATATAGGATTCGATCATCTTCTCAAACGGAGGAAACGCAAATGACGACAGCAATGGTTGAAGGCTCATTCGTTGCCCTGATCACGCCCATGAATGCCGATGGCTCCATCGATTTCGAGGGCTTTCGCACCCTGTTGCAGTTCCATGAGGAAAACGGCACCAAGGCTGTGCTGATCATGGGCTCGACTGGCGAAGTGTCGATGTTGAGCATGGAAGAGCGCCACGCCATCGTGCGCGAAACCATGAAGGCGCGGACCGGCAAGATGCAATTCTGGTACGGCTGCACCGGCACCACCACCGCGGCCACCATCGACTACGTGGCGCAGGCCGCGAGCGAAGGCGCCGACGGCGCCATCATCGCCGCGCCGGCGTACATCTGCGCTTCCAACGCCGCCATCGTGCAGTTCTGCCTGGAAGTCGCCGACGCGTCGGCAATTCCGCTCGGTTTCTACAACAACCCGCCGCGCGTCAGCACCGATCTTACCCACGAGGATCTGCTCAAGCTGGCCGAGCATCCGAAATTCGTCGTGCTCAAGGAATCGACGCCGCGTGTCGGCCAGGTGGCGCAGATGTGCGCGGCCAAGCCGGACATGGCGCTGATGTGCTGCTGCTCGCCGAACCTGGGGCTGGTGGTGCCGATGATGGCGCTCGGCGGCCATGGCACCGCCAACATGACCGGTAACCTCATCCCCCAGGAAATGGCCGTCATTTCGACGCCATGGAAGGACGGCAACGATGCCTTCGCCTGCCGCGAGGCCTGGCTGAAGAACCTGCCGATGCTGCATTTCGTCTACTCGGCGATCAACCCGGTCGCCACCAAGTCGCTGATGGCGGCGGTCGGCTTGCCGGCCGGGCCGTTGCGCAAGCCGCTGATGCCACTCGATCCCGCGCACCTGAAGCGAGGGTTGGACATCTGCCGCGATTTGGAACTGGACAAGCGCTACGGCTACAAGCTCGATGCCACGCAGGTTCTTGCGGCCGAATAGACGCAAGCCATGTCCCGGACCGTCCTCATAACCGGTGGCGCAAGCGGCATCGGCGCCGCAACCGCGCGGCGCCTGGCGGCACCAGGGGTTCGCCTGCTTCTGCACACCCGCAAGTCCGCCGACGGGCTTGAGGCGGTCGCGGCCGAAGCCCGCTCGGCCGGCGCCGAGGTGGCGACCGTCATGGCCGACCTGGGCGATGCCGGCGCCGGCGCGGCACTGGTCGCCCGGGCCGTCGAGACCTTCGGCGGCCTCGACCAGATCGTTGCCAACGCCGGGTTCGCGCAGGCCGGAAGCGTTACCGACGGGAACCGCGCGGCGCTGGATGCCGGTCTGGCGGCAATGCCGGGGGCGTTCCTTGATCTGGCGGCGGCAGCCGCCGAACCGCTGCGGGCATCCGATCATGGCGCCGTCGTCGCCGTCAGTTCCTTCGTCGCGCAAGTGTTCGACGGTGACCGGCCGTTCGCCGTGACCGCCGCCGCCAAAGGCGCGCTCGAGGCCCTGGTGAAGGCGCTCGCCCGTGAGTTGGCGGATGCCGGCGTCACCGTCAATGCCGTCGCGCCGGGCTACACGCGCAAGGAAGCCAGCGGTCATTCCGCGCTCGGCAATGATGCCTGGAAACGCGCCGCCGCGCGCACCCCCACCGGGCGCCTGACCGAACCGGACGAGGTCGCCGCACTGGTTTGTTTTCTGCTGTCGGCAGATGCGCGCCAGATCACTGGCCAGGTCATGCGTGTCGACGGCGGGTTGTCGTTGGGGTGTTGAGAAATGGAAGGGATAGCCAATGCCATATGTTGCCGTTGAAATCATCAAGGGACGAACGGAAGAGCAAAAGCAAAAGGTCGCCCAGGCGATCACCGATGCATTGGTCGAACATATGGATACGTCGGCCGAGCACGTCTATGTGGTGTTCAGGGACGTCGCGGCCACGGATTGGTTGATCGCCGGCGAAACCGTCGCCGAACGACGGCGCAAGCGGGGTGAGACCTAGGCCGTTGACGCGACACGTCCGCACCAGTCTCTGCCATTGGGGCGCCTTTTCCGCGACCGTCGAGGATGGGCGGCTTGTCGAAACCAGGCCCTTCGAAGGTTCAAATGCCGATCCTGCTATGATCGGCGCCCTGCCGGAACTGGTCTATTCCGACCTGCGGATCGACGCGCCGATGGTGCGCGCAGATTTCCTGGCCAAGCGCGAGCGCTCGGACCGCACCCTGCGCGGGCAAGAAGATTTCGTAGCGGTATCCTGGGATGATGCGCTCGAACTGATCGATGACGAACTGCGGCGGGTCCGGGCGCAGTACGGCGACGACGCCGTCTTCGGCGGCTCCTACGGCTGGTCGAGTGCTGGGCGGTTTCATCATGCGCGCACCCAGGTGCGGCGATTTCTCGCGGCTTCCGGCGGTTTCGTCGATCAGATCGGAAATTACAGCTGGGGCGCGGCGCAAATCCTGCTGCCGCATGTCCTCGGAGACTACTCGACGGTCACCGGCGCCGAAGTCGATTGGCCGGATATCGTCGAGCACACGGAAACGCTGGTCGCTTTCGGCGGCCTCAACCCAAAAAACTGGCGGGTAACAGCCGGCGGTGCCGGGCGGCATTCGTCGGCGGACTGGCTGCGCAAGGCACGTGACGCGGGCGTTCGGGTCATCGTCGTCAGTCCCAATGGCGACGATGCGCCGCCGGGGCTCGTCGATGAGCGCATCTCGCCGCGTCCCAACACCGATACCGCGATCATGCTGGCGCTCGCCTATGAGGTCATCGGCAACGACGCCCATGATCATTCGTTTCTCGAAAGATACTGCGTCGGCTTCGACGCCTTTCGGGACTACCTCATGGGTGTCGACGACGGGGTCGCGAAAGATGCGGCCTGGGCGGCGGCGATCGCCGGTATTTCGGCGGATGAAATCAAAGACCTCGCCCGCAGGATCGCCGCCGGCCGAACATTGCTGAGCGCGACCTGGTCGCTGCAGCGTGCCGAACACGGTGAACAGCCCTTCTGGGCATTGATTGCCCTGGCAAGCGTGCTTGGCCAAATCGGCTTGCCCGGCGGCGGTTTCTCGTTCGGGCATGGGTCGATCAATGGCGTCGGCGCCTTTCGCAGACGCGGCCTGGCACCCGCCATGCCGGGGTTGGACAATCCCGCCGGTCGGTCGATCCCTGTTGCCCGCCTCACCGACATGTTGCTGCACCCGGGCGAATCTATATCGTTCGACGGCGCTGACGTCGTGTATCCGGATATCCGGCTGGTCTATTGGGCCGGCGGCAATCCCTTTCACCACCACCAGGACCTGAACCGCCTGAACCGTGCCTGGCAGAAGCCGGAAACGATCATTGTCCACGAGCCATGGTGGACCCCGGCGGCCCGGCGCGCCGATATCGTGCTACCCGCGACGACGACCCTGGAACGCACCGACATCGGCGGCTCGTCGCGCGACCCGTTTCTGTTCCACATGCCGCGTCTCATCCAGCCCATAGATGGCGCGCGCAACGATTTCGACATTTTCTCCGATCTCGCGGCCCGCCAAGACTGTCACGCGGCCTTCACCCAAGACCGCGACGAAGCCGCCTGGGTTCGCCATCTGTTCGATGCGGTGGCCGTCGCGGCCGACGCACAGGGGTTGGAGCCGCCGACCTATGAGGCGTTTATTTCGCAGGGGTATTGGCAGGTACCATCGCCGACCGACGTGCCGCCATTGTTCGGATTGTTCCGCGCCGATCCCGATGGCCATCCGCTGTCGACGCCATCGGGCCGGATCGAGCTTTTCTCCGACACCATTGCCGTTTTCGGATACGATGATTGTCCGCCGCATCCGGCATGGCGTGAACCCCGGGAATGGCTCGGCTCGGACACCGCCCATCGCTGGCCCCTGCACCTGTTGACCAACCAACCAGCACGCCAACTGCACAGTCAGCTTGGGCAGGTTGGTGTCGGCCGAGACCCGGCATTCGGCGGTCGCGAGCCGTTGCGAATCAACAGTGCCGATGCTGCCGCGCGCGGCATCGGTCGCGGCGATACGGTCCGTGTCTTCAATGCCCGCGGCGCCTGTCTTGCGGCGGCCGATCCATGCGAAGACATGCGTGCTGGTGTCGTCTGTCTATCCACGGGGGCTTGGTTCGATACCGCGCCCGACGCCACGGCCCCGTCACTGCAGCGGCGCGGCAATCCGAACGGACTGACCAACGACATCGGCACCTCGAAGCTCGCACAAGGCCCAAGCCCCCTGTCGGCGCTTGTCGAGGTCGAGAAATTCACCGGTTCCGGTGCCGGCGTTTCGGAGCTCGCATCCCCGCCGGTGCGGTAAGTCTCAAATGCCCGCTTTGGGCCAGAAGCGCGCGTTATCGGTCTGCGGAATGTTTTTCGGCTTTCGGAAGATCTGCAGTCATTTTGGATAAATACCTCGACCGTGAATTGGAAACCCGCATGCCAGATTTCAAAAGCGCGCTTTCTGTTTCAAGTTGGATGCGGCAGGTTTCGGTGTACAGGCCGAGCGAATTGAAATTTATATCTTTTTGCTGATGGTGCGTGCGGTAGGAGCTTGAACAAATCTCTCCTCTGCTACCAAAAAAAACCCACTAAGTCAGTGACTTGGTGGTTTTTTTGGTGGCGTTTGGAGGATTTTCCGGCCTGCCGCGAAGGGGTTTTCGGCGACGTGGGGCCAACGGGATAACAATGGCGATGTCGGAAATGCTGCAAACCACGCGCGCCCACGAGGGCATGGTCAGCGCGCCGCACCCTTCGGACCGGCTGATCGAAGACGCCGCCGACCCGCGTGGCGACGGTGCCGCTGCCGGCTTTTGACCTGCGGCCGTTGATCGTTGGAATTTGGTTGGCCGGCCCGCGCCTGTCGCGTCGTCTAAAGCTCTATTGCCGACGTGAAGCCGCTCACGCATCGCGGTAATCATTTTTTTTCGAAACAAGTTAACGGTTTGCCGGCGTGCGGCGACACTTGTCGATCCCGATAAAGCCCGAGCAATAAATTTTGGTTTTATTGCTTTTTGGCATCTTGCCCTGGATCGCGATCCCGGCTTAGGCTGATTGCTAGATTGTATACAGATTGTCGACGATACCGGAATGAACCGGACCCGAGGCAACTCTGAGAGGTGTCCCAATGGATAAGATTTATGTCGTCGCAACCATGGATGTCGAGCCGGCGACCTCGACCACCCATCCGACCGCCACGGGGCCGGATAACTGGGAGGACGGAGAGAAATTCATTCGCGGCTACGTCGACCGCACCGGCGAATTCGGTTTTCCCGTCTCCTTCTTCATTCACCCCGAGGTGCTCGAGGTACAGGCCGACCTGTTCAAGGAACTGGGCGAGAAGGGCCACTGCGTCGATGGCCTGCACATGCATTCCTGGAAGTTCCGCGACGGCAAGTACAAGGCGCATTTCGGCGGTCTGACCGAGAACGAGATGCGGGCCAACCTGTCGGAAGGCATCGCCATGTGGCAGACCGGCATGGGCCGGCGGCCGCTGTATTTCCGGCCCGGCACCTTCTCGAGCAATGACTTCATGTACCAAGTGCTCGTCGATCTTGGGTTCCGGGGCGGCTCTTGCTCGCTGCCAGGGCGCATCTGGCGCCTCATGAATGCCATCTGGACCGGCGCCGAGCCCGACCCGCACCGGGCGCACGCCTGCTTTCGCCAACTGGTCGGCGACCTGGAGTTCGCCAACATGCCGGTGTCGGTGGACTTCTCCAACCGTACCGTCACCGTCGGCAGCGACTTCCAGAAGGTTGATCCCAACTCGCCGGAAGCGGCCGGCGCCAACACGGTCTCCAGCCATTGGGACCTGAGGCCCGACTGGCGCGATGCCGACTACCCGACCATCGCCGGCAACATCATCGATCAGGTGATGAAGCGCAATCCGTCGATCCCGGTGCTCAATTTCATCACCCACAACGACAACGATCACACCGATCCGAACGACCGGGTCTGTGCCAATCTGATCAAGTCGATGACCGCCATGAACGAGGCGGCGAAGGAACGCGGGATCACGCTCGAGGGCACGACGCTCGACAAGATCTGCGACATGGTGCTGGCCGAACCGGTAAAGATGGAGCCATTCGTCTATGCATGACCCGGGTCCGGTCATGCCCCGCACGCATACTTATAACCAAGAGTATTACTGGGGTAAATTTGCGCGCGTTTGGGTTCAATGTATAATGATCGGACGATTAAACACGCTGTAAGAAACCTTGATAAGGGAGAATGAAATGCTGGTTCGCATTTTTGCCGCCGCATTGTTCGCAGTTTCGACGCTGGTCCTTTCGGCCCCGTCGAACAAGGCTCTCGCCGCTCCGGAGGTGGTTTGGCGTCAGAGCACCGAGCAACCCGCAGAGAGCCTCGAGGGCCGAGGCCATCAGAAATTTGCCGATCTGGTGAAGAAATATTCCAACGGCCGGATGGAAGTAAAGGTCTTCCCGTCCGAACAGTTGGGCAAGAAGGCCGCGGTCATCGATCAGCTGCAGGCCGGCACCATCCACATCTACAACTCCACCGCCGCCTATCTCAGCAAATGGGAACCGGCGATGAAGTACATCAGCGCCCCGTTCCTGTTCGACGACCGCGAGCACTGGCTGCGGTTCATGGACACCGACCTGGTCAAGGGATGGCTCAAGACCGTTGAAGAGAAGGGCGGCATTACCCTGATCGGCAACTACATGGACTTCCCGCGCGGCTCCTGGCGCGTCATCGTCGCCAAAAAAGAAGTCAAGTCGCTGGATGACATCAAGGGCCTGAAGCTGCGCATGCACCCGGACAAGCTGGCCGGTGCCGCGTGGACGCATCTCGGCGCGGAAATCCGTGTCTTGGGCTGGACTTCGGTCTACGAAGCTCTCGGCAAGGGTATCGTCGAGTCCGTCAACAGCCCGGCCGCCCTGGTCGAACCCATGCGCTTCTACGAAAAGGCGCCGCACATCACCGCCCACCGCGAGTACGAGCAGAGCGTCGGCTACATGGTCAACGCCAAGGCATACAACAGCCTGCCTGCCGACCTGCGCGACGCCGTCGACCGGGCGCATGCGGGTGCCTCGCTCTATGAGCAGGGCCTCTTGGATGCCGACACCATGGCGTCGATCAACCGCCTGAAGGCGAAAGGCGTCACCTACTACGACGGCATGGATACCGGTCCGTTCCGTGAGCGCATGAAGGCGTTCTATGCGCAGCAAGACAAGGAAGGCGTCCTGCCGAAAGGGTTCCTGGCTGCTGTCGAAGCGACCCGATAACAAAAACAAGCTCCAACACAGGCCGTCCGGTGGAAATCCGGGCGGCCTGTGATTGGCGCCACACAAGGGTTCGCCATGATCGACCGGATCGACAACGTCATGCTGTTTTTCCAGCGCATGTTCCTGGCGCTGGCGAACATCTGCCTCATTATCATGTTGGTCATCAACATGACCCAGATCACCACCCGCGCGGTTCTCGACATGGGGATTTCGTGGGTTTTTCCATGGACCGTGTTCCTGTTCTGCTGGTCCATTTTCTTCGGCTTCTTCGTGCTCTACCGCATCGGCGGCGACATCACCGTCGACTTCTTCGTCGACCGTTTCGGCAGCGTCGGACGCACCGTCGCCCGGCACTTCGTCAATCTGTCGACCGTCGTGCTGATGGTCGTCATGCTCTGGCACGGACCGCAGACCATCATGCAGCAGTTCGGCGACGAGATCGAAATCGTCGAACTGGACCGTTGGGTCCAGACCCTGCCGCTGTTCCTGTCGTGCGTCCTGGTTCTGGTCAATGCGATGCTCGATACGGCCAAGGCGTTCCGAGGCGACCCGGAACCGGTATTCACCAAAAGTATCGATGACGAAGACGAGGAGATGAGCTGATGGCATGGATTCTCTTCGTCGGCTTCATGGTGCTGATCATCCTTCGGGTGCCGATCGTCATTGCCATGGGCTTGGCCGTGCTGGGCGCCGTCATCGCCGGTGGCTTCTCCAACCAGCTCTATATTATTCCCAGAATGGTTGCCGACGGGGTCGAGAACCCCGGTCTTCTGGCGGTGCCGTTCTTTATTCTCGCCGGCAACCTGATGAACGCCGTCGGCATGACCGACAAGATTTTCAATTTCGCCACCACCCTGGTCGGGCACTTCCGGGCCGGGTTGGCGCAGGTCAACGTCGTGTCGTCGATGATCTTCGCCGGCATCTCGGGCTCTGCGGTGGCCGATATCGCGGGCCTCGGCACCATCGAAGTGAAGGCCATGCGCGACCGCGGATATCCGGTCGAGTTCGCCGGCGCGCTGACGGTGGCGACGGCGGTGATCGGCCCGATCATTCCGCCCTCCATCGCGCTCGTCATTTACGGTTTCCTGGCCAACACCTCGATCGGCCGGCTGTTCCTGGGCGGTGTCATCCCGGGCATCCTGATCGGCATCTCACTGATGCTGTTCAACCGCTACATGGCGGCCAAGCACGATTTCCCGCGCGAGCCGAAGGCGTCGCTGAAGGAGGTCGGCTCGCACGCCGTTGACGGTATCGCCGCGCTTGCCGCGCCGGGCATCATCCTGGGCGCCATCACGTTTGGTTTCACCACGCCGACCGAAGCCGGCGTGCTCGCCTGCGCTTATTCGGTGTTGCTGGGCGCTCTCTATAAGACGCTCGATGCCAAGCGGCTGTGGCAGGCGATCACCGATTCCATGCGCGTCACCGCCATGATCATGATGATCATCGGCTTCTCGCACGGCATGGGCTGGCTATTGGCGATCGAACAGATTCCGCAGGCCATGGCGGAAGCCGTGTTGCTGGTCACCGACGACCGCAACGTGTTCCTGGCCTTGCTGATCGTCTTCCTGCTGGCCATCGGCTGCGTCATCGAGGGCGTGCCGGCGAAGCTGATCCTGATCCCGGTGCTTTTGCCGATCATCGATCACTTCGGCATCGACCGCGTGCACTTCGGCCTGATCATCGTCTATGCACTGCTGTTGGGACTTGCGACCCCGCCGATGGGGGTCGGCGTTTATATCATGGTCGGCATCACCGGCAGACCCTTCGAGGTCCTGACCATGGCGGTGTTGCCGTTCCTGGTGCCGCTGACCATCGTGCTGATCATGATCACCTATATCCCGGCGCTGACGCTGTGGCTGCCCAACCTGATCATGGGGCCGCCCTGACGAACGCCCTGCGGTGCGTTACTTGACCGGATCGACGACCGCCAGGTCGGTGACGAACATGTGTCCCGGCTTATGGGTGATCATTTCCGGAATGCCGATTTCGCAGGCCACCGCCTGAGCGGTGATGCCGCAGGCCCAGAATGCCGGAATCTGGCCGGGTTCGATGCGATTGGGCTTGCCCCAGTCGATCTTGTCCAAATCGTCGATGCCGATCGCCGCCGGATCGCCCACATGCAGCGGCCCCCCGTGCGAACGCGGGAAGCGGCTGGTGATCTCGATCACCCGGATCAGCATCTCTTCCGGGATCGGCCGCATGC
This sequence comes from Rhodospirillaceae bacterium, assembly GCA_038125725.1. Classification (GTDB taxonomy): domain Bacteria; phylum Pseudomonadota; class Alphaproteobacteria; order Rhodospirillales; family Casp-alpha2; genus TMED8. The sequence continues at coordinate 16,875 of JAYPEK010000046.1, forward strand.
TGACCACTTGTGGACCGCGAAAAATGCCGGCCGGGCGGCAGGGAATGTTGGAAACGTATTGCGATGGCCAGGCGTCTTCGCGGATCAGGTGCGGCAGCGGTATGCCGCAATCGATCATCACCTGATCCACCGAGAGGTTACAGCCGGTGAGGAACGCGACATGGTCATCACGCCATAGATGCCGGATGTCGGTCAGGTCCTCCACCGCCTTGCCGTCGCGATAGAGCCGGTACGCCGGCACGTCGGTGCGGATATCGGCGCCGGGCGCGCTCAGCTTCGGTTCCGGGTCGCCGGTATCGGTGGCCTCGATCAGGAACAGCGGTTTCGGATTGCGGTGGCAAAAGCGCATGAAGTCGAGGGCATATTCCTCGCGCAGGATGACGATGTTGGCCTGCTCGCGGCCCAAGGCCAGGCGCTTCGAGGTGCCGCTCCAGCGGCCATCGCGGATGACCTTGCGCACTTCCGCCGCGCTCAGGCGTTCGAGCTCCGACCTGGCGACCTCGACGGTCATGAACAGATCGCCAGCGCCGTATGGGCGACGGCGCGCGCCGTTACCATCAACTCGCTGACCAGGACCCTCTCGTCCGGCGCCGGCCATTCGGGATAGACCTTGATGTCGCCGGGGCCGTATTGCACCGACGGAATACCCGCCGCCGCCAACACGTTGCCGTCGCCGTAGTTGCCAATGCGCTCGACGCTGCCAAGCTGCGCGGGCATGCCGGACGCCAGTTCCTGCCCCGCCGCCAGCGCCACCACCAGCGGATGATCGTGGGCGATTTCCATGGGGTCCATGAAATAGGGATCGTCCGCGCCGTTGGCGGGAATGGTGAGCCGGTAGTCCAGGTTGGGGATGTCGGTAACGCTTTGCATGACCCGTTCCACGTCCTGGCGGACAGACTCCAGCGTCATCCCCGGCACGGTGCGAACCTGGAACATGAGATCGCATTCGCGCCCATAGTGGTCCTTGTGGATGGTGTCATAGCGGATCATCGGGAAATCGGCCAATTCCGGATGCGGCGTATGGGTCAGCCAGTTGCCGGGCAGCTTGTTGGTGAGGCTCGGGCCGAAGTGCCGGATCAGCGCGGCTTGCTGCTCGATGGCGTTGGTGTACTTGGACCGCGCCTCGTCGGTGAAGCGGAAGAACAGCCCCGGCGTGGTGGTCGAGATCACCACCCGGACGGAGCCGTTGCAAACCGTGCCGAGCGTGTTGGCCGCGTGCTCGATGTTGATGGCGTAGTCGGCGCTGACGCCGTTCTTGAGTGCCGTGCGGGTGCCGGTGCCACCCAGCTTGTGCGCCGCCACCGGGCAGACCACGACATCGCCGGCCAGCTTGATGCCGCTATCGATGATGGCGCGAATGCCGGTGATGGCGGCCGCCATGCCGCCCTTGTCGTCTTGGGCGCCGAGCCCCCAGAGCCAGCCGTCCTCCAGCTTCCCCTCATAGGGATCGACGGTCCAGCCCGACATCATCACGTTGGTGTCGATATGGCCGTTGATCATCAACGACTTACCGCCGCCGGTGCCCTTCAGCCGGGCGATCGGCTGGCGCGTCACCTTTTTCGGCTCCCATGGATGGCGGACTTCCATCATCTCGACATCGAAGCCGGATTCTTTCAGGTAGCCGGCGAGGTCGTCGGCGACATCGTGTTCCTGAAAGACGAAGCTGGGGATACGGATCAGGCGTCGCGCCAGAGCCACGAGATCGGGCTCCGAGACGGCGTCGAACACCTTGCGCTGGTCGTCGGTCTGCTGCGGCATGGGAATAGCCTTTCGGATCGGTGCCGGGACGGGGTCAGTGCGCCTGCACCAACGAGCTTTCCACCTTGACGCCGCCTTCCGCCTGGAAAAACGGCACGTCGCCCTCCAGGGTGGTGCGCAGCATGTGGCGTTCCTCGAGGCTGTCGTCGTAGGGAATGGCGCAGTGCTGGGTGCTGCGGTTGTCCCAGAAGACCACGTCACCGGGCTGCCAGTTGTGGATGTAGGTGAACTCCGGCTTGGTGATGTGCGTGGTCAGTTCCTCGATCAGCGCGTCGCCTTCCTCCTTGGGAATGCCTTCGATCTCGACCGCCCACCGGCCGATATAGAGGCAGCGTCGGCCGGTCTCCGGGTGGGTGCGCACGATCGGATGCCAGACGTCGGGGCGCTCCAGTTTCTCCTGCTCCGTCAGCGGCGGCAGATTCGGGTAGTTGATCAGGTGCTTTTCCACGCGGCTGAAACGCGCCCGCTTGCCGATGATCAGGTCTTTGGTTTCCTGCGGCAGCGCCTCGAAGGCGCGGTAGGTGCTGGCGAACCCGGTATCACCGCCGACTTTCGGGGTCTTCACGCCATACAGCATGGAGCCCATGTTGGGATACTGCTTGTCTTCGCCGTCGCTGTGCCAGCCCCAGCCGGCGCGCTTCACACCGACCGGTTTGCCGTCCTGCTCGACATTGGAGACGACGAAGATTTCCGGATGTTGCTGCAGGTTGACCGGCACTTCCGTTCCCAGCCTGGGCATGATGTGGAGTTCGCCGAAACCGCGGGTGAATTCGATGTGCTGGGCCGGGGTCCAGTCGACGCCGCGGAACAGCAGAACGGAATAATCCAGCCAGATGTTGCGCAATTCGGCGAAGGTTTCGGCGTCCAGGGGTTCGGCCGGATTGATGTCCAGGACCTCGGCGCCGAGCGCGTCACAGAGTTTTCGTATCTTGATCGTCATCGTCATCGTTCCTCGTATATCAATCACCGGCGCCTGGTCAGAAGGAGCACGGCCACCGTAACGGTTGCGTTCGGGTGCCGTAACGGCTCATGATCGGCCGTCGTCGCCTCGGATGGAAAAGCTTCAGTTTGCGGCGACGGAAAAATGCTATCATACAAAGGTTAGGCCTTCCAACGGCCCGCATGCGGATTTTGCTCATAACCTTATTTTATGGGCGCCGCCCGGCGCCACCACCGAAGGAGCGATCAGAGAAGCCGCATGGATAGTTCCGCCCCGCCGGAAGCCAACGTTGAAGCCTGCCAGGCGAACACCATGCTGGGAATTGGGCTGATGCTCTGTTCGACGCTAGCTTTTGCGGGCATGGCGGCATGCGTTAAGCATCTGGCCGGCAACCTGCATCCGTTTGAATCCGCCTTCTTTCGCTACCTGTTCGGCGGCGTGGTGCTCATCCCCGTGTTGTTCCGCGACGGCCTGACACCGTTCCGCACCCGGCGCTTTCCGCTGCACCTGCTGCGCGGCGGCGTGCAGGCCTGCCAGGGCATCCTGTCGTTCGTCGCCGTCACCCTGACGCCGCTGGCCAAGGCGACGGCGGTGCAGTTCACCGCGCCCCTGTTCACCACCATGGTGGCGGTATTCGTCCTCAAGGAGGAGCTCAACTGGCGCCGTGTCGCGGCCATTGCCGTCGGCCTGCTGGGCACCTGGATCATCATGCGCCCCGGCGCCGCCGACTTCGACCTTGGCGCCCTGTTGTCTTTGTTCAGCGCGGTTTTCCTGGCCGGCAACATCATCCTAGTGAAGCTGCTGTCACGAACGGAAACCAGCGTCACCATCACCCTTTACCAGACGATGCTGACGACACCCATTGCCTTCGTCGCCGCGCTGTTCCACTGGAAGTTCCCGACGCTGGAGGAACTGTTTTGGCTGTTCGTGCTGGGCGGGCTGGGCACCACCGCGCATATCTGCCTGGCCGAGGCCTGCAAGGTCGCCGACGTCTCGGCGCTGCTGCCGTTCGACTACATGCGGCTGGTCTGGGCGGGGGTGCTGGGCTTCGTGCTGTTCATGCAGGTGCCCGACGGCTGGACCGTTATCGGCGGCACGGTGATTTTTATCTCCGGGTTATACTTATTGATCCACGAACGCGCTGAAGCCAAGCGCCGATAAAAAACCCCACGCGATGGTCTCGACATTGATGGCCAATCGGTCATCATACCGGGGGGCCGTGCGCATCGGGCGCCGGTTTCTGGAGGATAGGATCATTCCGAGTACCGGGACCATCGAGGCCTTTTACGGCCCGTCCTCGCCCTGGGCCTATATGGGCGCCGAGCGACTTTACGCACTGGCCGAACGCCAACAGGTAAAACTGGTGCTTCGTCCGATCCGGGTCATCACCGAGAACGGCGGCATCATGCTGCGGACCCGTCCGCAGCCGCGCCAGGACTATCACGCGGTGGAATTGGCGCGATGGTCGAAACACTTGGGCATTCCGCTCAACCTGAAGCCCAAGTTCTATCCCTGCCGCACCATCGAGACCGCCGGCGGCGCCATGATCGCCGCACAGGAGGCCGGATTGGACGCGCGTCCGTTCTCCTTCGCCATTCAGCGCGCACTTTGGGCGGAAGACCGCGACATCGCCGATCTCGATACCCTGCGCGCGCTTGCCCGCGACACCATCGGCGAGGCCGGCGCCCAATTGGTTAGCGAACCACTGACGCCGGAAATCCGCGCCATCTGGGAAGGCAATCTGGCCGAAGCCCAGCGCATCGGCATATTCGGCACCCCCACCTATGTCTTCAACGGAGAGCTGTTCTGGGGCCAGGACCGGCTTGATTTCCTCGAAAGGGCCATCGCCGAGCAACCAACCTAGGAGAGCGCCATGACGGATGCTTCGGAACTCCACGCCCGGTCCATTGTTATCGACGGCCTGCAATGCGGCGATTTCAATCGCGAGTTGGTCGAGGAGGCCCTGCGGGGCGGTGTTACCGCCATCAACCATGCCGCCGTCTTGTGGGAAAACTTCCGCGGCGGCATCGACATGGTCAGCTATTGGAACAAGCTCTACGACGCCAATGCCGACATCCTGATGCCGGTCCGTACCACGGACGACATCCTCGCCGCCAAACAGAGCGGCAAGCTCGGCATCATCATGGGCTGGCAGAACACATCGCCGCTGGAGGACCGGCTCGATTACGTGGCGGTGTTCAAGATGCTCGGCGTCGGCATCATGCAGCTTACCTACAACACCCAGAATTTCGCCGGCGCCGGCTACCTGGAGGACAAGGACTCAGGCCTTACCGGGTTCGGCAAGGAGATGGTCTCCGAGATGAACCGCGTTGGCGTGCTCTGCGATTTGAGCCACGTCGGTGAGGTCACCGCCGCCGAGACCATCGAATATTCCAGCGCGCCTTGCGCCATCACGCACTGCCTGCCGAAGGCGCTGAAGGACGTGCCGCGCAACAAGTCCGACGAGCTTTACAAGCTCTGCGCCGATAAGGGCGGCATTATCGGTGTTTCGCTGTTCGCGCCGGGGCTCGCCGCCGGCAACGACGCCACCGTCGCCGATGTCATCGACGCCATGGCCCACACGATCGACGTGGTTGGCGAGGACCACGTCGCCATCGGCACCGACTTTTCCCTGAACCGGCCAAGGCCGGGCCCCTGGCAGATCTGGGCCAACAAGGACAAGGGCACGGCCCGCGTGCTGACCGAATTCGCCACGGTGACGATTTCCAAGCCGCTCGGCATCCGGCGCATCGACGAATTTCCCAATATGACCGCCGAGATGATCGAGCGCGGCTGGAGCGAGGAACGCATCACCAAGATTCTCGGCGGCAACTGGATGCGGTTGCTGGGCCAGGTCTGGCCCGGCGTTTAGGAGGCGGACATGCTCAGGATCGGCGTCGATATCGGCGGCACTTTCACGGACTTCGCGGCCTGGCGGGACGGCGCCGGCGACGACGCGGAGATCATCAGCTTCAAGGTTTCCTCGACGCCGGCGGATTTCGCAGAAGGCTTCAAGGCCGGCTTTGAGGAAATCCTCACCCGCGCCGAGCACCAGCCGGACGAGGAAATCCTGGTCATTCACGGCACCACGATCTCCACCAACACGGTGATCGAGCGCAGCGGCGCCTCGGTGGCGCTGCTGACCACGGCGGGTTTCCGCGACGTCTTGGAACTGCAGCGCCTCAAGCTTTCCAGGCGCATCGACATCATGGCGACGCGCACGGCCCCTCTGGTGCCGCGCCAGCTAGTTTTTGAGATCGACGAGCGCCTCTATGCCGATGGCGGCGTCTGCCGGCCAGTCGACCTGGAAGGCGTCAAGGATGCGGCCCTGGCCGCGCATGCCGCCGGCGCCAAATGCGTGGCCATCGCCTTCATGCACAGCTACCGCAACCCGGCGCACGAGATCGCGGCGCGCGATGCCATCCGGGAAGCCGTGCCGGAATTGGACGTCAGCCTGTCGAGCGAGCTCTGGCCCAAGATCGGCGAGTATGAACGTGCCACGGTCAGTGTGCTCAATGCCTACGTGAAGCCTAAGATGGGCGACTATGTGTCGCATCTCTTGAGCTACCTGGCGGACTCGCTGCCCGCCGCGAAGCTGTTCATCACGCGCTCCAACGGTGGCGCCATGGCCGCCGCGGAGGCGCGCAATTTTCCTGTCCAGACGCTGCTGTCGGGGCCGGCGTCGGGTGTTACCGCCGCCTGCTTCCTGGGCCGCCATCACCAGGGCGAGAAGTTCCTGACCATGGACATGGGCGGCACCAGCACCGATCTGTCGCTGATCGTCGACGGCCGGCCGACCATCTCCAACGACGCAGAGGTCGGCGATTTCCCGCTGATGATGCCGGTCACCGGCATCGAGGCCATCGGCGCCGGCGGCGGCTCCATCGCCTGGATGGATGGGCCCATGTTGCGCGTCGGTCCGGCCAGCGCCGGCGCCGATCCGGGGCCCGCCTGCTTCGGGCGCGGTGGCACGCAGCCGACGCTCACCGATGCCTACCTGCTGTCGGGCTACATCGATCCGGCGAACTTCCTGGGCGGGCGGCTGAGCCTCGATATCGCCGCCGCCGAACGCGCCATGCAGCCGATCGCCGATGCGCTCGGCCTCGACCTAGCCGCCGCGGCGGAGGCCTGCGCCACCGTCGCCACCTCCAACATGGTGGCCAGGGTGCTGCCCTACCTGGCGCGTCACGGCGTCGATCCCGAGGACTTGTCGCTGGTCGCCTGCGGCGGCGCCGGCGCCCTGCACGGGCCCTTGCTGGCGGCGGAAGCGGGAATCGGCCAGGTGCTGGTGCCGACGGTGCCTTCCGTCTTCTGTGCCTTCGGCGGGCTGGTGACGGAACTGGTCAACGATGTCGTCGCGTCCGTGCAGGGAACGGTGGTGACGGCGGAAAGCCTTCAGGACGCCTATACCGGCCTGGAGGACGAGGCGCGGACCTGGCTCGACGCGCAGGTGGAACCCGAGCGGCTGACCGGCATCCGCATCGAACATTGGGCGGAAATGCGCTACCGGGGGCAGTCGTTTGAGCTCAACGTGGCGCTGCCGGCAATGGCGGTGACAAGCGGCGACATGACCGCCCTGGCGGCGGCCTTCCACAACGAACACGAGCGCCTCTATACCCATTGCGACCGCGCCGCCGAGGTCGAGTTCATCGAGCTGCGGGTGCGTATCCTGGGCGCTCTGGCGACGCCGGGGCCGGCGGTCAAATCCGCCTCCGACGCGCCGGTGGAGAGCGCCCTCAAGGGCAGCCGGCTGCTGCGCTTCGCCGGCGAGGTCTATGGCGATGCGTCGATCTACGAACGCGACCTGCTGGCGCCCGGCCACCGCCTGGCTGGTCCCGCCGTGATCGACCAGAACGACACCACCATCCTGGTGCCGCCGGGCTTCACCGCCACGGTGCAGGCATCCGGTGACATCGTGATCCGCAAGGAGAACTGACATGGATGCCGTCCGTACCGCGATCATGAACAACCGCTTCACGGCCATCGTCGAGGAAGCCTCGGCGACGCTGCACCGAACCGCGCATACCACCTTCGTCAAGCTGGTGCAGGACTACCAGTGCGCCATTGCCGACGTGAACGGCGACATGTTCGCCTATCCGACCCAAACCGGGGTGAACGTCTTCATGGGCCTGCCGATCCGGCCGATGATCGATTATATCGGGCTCGAGAACATGCGCCCCGGCGACATCTACATCACCAACGACCCGTTCGGCACCGACGGCCTGGTTACCCACCTGATGGACGTGACCACGCTGAAGCCGATCTTCCACGGCGACCAGGTCATCGCCTTCGCCTGGGCCTTCGTCCATGCCTCCGACATCGGCGGCGCGGTGCCGGGCTCGATCTCGCCCGCCTTCACCGAGGTGTTTCAGGAAGGCCTTCGCATTCGGCCCATGCACATCTTCAAGGAAGGCGAACTGGTCGAGCAGATCCGCGACATCTTCCTCGACAACAGCCGCATCCCGGATGAAATCTGGGGCGACTTCAAGGCCATGTTCTCTGCACTCAAGAGCATGGACCGGCGGCTGGGTGAACTGGTCGAGCGCTATGGCCTGGACGCGGTGAAGACCGGCATGACCGACGTACTCGACTTCGCCGAGTTGAAGGCGCGCGCCGTAATCCGCTCGATCCCCGATGGCGAGTATGCCTTCGGCGACTACCTTGAAGGCATCAACGAGGGCGAGTTCGCGTTCATCCACGCCACCATGCGGGTCAAGGGCGACGAGGTGGAGATCGACTTCAGCGGCACCGAGCCGCAGACGCCGTCGGCCTACAATTACGTCACTGGCGCCCAGACGCACCCCTACCTGATGCAGTCGATGATCCACCTGATCCTGACCCGCGATCCCGAATGCCCGCGCAACGCCGGCATCCTGCGCCCGATCAGGGGCCATGCGCCCAGGGGCACGGTGATCAACGCCGAGTTCCCGGCCGCCGGCGGCTCGCGCGTCGCCGCCAATACCCGCGCCTACGATGCCATCATCGGCTGCCTGCACCAGGCGCTGCCCGATGGGCTGATGGCGACGGGGGCCGGCATGGTCGGGGTGATCGTGCTCAATGCCCGATCGCCGGTGACCGGCAAGCGCCGGGTCGGCGTCGTCAATCCGATCTGCGGCGGCGGCGGTGGCCGCGCCGACAGGGACGGCGTCGATGCCATCGACACCCGCTTCAGCCACCTGAAAAGCGTGCCCGCCGAAGTGGTCGAGGCGGAAACCGTGCTGATGGTGCGTGCCTGCCGGCTGCTGCCCGACAGCCAGGCCGCCGGCAAGTGGCAGGGCGGCGCCGCCGTGATGCTGGACATGGAAAACATGGGTCACGAGGCGACCATGACGGTACGCGGCATGAACCGCTTCCATTTCCGTCCCTGGGGCGTCGATGGCGGCGATCCGGGCGGCCTTGGCGAGGTGATCATGAACCCCGGCACGGCGGATGAGAAATCCATCGGCAAGATCAACGTGCTGCAACTGCACCGCAACGACGTGATCCGCATCATCACGCCGAGCGGTGGCGGTTTCGGCGATCCGCTGGAACGCGAGCCGGCGCGCATCCGCGCCGACATTTCGCGCGGCCTGGTCACCCAGGCGCGCGCCGAAGCGGCCTACGGCGCGGTGTTCGACGCGGCCGGCGCCGTCGACGCGGACGCCACCGCCAAGCGCCGGGCCGAGTTGAAGGCGGCGCGCACCGAACCGCTCCGGCAGTTCAACATGGGCGCCGAGCGCGAGGCCTACGACCGGATTTGGCCCGCCGAAGTGCGCATGGAACTGTCGCAGATGGTGCTGCGGGAAGACCTGGGCATTCGCCAGAACCTGATCGCCGCCGTCCGCGACCGGCTGACGGCGATCGGCGAGACAGTCACCATGGACGCCATGCAGGCCGCCTTCCATGAGGAACGCGCCGACCTCACCGGCCAGCGGGTGTCGCGCGCCGTCGGCGAACGCGGCGGCATGGCGGCGGAATGAACGCAACCGGGAGAAAGCAATCGTGACCGACCCATCCACCTTCGCCAGCCTGGCGGACCTCACCGACGCGCTGTGGGCGCGTACCCGCGCGATCATCGGCGAGGAACCCGAAGACGCGCGCAAGCTGCGGCTGGGCCTCCTGGACGACCGCGCCGGCGCCTATGGCCAGTACTTCGGCACCTGGGACATCGCCGCCGGCATGCTGCGGGATTTCTCCATGTACACGCTCTATCCGCTGGTGCGCATGGCCCGCGCGCCGGGCGGGCTGGCGCAGCCGGGGATGCTGGAAGAACTGCTGCCGCCCTATACCAACTATCTCGGCTACAGTGGCTTTCCGGAATTGGAAGCCTTCGGCGATGCGCTCCGGCGGCTCGGCAATAAGGGCGGCGAGGCAGTGGAGCCGGCCGTCAGTGCCTATTTCGCCTACGCCAACCGGCTCTATTCCTGGGTCTATCATTATTTCCCCTGGAACATGGGCGAGCATTTCCGCTATCCCGATGCGCCGCCCGATTCCGAGGCCGGCAAGGGCGCGGCGGTGCTCAAGCCCAGCGACACCTTGGTGCGCCTGACCTGGGAGCCGCTCGGCGTCAGTGTCCGGGCCTGGCTCGCCGTCGACGGCAACCCGGAGCTCTGCCAGGATCTGCTCGACGTGCTGCCGTTCACGGTGCTGCAGGACCACCCCATGGTCACCGGCGAATCGATCTTCGCCTGGACGCCGATGACCTCCACCGCGCCGATCCATCTGCGCGAGGAAATTCTCTCCGCCCCCATCGGGCGGCTCCGCTATTCGCAGCGCACCGGCCAGAAGCTGATCGTGCAGTACGGCGAAACCAAGGAAACCATCATGGGCCCGGTGCTGGGCTCCGTCCTGGAAGAGGACATGGACAAGATTCCCGCCGTCGGCCGCGCCGTCTGGGACAGTACCTACCAGAACAAGGAGCTGATCTGGCTGACGGTCGAACGGTGCTGACGGCGAATGGAAGACGGATCGAAGCAGATGAATACTGAATCTGACGGCCCTATCGAAGGCCTGGAGCGGCTGGAAGCGCGGCTTCGCTACGAGATCGACGTCTTCCGCCACAACTACCAGCCCTGGGTGCCGCTGCCGCACGAACGCGACGGCAAGCCGGTGCTCGACGTGCTCATCGTCGGTGGCGGGATCTATGGCCTCGGCCTGGCCTGGGGGCTGATGCGGGCCAAGGTCACCAACATCCGGGTCGTCGATCAGGCACCGGCCGGAAAGGAAGGCCCCTGGGTCACCTTCGCGCGCATGAAGACGCTGCGCACCGCGCGGGAACTGACCGGCATGGAGTTCGGCATCCCGAGCCTCGCCGTGCGTGCCTGGTGGGAAGCGCGGTTCGGCGCGCAATCGTGGCAAGACCTCGACCTCATTCCCCGGGTCGAATGGATGGAATATCTTGAGTGGTTCCGCCAGGTGCTCGATCTGCCGGTGCAGAACGAGACCGAGGTCTTGTCCATCGACGGCGATGCCGAACTGGCACGGGTGACGGTGCGGCGGAACAGCGCCAAAGAGGAGATTTTGGCCCGCCGGGTGGTTTTGGCGACCGGTTTGCTGGGCAGCGGTGGCGCTTACGTCCCGCCCGGCATGACCGACGATCTGCCAACGGAAAAATGGTCGCATGCCTCCGACGACATCGATTTCACGGCGCTCGCGGGGGCCGATGTCGGCGTGCTGGGTGCCGGCGCCTCGGCTTTCGACAACGCCATCACCGCCGTCGAGAGCGGCGCCAACGGCGCCTGGCTGTTCAGCCGCAGGCCGGAGTTGCCTTGGCTCAGCGTCAAGAAGGGGCTGGAGAACGCCGGCTTCATGCCGCATTTCGCCGATTTTCCGGATCTTTACCGCTGGCGCTTCGTCAAGGCGATCACCGAAACGCCGATCCCGCCGCCCAAGCACACGGTGGAGCAGGCCCTGGAATTGCCGGGTTTCCACTTGTGCCTCGACAGCCCCTGGACCCGGACGGGCATGGACGGCGACAAGGTGGTGGTGACGACGCCGGCCCGGGACTATCGCTTCGATCATGTCATCTTCGGCACCGGCTTCGACATGAACCTGGCCAACCGCCCGGAGCTGTCGGCGCTGGTGCCAAAGATGCTGCGCTGGCGCGACCGCTTCACGCCGCCCGCCGGCGAAGAGAGCGAACTTCTGCTTGAGCAACCCTACCTGGGTTCGGCCTGCGAATTCCTGGAGCGCGAACCCGGCAGCGCGCCGGTGCTCGGCCGCGTCAGCCTGCTCAGCGCCGCCGCGACGCTCAGCATCGGGCCCATGTTCGGCGGCCTCAACGGGCTCAAGTTTATCCTCGAGCGGGTCATCAACGGCACCTGCCGGGCGCTGATGATGGAGAGCCTGGATACCTTCCAGGACCGCTTCCAGGAAGGCCTGAAGGCGGAAAAACCGCCCGGCGCCATGGGTTCCACCGACTGAGCCTTTTCGCACCGGTCGCCCCCGGCGCCGTCAGGAAAGCTTCACTGTTCCGGTACTGGTCCCGACCGTTACCCTAGCGCGCGCAACCAGCCGGGATGAAATGTCATGAACTCCAGCCTTTTTCGAAGCGTCGACGCCTATATCGACGGCCTGTTCGTCGAGGACGATCCGGCCGTCGACGCGGCGCTGGCCGAGATGTCGGCCGCCGGCCTGCCGGAAATCCAGGTCTCGGCCGGGCAGGGGAAGTTCCTATTCCTGTTGGCCAAGATGGCGGGCGCGACGCGCATCCTCGAGATCGGCACGCTGGGCGGTTACAGCACCATTTGGCTCGGTCGCGCGCTGGCGCCGGGCGGACAGATGGTGACGCTGGAGTACGACCCAGGCCACGCCGCCGTCGCCGAAACGAACCTACGCCGTGCCGGCCTCGCCGACCGGGTCGAGGTGCGGGTCGGCGCCGCGCTTAAGACCTTGCCCGACGTGGCGGCGTCGGACGCGCCGCCGTTCGACCTGGTGTTCCTGGACGCGGACAAGGCCAATTACGTGCCCTATCTGGAATGGTCGCTGAAATTGACGCGGCCCGGCGGGCTGATCGTCGCCGATAACGTCATCCGCAAGGGAGGCGTCCTGGACCCCGATCCGGGCGACGCGTCGGCGGTGGGCGCGGCCGAGTTTAACCGCGTGCTCGCGGCAGAGCCCCGGCTGGAGGCGATCATCCTGCAGCAGGTCGGGGAGAAGGGGCATGACGGCCTCGCCATCGCGAGGGTCCGCGAAGACACCGCCTGAACGAAATACTGGCATCATAAAACCGTCACGGAAGCGTCACCGCCCTGGCATGGCCGTATGGCATGGGAGAGGGGACGAATCCCCGTTTCCGATGCCAATGCAGGACCCAGCATGTCCAATTATCCCGGCCCCCTGGTTCTCGTCGTCGGCCCCTCCGGTGCCGGCAAGGACAGCATCCTGAGCGCCGCCCGCGAGCACCTGCGCGAAGACCACGGCATTGTCTTTCCGCGCCGTCATATCACCCGCGCCGTCGATGCCGGTGGTGAGGATCATGTGCCCGAAACCGAGGCCGGTTTCCAGCGCGGCCTGGAGATCGGCGCCTATGCGCTGAGCTGGCAGGCGCACGGGCTCGGCTACGGCGTGCCGGCAATCATCGAAGTCGATCTCGCCGCCGGGCGCACCGTCGTGGTCAATACCTCGCGCTCCGTGATCGACGCGGCGCGCGAACGTTACATCGGTACCCAGGTGGTACATGTCACCGCCCCCGCCGACGTCTTGGCCGAGCGGCTTTCGGCCCGCGGGCGCGAGGACGCCGCCGATATCACCCAGCGTCTCCGGCGTCAGGCCGAGGCACCCATCGGTGCGCATGTCTGGGATTTGGTGAACGACGCCGGCCTCGACGACGCGGTCCAGCGGTTCTTGCGGATTTTGGCGGATATCCGGGCCGTTTCACGGGCCGTTTCCGGGGCGATGGGGGCTGCGCGCGCCGCGTCCTGAACACTGTCGCCGGTCAAATGGCGAACTTGTCTAGGCGCCGAAACCGATTTGTCACGGATGAGTCACGCGGGGGTCACCCCGGATTGTTACGGATTGCGCGCTGGACTGGAGGAACACATGGCACCGACCATTCGCATTCAGAACCTGAACAAAACCTTCAATCGAGAGAAACAGGCGCTCCGCGATGTCGGGCTGACCGTCCAGGACGGTGAAATGGTGGCGCTGATCGGCGCGTCCGGGTCGGGAAAATCGACCCTGATTCGCCACGTCGCGGGCCTTATTCAATCGGATCGGGGAAACACCTCGGTCGAGGTCTTCGGCGAGACCATGCAGGCGGACGGTAAACTGGCCGCCAACGTGATCGAGCTCCGCCGCAACATCGGCGTCATTTTCCAGCAGTTCAACCTGGTGTCCCGGCTGTCGGTGCTGACCAATGTCCTGGTCGGCTTGCTGGGCCGGGTACCGGCCTGGCGCGGCGCGCTCGCGCTGTTCACCAAGACGGAAAAACGCATCGCCCTGCAGGCGCTGGAACGGGTCGGCATCGCCGAGACCGCCTTGCAGCGGGCCAATACGCTCTCGGGCGGCCAGCAGCAGCGCGCCGCCATTGCGCGGGCCATGGTGCAGGGTGCCAAGGTGATCCTCGCGGATGAACCGATCGCGTCGCTCGATCCCGCGTCCGCCAAGCGGGTGATGGAGACGCTCAAGTCGATCAACGCCGAAGACGGCATCACCGTAATGGTGTCGTTGCACCAGGTCGAATACGCGCGCCGCTTCTGCCCGCGCACCATCGCCATGCGCGACGGCGAGATCGTCTACGACGGTCTGTTCCCCGTCAGCGCCCATGGGACGTATTGAGGTGATTGCCTAAGGGAGGA
>JAYPEK010000047.1:0-29699 GCA_038125725.1 Rhodospirillaceae bacterium
AGATCCTCCGTTAGAATACAGGCTCAGGCGTCCCAAATGTTTTGATGACGGACAACGGAATTGATGGATGAAGCGGAAGCCAGGTTTTCGGTTGAGGGTTGTCTCTTGTTGACCCGTTGCGGTCTTCAACCTACGTCGCATGGTGTTGCTGGGACTCCATAAGGCTCTGCATGTGAGAAGCGGCGCCTATCCCTGCTTCGGCATAAACATTGAAGACTGCGTCAATCCCGTTTTCAAGGAGTTCCTCTTCCTGGTCTGGAAAAAGTGCAATGGCAACGATGGGGCCTTGGTAACCACGTTCACGCATCCGCTTTGCTGCAATCAGATTGGCGTTGTGGTGTGGCATCGCCAGTAAAACCATTTCGATTTTCTGGCCCTGCGTAATGAGACGTGTCCAAAATTCCGGACTGGTGGCATCGCCGAGAACAACATTCCGGCCATCTCTGCTGTTGCGCGAAACTTGGGCTTCATCTAGATCGATCCCAATGATTTTTTCGCCAACGTGAGGCCGCATTTCGTCGTACGTCGCCCGGCCAACACGTCCCATTCCGAAGATCAAAATCCGGTGTTCTCCGAGATCTATATCTTCGTCCCCTGGTAGGCGTTGACGATGCTCCAACCCCGTGAGGACCTTGCTGAACCGGGCAAAAATCGAATCGGCGAAGACATTGAGAGGGGATGACAAGACGAACGACATTGTCAGTGTCAGGGCAATCACGGTTAACCAATCAGGTGCGAGCCAGCCGACACTGATCGCTATGGCACCAACAATCAGACCGAACTCGGAATAATTACCAAGCACCAACCCACCCAAAGCCGCAGACCGAATTCGCAACCGGAAACGCGCCAATAAAACGACGAACAAAGCCGTTTTGAACGGCACTAAGATCAACAGTAAGAAGGCTGCCGCGGCGGCATTCCAGGTCGGAGGTCCCGTGAGGCCGATGGTCAAGAAAAACCCGACCAGGAAAACATCCTTGAAACTCATCAAGATGTTGGACAGGTGTTTGGCCTTTTCATGGTTGGCCAACAGCGCGCCCACAATCAATGCGCCCAGATCACCCTTCATGCCGACCATTTCGAACAAAGCTGCGCCGCCGAGAGCCATGGTGAACCCGAACACGGCAAGCAGTTCCTTGTGACCGCTGTGCCGCATTAGATACCTCAGCACATGCCTGGCGGGAATGAGGCCGAACAGGGCTATCGCCCAGAGAGACGGCAACTTGCCAGCCGAAAAGGCCAAAAACACTACAGCCGCGACATCCTGCAACACCAAAACGCCGATAGCGATCTGTCCGTAGCGAGACATTAGAGAGCCTCGGTCTTCCAGAATTTTGACGGCGAAGACCGTGCTGGAAAATGACAGCGCAAACGCAAGGGTGATAGCGCCGGTAAAATTCAGACCGTCGAACAGCAACACACCCGCGCCGCCCAACGCAACAAGGGCAGTGAACGCAAAAGCAACGGTGGTGAGCATGTGTATGCCTGTGGTCGCCCAAATTTCAGCCCGCAATAAGGTATTGAGGCGCAGCTTCAGCCCGATCGTAAACAACAACAACGTCACGCCCATGTCGGCAATGGCCAGAAGAAACGGGTCGTTCTCAGCGCCGAGCAGATGCAGGACAAAGCCTGCTATCAGGAAACCTACCATCGGCGGCAAATTGGCTCGCCGGACAAGCAAGCCAAACAGGAACGCCACGGCGATCCACGCTGGATCACGGTAATCGATGGATATCAGAAAAGAGTCCAAGTCGCGCGCCGCCCCTCAACTTTCTCGAAAATTCATGGCGGTATACGATGAGACCAGTAAGGGAACACGGTCAAGTGGTTGGGGTGTTCTATAACCCTTATCAGGGTGTCTCTTTATGGCTAGTTCCAGACCTCTGCACTCGCACCTCTTCGCGTCCGCTGTCGGCGGGATAGCGGAGCGTTCGGGTCCAGTAATCGGTGATTTTATAGGTTTTTATTAACAATAATAGGCATTGTGTTACAATCGCGCTTCGTAGTGCCATGATTTCGGCACAGGCGCGCTATTGCACAATCGAATCAGAGCGATGCCGGGACCGATGCCCGCCGATCGGCGGGAGGGTTGGGGCCGGCTTTGAGTACGGACGATGATGCCTGCGGCATCAAGTGGGTCCCCGCGTTCGCAGGGACGACGGGTGGTGTTTGTGGGAACACCGAGACCGCTGAAGACGCGCGCCGGCCAACCATGCCATCCCCGGCGCACTGTAGGTGAGAATTGGGTTCGTTCCTGAGATTTTTTTAGGAATCGTTTTGGATCAATGGGTTCCAACCCGTGAAATTTCGCTCGTCTCCGCCGTCATTCCCGCGAAAGCGGGAATGCAGGGGGCGTTTCAGCGATCTCGCTCTCGGGAAAGGATGATGCCTGCGGCATCAAATGGGTCCCCGCTTTCGCGGGGACGACGGACGGGGAGAGAATTGGGTTCGTTTCCCATATTTTTTTGATGTCGTTGATTCCAAAGCGTTTCCGACCCCGGAAAAACGGAGCCGAAACGAATTTGCCGACGGGACGGGGGCAGCAAGCGGCGGACGGGACGGGTGCGGTTTTTCTGGCATTCCGTGACCATGCAGCGTATATCCTGGGCAGCTTACGCGGCGTCCGGGGACGAACAAGGGATGCCGCCAAAGCCCTGGGCAACACATTTAAGCGAACACGCTAAGGACGAGGTCGGTCATGGCCGAGAAATGGACGCCGCAAAGCTGGCGCGAAAAACCCATCCTTCAGGTACCGGAATATCCGGATGCCGCAACCCTGGCCGACGTCGAGCAGCGGCTCGCCAAGTCGCCGCCGCTGGTGTTCGCCGGCGAAGCGCGCAACCTGCGCCGGTCGCTCGGCAAGGTCGCCGACGGCCAGGCCTTCGTGCTGCTGGGCGGCGACTGCGCCGAGAGCTTCGCCGAGTTCAGCGCCGACAACATCCGCGACACCTTCCGCGTACTGCTGCAAATGGCCGTCATCCTGACCTTCGGCGCGGCACTGCCGGTCGTGAAGATCGGCCGCCTGGCCGGCCAGTTCGCCAAGCCGCGTTCGGCCGACACGGAAACCATCGGCGGCATCGAGCTGCCGTCCTACCGGGGCGACATGGTCAACGGCATCGAGTTCGAGGAAACATCCCGCGTGCCGGACCCGGAACGCCTGATGCGGGTCTACAACCAGTCGGCCTCGACGCTCAACCTGCTGCGCGCCTTCTCGCAGGGCGGTTACGCCGACCTGCACAAGGTGCACCAGTGGAACCTGGGCTTCGTCGCCAACAACCCGCTGGCGGAGCGCTACGCCAACCTCGCCGACCGGCTGAGCGAGACGCTGGAATTCATGGCTGCTTGCGGCATGACGTCGGACACCACGCCGCAGATCCGCGAGACCGAGTTCTATACCGCCCACGAAGGCCTGCTGCTCAACTACGAAGAGGCGCTGACCCGGGTCGATTCGACCTCGGGCGATCTCTATGCCACCTCGGCGCACATGCTGTGGATCGGCGAGCGCACCCGCCAGTTGGACGGCGCCCACGTGGAATACATGCGCGGCATCGCCAACCCGGTCGGCTGCAAGGTCGGCCCAAGCATGGAAGGCGACGAACTGATCCGCCTGATCGACATCCTCAACCCACGTAACGATGCCGGGCGCTTGACGCTGATCGCGCGCATGGGTGCGGAAACCATTCGCGACAAGCTGCCGGCGCTGGCGCGCCGGGTGCGCGACGAGGGCCGCTCCGTGGTGTGGATTTCCGACCCCATGCACGGCAACACCATCAAGAGCTCGTCCGGCTACAAGACGCGTCCGTTCGAGCGCATTTTGGACGAGGTCAAGGGCTTCTTCGAGGTCCATGCGGCGGAAGGCACCCATGCCGGCGGCGTGCATTTCGAAATGACCGGCCAGGACGTCACCGAATGCACGGGCGGTGCGCGCGCCATCTCCGACGACGACCTGTCGGCGCGCTACCACACGCATTGCGACCCGCGCCTCAATGCGTCGCAGTCGCTGGAACTGGCCTTCCTGCTGGCCGAAATGCTGAAGGAAGGCCGCGGCCAGATGCTGGAACGCGTCGCCGCGCGGTCGTAGGCGCTGGTCGCCAATAGGCTCGATCCATGGTGCAGAAATCCGATCCCGCCAAACCCGTTTCCGGTCCCGCCTCCGAACTGGGGCGCGAGATCACCGAATGGACCGACAACTATTTCCTCAAGACCAAGAAAGCGGTCGAGGCGTTCGGCGATCATGAGGTCACCTATGCGGTGTTCATGCGCCGCCCGGTGGTGTTCGCGCCGAAACTGATGGTCGATTGGATCGATGCCGTTGCCTCTGAGCGCGGCGCCGACATCCGCGTCGAGCTCAACTACGAGGAAGGCCAGTGGGTCGGCGCCGGCGAGCCGCTGCTCTACATCACCGGCCCGTTCAGCCAACTGGTGGATCTGGAAACGCTCTACCTGCAGCGCCTGGGACCGCCCTGCGTCGCCGCCTACAACGCCTTCACCATGTGCGTGGAACTGCCGGAGACCGCCTTCCTGGCCATGGACGCGCGCCATTGCGCCGGCAAGGAAATGGCCGAGATGATGGCCTATGCCGCCGCCGTCGGTTCGCATGCCGCGCAGGTACAGGTCGGCGCCAAGGGCTTCATCGGCAACGCCACCACCGCCACCGCACATTTCTTCGGCAACGAAAAGGGCATGGGCACCATGCCGCATGCGCTGATCGGCTATGCCGGTTCGACCCTGAAGGCGGCCGAGATGTATGTCGCCACCTTCCCGGACGAGCCGCTGACGGTACTGGTCGACTATTACGGCCGCGAGGTCACCGACGCGCTGACCGTCTGCCGCCGGTTCCCGAACCTGGCCTCCGAAGGCCGCCTCGCGGTGCGTCTCGATACCCATGGCGGGCGCTTCGTCGAAGGGCTCGACCCGGGCCAGTCATATGCCGTCTTGGAGCGCCATGCGCCGCTGGCGGTGCGCCGCTACCGGAACCCGAACGAACTGCGCCTGCTCACCGGCACCGGCGTCTCGGCGGCGGCCATCTTCCACATGCGCGAAGCCCTCGACCGCGAAGGCTTCGACAAGGTGAAGATCGTCGCGTCATCCGGGTTCGACGTGGTCAAATGCAAGGTCATGGCCGACGTGGCCGCCCCCATCGACGTGGTCGGCACCGGCTCCTACATCCCTGAATCCTGGCCCGAAACCTATGCAACCGCCGATATTGTCGCCTATGACGGACGCAAGAGCGTCAAGGTCGGCCGCGAATTCCTGCTGCAAAAGATTAACGGATAAGGGGCGAGCATGGACAAGATCGAACTCACCGTGCACGAGTTCATGACCATCATGGGCACACTGGACGAAAAATTCGGCGGCCGTCAGGCCGCGGCCGGCGATTCCATTTATGCCGCCTGGCACGAACAATGGCGCGCGCTCGACGCGCGCCTGGAAAAACTCGGCCTGATGGAACGCGCCGACATGCTGTTCGACGGCAAGGTCGCCATCAATGCGCTCGCCGAACAGCACTTCCGCGAACTGATCCAGGTGGTCGAGGGCCGCGTCGCCTTCAACCAGCAGCTCCTCGACGACGGCGACGAGGACGCCGACGAGGAAGAGTTGGAGATGTGGCAGACGCGGCTCGGCGAGTTGCAGGCGATGCACGATTCGTCGGGCTGGCGTAACCAGTCCTGAGCGCCGTTTGTCCGAGCGCCCCGCTAAAGCCGCGCCGACCATCGGCATCGTCAGCCTGGGCTGCCCCAAGGCGCTGGTCGATTCCGAGCGCATCCTGACCAAGTTGTCGGCCGAAGGCTACGCCATCTCCGGTACCTACGAAGGCGCCGACGCGGTCATCGTCAATACCTGCGGCTTCCTCGACAGCGCCAAGCAGGAATCCTTGGACGCCATCGGCGAAGCCCTGGCCGAGAACGGGCGGGTCATCGTCACCGGCTGCATGGGCACCGACGAGGCCGCCATTCGCTCGGCCCACCCGGGCGTGCTGGCGGTCAGCGGCCCACATCAGTACGAGGCCGTCGTCGCCGCCGTGCACGACGCCGTGCCGCCGGCACACGACCCGTTCCTCGACCTGGTGCCGCCGGAAGGCCTGCACCTGACACCGCGCCACTTCGCCTACCTGAAGATCTCGGAAGGCTGCAATCATCACTGCAGCTTCTGCATCATCCCGAGCTTGCGTGGCCGTCTGCAATCGCGCCCGGTGAAACACGTGCTCAGCGAGGCCGAGCGCCTGGCGGGCGCAGGCGTGCGCGAGATCCTGGTGATCTCCCAGGACACCAGCGCCTACGGTGTCGATATGAAGCACGCGGCGGGCGACTGGAAGGGGCGCCAAGTCCGCGCCCACATGACCGACCTTGCCGCCGCGCTGGGCGATCTCGGCGTCTGGGTACGGCTGCACTACGTCTACCCCTACCCGCACGTGGACGACGTCATTCCGCTGATGGCGGAGGGCAAGATCCTGCCCTACCTGGACATCCCCTTCCAGCACGCCAGCCCGCGCGTCTTGAAGGCGATGAAGCGCCCGGCCGACCATGAACGGGTGCTGGAGCGCATCCAGTCCTGGCGCGCCGTCTGCCCCGACATCACGCTGCGCTCCACCTTCATCGTCGGCTTCCCCGGCGAAACCGAGGAAGATTTCTCCCATCTGCTGCAATGGCTGGAGGAAGCGCGCCTCGACCGGGTCGGCTGCTTCAAGTACGAGCACGTGGAAGGTGCCAAGGCCAACGAACTGCCGGGCGCCGTCGACCCCGACGAGATGGACGAACGCTGGGAGCGGCTGATGGAAACCCAGCACCGGATCAGCGCCGAGAAGATGCGGGCCAAGGTCGGCCGCACCCTTGACGTCATCATCGACGAAATGCACGAGGACGGCGCCGTCGGTCGCACCGAGGGCGATGCGCCGGAAATCGACGGCATCGTCGAGATCGAGGGCGCGGACGATCTGCGGCCCGGTGACATCGTCCGGGTCGAGATCACCGACGCCGACGACTACGACCTCTCGGGCCGCCTCGCCCCCTAACCCTTGAAGGCGCGGATGATGCTGTCGGTATCGATACCGTAGGTGCGGTAGAGGTCTTCCAAGCCGCCGCACTGGCCGAAGCCGTCGACGCCGAGCCCTTGCACACGCTGCCCGGCGACCGAGCCGATCCAACTGAGCGTCGCCGGATGGCCGTCCAGCACCGAGACCACGGGCGCGTCTCGCCCGACGGCCCCGATCAGCCGCGCGATGTGCGAGGCCTGGCCGTTCTTGCGCCAATCCTTGTAGAGCCGGTCCGCCGAGGTGACGGCCAGCACGCCGGCACCCTTCAGTTCCGCCGACGCAGCCTGCGCCTCGGCGGCGAGCACGCCGGTATAGATGACGCAGCCTGCATCGGGATCCGACGGCGGCTTCATCCAATAGGCGCCGGCGATGACGTCTTGGATCATGGCGCCGTCGAGCACGCGGTTTGGCTGGTCGAAGGCGCGGGTGGAGAGCCTGAGGTAAACGGCCCCGCCGTCATCTGCCTGCATGTGTTCGAAGCCCCAGCGCATGATCGCCGCCAGTTCGTCGGCGTAGGCCGGCTCGAAGTAGGCGAGGCCCGGCTGTCCAAGGCCGATCAGCGGCGTCGAGATCGACTGATGCGCGCCGCCTTCCGGCGCCAGCGTGATGCCGGACGGCGTCGCCACCGCCATGAAGCGCGCATCCTGGTAGCACGCATAGTTGAGCGCATCGAGGCCGCGCTGAATGAAAGGATCGTAGAGCGTGCCGATCGGCAGCAGGCGCTCGCCGAAGGTCTCGTGCGCGAGACCGAGCGCCGCCAACAGAATGAACAGATTGTTCTCCGCGATGCCCAGTTCCATGTGCTGGCCGGCTTCCGTGAAGGTCCATTTCTGCGCCGACGGAATCTGGCGGGCGCGGAAGGTGTCGGCCTTCTCGGCATGGGCAAAGAGGCCGCGCCGATTGACCCAGCCACCCAGGTTGGTGGACTGGGTGACGT
Source organism: Rhodospirillaceae bacterium (assembly GCA_038125725.1). GTDB lineage: Bacteria > Pseudomonadota > Alphaproteobacteria > Rhodospirillales > Casp-alpha2 > TMED8. Next base: position 7,971 of record JAYPEK010000047.1, read on the forward strand.
CCGGCGAGGTGGTGACGATGCGCCGAGCGAGGTCGGTGTCCTCGCCGGCGAGATCGTAAAGAATGCGGCCGAAGGCTTCCTGCGTCGAGAGCCGCTTGGCGTCGGGCAGCGGCAGGTGCTCCGGCACCGGGACCGACTGGGCGGTCTTGCGCCGGGGGCCGTCGCGGTTGAAGGGAACCCGGTCGAGGAAAGCGCTCAGCCCGGCGCTCTTCTCGCCGATACCGGCGAAGGGTTCCCATTCGCGCCCCTCGTCGATGCCGAGGCTGGCGCGATAGCCGTCCATCTGATCGGGCGTCATCAGCCCGGCGTGATTGTCCTTGTGGCCCTGCAGCGGCAAGCCCCAGCCTTTTACGGTATAGGCGATGAAGCAGGTGGGGACGTCGTCCTGAGCGGCGGTGGCGAAGGCGTCGAGGACCGTCTCCAGGCAATGGCCGCCCAGGTTGGTCATCAACGCATGCAGCGCCTCGTCGTTATAGCTGGCGATCAGCCGCGCCGTCTCGGGATCGCTGCCGATATCGGCCATCAGGTGATCGCGCCAGGCGGCACCACCCTGGAAGGTGAGCGCGGCGTAGAGATCATTGGGGCAGTTGTTGATCCATTTGCGGAGCGTACCGCCGCCGGGCCGCGCGAAGGCCTCCATCATGCGCTTGCCGTACTTGATGGTGATCACCCGCCAGCCGGTGGTGCGGAACAGCCTGTCGATCAGGCGGAACAGGTGATCGCTGACGACGCCGTCCAGGCTCTGGCGGTTGTAGTCGATGATCCACCAACAGTTCCGGAGCCCGTGTTTCCAGCCTTCCCACAAGGCCTCGTACATGTTGCCCTCGTCGAGCTCGGCGTCGCCGACCAGCGCGATCATGCGGCCGGGATCGCCGGTGCGCTGGCTCTCCATGTGGCGGCGCAGGTAGTCCTGCACCATCGAGGCGAACAGCGTCATCGCCGGGCCGAGGCCGACGGACCCGGTGGAGAAATCCACATCATCGGCGTCCTTGGTGCGCGACGGATAGCTCTGCGCGCCGCCGAGCGCGCGGAAGGCTTCCAGGTTCTCCCGCGACTGGTTGCCGAGCAGGTACTGGATGGCATGGAATACGGGGCTGGCATGCGGCTTCACCGCGACCCGGTCCTGCGGACGCAGGGCATGGAAATAAAGCGCCGTCATCAGCGTCACCGCCGACGCGCAGGACGCCTGGTGGCCGCCGACCTTGAGGCCGTCGGCCTTGGGGCGCAGATGGTTGGCGTGGTGGATGGTCCAACTGGAAAGCCACCGCACCTGGCGCTCGAGATCGGCCAGATGCGTCAGATCGCCGGCGGAAACGCCGTGCGGGGTGGGGTCGATGGTGGCGGGAACGTCGTCGCGGGGCGCCATGGCGGCCGTCCTTCGTAGCTGCGATTGATGTGCCATCATAGCCATTTCCCCACCGCAGTTCCTTGCGAATTGATGCTCGGGGATGGTATCAAGCGCAATAAATATCGATTTCCAGCATAGGTTTTGGATGAAAGCGCCAAATATTGAGCTCGACAAGATAGACCTGCGCATCCTCGCCGCACTGCAGGCGGACGCGCGGCTGCGCAACGTGGAACTGGCCGACCAGGTCGGCCTGTCGGCATCACCCTGCCTGCGCCGGGTAAAACGGTTGCAGGATACGGGCGTCATTCGCGGCTACGCGACCCTGGTCGATCCGGAGGCCGTCGGCCTGCCGGTCAGCGTGTTCATTCAGGTGACGTTGGAGCGGCAGACCGAAGCGGCGTTGGAAATTTTCGAGCGGCATATGGCGGAATGGCCGGAAGTGATGGAATGCTACCTGATGACCGGCGATTCCGACTACCTGCTCCGCGTCGTTGCCGCCGATCTCTCCGCCTACCAGGAGTTCCTGATGCAGAAGCTGACTCGCGTCGATGGTGTTGCCTCGATCAAGTCGTCATTCGCGCTTCGGCGCATCGCCTACCGGACGGCGCTGCCGGTGGGAGGCGGCAATGAATAGGCGTCGCCGCACATTCGGCCTGATGCTGGGGCTGCTGTTGCTCCCCGCGGTGGCGTCGGCGGCACCGAAATCGGAGCTTTGGCCACGCTGGGAGACGCATGACCCCGCCGCCAAGCAAACCATCGACCATGGCGTTTGGGATCGGTTTCTTCGGGCCTTCGTTCGGCCGGGCGCCGACGGCATCAACCGCGTCGCCTATGCCAAAGCCAAGGAAGAGGGACTGGTCGCATTGCGCGGATACCTGGACGCCTTGGCCGCCCTGCCCATCAGCCGTTTCCGCCGGGCCGAGCAGAAAGCCTTTTGGATCAATCTCTACAACGCGCTGACGGTGAAGGTGGTGATCGACCATCTGCCGGTCGCCTCGATCCGCGACATCGATCTCGGCGGTGGCGGCTTCTTCAGCAGCGGGCCTTGGGACAAGAAGCTGATCGAGATCGAGGGCGAGCCGGTCAGCCTCAACGATATCGAGCATCGTATCCTGCGCCCGATCTGGCGCGACCCGCGCCTGCATTATGCGCTCAACTGCGCCTCGCTCGGCTGTCCCAACCTGGCCACCCGCGCCTACGTGCCCGAACACCTGGAGGAGATGCTGATCCAAACGGCCAAGGCTTATATCAACCATCCCCGCGGGGTACGGGTCGATAACGGCGAAATTACGCTGGCCAAAATCTACGACTGGTACGCGGAGGATTTCGGCGACGAGCAAGGCTTGCTCGGCCACCTCCGCCAATACGCCTCGTCCGATCTGGAAACCCGTCTGATGCCGGCGAAAGGCATCGGCGACTACGAATACGACTGGGGGTTAAACGGCGTAGAGTGATGCCACGCGCGGCAGCCGATATCAGCTCCCAGTGGCCGGCTTTCGGAATTCCACATTGAGATAGCGCATCGCATCCATGATCGGGACGAAAAGGCTCAACCCGACCGACGTCTGTCCACCGTATCCGGCATAACTGACACCGACGACATTGCCATGGCCATCGACCAAGGCACCGCCGCTGTTGCCACCATGAATGTCGACGTCGGCCTGAATGTCCTCCAGACCGTATGAATTGGCTTTGAACTTGCTCACCACGCCCTTGCTGACGGTTCCTTCCAGCTGTTTTAGCAGGGGCGAGCCAATGGCATAGACATCCTCGGTGATCTTCACGGGCGTCGAGCGGATCGGCAACGGCCGGTAGCCGCTGTTCTCGACCTTTACCAGGGCGACGTCACGCTTGCGGTGGCTGCGCAGGACCTCGCCGACCGTCTTGCGCCCGGTCAGCAGCTCGATACGGACGAAATTTTGGCCGTCGATGACATGATGATTGGTCATGATCAACGTCGGCGTGATGAAAAATCCGGACCCGTGACCGCTACCGTTGTTAATGGTGACGACGGACAGGCGGATATCGTCGATATTGTCGGTGATCGGTTTCGTCCACGGCGGAAACCTTGGAATCTCCAGCGTCGCATCCTCGACCTTCTTGACGTCCGCGATGGTGTCTTGGCGCGCCGATAACAGCGCAGCCAATTCCGGCTCCGCCGCCAGGTTGTTGACGGCATTGCCGAAGGCGTTCTGGACCAGGACCAATTCGCCGCCCGGAAGACCCTGCTTCAGTTCCGCCGCGCCTCGGGTGACAGTCTCGAACACGACCTTGCGTTCGAAAATATCGAAAACCTGCCAGCGCACGCGCACGGCCCCCTTTCCGCGCACCTCCTGTCGCGGCAGGCGGGTCCAGAAATCCTTTTTCCGGCAAGCGTTGAGCTTGATCTCGTCGATCTGGCCGCCAACCAGAAACCGCGGCTTGGCGGCATTGGCCGTGACACCAGCAAACAGTTTGTCCGGATTGCCAACGACGTTGAAGTTGGCGTCTTTCATGGTGTTGAAAAAGATGTCCGCGAACTCCACGTCGCGGCTCATGACGCGGCCCTGATTCCAAAAGATATTTCCGCCGTATCCATAGCAATCCGTAAACCCGAGGATGTCGGGCTCATACGTACCGATCGCCTCACCGCGGCTGACTTTGATTCCGATGCGGTCGAAACCGAGCGGCGCCAGTTTCGCGGCGTCGGCGATCTCGACAGGGGTTTTGGTTTCCACCTTTGGCACCTCGACCGGAACGGTCTGGCACGCGCTCAAGACGGCCGCGAGAACCATCGCCATTACCGTTGATTCGACTTGGTCGTTTTTAACTCTGCCCATCCTGCCGCGCTCCTCGGAACCGTCATTAATATTTTTAGATGTATTTCTTTTAATTACTACTCTAATAACGTGCTGTTCTGCAAGCCGCTCCATTGCGGCCCCGCCGTTCAGGTCGCTTGAATTCCAGCGGAGGCGGGTTAGCCTGTGGAAACTGAACAACACCGGGAGGACCCCATGGGCCAGGACATCACCTTGACCGCGTCGGACGGACATTCGTTCGGCGCCTACCGTTGCGAGCCGGAGGGACAGACCCTCGGTGCCGTCGTCGTCATCCAAGAGATTTTCGGCGTCAACGACCATATCCGCGACGTCGCCGAGCGTTATGCCCAACTGGGCTGGCTGACCATCGCGCCGTCGCTCTACGACCGTTGGAACCCGGGCTTCACCGCCGGCTACACCCCCGACGACATCGCCGTCGGGCGCGAACTGAAGGACACCGCCAACGCCGAGATCGACAAGGTTCTGCTCGACGTGGAAGCAGCCCGCGCCAACGTCGCCGAGGCCAGCAAGGTCGGCGTCACCGGCTTTTGCTGGGGCGGCGTGGTGACCTGGATGTCGGCCTGCCGGCTGCCCTTCGACGCCGCCGCTTGCTACTACGGTGCCGGCATCATCAACACCAAGGACGAACACCCCAACTGCGCCACTATCATGCACTTCGGCGGCCTCGACGCCTCCATCCCCATGGCTGACGTGGACGCCATCTCGGGGGCGCAGCCGGACGTAGGGGTCTTCGTTTACGACGACGCCGACCACGGCTTCTATTGCGACCAGCGCGGCCAGTTCAACCCGCGTGCCGCCAATATCGCGGCCATGCGTACCGGACGGTTGTTCGACGCCAATCTGAGAGGCTGACGCATGACCAACGAACCCGGCACGCCGCCCGTCATCGGCGTCATCGGCGGCAGCGGCATCTATGAGGTCGACGGCCTGGAGAACGCCGAATGGCGGCGCATCGAGAGCCCGTTCGGCGAAATGTCGGATGAAGTGCTTTGCGGCGATCTCGATGGCCAGCCGATGGTGTTCCTTCCCCGCCACGGGCGCGGCCATCGCATCCCGCCATCGGAGCTCAACTTCCGCGCCAATATCGACGGGCTCAAGCGCGCCGGGGTGACGGAAATCCTCTCGGTCTCCGCCTGCGGGTCGCTGAAAGAGGAGTTGCCGCCCGGCACCTTTGTCGTCTGCGACCAGTTCATCGACCGCACCTTCGCCCGCGTGAAGTCGTTCTTCGGCACCGGACTGGTGGCGCACGTGGGCCTCGGCCATCCGACCTGCTCGCGCCTGCAAGGCGCCGTGGCGGAAGCGCTCGCGGAGCTCGACATCCCGCACCAGGTCGGCGGTACCTACCTGGCCATGGAAGGGCCGCAGTTTTCAACCCTGGCGGAATCGCAGCTCTACCGCTCCTGGGGTTGCGACGTCATCGGCATGACCAACATGCCGGAAGCCAAGCTCGCGCGCGAGGCGGAGATCTGCTACGTCACCGTCGCCATGGTCACCGACTACGACTGCTGGCATCCGGACCACGACCACGTGACGGTCGATTCGATCATCGCCGTCTTGCTGGATAACGCCGACAAGGGCCGCGCCCTGGTCAAGCAGACGGCACCCAAACTCGCCGGCCGCTCCGTCAGTTGCGAAGCCGGCTGCCAGACCGCGCTCGACAACGCCATCATCACCGCCCCCGACGCCCGCGATCCCGACATGGCCGCCAAACTGGACGCCATCGCCGGACGGGTGCTCGGCGGCTGACCAGACAGGGAGGATATGAAATGCCCAAGGCCTATTGGATCGGGTCGCACATGACCATCAAGGATACGGAAAAGATGCAGGCCTATGCCGAACTGGCCGGGCCCGCCATCGCCAAGCACGGCGGCCAGTTCCTGGCCCGCGGCGGCCAGACGGCCACCATGGAGGGCCCGGAACAGACGCGTGTCGTCGTCACAGAATTCCCGAGCCTGCAGGCCGCCGTGGACTGCTACAACTCGGACGACTACCAGGCCGCCCACGCCAAGCTCGACGGCGGCGTCGACCGTTCCATCTATATCGTCGAGGCGCTCGAGTAGCGGGTGGCCGGCGCGAGGCGCATCCGGCCGGCCGAGGCCGGCGATGTCTCGGCGATGATCGCCATCGCCACCGCGGCTTACGTCATCTACATCGAACGCATCGGCCGCGAGCCCGCACCGATGATCGCCGATTTCGCCCGGCACGCGGCCAGGAACGAGGCCTACGTGCTGGAGGACGCCGGCGAGGTCGTGGCCTACATCGTCACCTTCGAAAAGGACGGTGGGCAATTCATCGAGAATGTCGCCGTCCGCCCCAGCCGCCAGGGTTCCGGCCACGGCCGCGGGCTGATGGAGTTCGCCGAAGAACAAGCCCGCCGACAAGGGCGCAAACGGCTGTTTCTCTACACCAACGCCAAGATGACCGAGAATCTGGACATGTATCCGCGCCTGGGCTACGTCGAGACCCACCGCATTCACGAGGACGGTTTCGACCGGGTCTATTTCGAGAAGGAGCTCCCCGCATGAACGTCGACGGCACCCCCTTTCGCACCATCTGGCTCGCCGACGACGGCGAAACCGTGGAGATCATCGACCAGACCCGGCTGCCGCATGAATTCATCGTTGTGCCGCTGAACGGCCTCACCGACGCCTGCGCCGCGATCCGCGACATGTGGGTGCGCGGCGCGCCCTTGATCGGCGCCACCGCCGCTTACGGCATGGCGCTGGCGATGAACGAGGACGCGTCGGACGCTGGCCTCGCCAACGCCTATGACCGGCTCTATGAGACACGCCCGACGGCGGTCAACCTGCGCTGGGCGCTGGACGACCTGAAAGGTTTGCTGACCGGACTTTCCGCCGACAAGCGCGTCGCGGCCGCCTACGAACGTGCCGCCGAGATCGCCGACGAGGACGTGGAAATCTGCTCCTCGCTCGGCGACAACGGCAAGCCGCTGATCGAAGCCGCCTGGGAGGCGCGCGGCAAACCCGACCGGGTCAACGTGCTGACGCATTGCAACGCCGGCTGGCTCGCCACCGTCGATTGGGGCACTGCCTTGGCGCCGATCTACAAGGCGCATGACGCCGGCATTCCGGTGCATGTCTGGGTCGACGAGACCCGGCCCCGCAACCAGGGTGCGAGCCTGACCGCCTGGGAATTGGGCCAGCATGGCGTGCCGCACACGGTCATTGTCGACAACGCCGGCGGCCACCTGATGCAGCACGGCCAGGTGGACCTCTGCATCACCGGCACCGATCGCACCGCGGCGTCGGGGGATGTCTGCAACAAGATCGGCACCTACCTGAAGGCCCTGGCCGCGCACGACAACGGCGTGCCGTTCTACGTGGCGCTTCCCGGCCCGACCATCGACTGGACGCTCACGGATGGCGTCCGCGACATTCCGATCGAGCTGCGCGACGGCACGGAAGTGACGGAGATCATGGGCCGCGCGCCGGACGGCAGCGTTACCACCGTTCAATTGACGCCGGACGGCACCCAGGCCGCCAACTACGCCTTCGACGTGACGCCGGCGCGGCTGGTCACCGGGTTGATCACCGAGCGCGGCGTCGCCGAGGCCTCGCAGCCGGGACTGGCGGCGCTCTATCCGGAATTCGCCAGTTCGTGAGTAAGAAGGCCGCTGGCGCTCAGTGGCCTTCCAAGTCGACGTAGCCGCGCTCGATGGCATGAGTCAATTCGGCGAAGGCCTTGCGGGCTTCCTCGTAGGCCTCGCGCTGACGGCGAAGATCGTTGATCTCGCCCTCGTCCAGGGCTTCGCCATGTTCCTTCTCGGCGAACTTGAAGGCGGCTTCCAGATAGCGCGCGCGGAGCCGGGCGACGGAGACGGCAAAAGGCAGGATCTGCCCCTGGGTCATCGCCGGGATGCGGGTGTGGATGACCTCACGGTTGGCCGCCCTGATGGCGTTCTCCAGTTCCATGAGGAAGCGTTTGGCCTTGTCGATCTCCATGCGCGCAGCTCCTGATTTGGGTTCGGCATCGGCGCCGATTGCCCAATGATACCACGGATCGGGCGCGGGAAAACAGCGGACCCTCGGGCTTGCGAAAGCCCCCAGCCTGACGCAAATTGCCCCTTAAGACACCACCGAGTGGGAGCCCGACCCGATGAAAAGCCTTTGGTCCGACAGCGAATCGGCGCGCTACGTGCGCCATTACCGCAAACAAGGCGTCAACGCGGACCTGGCGCTTCGCGTCTATACGTCGCGGCTCCTGGGCTCCAACCCCCGCCTGGTGCTGCACGGCGGCGGCAATACCTCGGTGAAAACCCGGCTTCCCGACATCATGGGCGATCCGGTCGACGTCATCTGCGTCAAGGGATCGGGCTGGGACTTGGGCGATATCGAACCGCAGGGCCTGCCCGCCATGCACCTGGCGCCACTGCAGAAGATGGTCGCCCTCGACGCGCTGTCGGACGAAAACATGGTCAACGCGCAGCGCACGAATTTGTTGGACTCGACCTCGCCCAATCCCTCCGTGGAGACGCTGCTGCACGCCTTCCTGCCGCATAAGTTCATCGACCATACCCACGCCAACGCGGTACTGGCGCTTTCCGACCAGCCGGACGGCGAGAAGATCTGCCACGATCTCTACGGCAAGCGCATGGGCTACGTGCCCTACATCATGCCAGGCTTCGCACTGGCCAAAAAAGCGCGTGAGGTGTTCAACCAGGACCCCGGCGTCGAGGGCCTGGTGCTGCACAAGCACGGCGTCTTCACCTTCGCCGACACCGCCAAGAAATCCTACGAGCGCATGATCCAGGTCTGCACCGAGGCCGAACAACGGATCAAGAAAGGCCGCAAGAAGACCCTGGTGGCGGTGACGCTGCCCAAGCGCGCCGCCAAGGCATCCGAGATCGCGCCGATCCTGCGCGGGCTGACGGCGCTGGATGGAAAAGCCATGGCGCTCGATTTCCGCACATCGAAGGCCGTGCGCACCTATGTGGACGGCAAGGACATCGGCCGCTACAGCCAACTCGGCACGGTAACGCCGGATCACGTCATCCGCACCAAGCCGTTGCCGCTGATCGTGCCGGCGCCGGAAGCAGGTGGGCTGGATGCCTGGAAGGCGGCGGCGGAAAAGGCCGTCAGCGACTACGTCCGCGACTACCACGCCTACTTCAAGCGCAACAACAAGATCTCGCCGATCAAGAAAACCGAACTCGACCCGATGCCGCGCATCATTTTGGTGCCGGGCGTCGGGCTGTTCGGGCTCGGTAATTCGGCCAAGGCGGCGGCGATCTCGGCCGATCTCGCGGAGACCAATATCGAGGTAATCTCCAACGCCGTCGCCATGGGCGGCTACCGACCGATCCCCGAGTACGATTTCTTCGACATCGAATACTGGTCGCTGGAACAGGCGAAACTGGGCAAGGCCGGCGAGAAGCCGCTGCAGCGCAAGATTGCCGTCGTCACCGGCGGTGGGTCGGGCATCGGCGCGGCGACGGCCAAGGCCTTCGCCGCCCAGGGTGCCGCGGTGGCGGTGCTGGACCTCGACGCCAAGGCCGCCGAAGCGGTCGCCGGCAAGATCGGCGGCCTCGGGCTCGGCTGCGACGTCACCGATGCCAAGCAGGTGGCCAAAGCCTTCGATGCCGTCTGCCAGCGGTTCGGCGGCGTCGACATCGCCGTTTCCAACGCCGGCGCCGCCTGGCAGGGCCGCATCGGCGAGGTCGACGAGAAGGTGCTGCGTCAGAGCTTCGAGCTGAATTTCTGGGGCCACCAGAACGTCGCCCGCGCCGCCGTCGCGGTAATGCGCAAGCAGGGCCTCGGCGGGTGCCTGCTGTTCAACACGTCGAAGCAGGCGGTCAACCCGGGCCGCGATTTCGGCCCCTATGGGCTGCCGAAAGCGGCGGCATTGTTTCTCATGAAACAATACGCGCTCGACTATGGCGCCGAGGGCATTCGCTCCAACGCCGTCAACGCCGACCGCATCCGCTCCGGCCTCCTGACCGACGACATGATCAAGAGCCGCTCCAAGGCGCGGGGCCTGAGCGAGGCTAAGTACATGGCCGGCAATCTCCTGGGCCGCGAGGTTACCGCCGAGGACGTGGCGCAAGCCTTCGTCGAACTGGCCAAGGCGGAAGCCACCACGGCGGCGACGATCACCGTCGATGGCGGCAATATCGAGGCGTCGCTGCGCTGACTAGCGCCACAAGGCCTCCCATTCGTGTTTCTTGTATTCGATCAGCAGCAGCGAGACGATGCCACTGACGTTGGCACCGTCCTCCGATAGCGGCATGCGCAACGCCGTTTGGAACGTCGTTTCCTCGCCCGGCACCGTGACCCAAAACTGAACAAGACAGGGCTGCTTCTGTTCGACAACGATGCCGTAGCTCCGGTAGCTCACCTGGGTGAAGCTGCCGGGCGCGTCATCGAAAGTCTTGCCCGTGAGATCGGTACCGAAGATGGGCGTCAGGTGGCTGCCCCAGTAGCGGTAGCGATAAACGCCGCTGACCAGATCATGGTCGACGACCACCGCGGTCGGCAGATAGGCCAACGGCAGGCGCATGAGATCGAAGTCCGCCCAACGCGGACCGACGCGCCCGGCCGGCGTCACCGCGCGCCAATACTCCAGCGCCGGGCGCAGATCGCGCGGTAGATCGTCCAGGGGCCGCAACTCGATTTCCACATGCAGGTCGTCGATGTTGGCGAAGCCCGATTGTTGATCCTGTCCCATGGATCGAACACCTTGTCCCGCCTGCCGACGCCGGGCCGAGGACACGCAGCCGAAGGCCCGCCATCGCGGCCTCAATTCTAGCATGTTTCGCAGAGCAAAAATATTTCGCCGTCGAAATCGGGGCCAGGAAAAGGGCAAAGCTTGCACACATATTTTCTTGGTCCCTCGCCCTTGCATCACCCTCACAACAAGACAATTGACAGGAAACACCGTAGGTATATTAAGCGAATTGGGAACCGACGTTCCCATGGCGGCGAGGGTCTCTCTAGGCTTGCGCAACCGGTGATCCCGGCGAGGCACCCCAAAAAGTCTCCCTCAATGCATCCATCCAGGATGTTGTAGCGGAGACCTATTTTCTGATGAAACCGACCACGCTGCGCCCGAAACGGGCGCGGGGCCGCGCGCCCCAACGTTCCCTCGGCCCGATTGCCGATCTGGAAACCCACTTGCCGGACGAATGGTGGCGCAAGCTGTTCAACGCGCTTTACGTCAAGACCGACGGCGACGTCGTCGAGAACGCCGCCAACACCACTCGCGAAATCGAATTGCTACTGGACGCCGTCGACATCGATCCCGACCAGCAGATCCTCGACCTCTGCTGCGGCCAGGGCCGGCATGTGCTGGAACTGGCGCGCCAGGGCTTTCGACACGTTACCGGCGTCGACCGGTCGCGCTATCTGGTCCGGCTGGCGCGCAAGCGCGCAGCGGCGGAAAAACTCGACGTGGTGTTCAAGGAAGGCGATGCCCGCGCACCCCGCCTGCCCGAAGAATCGTTCGACCTGGTTGCCGTTCTCGGCAACTCGTTCGGCTATTTTGCCGACAAACAAGACGACGAGAAGGTTCTGAAGTCGGTCGGCCGGCTGCTCCGCCAGTCGGGCACGCTGGTGCTGGACCTCACCGATGGCGCCTGGACACGAACCCATTTCGAGCCCCGTTCCTGGGAATGGATCGATGCCCACCACTTCGTCTGCCGCGAGCGTTCCCTGGCCTCCGACGGCGAGCGCCTGATTTCGCGCGAGGTCATCGTGCATGACGAAATGGGCGTCCTGGCCGACCAGTTCTACGCCGAGCGCCTGTACGAACGCGACCAGGTGTTCCGCTTGCTGGAAACCGCCGGGTTCCGCAACCCCCGCTTCCACGGACAGATCGAAACGCAATCCGAGCGCAATCAGGATCTCGGGATGATGGCGCAGCGCATGCTGATCAGCGCCGACGCACCGGTGCGCAAACGGCACGCAAAGAAAAAGGCCCGGCCGTTGCAGGTTACAGTGCTGCTCGGTGATCCCCGGCTGCCGGATCTGGTGAAACGCGAAGGCCATTTCAACGAAGAGGACATGGAAACCATCCACCGCCTGCAAGACGCGTTGGGGGAACTGGACGGCTATACCTTCCATTACCTGGACAATCACGCGACCATGAGCCGCGATCTGGGCCGGTTCGGCGGCGATTTGGTGCTCAACCTCTGCGACGAGGGCTTCAACAACGACCCGTTCAAGGAGCTGCACGTCACCGCCCAACTGGAGATGCTGGAACTGAAGTACACCGGCGCCGGACCGCAGTGCCTGGCCGCCTGCTACGACAAGGGGCTGGTGCGCGCCGTGGCGGCGCAACTGGACATCCCAGTGCCCTTGGAAAGCTACGTGCGCCCGGGCGACCAGGGCGCCACACTGCCTTCTGTTTTCCCGGCGATCCTGAAACCCAACTTCGGCGATTCCAGCCAAGGCATCACCAAGGACGCCGTGGTTCACGACAAGCAGGCTTTGCTGGCCTACCTGGAAAGCCTGCGTGCCCTGCTGCCCGACCGCCCGGTACTGGTGCAGGAGTTTCTCCCGGGCAACGAATACAGCGTCGGCATGATCGGCAATCCCGGGCGCGGCCTGACGGCGCTGCCGATCCTGGAGGTCGACTACAGCGGCCTCGACGCTGGGTTGCCGAAAATCCTCGGTTACGAATCGAAATGGCACCCGGACAGCCCCTATTGGAGCGATATCGGTTTCCGCGAACCCAACCTGCCGGAGATCGACCAGGCACGCCTGGTGGATTATTCATCGCGGCTGTTCGAGCGGCTGGGCTGCCGCGACTATGCGCGCTTCGATTTCCGCACCGATGCGGAAGGCACCGTCAAACTGCTCGAGGTCAACCCCAACCCCGGCTGGTGCTGGGACGGCAAGCTCAACCTGATGGCCGCCAACGCCGGCATGCGCTACCCCGACCTGCTGGGCGCCGTGCTGCAGGCCGCGGTTGAACGGGTCGGAAGCTTTGCCGACATGGGCCGCGCGGACGCCGCCTGAGCGCAAAAGGAAACGGCCCCGCCAAGGCGGGGCCGTTCTCATTCGATCGTCCCGAAAGCGAAGCGATCAGTGGACGTCCTTCCACACCGCTTTCTTGACGCGGAACAGAAGGCCCGTCAGCACGATCAGGAACAGGATCACCTTAAGGCCCATTGACTTGCGGGCTTCCATTTCCGGTTCCGCCGTCCAGGCCAGGAAGGTGACCACATCCTTGGCCTGCTGCGCCACGGTGGCCTTGGTTCCGTCCTGGTACTCGATGCCTTCATCGCTCAAGGGCGGTGCCATGGCGATGACGTGACCGGGGAAGTAATGGTTGTAATTCCCGCCTTCCGGCACGGTGACGCCGGCCGGCGCTTCCTCGTAACCGGTGAGCAGGCCATAAACATAATCGGCACCGCCAATGCGCGCCTTGACCATCAACGAAAGATCCGGCGGCGCCTTGCCGTTGTTGGATGCAGCGGCGGCCTTTTCGTTTGGGAACGGCTGCGGCAGTCCATCAGCGGGAATGCCCGGACGGGTGAACATCTCGCCGTCGTCGTTGGGACCGTCGGTCACTTCCGCTTCCGCGGCGAAGGCCTTGATCTGGTCTTCGGTGTAACCGAGACCGGCCAGATGACGGAAGTCGACCTGGCGCAGCGAATGGCAGCCGGCGCAGACCTCCCGGTAGACCTGGAACCCGCGCTGGGCGGCGGACCGTTCGAAGGTGCCGAACAGGCCGGAGAACGACCAATGCTGCTTCGGCGGCTTCGGTGCGCCCCCGGCGGCGTTTGCGGGGCCGGTGACCAGCAGCACCAGGGCGAAGCCGGCAACGGCGGATTTCATGAGCGTTTTCATGTTGGTTCCCATGACCCCCTCCTTACCCTTGAGCCTTGGCGGTGACCGCGGCGCTGATGCTTTCCGGCGGCGCCTTCGGCCGCTCCAGGCGGCTCACCAGCGGCACGATGATCAGCAGGTGCACGAAATAATAGGTGGTGGTGGCCTGGCCGATGTAGATCCAGACCCCTTCCGCCGGCTTGCCGCCGACCACGCCGAGCACCAGGCAGTCCAGGAAGAACAGCCAGAAGAACATGGCGTAGAGCGGACGGAACTTGGAGCTGCGCACCTTGGAGCCGTCCAGCCAAGGCATGAACAGCAGAAGCAGGATCGAAGCGAACATGGCCAGCACGCCCGAAAGCTTGGCGGTCATGATCCAGCTCAGCGGCGTGTAGCTGTAGAGGAAGAAGTCGGCGGTGAAGGCGCGCAGGATCGCGTAGAACGGCAGGAAATACCATTCCGGCACGATGTGCGGCGGCGTCACCAGCGGGTTCGCCTCGATGTAGTTGTCCGGCTCGCCGAAGAAGTTCGGCGCGTAGAACACGAAGAAGGCGAAGAAGATGAAGAACACGCCCAACCCGAACAGGTCCTTGACCGTGTAATAGGGATGGAAGCCGATAGTGTCCTGGTCCGACTTGGCGTCGACGCCGATCGGGTTGCTGGACCCATGCACGTGCAGCGCCCAGATATGCACGACCACCAGGCCGACGATGACGAACGGCATCAGGTAGTGCAGCGAGAAGAACCGGTTCAGCGTCGGGTTGTCGACGGAGAAGCCGCCCCACAGCCAGGTGACGATGGCGTCACCGACCAGCGGGATGGCGGAGAACAGGTTGGTGATCACGGTGGCGCCCCAGAAGCTCATCTGGCCCCAGGGAAGCACGTAGCCCATGAACGCGGTGGCCATCATGGCCAGCAGGATGAACACACCGATCATCCATAGAATCTCGCGCGGCGCATGGTAAGAACCATAGTAGAGACCGCGGAACATATGGATGTAGACCACCAGGAAGAACATCGACGCGCCGTTCATGTGGATATAGCGGATCAGCCAGCCGTAGTTGACGTCGCGCATGATGCGCTCGACCGAATCGAACGCGTAATCGACGTGCGCCGTGTAGTGCATGGCCAGCACGATACCGGAAACCAGCATGACGCCGAGCACGATGCCGGCCAGCGACCCGAAGTTCCACCAGTAGCTCAGGTTCTTCGGCGTCGGGTAATTGGTGCCCAGCGAATTGTCCAGGAAGCTGAACACCGGCAGGCGGTGCTCGATCCAGTTGATCAGCGGGCTGTTGAATTGTCTCGTGGAATGCGAACTCATGATCCGTCCCCTTACCCGATCTTGACGCGCGTGTCGCTGAGGAACGTGTACTCGGGCACCGGCAGGTTAAGAGGCGCCGGCCCTTTGCGAATACGGCCCGAGGTGTCGTAGTGCGACCCGTGGCAGGGGCAGAACCAGCCGCCGAAATCGCCTTTCGATTCACCAGCCTTGTTGCCGAGCGGGATGCAGCCGAGGTGGGTGCAGACACCGACCATGATCAGCCACTCGGGCTTCTTCACCCGGTCCGCGTCGTTCTGGGGGTCGGGCAATGCCGCCTTGTCGGCTTCCTGCGCCGCCTTGATCTCATCCGCGGTGCGGTGGCGGATGAACACCGGCTTGCCGCGCCACACGACGGTGATGCTCATGCCCTCGGAAATCGGATCCAGGTCCACTTCCGTCGACGACAATGCCAGGGTATCGGCGGCCGGGTTCATCTGATCGATGAACGGCCAAGCGGCCAAGGCCGCGCCGATCGCGCCAACGGCGGTTGTCGTTGCGAAAAGAAAGTCTCGCCGCGATTTCTCGTCGAGCTCGGCCGAATCGGCCGGATTGGCGGTATCACTCATTTGGGAATGCCCTCTCTTTCGACCCCATCCGGCCCGTGGCCCCGTCAAGGGCGCGGACCGCGCGTCAGGTATACCCGATCATGGCTGCCTTTCAAGCGGTTTGACCCATTTTACACTTGGTTTCCGGTATTTTCCGGGCCGCCGGACGGCCCTATTTTCCACCATTGCCGGGCGTCCTCGGAGGAAAATCGGCATTTTCCCCTTGCGGCCACGGTTTCAGTCGTCTTTTCAATAGGTTGATTTGAAACCGCTCACGTCAGGCCGCACACTCGGAGACCCACCATGACCCAACCCGACCCGCTTCTCCGCCTGGCACTGTTCGAGCCCGACATTCCGCAGAATACCGCCGCCGTGCTACGCACCTGCGCCTGCCTGGAAGTGGCGGCGGAGGTCATCGGGCCAGCCGGTTTCGTTATCGGCGGCGCGAAGGCGCGGCGCGCCGGCATGGATTACCTGGATCACGTGGCACTGACGCAGCATGCCAACTGGCCCGCCTTCCAGGCCGCCTATCCCGGCCGCCGGCGCGTCCTTTTGACCACAAAGGGCGCCGTGCCCTACACCGATTTCACATTCCAGACCGGCGATATCCTGATCTGCGGGCGCGAGTCGGCGGGCGTGCCGGATATCGTGCACGACGCCGCGGACGCCCGCATCGTCATTCCCATGGCGTCCGGCATGCGGTCCTTGAATCTGGCTGTCAGTGCCGCCATGGTGCTGGGCGAGGCGTTACGCCAATTGAACGGATTCCACGGGAACTGACGGGGCGGCCATGACCGAAGCCTACGGCGACGAACACAAAGCGCGGGCGCGCGCCTGGTTCGAAAAGCTGCGCGATGACCTCTGCGCCGCCCTGGAAACCATCGAGGACGACGTCGTCGGCCCCAATCCGTCGAGCCAGGGGGAGCCGGGCCGGTTCCAGCGTCAGGCCTGGGAACGGCCGATATCGGACGACGCCGAGGCGGGCGGCGGTGGCGGCGTGATGTCGATCCTGCGCGGCCGCGTTTTCGAAAAGGCCGGCGTCAACGTTTCCACCGTGCACGGCACCTTTTCCGAGGAATTCCGCGCCCGCATCCCGGGCGCCGCCGAAGACCCCCGTTTCTGGGCGTCCGGCATTTCGGTGGTCATTCACCCGCGTTCGCCGCTGCTGCCGGCGGCGCACATGAACACCCGCATGATCGTCACCACCAAGGGCTGGTTCGGCGGCGGCGGCGATTTGACGCCGGTTTTCCCCGAAGACGAGGAAACCGCGCGCTTCCACGCCGCCTACCGCAAGGCCTGCGATGCACACGACGCGGACTATTATCCGAAGTTCAAGAAATGGTGCGACGAATATTTCTTCCTGCCGCACCGGGGCGAGCCGCGCGGCGTCGGCGGCATTTTCTACGACAATCTGGACAGCGGCGACTGGGACGCCGATTTCGCCTTCACCCAGGACGTCGGCCGCGCCTTTCTCGGCGTCTATCCGGCACTGGCGCGGGCCAAGATGGACCTGCCCTGGACCGACGAGCAACGCCAGGCGCAGCGCGTGAAGCGCGGGCGCTACGTGGAATTCAATCTCCTGTACGACCGGGGCACGCTGTTCGGTCTCAAGACCGGCGGCAATGTCGAGGCGATCTTGATGTCGCTGCCGCCGGACACCGCCTGGCCTTGAAGACTAGACGTTGAAGCGGAACAGCATGATGTCGCCGTCCTGGACGACGTATTCCTTGCCTTCCTGACGCATCTTGCCGGCATCCTTGGCGCCGTGCTCGCCGCCAAGTTCGATGAAGTCGTCGTAGCCGATGGTTTCGGCCTTGATAAAGCCCTTCTCGAAGTCGGTGTGAATGACGCCCGCCGCCTGCGGTGCCTTGGCGCCTTTCGGCACGGTCCAGGCGCGGGTTTCCTTCGGGCCCGAGGTAAAGAAGGTGATCAGGTGCAACAGGTGATAGCCGGCGCCGATCACCCGCGCCAGGCCGGTCTCGTGCAGGCCCAGCGTTTCCAGGAATTCAGCGCACTCATCGGCTTCCGTCAACTGCGCGATCTCTTCCTCGATCTCGGCAGAGATCACCACCGTTTCCGCGACCTGCTCGGCCGCCATGGCGGCGACCCGTTCGGCCTGGGCGTTGCCGCTGGCGGCCGATCCCTCGTCCACGTTGCAGGCATAAAGCACCGGCTTGGCGCTCAGGAGTTGCAGCATGCGAAACGCCTTGCGCTCGTCGTCGTGCACGTCGAGCCGGCGCGCCGGCTTGCCGTCACGCAGCAGTTCCAGGCAGCGCTCAACCAGCTTCAGGGTCGCCGCCGCGTCCTTGTCGTTGCCGCGCACCCGCTTGGTCAGCGGATCGATCCGCTTCTCCAGGCTTTCCATATCGGCAAGCATCAATTCCGTCTCCACCGTCTCGGCGTCGCGCACCGGATCGATGGATCCCTCCACATGGGTGATGTTGTCGTCCTCGAAGCAGCGCAGCACATGCACGATGGCATCGACCTCGCGGATATTGGCGAGGAACTGGTTGCCGAGCCCTTCGCCCTTCGACGCGCCGCGCACCAGCCCGGCGATGTCGACGAATTCCAGGTAGGTGGGGATGGTCGCCGCTGACTTGGTAATGGCCGAAATCGCGTCCAGGCGCTTGTCGGGCACGGAAACCCGGCCGGTGTTGGGCTCGATGGTGCAGAACGGGAAGTTCGCCGCCTCCGCCGCCGCCGTTTGCGTCAGCGCGTTGAAAAGCGTCGATTTGCCGACATTGGGCAGGCCGACGATACCGCAGTTGAAACCCATCACGCGTCCTTTTCGGTGTTGTTGTCGTCGCCGGATTTGCGTTCCGGCTTGGGCGGCGCCATGTCGGCCGCCACCTTGCTCATGAACCCGCCGTCGTCACCCTTGACCAGCCGGGGGAAGTGATCGCCGATCGCATCCATCAGCTTCTCCACCCATTGCCGCTCGGCCTTGGAGAAGTCCTTCAGCACGTGGCCGATGACGCGATCCTTGTCGCCAGGATGGTCGATGCCGAGCCGCACGCGGGCATATCCGTCGCCCACGTGCTGGTGGATGGAGCGTAGCCCATTGTGGCCGGCATGGCCGCCGCCGCGCTTCACCCGCACCTTGCCGCCGGCCAAGTCGAGCTCGTCATGGAAGACCAGAACGTCGGCGGGTGCGATCTTGTAGAAGGTCATGGCTGCCTGCACGGCGCGCCCCGACTCGTTCATGTAGGTGGACGGCTTCAGCAGCAGAACCTTTTTGCCGGCGACCGACCCTTCGGCCGTATCGCCGTGGAACTTGCTCTTGCGAAAGGCGGAAAAGCCCTGCGCGCGCTGGATGGCGTCCACCGCCATGAAACCGATGTTGTGGCGGTTGTCGGCGTAGTCCGATCCGGGATTGCCGAGACCGACGACGAGCAGCATTTCCGATCTCCCCTATACCGGGCGCGTTCCGGAAAGCCGAGGCGCCGGCGGCGATCAGTCCTCGTCGCCGCCTTCTTCCTCTGCAGCTTCCGCGCCTTCCTCGCCTTCCGCACCTTCGGCTTCCTCGTCGGAGACCTCGGCAACGGTCGGAGCGGCAATGGTGGCGACGGTGAAATCACGGTCGGCGATGGTCGGCTCGACACCGTCGGGCAGCGTAATCGCGCTGATGTGGATGCTGTCGCCGATTTCGAGGCCGGTCAGGTCGGCTTCCAGCATTTCCGGAATGTTGTCCGGCGCGCAATGCAGTTCGACCGCGTGACGCACCACGTTGAGGACGCCACCGGCACGCAGGCCCGGGCAGTCGTCTTCGTTCAGGAAGTGCACGACGACTTCGACGTTGACCCGGGTGGAGGCGCTGAAGCGCATGAAGTCCACGTGGATCGGCTGATCGGTGACCGGATCGAGCTGCAGATCGCGCGGCAGCACCCGATGGGTCTTGCCGTCGACTTCGATCTCGTAAACGCGGCCGAAGAAGCCCGGCGCGTTGACCTGTTTCCAGAGCTCGATGGGATCGACGGTGATCATCACCGGATCCTGTTTGTTACCATAGATGACACCCGGCACACGGCCCTCGCGGCGTGCTGCACGGGCTGCCCCCTTACCTGCCCGATCCCGCGCTTCGGCGGGGAAACTCGTAATGTTGGCCATTTCCAACTCCTTGGTTGCAGTGACGGGACGGCCTCCAGGGGTGCCGTTCCCGGACGCGCGCAGGCATACGCCTGCGCAAAAGAGGCGCATACATAGCCCCCGATGGGGCGTTGGTCAATCAATCAAAAAGGCTGGAGACCGACGATTCGTCGCTGATGCGCTGGATCGCCTCGGCGATCAAAGGCGCGATGGTGAGCTGTTCGATATTGTGCGACACCCGCACCGCTTCCGTGGCCATGATGCTGTCGGTGATCATCAACCGCTGCAGCGGCGACGAAGAGACGCGCGCGACGGCACCACCGGACAGCACGCCGTGCGTCACATAGGCCGAAACCGACGACGCGCCGGCTTCCGACAGGGCAACGGCGGCATTGCAGAGCGTGCCGGCGGAATCGACGATATCGTCGACCAGGATGCAGGCGCGGCCGTCGACCTCGCCGATGATGTTCATGACTTCCGAAACGCCGGCTTTCTCGCGCCGCTTGTCGATGATGGCGAGATCGGCGTTGAGGCGCTTGGCCAAACCGCGCGCGCGCACCACGCCGCCCACGTCGGGCGACACGATAACCAGTTCATCGCCGTCGTGCCGCTCCTCGATGTCCTTGCGCATCACCGGCGCCGCATAGAGGTTGTCGGTCGGAATATCGAAGAAGCCCTGGATCTGGCCGGCGTGCAGGTCAAGGGTCAGCACTCTGTCGGCGCCGGCCTCGGTGATCAGGTTGGCAACCAGCTTGGCCGAGATCGGCGTGCGCGGCCCGGACTTGCGGTCCTGGCGGGCATAGCCGAAGTAGGGCAGCACGGCGGTGACTCGCCTAGCCGAGCCGCGCCGGAGCGCGTCCAGCGTCACCAAGAGTTCCATCAGGTTGTCGTTGGCCGGATAGGAGGTCGATTGCACCACGAACACGTCCTCGCCGCGTACGTTCTCCTCGATCTCGACGAACACTTCCATGTCCGAAAATCGTCGGATGCTCGCCTTGGTCAGCGGCAGATTGACGTAAGCGGAGATGGCCTCCGCGAGCGGCCGGTTCGAGTTACAGGCGATAATTTTCATAATGATCGGAAGGTCCGGATTTGTTGCAAAAGGCGGGCGTCTCGGGCTGGCCGGCTCGGAATGCCTTGGACATGTGTCTTTAGTTGGTTCCCCCTGCCAAGGATGGCCGAAAATTTATCAACCTGCCGCGCGCCTGTAAATGACAGGATCATGACAAACCGTGCCTTTAGCTGGGCGGCGGCAGGGCGCGGCCGGGCACCCTGGGCAGTTTCGGGATTTTCGGGAAATCCGGCACTTCGCCGACCGGCGTGTATTTCGGCCTCGGCGCCTCGAACAGCTGTTGGATGCCGTTGGCGGCCGCCGACGAGACCAGCACCGCCACCTGCCCCCAGGTCCCGTCCAGGCTGCCGGCGGCGACGACGTTCTCCTGCACCGCCTTTCCCACCTCCTGGCCGCCCATGGTGTTGACCGCCCAGGTGATTCGTGCCCGCTGGCGGCCGTTCACCGCCGGGCCCACGTCGACCCGGCCCATGACCTCGTATCCGGCCTGGCGCGGGTCTTCTGTGACGGTCAGATCCTTGCCCCGGAGCGCCGCGGTAATCGCCGTCGCCAGCGCCCGGTTACCGTCGCCGGGCGCCCCTTGGACGTTGCGGATCAGGAACGCGGGCTTGCCCCACTGCACCGGCGTGTCGGCGGCCGGCTGGTTGATACCGACCATGGTTTCGGGCGGTGCCGGCGCGCTCAGGGGAACCGGATCGGCGGCCGCGCTCGGCGGCGCGGCGGGCGCCGCCGGCCTCGGGGCGGGCA
>JAYPEK010000048.1:0-29419 GCA_038125725.1 Rhodospirillaceae bacterium
CTCGGCAAGTTCGGCGCCTTCATCGGCTGCAACAACTATCCGGAATGCCGCTACACCCGGCCCTTGGCGGTCAACGACGGCACCGAGGACCAGCCCGGCGCCGGCGGTCCGAAGGAACTGGGCCTCGATCCCGCCACCGGGCTGATGGTGACGCTGCGCCAGGGGCCGTACGGCTGGTACGTGCAGTTGGGCGAGGCCGAGGGCGAAGGCAAGAAGAAGACCAAGCCCAAGCGCTCGTCGATCCCGCGCACCATCAATCCCGCCGACGTCGATCTGGAAACGGCGCTCGGCCTGTTGGCCCTGCCGCGCGAAGTCGGGCCGGACCCGGAAACCGGCGAGATGATCACCGCCGCCATCGGCCGCTTCGGCCCCTACATCAAAATGGGCGCCACCTACGTGTCGCTGAAGGGCGAGGACGACGTGCTGACCATCGGCCTCAACCGCGCCGTGCACCTGTTCGCCAACGCGCCGCGCAAGGACCCGCCGAAGGAACTGGGCAAGCACCCCAAGGACGGCAAGCCGATCACGCAGCGCACCGGGCGCTGGGGCCCCTACGTCAAGCACGGCAAGCTGATGGCGACGCTGCCCAAGGACATGGACAAGGATAGCGTCACCCTTGAGCAGGCGGTGGCGCTGCTGGACGCCAAGGCGGCGAAGAACGGCAAAGGCGGCAAGAAATCGGCCGCCGCCAGCCGTAAATCCACGGCCTAGAGCCGTCCGGCAGGCGGACCTTGGCCAAGCAACAGGCCCCTTTCCCGAGCCGCAAGGAAATCCTGCAGTTCATCCAGGAGAGCCCGCGCGAGGTCGGCAAGCGCGAGATCGCCCGCGCCTTCGGCCTCGACGCCGACCAGAAACGAATACTGAAAAAACTGCTGCGCGAGATGCATCAGGACGGAACGCTGCGCAAGGGCCGCGGCCGGCGCTTCGGCGACGCATCTCATCTGCCGGAAGTGCTGTTGGTGCAAATCGCGCGGGTCGATGACGACGGCGACCTGTTCGCCACGCCGATGAACTGGGAAGTGGACGAAGACCCGCCGGCCATCGTCATGGCACCGGAACCGCGCGGACGCCCGGCGCTCGGCATCGGCGACCGGGTGCTGGCGCGCCTCACCCCGACACGGTCCGGCTACCGCGCCAAGACCATCCGCCGCATCGAAGCCGCGCCGATGCAACTGCTGGGCATCTTCCAGCCGGGCGAACGCGAGGACCGCATCCGCCCCACCAGCCGCCGCGACCGGCACGAATACGTGGTCGAACGGGGGGCGTCGGAAGGCGCCCAGCCGGGCGAACTGGTGCGCGCCGAGGTGCTGCCGGGCAAGCACCTGGGGCTTCGCCGCGCGCGCGTGGTCGAGCGCCTGGAAAGCATGGACGATCCCGCCGCGGTCAGCCTGATCTCCATCCATCACCATGAAATTCCATATGTTTTCCCGCCCGAGGCCGAGGCCGAAGCGGACCGTGCCACGGCCGCGCCATTGGGCGCGCGCGAAGATCTGCGCAACATTCCGTTGGTCACCATCGACGGCGAGGACGCGCGCGACTTCGATGACGCCGTATGGGCCGAACCCGATCCCGACAATCCCGGCGGCTGGCACTGCCTGGTCGCCATCGCCGATGTTGCCTGGTACGTGCGACCGGGCTCGCCTCTCGACCGCGAGGCGCGTTCGCGCGGCAATTCGGTCTATTTCCCGGACCGCGTCGTGCCGATGCTGCCCGAAGCCCTTTCCAACGGCTGGTGCTCGCTGGTGCCGGGCGAAGACCGTCCCTGCATGGCGGTACATTTCCGCATCGACGCGGGCGGCCACCTGACCGGGCATAAGTTCGTGCGCGGCATGATGCGCTCGGCGGCGCGGCTGACCTATACCCAGGTGCAGCGCGCCCGCGACGGCGAACCGGACGACACCACCGGACCATTGATGGATACGGTCATCGGCCCGCTCTATGGCGCCTTCGAGGCGCTCAATCGCTACCGCGAGGAACGCAATGCGCTCGATCTGGAACTGGAAGAGCGCCAGGTGATCCTCGCCGAAGACGGCACCGTGCAATCGATCCGCGACCGCGAACGGCTCGACAGCCACAAACTGATCGAGGAATTCATGGTCACCGCCAACGTGGCGGCGGCGGAAACGCTGGAGAAGCGCCGCGTGCCCTGCATGTACCGGGTGCACGACCAGCCGTCGATGGAGAAGATCGAGGTGTTGTCGGAATTCCTGGCATCCTTGAACCTGCGCTTTTCCAAGGGCCAGACGGTGAAGCCGATCCAGTTCAACCAGATCCTGGCCCAGGTCGCCGACACCCCCGAGCGCCACATGGTCAACCAGGTGGTGCTGCGTTCCCAGGCGCAGGCCGAATACAGCCCCGACAACATCGGCCATTTCGGCCTGGCGCTGCGGCGCTATTGTCACTTCACCTCGCCGATCCGGCGTTATGCGGACCTGACGGTGCACCGCGCCCTGATCGCCAGCCACGGTTTCGGCGACGGCGGCGCCAATGAGGAATTCGAGGAACTGACGGTGCTGGGCGAGCAACTCTCCGCACTCGAGCGCCGCGCCGCCGCGGCCGAGCGCGACGCCGTCGACCGCTTCACCGCGCAGTTCCTCTCCAGCCGCGTCGGCGCGGCCTTTCCGGCGCGCATCAACGGCGTCACCCGCGCCGGACTGTTCATCACCTTGGACGAAACCGGCGCCGACGGCCTGGTGCCGATCAGGAGCCTGCCGGAGGACTACTACATTCACGAAGAGAAGCTGCACGCGCTGGTGGGCCGAAACTCCGGGCGCACCTACCGGCTCGGCCAGGCGGTCAACGTGATGCTGATGGAAGCCGTGCCGGTGACAGGCGGCATGATCTTCAACGTCATGGATTCGGGTGCGCCCCCGCCGCAGCGCGGCCAGCGCCGGGGCGGTGGTGGTAATGGCGGCGGCAAGCCCAGGATCAAAGGCAAGAAACGCGCCGCACGACGACGCGAGAAGAACCGGAGCCGCGACGTGCGGCGCTGAGTTCCGTATACCAATTTCGGCTTTTTGGATGACGGCGAACCCGGTTTCGTGAGAGAATCCCCGCATGATGAGGATCGGTGCACGTCTGTCGCCCTGGATGGCGTTGGGCTTGGCATTGGCGCTGGCCGCCTGTGGCGGGCCGCCGCCGATCACGTCCGCGCCGCCTAAACCGCACTCGCCGCAGGCGTTCGAGGTCTTCGCCGCCGGCTATGACGGCATCGTTGAAAAATACATAGAACCCGTCGATATCGACACCGTCGCGCTGGAAGGGTTGAAGGGCTTCGCCGCCATCGATCCGGCGCTGACCCTCGATGTGGACGAACGCAGCGTACGCCTGAAACTGGGCGGCACGGAAATTGCCAAAAGCCAGCGCCCGGTCAGGGGCGATACCTTCGGCTGGGCGGCGCTGACCGTCGATCTGGCGACCGCAGCGCGCGGCCGGTCCAGCGAGATGTACAAGGCCAGCGCCGAACAGCTCTATGAAGCGGTGTTCGACGGCGCGCTTTCGGAACTGGACCTCTTTTCGCGTTATGCCGGCGCCGAGGAAGCGCGCAACAACCGCGCCCGGCGCGACGGTTTTGGCGGCATCGGAATCCGCTTCGCCATGCGCGATGGCCTGCCCGTCATCACCAAGGTGACGCCCTTGACCCCGGCCGCGCGCGTTGGCCTCAAGGTGGACGACCGGATCACCGAGATCGACGGCGTGGTGGCTGGCAAGGAATCGAGCGACGTGGTTCGGAAACTGCGCGGCCCCACCGATTCGGAAGTGAAGGTGACGGTGTTCCGCGAATCGGAAGAACGCTCCATCACCGTGGTCATGGAACGCCAGCATATCGTGCCGACGACCGTGACCGCCAGGCGCGACCAAGATGTGCTTTACCTGAAAATCTCCAACTTCAACCAGGGCACCGCCTCCTCGGTCAGTGACGAGATCGAGCGCGCCAAGGCCAAGGGAGGGCTCAAGGGGATCGTGCTCGATCTCCGGGGCAATCCGGGCGGACTGCTGAAGCAGTCGATCAAGGTCGCCGACATGCTGCTCAGCCACGGGCACATCCTGACCACCCGCGGCCGCCACCCCGATAGCCTGCACCACTACGAAGCCGGCGGGCGCGACCTGGCCGGCGGCATGCCGGTGGTGGTGATGATCGACGGCCGCTCGGCGTCAGCGTCGGAAATCGTCGCCGCCGCGCTGCAGGACCGCGACCGCGCCGTGCTGGTCGGCACGTCGTCGTTCGGCAAGGGCTCGGTGCAGACGGTGATCCGGCTTCCCAACGACGGCGAGATCACGCTGACCTGGTCGCGCTTCATGGCACCTTCCGGTTACGGGCTGCATGGCCTCGGGGTGCGGCCGGCGGTCTGCACCAGTCATCTGAGCAAGGGCTTGCAGCCGGTCATCGACAAGGCCATCCAGACCCGCCTCCAGGCGCACGTCACTTTCGCCACCTGGCGCACGCCGGGCTTCCAGGACGAGGACCGGCGAAAGGAACTGCGCGAGACCTGCCCGCCGGAAAGGCGCACCGGCTATATGGACGTGCGCATCGCCACCTATCTCGCCGGCCATCCCGAGGCCTATACAAAGGCCCTGGATATATCCGCCGCCACCGTCGAAGCGCACAAATAGCCGGCCGGAACCCCTTGACTTCGGACCGATAAACGCTATCTTCCGGCCTCCAGTTCGAACAACATTTCTTCGGGACGCGAAAAATGGCTAAACCGGCGACCATCCAGATCAAGCTCGAGAGCACCGCGGGCACGGGCTACTACTACGTGACCAAGAAGAACCCGCGTAATCAGACCGAGAAAATGGAATTCCGCAAATACGATCCGGTCGCGCGCAAGCACGTCCTGTTCAAGGAAACCAAGATCAAGTAAGGCTCCCGGCGGTTCGCCGCCGGACACCGCCCGAACGACAAAAAGGCCGGAATTTCCGGCCTTTTTCCGTTTTCACGCTGCTTTCGCAGGGCGCTTAGCTGAGGAACTTGGAAACCGTATCGAGGAAGGTCGGCACCGAAATCGGCTTGGCGATATAGCCCTCGCAGCCGCCTTCGCGGATCTTCTCCTCGTCGCCCTTCATGGCGAAGGCCGTCACAGCGACCACCGGGATGCTCTTCAGGTCATCGTCGGCCTTCAGCATCTTGGTCACCTCGAGGCCGGAAATCTCCGGCAACTGGATATCCATGAGGATCAGATCGGGGCGATTTTCACGCGCCAGCTTCAAGACGTCGCGGCCGTCCATCGTCTGAATGGTGTCGTACCCGTGCGCCTGAAGAAGATCATTGAAGAGCTTCATGTTCAGGTCGTTGTCTTCGACGATCAGTACAGTTTTTGCTGACATGCAACAGCCCATGGTTTCGGTCATTACCGCGGAACAGGACCGACAACGCGCCTGTGCGCCATTGACCTCGTATCCGGGTGCCGATGTAGCGGATTATTCCCGAAAATCAAGCACTCACGGGATATTGGTACATTCCTGTATTCAAGTCAAACAATGCGGCGGTTTCCCGCAAGCAATCGCGTTCGGCCTTGTGCGGACCTCGCGCCGTCGTCAAAAGCGCTATTCGCCGCGCACTTCCTCGACCATGTCGCGCAGCCGCTCGACCTCGTTCACGATCAGCGCATTCTTCTGGCGTTCGACCACGCCCTGACGCGCCAGATCGTTCATGACGCGAGCCACCGTCTCGCGCGTGGTGCTGACCCGGCTGGCGACGTCGCCATGCACGGGTATCGGCGAGATTTCCGCCCGGTCCTCGCCCACCATGTTGTTGAGCGCGAGACGCAGCAAATCCGCCTGCACCCGGTTGTTGGCCGCCAGCGTGCTCAGATCCATGATTCGCTCGGTGGAATTCCTGACGATCGCCGCCAGGCCGCGCATGACACGGATGGCGATCCCGGGGCTGCTTTGCACCAGGTCCAGAAAGCGGTCCTGCGACATCACCGCCAACCTGCAGGGCGTCAGCGCCATGACGCTGGCCGAGCGCGGCGCGCCGTCAATGGCCGCCAACTCGCCAAAATGGCCGCCCGGCTCGATATCGTCGAGGGTGATTTCGCGGCCCGATACCGAATAGTTCACCACTCGCACCTTGCCTTCGACGACGAAGAACACGTCCTTGGTTTCACTTTGCCGGTCGATGATCTGTTCGTGTGCGCCGTAGGCCTTCCAGCCGCAATCCCTGGCCGTCGCCTCGAGGGCGCCGTCGTCGAGACCTTGCAGCAGGTCGATGCCGTGAAGCGTTCCGATATCCGGATGCGACATGCTCGTCGTCCCTCAGGCTTATATCAGGCTTGTTTCCGCCGTTCTTATGCCGGGCATGTTAACGCGCTAAAAATTGAATGGCGAGTCCCGCTTGAGTACGGCCCTCCGCTGCTTGATGCCCACCGGCGCGGCGCTTAATCTGTGCCCGACACCTGACCGGACCTGACCGGAATGCGCCATGCCGTCTGATTCTACACCCACCGCCGCCGAAACCGCGCCCAAGGGGCCGCCGGGTATCGCCGTTGTGGTGCCGTGCTACCGGGAAACGTCGCACATCATGGGCGTGCTCGACACCATCGGCCCGGAAGTTTCGCACATCTACGTCGTCGACGATGCCTGCCCCGACGGCACCGGTGATTTGGTGGAAAGAACCAGCAAGGATCCCCGCGTCCAGGTGCTGCGCCAGGCACGCAACACCGGTGTCGGCGGCGCCACCATGACCGGATACCGCCAAGCCCTGGAGGACGGCTGGACCATCGTCGTCAAGCTGGACGGCGACGGCCAGATGGACGGTGCCCT
The DNA here is from genome assembly GCA_038125725.1 of Rhodospirillaceae bacterium. Classification (GTDB taxonomy): domain Bacteria; phylum Pseudomonadota; class Alphaproteobacteria; order Rhodospirillales; family Casp-alpha2; genus TMED8. The sequence continues at coordinate 6,766 of JAYPEK010000048.1, forward strand.
GATCCCGCGCCTGGTTGCGCCCATCGCCGAGGGCCGTGCCGACTACGCCAAGGGCAACCGATTCCATGCCTTGCATGGCGTCTCGGAAATGCCGTTGACCCGCATTTTCGGCAATCTGGTGCTGTCGCTGATCTCCAAGTTCTCGTCGGGCTATTGGGACATCCTCGATCCGACCAACGGGTTCACCGCCATACACCGCACGGCGCTCAGCCGGCTGCCGCTGGATCGCATCTCGCAAGGCTACTACTTCGAATCCGACATGTTGTTCCATTTGGGATTGGAGCGCGCCGTCGTTCACGACGTTCCCATGATCGCGCGTTACGGCGCCGAAGAGAGCGGCATCCGTATCCCCAAGGTGGTGCCGGTGTTCCTGTTCAAGCATTTCGCCAACACCTGTCGGCGGCTATGGCTGACTTACTTCGTGCGCGAAACCAACATCGCCACGCTGCAGTTGGTGCTTGGCCTGATCCTGGTGGCATTCGGCGTGATCTTCGGCGCAATCAACTGGATCGAAGGCGAACGCAGCGGCATTCCCGCCACCGCCGGCACCGTGGTGCTGGCAGCGTTGCCGATCATCCTGGGCTCGCAATCGCTGATCGCGTTCTTCAGTCACGACACCCGCGACCTGCCGACGGAGCCGCTGCAAACCCTGGACTCGCTGGAAGACCCAACCGTTAACGGCTGAGCGCCGCCCCGCCGCGTCTGGGATCGCCGGCGCCGGCGAGCTCGCCCCGCGCCACGTCGGCACGCACCGCATGCACGCCGCCGAAGAACAGGTTGCGCTCGTCCCAGGCCTTGACCTCGGGCCAATCGGCCGAGAGCCGCTCGATCGCCGCCTCGGAAAAGCCTTCCTCCATGTTTAAAAGGCCCTGTTCGAAATGGCAGCGCGGCGCCTCGATGGCGTCGGCTAGCGGCATCGAGAAATCCAGCAGGTTCATCAGCACCTGCAAGATCGCCGTGCGGATACGGTTGGAGCCGCCGGAACCCAACGCCGTCAGCCGCCCATCGGCCTCGCGTACCAGGGTTGGCGCCATCATCGAACACATCCGGGTATCGGGCCGCCAGGTATGGAAGCCGGCGGGATTGAGGTCTTCCTCGCCGAGCATGTTGTTGAGCATCACGCCGGTGCCGGGAACGATATGGCCCGAGCCCTCGCCGTTGGACAGCGTCAGCGCCGCCGCATTACCCTCGTCGTCGATGACGCTGATATGCGTGGTGCCCCGGTAGGCCTTGGGCCGGCCCAAAATCTCCGCGCCATAGCGCTGCAACAGATCGCCACCCAGCAGCGCCACCTGGGCCTCGTCGTCGGCCAGTTCGTGCAGGCCGCTTTCCATGCGCGCTTCGTTGGTGGCCGCCATCACCTGCACTAGGCGGTCCAGCCGCTCGGCGTCGCCGAACGACCAATCGCGCTGGCGCAGCTGCTCATAGAGCTTGAGCGCGAAGGCGATGAGGATGCCGCCAGTCGACGGCGGCGGATTGGTATAAAGCCGGGCCCCGCCGTAACCGATCTCAAGCGGATCGCGCAGCGCCAGTTCGTAGGCTTCCAGGTCCGAACGCCGAAGCGCGCCACCGCCGGCGCGGCTCTCGGCATCGATAGCGGCGGAGACCTCGCCCCGGTAGAACAAATCCTCGCCCTCGATGGCGAGGCTTTCCAGGAAATCGGCAAAATCCGGGTTGGCGACGCTCTCGCCCTCGCCCACCAATTCCCCCTGACGCTGCTTCGATTCGAAGATCCGCCGGCTCGTCTCGGTGATCATGTAGATCGGCCCGACCACATCGAAGATGTAGGCCTGCAGCCGGTTCAGCCGCACGCCTTCGCGCGCCAACTGCAGTGCCGGCTCCACCACCCGTTTGACCGGCATGCGGCCCAGGTGCGCCGCCACCTCGAACAGTCCCTTGACGCAACCGGGCGTGGCGCTCGACGCGCGGCCGACATGGAACTCCTGCTGCACGGTGCCGAAATCACAGAGGATCGGCTGGAAATCGGCGTCCTTCGGGTCCACCGGACGGCCCGGGGTGTGGACAAAGAAATCCAGCAGCCGAGGCCGGTTCCCCGCCGCTTGCGCCAGCAGGAAACCGCCGCCACCCATGGAACAGAGCACCGGCTCGGTGACGCAGGCCGCCGTCATCGCCGCCATCACCGCGTCGAAGGCATTGCCGCCTTCCTCCAGCATGATCATGGCGGCGCGCGCCGTTTCGGGATGCCCGGCGGCGACCGCGCCCCGGACCGGCTTGGATGGGGTCAATTCGTCCTCCCGGGTGTCTCGGTGGGCTTGCCGTGGCAATCGACGCCCAAGGTCGCAACCTGCTCGATGCCGGCGGAACAACTCAAATCGAACTCATCGGCAACGCCGTGGCGATTGAGAAAGCCCCGCAGCCCGCCCGGGCGGTTGCCGCGCATGAACACGCATGGATAGGCCGCACGCACGACGGAAAAATCCTGTTCGCCATCCCAGTTTCTCAACAGCGTCGGCTCCCAGGCCCACCAGTCGTCGATCCAATAGTCATTGGCGGGAAACCGCTCCTTCAACTGGCGGGTGAACCGCTCGCCGGTGACCTTGTTGGCGAGGAACATGGCATAGACCGGCGCGCTGGCGCTGTAAACATAGACCCGGGCGCATCTCTCGAAGGCACCGTTGTCGACCGTTGCCGCCTGCTGGCGAAGATCGCTCAGTTGATGCGAGAGCCGCACCGCACCGGCCGCCTGCGCCGCCACCGCGATGGCGAAAAGTCCCGCGGCCAACGGCATGGGACCGACCGGCAGCTTGAGCCCGTCGGGCCGGCAGGCCCACAGCAGGCGCACCGAGAACAAGACGCTGACCGCCCCCAGCATATAGGAGGGGATCATGTAGAACGCGGTCGGCTGCTTGGCCACCAAAGCCGCCTGCGCCAGCGGCGCCGCACTCACCGCCGCCAATGCCCAAACTTCGGCACTGGGAACTTGCCATCCCCGTCTGGTACGCCACCACACGGCCGCGAACGCCAGCACCGCCAAGATCAGCGGCACCCGCAGGCTCGGCCGCTTGAGCACCTTGGCAAAGGCCTCTGGATAGGTGGCGAAGTCGATGACCGTGCGGGTACCGCTGGCATGCGGTCCGGCGCTGACGGCCACCTTGCCGACCCAATCGAAGAAGACATGGATCGATTCCCAGGCCGGCAGCACGAACAACGCCGCCGCAACCGCCGCCGTGAAACCGTAGACTGTCCAAGATTTGGCATCGCGCAACAGGAACAACGGCAAGATCAGGACCGGAACGGCAGTGATCTTGGTGGCGGCGACGAACCCGGCAACCACTCCGAATCCCAACGCCAAACAATTGGCCGCACCGTCGCCCGGACGCAGGCACAGCAACACCAGTGCAATCAGCAATGAGGTGGCGAAGACCAAGAACGATTCCGGCTTCGGCAGGAAGGCATGCTTGAGAACGATCGTCGACATGAACGGTGCCAGTTGACAGACGAGCCCCGGCAGCCAGGCGCCGAACGCTCGTCTGCCGGCCAGCCCGACCAAGACCAACGCAAGCGCGTTGAGCACGATCATGGCATCCGAGAGGCCCCGCAAATACCGTTCAGGGTCATCGAGAACCGCGGCGGTCACGTCGCCGCCCGTGAGCAGGCTCATTCCTCCGAGCACCAGCGCCCCGAAAGCCTGCACCGTGATGCCCGGATGGAACACGTGTGCCGGCGCGTCGCCATTCGCCAAGTTCAAGGCGTCGAGCAGATAGAAGTAGGACGGATCGAGCAAATTCCATTGCCAAAACGGGCCGGCGCCGGCGCGCAACAGGAACAGTGTCCAGGCCAGGCCGATCGGCAAGACCAGCACGACCCAGGCACGTCGACCGACACGTTCCTCGCCGGCGTCCGGCGTATCGAATTCGTCCATGGCCAAGGCTCCGTCAAAGCGCGGCGGATTATGGGCAATGGGTCGCGCGGTTGCAATGTTGGCCGGCGCCGTTTTCCATTTTCGAAACAAGGGATTCCATCCACCGATTTGCTGGTATATGGTGGCGGCTTCTAAAGTCTTCTTTCGGATTTCCTGATGTCGCGATTGGTTTCGATACTGGCATTTTGCCTTCTGATTTTTGGTGCACCGGCCGCTTGGTCGGCGTCGGACGGCGTCCTGAACGCGGTTTCCTACCTGCCATTGCCGCCGAGCTTGCGTGTCGAGGTCCGGACCTTCGACGATTCCGATACCAATCTCGAGATCCAGGCGGAGTTCGAGCGGGCCCTGCGCGCCAAGGGCGTCAACATCTCCGACGACGCGCCGCTGGTCTTCAATTTCGAGGTCAGCGACCAACTCGGCATGCTTTCGCGCTCAGGTGATCGTTATGTTTTCAGCTTCGAAACCAGTGGCGGGCGCGGCGGCGGCGAGAACACGGAAGCCCGGGTCAACGTCTTCAATTCCCAAAGCGGCGGCCTGCTCAACAAGGGCGCCGGCCAGGGCCGGGTCAGCAAACCCAGCGTCTATCGCATGGACGTCAACATTGAGGACCGATCGTCGGGCAAGCGGTTGTGGGAAGCCTGGGCGGAGGCCGATCTCATTGCCGGCAACAACCGCGACCTGACCCGGCGCATGGTCCCGGTCATCGTCCAACACATCGGCGACACCGCCAAGAGCGAGTCTTTCAAGGTCTACTAGATTCCGGACGTCGTCAGCCGGCGATCAAGGCATCGCCGCCGCGTTTCAGGTCAAGCACATCCATCGCCCATTCGGCCATGGCGTTCAGGCGCTCCTGGCCGATCTCGAAATTCTCGGCGATTTCGCCGATCAGCGCCGCTTCCGCCTCGTGCAGATAGCCGTCCACGTAGGTCATCACCAGAAGCTCCATCATCGCGATGGTTCGTGCGCGCGAATTGTTGAACACATCGAGCGGCAAGGCACCCAGCACGTCGCCCATGTCCGGGTGTTCATTGACACCCAGTTGCAAACGCAAATCGTCGAGGGTCTCCAACTCCTCCGTCCCGTCCTCGCCGTCGGCGACGCTGAGACGATAGGCGATCTTCAACAGCGCGGTCCTTTGATCGTCGTTCAAAAGATGCAGATACATGGCCGGGAGACTCCGCTCGGGAAATGGTGGGATGGATGGCGATTTTCGCCGGTAACGGCCGGGCCTGGCCCTGCCAAACGCCAAAATAAGGGTGATCGTTTGACCATAACCGTTTATAAATTCACGATATTCTATATCAACACTTGGGTTTAGAATAGCGTAGCAAGGAATTGCGCCGCAATGGCGCGGCGTTATCGATCGCGAAACGGAACCAATGGACCTGGACCAACGCGTTGAGAACCTGGAACAGCGGGTGGCGGAACTCAGCGACGAGCTGAAGGCGTCGTCAGTGGTCCAGGCCGAATTGAAGAACCGGCTGCGCCAAAGCGAAGGCATGGTCACGGTGCTGAGCCAGCATTCGTCCGACCTTACCTACATCGTCAACGAAGACTGCCGCTTCACCTACGTCAGCCCCTCGATCTGCAAATTGACGCAGTACGAGCCCGACGAAATCCTGCTCGCCGAGCCGGGCGCCTTCATCCACGTGGACGACGTCGAGATGGTCCGCGACGCGATCCGCGACGCCTTCAAGGAACCGGGCACGCTGATCCCCATCAACGACCATCGCGTCCGTCACCGGGACCTGAAGTGGCTCTATTTCGAGGGTTCCGCCATCTGCATGCCCGACGAGACCGACGTCGACGGCGTCATCGTCAGTTGCCACGACGTCACCGAACGCAAGCGCCAGGAAGAGACCATCTACCGTCAGGCCAACTACGATACGCTGACCGGCCTTCCCAACCGCTTGATGTTCGCCGACCGGTTGGGCACGGCGCTGCTGCGCGGACAGCGTGAACGCCACAAGGTGGGATTGCTGTTCATCGATCTCGACGGGTTCAAGAAAGTCAACGACACGCTCGGTCACAACGCCGGCGACGACCTGCTGACGGAGGTCGCCCGGCGGCTCCAGGCCTGCGTCCGTCAGGACGACACCATCGCGCGCCTGGGCGGCGACGAGTTCACGGTCATCCTGCCCAATATCCGCGAGCCGCACGACACCGAGATCGTCGCCAAGAAGGTCATCGAACGGGTGCGCGAGCCGATTTACCTGGGCGACAACGAGGTCTACGTCTCGGCCAGCATCGGCATCACCCTCTATCCCGACGATGCCGAGGACGAGGAAACCCTGATCAAGCACGCCGATACCGCCATGTACGAAGCCAAGGCGGCCGGCCGACGCACCTACAAGTTCTTCACCGCCAACATGAACCAGGCGGCGCAGGAGAAGATGGAACTGGAATCGGAGCTTCGCGCCGCCATCGACCGCGACGAATTCGATATCCGCTACCAGCCGATCATCGATCTCAAAAGCGGCCGCATCACCGGCACCGAGGCATTGGTGCGTTGGAATCACCCGACACGGGGTTTCACTTCGCCGGACCTGTTCATCCCGCTGGCCGAGGAACAGGGCATGATCGTGGCCATCGGCGAATGGGTGTTCCGCCAGGCCTGCTGCATGGCCCGGCAGTGGCGCGAGGACGGCCACGATAATCTGCAGATGGCGGTCAACGTCTCGCCCCGGCAATGCCAGGAACCGGACTTCGGGGAAATGATCGAGCGCATCCTGGAGGAAACCGGACTGCCGTCGAGCGGCGTGACGCTGGAAATCACCGAAAGCCTGTTCATCGAGGGTGCCCACGAAACCGCGGTCAGCGCGCTGCATGGGCTGCGCCACAAGGGATCACTGCTGTCGCTCGACGATTTCGGCACCGGCTACTCGTCGCTCAGCTATCTGAAGCGCTTCCCGGTCGACGTGCTCAAGATCGACCGCGAGTTCGTCAACGATGTCACCACGGCGGCCGAAGACCAGGCGCTGTGCCAGGCGGTGATCGCCATGGCGCATGCGTTCGAACTGAATGTCGTCGGCGAGGGCGTCGAAACCCTCGACCACGCCCGTGTGCTGCGCGACATGGGCTGCGACCGCGCCCAGGGTTATCTCATCAGCAAGCCGTTGTCTGCCGCCGAATTGCAGACATTCATTCATGAATGGGACGGCATTCCGCTCTGAAATCCCTTGATTTCCTTGCTCTTGCCGGCACTTTTCGCTAGGTAGTGCAAAAGCAGTCACAAGCGGCCGTGACGCCCTCGTCCCGGCCTCTTTTTTTGCCCGATAACCGCCAACAGGGACGGATACAGGCTCGATCATGGTTCAGGACAACGACGCCAGCGCATTGCTTCCGGCCGGGGTTGCCGACGTCCTGCCGCCGGAAGCCGCATTCGAGGCGGAACAACTGGAAAGCCTGATCAGGTTCTTCGCCGCCTACGGCTACGAACGGGTCAAGCCGCCGCTGATCGAGTTCGAGGAAACCCTGCTGTCCGGCCTCGGCACCGCGGTGACGCAGGACACCTTCCGCCTGATGGACCCGGTCTCGCAGCGCATGATGGCGGTGCGCGCCGACATGACGCCGCAACTGGCTCGAATTGCCACCACGCGCCTCGTCGGCTGGGCCCGGCCGCTCAGGCTCAGTTACGCCGGCCAGATCATCCGCGTGCGCGGCTCGCACGCCCGGCCCGAACGCCAGTTCGCGCAGGTCGGCGCAGAGTTGATCTGCGCCCACGAGCCCGCCGCCGACGCCGAGGTCATCGTCATGGCTGCCGGCGCGCTGGCGGAGCTTGGCGTCGAGGATGTTTCCGTGGACCTCGCGATGCCGACCCTGGTGCCAGCGTTTCTGGCACCGCTGAATCTCGACGCGGAAACAACCGAGGAACTGCGCCAGGCCCTCGACCGCAAGGATGCCGCCGCCATCAAGGCACTGGCCGATGCGCTCGGTGCGGCTGCCGCCAAGACGCTGGCGAAAATGCTGGCCGCCGCCGGCCCGGCGGACGAGACCATGGCGGAACTGGCGGCGCTCGACCTCGGCGAGGCTGGCCAAGCCGAATGCGATGCCTTGGCCGACGTTATCCAATCGATCCGCCGCCTGGCACCGGAACTGACGCTGACCGTCGATCCGGTGGAAAATCGCGGCTTCGAATACCACACCGGCGTCACCTGCAGCTTTTTCGCCCGCGCCGTGCGCGGCGAACTTGGCCGCGGCGGGCGCTATATCGCCGGCCTCGGCGATGGCGACGGCGAGCCGGCGACCGGCCTGACATTGTTCATGGATACTATTCTCAAGGCGGTGCCGCGCCCCGCGGCGCAAAAGCGCCTTTATCTGGCCTGGCCGGCCGATGCGGCCCGGGCAGCGGCACTGCGCACGGACGGATGGTCGGTGGTCGCGGCGCTGGGCCCGGAAGCGGATGCCGCCGCCGAGGCACGGCGCTTGGGATGTACCCACCTGGACCAAAACGCTAACATCACCCAACTCGACTGATCGAGAACAATGACGGAGACGAAACCATGGCCAATGTCGTAGTGGTCGGCGCCCAGTGGGGCGACGAAGGCAAGGGCAAGATTGTCGACTGGCTGTCGGAGCGCGCCGACGTGGTTGCGCGCTTTCAGGGCGGTCATAACGCCGGCCACACCCTGGTCATCGACGGCGTCACCTACAAACTGAGCCTGCTGCCGTCGGGAATCGTGCGGCCGGGCAAGCTGTCGATCATTGGCAATGGCGTCGTGCTCGACCCCTGGGCGCTGCTCGGCGAGATCGAGACGGTGACCAAGCTCGGCGTCGAGATTGGCCCCAAGAACCTGCGTATTTCCGAAGGTGCGACGCTGATCCTGCCGCTGCACCGCAACCTCGACCTGGCGCGCGAAAAAGCCGCCGGCAAGGGCAAGATCGGCACCACCGGACGCGGCATCGGCCCGGCCTACGAGGACAAGACCGCGCGCCGCGCCATCCGGCTCGGCGACCTCGCCGATCTGGACGTGCTGGAAGACAAGATCGACCGGTTGCTATTCCACCACAACGCACTGTTGCGCGGCATGGACATGGAGGAGATCAACAAGGCCGAACTGATCGACCAGTTGCGCGAAGTGGCACCGAAACTGGCGCCCTATACCGACACCACGTGGCAGGTGCTGGACAAGGCCCGCAAGCAGGGCCAACGCATCCTCTACGAAGGCGCTCAGGGCACCATGCTCGATATCGATCACGGCACCTACCCCTACGTGACGTCGTCCAACACGGTCGCCGCACAGGCCGCCGTCGGCACCGGCCAGGGGCCCAAAGCCATCGGTTTCGTGCTCGGCATCACCAAGGCCTATACGACACGCGTCGGCGGCGGCCCGTTCCCCACCGAACAGGAGAACGAGGTCGGCCAGACTCTCGGCGAACGCGGCCACGAATTCGGCACCGTCACTGGCAGGGCGCGGCGTTGCGGCTGGTTCGACGCGGTGCTGGTGCGCCAGGCGATCAAGGTCAACGGCATCGACGGCATCGCGCTGACCAAGCTCGACGTCCTTGACGGTTTCGACGAGCTCAAAGTCTGCGTCGGCTACAAGCTGGACGGCAAGGTCCTCGACCATCTGCCGGCGTCGACCGTCAGCCAGGCGCGGGTGGAACCCATGTATGAGACCCTGGAGGGCTGGTCCGACAGCACCCGGGGGGCGCGCACCTGGGCCGACCTGCCGGCAACGGCGATCAAGTACGTGCGCCGTATCGAGGAACTGATCGAGGCGCCGGTGGCGCTGCTGTCGACCAGCCCGGAACGCGACGATACGATCCTGGTGCACGATCCATTCGCCGACTGAACCCAGAGACTCGCCCGCCGGGCGTGCCGAATAGAAATACAACATTGTTTTGAAACGGTTTCCCCGTTAGAATCCGGCAAAATTCGTGACCGCCGGTAAAGTGCCGGTGGTGTCGCGTGCCCAACGGGAACCTGAACCATGGCAGAACAGCCTTTGGAAACGGAAGAACCGGGCACGGATCTGCCGGATGGCTTGGTCCCACCCGATGAGGACGCGCTGGAAAGCGCGGACGATAGCGATGGCTTGATGCCGCCGCACAAGGAGCCCGAGTCCTCGGGACGCGGGGGACCGGTGCTTTTGCGCGAACGCTATCTCGTCGACAGCGGCGCGCGCCTGCCGGAGTTCGACCAGCCGTCTGCCAAGGCCTATGCGGTGGAAGACCGGCGCGACCTGGCCAACAAGGTCTTCGCCCTGGTCTGCACACCCGGCGTACCGGTGCGCATGGACGATATCATCGCCTTCCGGACCATGGACTTTCCTGGCGTACTGGCACTGATCGAATGGGAGGTCGTGCCCTGGCCGCCGCTCGGCCAGTCGGCGATGGTGGTAATCTACGAGAAGCCGCTGGGCGGTCGGGTCATCGATCGGCTCCGGCGCAAGGACGTGCGCATTACCGAATACGATGTGCCGCGCCGCCTGACCGAACCGTTGATCGAAGGCCTGCAGGCACTGAACGAGAAGATCGGCCCGCACCGGGCACTCCGCCCCGATAACCTCTATTACCTCGACGAGGACATGGAGGAAATGGTGCTTGGCCCGCATGTCACGGCGCCGCCGGGCTTCGATCAACCGGCCGATTTCGAGCCCATCGACCGCGCCACTTGCCAGCGCGAGGGCCGTGGCACCGGCGATATCCGTGACGACGTTTTCGCATTGGGCGTGACCATCATCCATATCGTCACCGGCTACAACCCGGTGGCCAAGGTGAAACCGGAGAACCTGATCCACCAGCGGCTCGAAAATGGCAGCTACACGGCGCTTTGCGGCAATACGCGGCTGCCGCTGCCGTTGATCGAGCCGCTGCGCAGCATGCTGGCCGACGATCCGGCGATCCGCTGGAACCATACCGAGGTCAACAACTGGGTAACCGGGCAAAAGACCAATCCGGTCAAGAAGATGTCATCGCCGCGCGCCGAGGTGCCGTTCCGGTTCCGCAAGCGCGAACATTTGACTCTGGGCACCCTCGCCTGGCATTTCGCGCAACACCCGTCCGACGCCGTACGCGCCGTGCAGTCCGACGACTTCGTCAACTGGATCAAACGTTATCCGGAAGGCAACGCCACGCTGGAAACCATCCGCGGTGCCGTGCAGACCGCAAAGTTCCATACCGAGAGCTATCAAGGCAGTGACGATTACCTGGTTTCGAAGCTCTCCAACATTCTCGATCCGACGGCGCCGATCCGCTACAAAAATCTCGCCTTCATGCCCGACGGCTTCGACCCCCTGCTGGCCGTCCACTGGGGCGTCAAGGGCGATCCGCAGGAGGTCGCGCAGTTGTTGGCGCACGACATCCCCGGGCTCTGGTTCTCGTCCCGCGACAAGCTGAACAAGCCGCTGTTGGACGCGCAGAAGAACTTCGCCAAGCTCAAGAGCCTGCTCGCCATCAACGACCCCGGTTATGGCCTGGAGCGTGTCGTCTACGAGGCCAATCATGGTTTCGCCTGCATGAGCCCGCTGATAGCGAAAAACCATGTCGTCGTCATCGAACAATTGCTGCCGGCGCTCGAGCAGGCCGCCAACTCGGCCGACACATCGAGCCGGCCCATCGACCGGCATATCGCGGCCTTCATCGCGTCGCGCTTCGACCAGGACATTCACCCGCACCTGAAAGCGCTGGCCGCGCCCAAGGAAGACACGTCGATCATCGGCATGCTGAGCCTGCTGGCGTTCCTGCAATGGAAATTGCGCGCGCCCTCGATGCTGGCGCTGACCAGCTGGGTCGGCGGCCTGCTGGGGCCGGCGATCAACGCCTATCACAACCGCCACACCCGCGATCAGTTGGAAAAGGAAATCCCCCGCCTGGTGCGCAAGGGCAGCCTGCCGGAAATCTTCAACCTGATCGACGATGCCGAGAAGCGCCAGGAGGACGGCGAGGGTTTCCGCGCCGCGCAGGAGGAATGGCTGCAGGCGGAAGAGGAGATCCGCGACATCGAAGGCGCCGGCGAGGAACGCCTGACCAAGGCCGAACGATCCGGCCAGCAGGCGGCGGCCACCATTTCGATCATGCTGGGATTGACCGTGGTGTCGATCCTGCTGGTCATGGAAATCATGTAGGGGCGCGTCATGGCTGTAGGGAACGCGACCCAGGGCGGCAAGGATTGGAGCAAGGTTCTCGGCATGGGCACCGTCATGGTGCTGCTGGCGATTTTCTCGTTGCCGACGCTCATCGTGCTGCTCCCCGGCATGCTGCCGACCGGCGTCGCCAAGGTCTGCGACCGCACGGAACAGGGCTATGCCACCTTCTGCGTCGGCGGTCTCAACCTGTGCGGGGTGTTTCCCTACCTGATGAAGCTATGGACTGACGACCATTCCATCAACGCCGCCGCCAATATCATCTCCGACATTTTCTCGATCCTGGTGATGTATTCGGCCGCCGGTTTCGGCTGGATGATGTTCATGGCGATCCCACCGGTGGTCAGCGCCTTCCTGACGGTGCTGGCGCAGCGCCGGGTGACGTTCCTGCGCACCCTGCAGGAAGACATCGTTACCGAATGGGGCCCGGAAGTCTCGATTATCGACAACACCGACAGCGCGCCGCCGCCCGCCAAAAAGCGCGGCTAATCCGGAACAGACGAAAGACGTCAGTGCATGATGCGCTGGTCGATGACCGCGTTTTTGACTGTCTTGCGCAGTTTCTCGAAGGCGCGCACCTCGATCTGGCGCACCCGCTCGCGTGAGATGCCGTAGCGGTCGCTCAGGTGCTGCAGGGTCGACGGATCGTCCTTCATGCGCCGTTCGGTGATGATGTGACGCTCGCGCTCCGACAGCCCTTCCAGGGCATCCATCAACAGCGCCTTGCGGCCGGTGAATTCCTGCGCTTCGCCGATCAGGGTTTCCTGGTCGTCGTTGTCGTCGACCAGCCAATCCTGCCATTCACCCTCGCCTTCCTCGCGCAACGGCGCGTTGAGGGAATGGTCGCCGCCGCCCAGGCGCCGGTTCATGTTGATGACCTCGGTCTCCGAGACCTGCAGGCGCATGGAAATCTCGCGTACCTGCTCGGGCCTGAGATCGCCGTCTTCCAGCGCGCCGATATGCGCCTTCAGCTTGCGCAGGTTGAAGAAAAGCTTCTTCTGCGCCGCTGTGGTGCCCATCTTCACCAGCGACCAGGAATGCAGGATGTACTCCTGGATAGAGGCGCGGATCCACCACATGGCATAGGTCGCCAGCCGGAAGCCGCGCTCCGGATCGAACTTGTTGACCGCCTGCATCATGCCGACGTTGCCTTCGGCGATCAGGTCCGCCACCGGCAAGCCGTAGCCCCGGTATCCCATGGCGATTTTCGCCACCAGCCGCAGGTGGCTGGTAACCAGGAGTTCCATTGCCTGGGCGTCTTTCTTATCGCGCCAGCGGCGCGCCAGATCCGCCTCCTGCTCGGCTTCCAGCATCGGATAAGTGCGGATGCGCCGCAGGTAGGCATTCAGATTGTCTTCGGGGAAGTAATTGGCCTGGTGGTTTCTCGCGCCCATCATATTCGCCTCAACTTGCTCCGCCGCCGGTCGGGAACGGGGCCCATGGCGGCTGTCGTCTGGATCATCTGGGCGAACAATAGCTCACTTTTTTAGTCAAGTATAGAAAAAATCTACATGTTATCTAAACACTCTACTATCTCATTGATTTTAATGTGTTTAATTGACTTTAGCCGTATATGCCTTCGGCCGTCCGGATGGTCAAAACCAAGCAAAATAGCATGGAGTAACTGGACTTCGGATTCCTGCAGGGCCGGGCGCAAGCAGTCGGGCGCATCGGCGGGACAGCGGCGCGGACCGCCGCCGTAAACGGGATCGCCCATGACCGGGTGCCCGATCGACGCCATGTGCACCCTGATCTGGTGTGTGCGCCCGGTTTCCAACCGGCACTCCACCAGCGACGCCAGGGTGCCGAACCGCCGGATCACGCGGTAATGGGTGATAGCCGGCTTGCCGCCGCGTTTCACCACCGCCATCTTCTTGCGGTTGCGCGGCGAGCGGCCGATGTTGCCGGTGACCGTCCCCGCCGCCGGCGTCGGCACGCCCCAGACCAAGGCCTTGTAGGCGCGCTCGATGCTATGCTCGGCGAACTGCGCCGCCAGGTGCTGATGGGCGCGGTCGGTCTTGGCGGCAACCAGAAGCCCGGATGTGTCCTTATCCAGCCGATGCACGATCCCCGGCCGCGTCACCCCACCGATGCCAGCCAGTTGCCCGGCGCAATGATGCAGCAGCGCGTTCACCAGGGTGCCGTCGCCATGACCGGCGGCGGGATGCACCACCAGGCCCGCGGGCTTGTCGATGACGATCAGGTGTTCGTCCTCATAGACGACGTCGAGGGGGATATCCTGGGGTTCCGGCTCGGCCGGCGCTGGCGGCGGCTCCGAGACCGTGTAGACGGCGCCGGCTTGCGCCTTTTGCGCCGGATTTGTCAGCGCCCGCCCGTCGGTGGCGGTGACGCGGCCGTCCTCGATCAGGGCGCGGATGCGGGTGCGCGACAGCGCCGGCAGGGCGTCGGCCAGCACCCGGTCGACCCGCGCGCCCGCGGCATCGTCCTTCACCTTTACGGTGTACCTTGCGCCCTCGCTCATGCTAAACCGCCCTTCTTCGATGACCGGAACAAGACTGGACCGCTTCCATGCGTTGGCTCAAGTCCCTTGTCACCTTACTCGGCGTTCTCATCGTCGGCGGATTGGTGCTTCTCGCCTACGGTTTCTACAAGAAATCGCAGAACCCCGACTGGCGCCTGACGCACCTGTTCTTCGAGCCGGCGCCCGCGCCACAGGCGGATCCCATGCCAGCAGTACAGCCGGTCATGCCGAAACCCACCGCCCCCGCCGCCTTCGGCGACGTCAATCTGGGCCTGGCAGCCGGCTGCTTGGTCACCGACGTGACCCCGGACGGACGCCGCCTCTACCTGACCATCGGACCGCCCGGCACCTGTCACCGGGTCATCGCGCTCGATGCCGAAACCGGCCAGGTCCTGGGCAATATCCGGCCAACGCCGTGATCCGCATGCCGGCGACTGCGCTGCGGCACATCGAAGACGCCGCGTGCGCGGCCTATCCGCATGAATGCTGCGGCCTGTTGGCCGGCACCCGCGATGCGGACGGCGGCGTCACCGTCAGCCGCGCCGTCACCAGCCGCAATCTCGCCGAGGCCGACACCCTGGACAGTTTCGAGGTCGATCCGCAGGTGCGGTTCGACCTGATGCGGGCGCTGGAGGCCGCCGGCGGCGGCGAAGAAATCGTCGGGCACTACCATTCCCACCCGGATCACCCTGCAGTCCCCTCGGCGCGCGACCTGGCGATGGCTTACGAGCCCGATCTGATCTGGGTAATCGCCGCCAGCCGCCCCGACGGCATCGCCGAAGTGCGTGCTCACGCGCTTGATGCTGCGGGCACGCGGTTCTCGGAAATTCCATTGCAAATCACCGACGCCGACACCTATGGTTCGGCCACCACCTTCGACGACGGAGACTTCGACACGTGAACTTCGCAAGCGACAACACCACGGGCGCCTCGCCCGAGGTCCTCGACGCCCTTATCGCCGCCAACGCCGGCGCGCAACCGGGATACGGCAACGACGCGTTGACCCAGTCCGTCGAGCGGCGGCTTTGCGAAATCTTCGAAACCGATGCCAGCGTCTTCCTCGTGGCCACCGGCACAGCAGCCAATTCCCTGGCGCTTTCGGTGATGACGCCGAGCTACGGCGCGGTGCTCTGCCATTGGAGCAGTCATGTTTATGAAGACGAATGCGGCGCGCCGGAATTCTTCACCGGCGGCGCGCGCCTGATTCCCGTCGGTGGCGAGAACGGCAAGCTCGATGCCGGCGAATTGGACGAAAAGGCCCGCCACGGCCAGGGCGATGTGCACATGCTGCAGCCCTCCGCCATGACCCTGACCCAGGTCGGCGAGATGGGCACCGTCTACAGCCTGGACGAGATCGCGACGCTCACCGAAATCGGCCGCCGGCACGGCCTCAAGGTGCACATGGACGGCGCACGCTTCGCCAATGCGCTGGTGGCGCTCGGCTGCTCGCCGGCCGAGATGAGCTGGAAGGCCGGCGTCGACGTGCTCTCGTTCGGTGCCACCAAGAACGGCGCCTTGGGCGTCGAGGCGGTCATTATTTTCGATCCGGCACTGGCCGAGAGCTTCGCCTTTCGGCGCAAGCGCGCCGGGCACCTGTTTTCCAAGATGCGGCTGTTGTCGGCGCAAATGGCCACCTACCTGGAAAACGATCTCTGGCTCAGGAACGCACGCCACGCCAACGCCATGGCGGCGGAACTGCACAAAGGATTGGCGCAGATCAATAGCGTGCGTTTCCCCTTCAGCGCCGACGCCAACATGCTGTTCCCCGAGCTTCCCGCCGGCATGGCCGATGCGCTACACGCCGACGGCTTCCAGTTCTACGACAACCGCTGGGCACCCGGCATCGTGCGGCTGGTGACGGCCTTCAATACGGATGAAAACGACGTCGAGGCATTGATCGCGGCCGCACGCCGCCATGCCGGCGGCGGCGACTGAGCTCAGCTGTCCTTGGCGGAGAGCTCCGCTTCGTTGAGCGGCCGGAGACCGACCGGTGCATGTTCGCTCAATTCCTCGCGCAGGACCGCGTGGCCGCGGCGCACACATTGGCGCAGATAGTCGAGCGGCGTCATGCCGGCCAGCGCCGCCCAGGTCTCGAGCCGCTGCCAATCATCGCCCGGCAGGAAGTCATCCAAATCGACGGATCTGCGCATGGTGGCCCCCGTTCATGATCGCCCACTCGCAATCGATTGAGACTAGCGCGCTTTCCCTAACAAACGGTTGCCTATGGCCCACCATCAGCGCTTGCAGCCGACGGCGATCGGCGTATGATGCCGGCCTGCGCCGCCCCCTTCGTCTAGTGGCCTAGGACGCCGCCCTCTCACGGCGGAAACAGGGGTTCGAGTCCCCTAGGGGGCGCCAATGATTTCAATATCTTAGCTGCTCATCTGGGCAGCGTTTTTATTTCATACGGAAATTATACGGAAAACATAGATTAATAATCCGCCAGGGAGCGCTTCTAAAACTCAATCCCAAAGCGCTGCGCAGCCGCCATCAGGCTGGCATTTTCCAGGTAGACGATTTCTTCACACATTCCGAAATAGGTCTTCCAGTGCATGCCCTTCGGTTTGTCGGGAAAAGGCTGATCAAATCCAGCATGTCCACCTAGCTTGCGACGCAGTTTGTGCGCTCGACTTGCCTGCCTGTCTGCGCGGCTCTCGTTTTGGCTTCGATATGCCATCCCATACGCCTGCCGACTTGCGAACCAGTCGCCGCCATTAGCCAAGTATAACTTTGCCGTCCTAATGCCCCGTGCCGGGCAAATGAACCACCAGCGCAAGCCGCCGAAGTTGGGCCGCGTTGTCGTCAAATCGACTCTGTAATCTTCTGGTTTGTCGTTGCGCCTGTAGCGGAGGCGCATCCAGGCACTTTCGGTATAGGTCAAGTCGGCTTGATAGCCAATCGAAGCGACGTACTCACCATCGTCGACGGTTGACCACGTTAAGCTTCCTGATCTCCATGCGCCTGGGCAAACGTTTCCCTGCCGGATAAGGCGATTGAGATCGAGCACGAGACCATCTTCAACCACTGGCCGCGCCGACCATCTGTACCAATTACCTGAACCCAGACCACCCATAGAGCTTTCCATATTTTAACGAAATCATTAGGCAGATTTACAGCTAATCCCGCCAAATTTCGGGCCTATTTTAATACACAAAATATTGTTTTCTAATAATTTATCGCGTTTTGGCAGTGTGATTTTTGAGAATCTTTGAAATATTTTTAGGCAACCATAATTATCTTGTCAGCGAGGCAAGAAGAAATCTTCCAATCGTCTCCTTGTTGAGTATATGCAGACGTTGAGACGCAACCGCAATCTCGTCAGCAAAGTGCCAAAGGCGGACATGCCGAGTTTTCACTGATAAAGCACGATTTTCACTCTGGCGATCCGTTAGTCGCGGCTCAATTCTTGCGCATCGCCAATAGTATGATCTAAAGATCAGGCGACATTCCCCGATCTCGAAGCGTGGCGAGCGCGGAGTGAGCGAAGACCATTTCAGTTGAATGATGTGGAAGCCGGATGATGAGCGACAAAGACATTTTGAAGATAGAAACCATCGGCAAAACGCGGGTTCTAACATTGAATCGGCCAACAGTACGCAATGCGCTCAGCATCGGCCTGATGGAGGCACTGGCTAACGCGTTTTTGGACGCCGATTACGATGATGCGGTCTCGATCGTCGCTGTAACGGGCGCCGGAAGCACATTCTGCTCCGGGGCTGATATGAGCGAAGCCGCCGACATGGCCGAGCGGGGCGAGACTTTCCGCGGGCCAATTCGCCTGGCGACGCGCAGCCCTTTTGAGGTCATGATCGACGCGCGCAAGCCTTCGTTGGCCGTCATCAACGGCCCGGCAGTAGCGGGCGGCTTCGAACTGGCGCTTGCCTGCGACATGCGAATCGCCGCCGATCATGCCTTCTTCGCACTGCCTGAAGCGAAGCTTGGGCGCGGCGCGCACTACGCGTCAGCCGTATTGCCGACGATGGTGCCCTCGGCAATTGCCATGGAATGGCTATTTTCCAGTCGCCGGATACCTGTCGAGGAAGCCGAACTATGGGGCGTATTGAACCGCGTCGTTCCATCAGATCAGCTGATGCCCACGGCCATGGAGTTCTGCGACGAGATCGCCAAATCCGCGCCGCTTTCCCTGCAGCGTCTGAAACTAACCTACCGGAAAAGCCACGGCATGGGCCTGCACGATGCCATCAGGCTCGATACGGGCCCAGACGTCTACGCCTCTGAAGACCAGGCCGAAGGGGCTCGCGCTTTTATGGAAAAACGCCCACCGGCGTGGAAGGGAAAGTAGCCGCCCGGCCACTGCCGCCAACATCTGACTATGGGAGGAGAACGATTTTTCCCAAAGCGCCAGGCTTCAATACGGCGGCATGGGCCAGTGCTGCATCCGCCAACGGCATCTCGGTCTTAATCACCGGATTTAGGCTGCCGTTTTCCAACCCGGCGATCAGTCCTTTATGAATTGACCGTAGATCGTCGTCTGCGCAGTTCCACAGAGCGACACCCAGAATATCCAATTCGTTCATCATGGCACTGCGGGCGTTGAGTTCGATCGTGCCCCGGTTGCCGATGATCACGACACGGCCAAATTCGGCGGCGATATCGAGATCGTTCTGCAAATTCACGTTCGCCAGCATTTCCAAAATCACATGCGGCCCATCCGCCCCGCACAGTGCTTGAACGGAGTGCAGATAGCCGTCCTTGCGGTGATCGACGGCGTGGTGGGCGCCTTGCGACAAGACGAGTTTCATCCCGTCGTCGGTTCCGGCACTGCCGATGACGGTCATTCCGTGGGCGCGCGCGAGTTGGACAGCGGCTAATCCGACAGCGCCGCTCGCGCCGTGGATAAACACGGTTTCTCCCGGCTTTGCGGCGGCCCTGTTGAACAGCGCGTAAAATGCCGTTGCGTAGGGCACGCCAAGGGCGGCACCCTGGGCGAACGACACCTTTTCGGGCAAAGTGAATACCTCATTGGCCGGGCGAACGACTTTTTCCGCGTAACAACCGGTGATCTTTCCCCCGAGTATGCCGGCTACATAGACCCGGTTACCGACCGCAAAGCCTTCCACGCCATCACCGACAGCCTCAACGACCCCAGCACCATCTCCGCCCAGCACACAAGGCAGGTCCGGCAACTGCGGATAGACGCCTGACCGGATATAGGTTTCGACCGGATTAATCCCGGCGGCCCGCAACCCGATCAGGACTTCACCCGGCCCGGCCACGGGAGATGGAATCTCCTCCAGCTTCAGGACGTCCGGCTCGCCCCATTGGCGCACGACCACTGCTTTCATCATCACTCTCCCGAGCCTTATTTGGAGTCCGAACCGACGGGCTTGGAAACCCCAGCTGCAAACAGGGCGGCGATCTCGCTCTCGCTATGCCCCGTCTCTGCCAGGATTTCCGCACTATGCTCCCCAAGCCTGGGGGCCATTCGACGAATTGTCGACGGACTTCTGGAATAGCGCACGGGCGGATCGGCCATCCGCACTTTGCCTTCCGTAGGATGATCCGCGATCCGCCAAAAATCCGTGGCCGCCAATTGCTCGTCGGCCAGTAGGTCCTCAAGTGAGTTAACGGACATCATCGGGATATCGGCGGCTTCCAGATCGTGCTGCCAGTCCGCCGTCGATCGCTTGGCAACGATCTCGGCGACGATTTCATATGCGGTTTCGGCATTTTCGACACGGGCGCCGGCGCTGGAAAACCGGGGATCGTCAATTAAGTCTTCCCGTCCGCCCAGGATAAAAAAATCCCGCCAGTTCTTATCTGAGTACGGCAGTACCGTTAGATAGCCGTCGGTAGTGGCATATGGCCTTCGGCCTGGATTCAGAATTCGCATGTAGCCCATATCGGCAATAGGCGGCTCAAACACGGCGCCATAAAGATGCTCGACCATGACGTAGTCGACCATGGTTTCGAACATAGGCATTTCGATAGCTTGACCGCCACCATTGCGCTCGCGGTGCAACAGTGCTGTGACGATCGAGGAATAGACACCGTAGGCAGCCGTCTTGTCCGCAACGATGGTCGGCGCATACCGCGGCGAGCCGGCGGTCTGAGACAAAAGGCCGGCGATGCCGCAGGCAGCCTGAATGACATCATCATACGCCGGCTTATCGGCCAGCGGTCCGCCACTGCGGAACCCCTGGGCTGCGCAATAGACCAAGTCTGGGTTTTCATCCTTTAGGGCGTCATAGTCAAAACCCAGCTTTCTCGCGACCTGCGGACGGGCATTGTGCATAAAAACGTCAGCAGTGCTTATGATCTTGCGAAGACTTTGGCGGCCGGATTCCTGGGTTAGATCCAGCACGAGCGAGCGTTTGTTGCGGTTGGTGGTTAAAAAAACCGCGGCCATGCCGTCATTGCGCTTCGGCCCCATATGGCGGATCAGATCGCCACTTGGGGTTTCCACCTTGATGACGTCGGCACCGGCATCACCCAACATTTGCGCCGCCCATGGACCCATGATGACCGTTGTCATGTCGATCACCCGGATGCCCTTTAACGCACCGTCCATTCCGTTCCTCCGATTCCGCGCCGCGCCGAACGAGCCGCCAACTGTCTATGCAAGTTTGGCCAAATGTTCGTGCAGGTGCGTGTGGAAGTGAACGATTGGCTTTTCGAAATAGCCAAATGTGAAATGCTTATTCGCCTCCGTTTGCAGCCCTTCTTGAATCAGGCGCGCAGCTTCCCGGTCTTCAATCACGCCGGTATCCCGGACGAATTCGGCATCCCGCTCTGATTTCTCCAGGTCAATGGAGCCGTCATCAGAGGGCGGCGTCAGGCGGTATATGTGCCAACGGGAGTTCGATGGCGATATGGGTTCGAGAATGATCAGCAGGTAATGGCTCGACAACGTGGCGAGGCGAGTATTCGGGAAAAGCTGATAGACGTAAGTCAGCATGCCGTCGGCGCGACGCTGTTCGCGCGGTTTGTCGCGCAGTTTTTCAATTCGCCGGAACGGAAACACGATGCGCGAGTTAGTGCCGTATGTCTCGACCACATTGAGATTGTCGAAGCCGAGAGGATAGAAGGTCGTGTTGTGCAGCGCCTTGATGTGGTAGCCCTCCATGGACGTTTCCATGAGCAGCTTCCAGTTTGCCTCGTCGGTCAAGGTCGTCTCGTTGAAGACGCGCTGGTTGGGTTGAATGAGGTCCGGAAGCGCGCCAAGTGCGCCGGAAGAGACGGGTTCCCTCTGGGTGACGAACACTAATCCGTTCCGCTCCTCGGCATGGACTTGCACGAGGCCGTGTTGTTCCTTGTCGAAATCGGGAAAGCCTTCGGCACCCGGAATGTACTTGAGATGGCCATCAAGCCCATAGGCCCAAGCATGGTAGCGGCAGACGAAACTGCGCAACTTGCCGCTCCCTTCGGCAACTGCCATGCCACGATGGCGGCAACTGTTGTGGAACGCCCGAACAACCCCATCATCACCACGCACGACGACGAGCGGCGTGCCCGATGCCGTGCGCGCAATATACGAGCCGTTCTCCGGCAGTGCCGCGGACGGACAGAACACCATGGGCAATCGACGGAATAGCTCGATCTCCCGATCGAAGCGTTCTTGCGAACGGTAGCTCTCCGTCGGCTCTTGCCATATACGGTCCCCCATATCTGTGCTCTTCGAGTCGATATGGGTGAAAACGCGATCGATAACCTCGGCATCGCTCATCAATTGGGGCATAGCTGTTAATCTCCTCCCTCTATGCCGAATAAGATATCAAAGCCGCCAAGGCGTCGGCATTGCAAACTCATTTTTGTTCTCTGAGTGCTGGCTTCTGTCACGAAACATCGCTGACGTAAAAATCGGCGAGTTGATTGAGGCAGAGAAGACTCATCCCAAAAATCTATGAAAGAGCTGGCCGGAGTTTTCTGCTACCCCGCGGGAAGCCGACAACTTCGCCCTAAACTAAGGATGTCGTCTGGGTGCCATTTCCGGAAGTAACCGCTTTCGGATCAAACGCTTCTGGCACACCAGTATCCTTACATTCTTCCTCAAATAAAATTCCAAATCGGTTATCTGGAACAGTTCCTAAATTTATTTTGGCAAATCGTTTTTTTAGGTTTGTCACGTTTAGGAATTTGGATGAAGGTATAACTAACTTGTTTCCACAATTCATTGGAAAATAGAGCGAATTGTCCGTCATCAAAACATTTGGGACGCCTGAGCCTGTATTCTAACGGAGG
>JAYPEK010000049.1:0-29236 GCA_038125725.1 Rhodospirillaceae bacterium
TGGATTTCGGCGGCGACCATGTCGCGCGGCGTGCGGTAGCCGGGAATGCCGTAGATCATCATGCCGCCCAGTTGTTCCTGGGCCTCGAACACGGTGACGCCGTGACCCATCCGGCGCAGCTTGTAGGCCGCCGCCAGGCCGCCCGGGCCGCCGCCGATGACGGCGATTTTCTTGCCGGTTTCGGCCGCGGGCGCATCCAGGGTCAGTTTGTTGTCGATGGCGAAGTCGCCGACGTACTGCTCGACCGCGTTGATGCCGACGAAGTCGTCAAGCTGGTTGCGGTTGCAGCCGTCCTCGCAAGGGGCGGGGCAGACGCGGCCCATGACCGACGGGAAGGGGTTGGCGTCGGTCATGCGCTTGAAGGCGTATTCCTGCCAGCTCATGCCTTCCACCGGCGGCTTGTCCATGCCGCGCGCGATGGCCAGCCAGCCGCGGATTTCATGGCCCGACGGGCAGCTTCCCTGGCAGGGCGGCGTGCGGTGCACGTAGGTGGGGCACTTGTAGCTGTGGTCGGCCTCGAAAATCTTTTCGCGCAGCGGTCCCTGTTCGGCGTCGCCGTCCCGGAAACGCCGGTTGGTGAGCTTGGTCGGATCCTTGGTCATCTCATTCATCTTCCGTGCCTCCATCAACCGCATCGGTTGCCACTTCGGTTTGGTCTTCGTCGTCGTCATCGTCATCGCCGTCGGCGCCATCGAGGATGATGGCATTGGACACCAACTGGTGAACGCTGACGATCTGGTCCATGCGCATGCCGTAGTAGGGCAGGACCTTGGAAAACTGGGTTTTGCAGATGGCGCAGATGGCGGCCATGTGGGTGACGCCGTCGTTCTCCACCACCTGTTTGAGCGCCTCCATGCGCGGCTTGGCGCCCTTGACGCGAAGTTCCATCAGGTCGTCGGTCAAAAGCCCGCCGCCGCCGCCGCAGCAATAGGTGTTCTCGCGCGTCGCGTTGTCGGCCATGTCGACGAAGTTGTTGCAGCACGCCTTGATGACGGCGCGCGGGTACTCGAACTGGCCGCCGGCTTCGGGGCCCATGCGCGACGCGCGCGACACGTTGCACGAATCGTGGAACGTGATGGTCATGTGGTCGTTCTGCGACTTGTCGAACTCGAGCTTGCCTTCCCGGATCAGGTCGTAGGTGAACTCGCAGATATGCTGTGGCACCGGGTAATTGGGATCGAGGAAATCGAACGGCCCGGCCAGCGTGTTCCAGAAATTGTAGGCGACGCGCCAGGCATGGCCGCACTCGCCCACCACGATGCGCTTCACGCCCAGGTCCTCGGCGGCCTTGCGGATGCGTTCGGCGATCATCTTCATCTGCTCGTAAGAGCCGATGAACATGGCGAAGTTGGCGGCTTCCGAGGCGTAGCTGGACAGCGTCCAGTTGGTGCCTGACTGGTGGAACACCTTGGCGTAGCCCATCAGCCCGTCGATATGGGGCTCGGCGAAGAAGTCGGCGGATGGGGTCACCAGCAGAACGTCGGCGCCTTTGACGTCGAGCGGCAGCTTGATCTCCAGGCCGGTCTCGTCCTCCAGGTCCTCTTCCAGGTCCTCAAGGGTGGCCCTCAGCGCCTTCGGCGGGAGGCCCAGGTTGTTGCCGATGTCATGGACCTTGCCGATGATTTCGTTGCAGTACTTCTGGCCCTGGCCGACGTGGTCCATGATCTCGCGCGCGGCCATGGAAATCTCGGCGGTGTCGATGCCGTAGGGGCAGAATACCGAGCAGCGCCGGCACTGGGAGCACTGGTGGTAATACTTGTACCAGTCGTCGAGGACGTCCTTGGTCAGGTCCTTGGCGCCGACCAGCCAGGGCACGTACTTGCCGGCGATGGTGAAATAGCGCCGGTAGACGCTGCGCAGCAGGTCCTGGCGCGCCACGGGCATGTTCTTGGGGTCGCTGGTGCCGAGGAAATAGTGGCACTTGTCGGTGCAGGCGCCGCATTTGACGCAGGAATCGAGATAGACCTGCAGGGAGCGGTACTTGCCCAGCAGGTCGCCCATCTTCTCGATGGCCTTTTCCTGCCAGCCGTCGACCAGTTCGCCCGGGAAGCCGAGCGCCGTCTGGTGGTCCGGCGCGGCGACGTAAGGGCTCGAATGCTCCATGGCGCCGGGCTCGATGTGCGGCACCTTGGTGTATTCGTCCAGTTCCGGCGTGGTGAAATTCTGCTCAGCCATGTCCCCTCGCCAATCCCTCAGTCATCGCCCGCGGCACTCGGCCGCGTGTCCAGTTTCGCCGCCCAGGCGGCCAGATGGCGCCGTTCGCGCGGGTTGTCGACCTGGTTGCGGGTCGGGCTGAAGAACACGCCCGGCGCATGCAGAAGCTTGGAAAACGGAAACACCACCATCAACAGCGCGACCATGCCGAGGTGCGCCAGCAAAAGCGGATGGGTCGGCAGCGGCTGCCAGTCGAAAACCATCAGCCCCAGCGCGAAGGCCTTCAGCGCCACGATGTCGGTGTGGGCGACGTATTTCATGCCGAGGCCCGATAGCGCGATGCCGAGCAACAGCGCCAGCATCAGGTGATCGGACGGCGACGAAATGTAGCGCACCCGATCGACCAGCACCCGCCGGGCCCAAAGGCCAGCGAGGCCGATGGCCATGGCGAAACCGGCATATTTGCCGAACGGCTGGATCAGCACCACCCAGTCCCAGACGGGCTCGGTGAAGTAGCGGAGATGGCGCAGCAGCACCAGCGCCAGGGCTCCGTGGAACAGATAGCCGAACAGCCAGATCCACTTGTTCGATTTGAACAGGCTTTCGAACAGCGCCACCTCGCGCAGCATCCGCAAGACGACGCCCGACGTGGTGGTCGGCGCCGGCGTGGTCGCGATCTTCAGCGGCGCCGGCGTCTTCCAGTACTGGCGGACCTTGAGCGCGACGCCGACGACGAGCACGGCGAAAGCCACGGTCAGCAAGATCGCGTACACTGTCGTCAAGTCACACTCCTCCCGTTTCCGTTCCCGGCGATTTTCGGCCGGGAACAGTCAGCGATACCGCCAGGGATCGAAAGCCTGAGCTAAATCAGCCGGTTAGACGCAGCCCGTGGGCTTCGGCAGACCGGCGATTTTGCACGCCTGCTTGGCCGGGCCGTAGGGGAACAGCTCATAGAGGTAGCCGCTGTTGCCTTTTTCGGCGCCGAGCTTCTTCTTCACCGCCTTGGTGAGGACGCGCACGGCCGGAGCAACCTGGTACTCTTCGTAGTACTCGCGCAGGAAGTTGACCACTTCCCAGTGCTCGTCGGTCATGTTGATGTCTTCATCCTTGGCGATGAGGCCAGCAAGTTCTTCGTTCCAGAGGCTGATGTCCGTGAGGTAACCCTCTTCATCGGATTCAATCGTCTGGCCATTCAATTCATAAGCCATATCTTTGGTCTCCTACTTAACAATGAACTAGTCGTGTCATTCCCTGTTACAGCCACGAATGCACGGAGTCGTGTTCGCAGACGAGATCGACAAATCCCCCGTAGTCGACCGTCTCGACCCCATCGATCATGGGCTTTTCGCTCAGGCCCCGGGCGTCCAAATCGGCACCCAGGACATAAAACTTCAAGTCTCCCTTGCGGTCTTCGATCATGCCGCTTTTCGCCGTGCCGGCGAGCGCGGCATAGACGCCGTCCTCGATTAGCAGCACGGAGGATCCCGATTTCGCAAGACGCAGGCAGGTGGCCAGCGCGCTGCGGTCGAAGGGCGACTTGTTAACCGTATGCAGCTTGTTCATTTTGCGCAATCCCCTTGCCTTAGCCGGCCAAAACGACTTCTTGCTCGGCCATCAGCTCGGCCATCTCGGCGCTGTCGAGAACTTCCACGTCGACGACGAAATCGTCTTCCGTCAGGCCGCGCGCTTCCATGGATTCCTTCTCCACGACGATGCGCCAGACCATGTCGATGTCCTCGTCCTCGTCGGCGTCCTCTTTTTCCATTTCGACGACGCCGTAGGTGGGCGAGAAGTTCTTCATGCCGGTGGCCTTGGTGTTGTGGCCCTTCTTGATCTGGTAGACGCCGTCATCGATGAAGGCGATCACCGCGTGCTGCTCGAAGGCAGCCGAGATCAGGATCATTTCCAGCACTTCGAGCGCGTAGATGGTACCGTAAGGGGGCTTCGAGTTCACGAACATGAACTTCTTCTTCACGCCCTCTGTGTCGAATTCGATATCAGTCATGTCCGCCCCCTCAATCGCCGAACACGACCATGCGGTCGGCGGCCATGCCCAATTCGATCAACTGCCCAAGCCCGGAAATCCGGAAACCGTCGGCGAGAATCTCGTCCTTGATGCCGCGGCGCAGCGCGGCCGCGACGCAGACCACCAGGTCGAGGTTGTGCTCGTTGGCCAGTTCGCCCCACATCTTCACCAGGTTGCGATCGTCCGACTGCGGCTCGGAGAGCTTGTTGGCGTTGTTGACGCCGTCGTAATAGAAGAACACGCGCATCACGTCGTGACCCTTCTCGATCGCCGCCTTGGTGAAGTGATATGCCGAATCCGACGCTTGGTGCGTGAAAGGCCCTTCGTTGACGAGGACTCCGATCTTCATCCTCTGACGCTCCTAGAAGTGGATGTGGGCCGACGCGTTCAGCGACGTGCGCGCACCGCGGTAGTCATCCAGGTGATGGTGCGTGAACGGCATGTCGACCAAGTCGAAGAATTTCGGCCAGCCGATCCGCTCGATCCATTCGCCGACGCGCTCCCAGTCGCGAGCGTTTTCCTTGTAGGCGTAGAGGATCTTCTTCACCACTTCCTCAACCTCCGGCCAGCGCGGCGGGTTGTTGGGAAGGTTGGCCATGACCAGCTTGTGGAAGGTCGGCTTGGAGCGCGCATTGGAGTGCTTGCCGCCGACCCAGATGGCGATCTTGGTGGATTCGCGGGAGTTGATCTGCATCGGCGGGCAGGGCGGGTAGCAGGCGCCGCAGCAGATGCATTTCTTCTCGTCGACTTCGAGGGTCGCCTTGCCGTTGACCATGGCGGGACGAATGGCCGCCACCGGGCAACGCGCGACCACGGCCGGGCGTTCGCAGACGTTGGCCACCAGGTCGTGGTTGATCACCGGCGGTTTGGTGTACTGCACGTTGATGGCGATGTCGCCCTGGCCGCCGCAGTTGATTTGGCAGCACGACGTGGTGATGCGCACGCGGTTCGGCATCTCTTCCTTGATGAACTCCTGGTGCATCATGTCCATCAGCGACTTCACCACGCCGGACGCGTCGGTGCCCGGAATATCGCAGTGCAGCCAGCCCTGGGTGTGCGAGATCATCGACACCGAGTTGCCGGTGCCGCCCACCGGGAAGCCTTCTTCCGTGAGCTTGCCGATCAGCGGCTCCACCTTGTCCTGGCTCGACACCATGAATTCGATGTTGGAGCGCGTGGTGAAGCGCACGTGGCCTTCCGCGAAGGTGTCGGCGATATCGCAGAGCTTGCGGATGGTGTAGACGTCCATTTGGCGCTGCGTGCCGGCACGCACGGTCCAGACCTCGTCGCCGGTCTTGGAAACGTGGTGCAGGACACCCGGGCGCATCCGGTCATGCCAGGCCCAGTTGCCGTAGTTGGCCTTCAGCACCGGGTGCATGTATTGCATGGGATCGGGAACGCCGCATTCGATGGGGCGGCGAGGTTGTTGCTTTTCCTCAGACATAATTCGCCTTCCAGTTTTTCGTGTCGCAGGCCTTATTCGGCGGCGACGAAGTCCTCGCGGATGTTGTCCTCGCCTTCGGCGCGGTGTTTCTTGCGCTCTTTCCACTGCTCGGCGGCTTCGTCGAAGTCGTCGGTGCGGACGAACGGGTTGGTGCGCGGATGCCGGATCATGTTCGGATCGATGTCCACGCCCACACCTTCGAGGAAGTGGGTGAGGCCGATACGGTCGATGGTCTCGCCGATGCGCTCGTGTTCGAGGGCGTTTTCGGCGAAGAACTCGATGATGCGTTCGGCGAACTCGGTGAACTTCTCGAAGTCCTCGTCCGATTCCAGCTTCATGAACGGCACGATCACGGTGCCCATCAGGTCGCCGATCTTCAGCGCGCGCTTGCCGCCGATGAGGATCGAAACGCCCTTGTCGTCACCCGGCGACAGCGCCTTGGTCATGACGTTGAGGCAGTGCATGCAGCGCACGCAGCTTGAGTTGTCGACGTCGAGGGTGTCGTCGTCGTTGAGGCTCAAGGCATTGGTCGGGCAACGCGCGATGACGTTGTCGATCATGTACTTGCGGCCGACTTCGTCGATGTAGGCCTTCACCTCGGTCTGGTCGACCTTCATGTCATCGCGCCAGGTGCCGATGACCGCGAAATCGGCGCGGTGAATGGCGTTGACGCAGTCGTTCGGGCAGCCCGAGAACTTGAACTTGAACTTGTAGGGCAGCGCCGGGCGGTGCATTTCGTCCAGGAACTCGTTGATGACCGAGCGCAGCGCGCGGGCCTCGTCGAAGTTGGACATTTCGCAACGCGCATGACCGACGCAGCTCATGGAGGTACGCAGCGCCGGGCCGGCGCCGCCGAGGTCGAAACCGATCTCGTTCAGCTCGTCGAAGGCATGCTGCACGTTTTCCGTGGTCGCGCCCTGGAACATGATGTCGCCGGACTGGCCGTGGAAGGCGATCAGGCCGGAGCCATGCCGTTCCCAGATGTCGCAGAGCTTGCGCAGCACGTCGGTGTCGTAGTGCATGCCGGCCGGCGGCATGACGCGCAGCGTATGGAATTCCTTGGATTCGGGGTAGTCCTTGGCCACTTCGGAGAAGCGCGGGATGATGCCGCCGCCGTAACCGAAGACACTGACCGTGCCGCCCTTCCAGTAGCCGCGAGTGGTCTCGTAGCTGTGCTCGAGCTGGCCGAGCAGGTCGTTCATCATCGGCGCGTACTGCTTGTCTTCAGAGTCGCGAAGCCGCTTCAGACCTTTGACGAAGCTGGGCCAGGGGCCGTCTTCCAGTTCGTCGAGGAGTTTCGTCTCATGTTTTTTAGAAGCCACGTGCTTTTCTCCAAGTTTCCCGACGGCCCGCCGACACGGGTCCGTCCCCTGTTTCTTCCCTGTTTTCCGTTCTTCAGGGCGTTGGGCCGCGGTGCTTTCAAGCGCGTCGGTCCGGACCCGTTATTCACGACCTGGACAATATCATATTCAAAAAATATAAATTATCAACAACGTTTGTAAACATTGGCGTTGCCTGCTGCCTGGGCGTGCGATCCGGGTTATGCTGGTCGCCCATTGGAATCAAGAGCTTCGCAGCATGATCACCGGCAGCGCATCGGCAAAAAATTTTCGCATCCCCGGTTCGGGCGGGCCGTTCGATCTCGGCGATGGACCGGCTTATGCCGCCTGGCGCGAGCGCAAGCTTACCGATTCGCCCCGTGATATCCAAGCGCTCTCGGTCGTCATTGCCGACCCCGCGAACCCAAGCGCCGAAGAGATCGCCGCCGTGCGCGAACGCTGCCGGCGCTTCAACATGGCCGTTTACACCGTCCCGGATGCCCTGCCCAAGGAGGACGTGCTGGCGCTCGCCGCCAGGTTCGGGCTCGAACACCTGGAGACGCCCTTGCATACCGGCGAGGACGGCATCACCGAGCTTTCCGTCGCCGGCATGGCCGACAAGCAGCGCGGCCTTTATATCCCCTATTCCAACAAGCCGCTTTCGTGGCACACGGATGGCTACTACAACCCCGCCGGCCAGTGGGTGTTGGGGATGCTTTTGCATTGCGTGCGCCCGGCGGCCGCTGGAGGTGAGTCGCAGCTCTTCGACCCCGATATCGCCTACATCCGGCTCCGCGACGAGAACCCGGATTTCATCCGCGCCCTGATGCACCCGGAAACCCTGACCATCCCGGCCAACGACGTGGAGAACGGCGACGTGCGCGGCGAGGAGGCCGGCGCCGTCTTCGCCGTCATCGAAGGTCACCTGGCCATGCGCTACACCCACCGGGTGCGCTCGGCGGTGTGGCGCGACGATCCGGTGACGCTGGAGGCGCGGGCGTTCCTGCGCGCCATCCTCGACGACGGCGATCCGCTGATGCTCACGCACCGCTTGTCGGCGGGCGAAGGCGTCATATGTAATAACGTGTTGCACCGGCGCACCGGGTTCGAGAACCCGGACCAGTTGGGCCAGGGGCGTTTGCTCTACCGGGCCCGGTTCCGCGACCGCGTGGCGCCCTGAATGAATGGGAGACACCTAGAAATGAATATGCAGCCCAATGAACCGATCCGCTTGAGCGACATCATCATCCAGAACCCGCAGGCAGGCTCGTTCAACGACCTGATTGAGGCGATCAAGGTCCGCGCCGACGCCGCCGGCAAGGCGATGCTGGAACTCGACATCAAGCCCGACTACCCCGATACCCCGCGCAACTGGGAATTCCTGGTCGAGACGGCTTTCACTTGGGGGACGCGATGAGCGACGGCGAGCCCGTTGCCGAATTCGCCGCGCCGTTCGGCCAGCAGGTGCAACTGCAGGACGTGAAGATGGAGAACGGAGTGCGGATGATGCGGGTGCGTATCCGCGAGCGCTCGCGCTTCACCGTCTTCGATATCGATCCCGCCACCGCCAGCGCCTGGGGCCGCGCCATGGCCGATTGGGCGGCCGCCACCGGCACACTCGATGAAGGCGCCGATGGCTGACCGCAAGACGCCGCCGTTTCCGATTTTCCTCGATCTTGCCGGGGCCACGGTGCTGGTGGTCGGCTGCAACGACATCGCAGCGCGTCGCGCGGAAGCGGTGCTGCGTTCCGGTGCGCACGTGCGCCTGGCCTGCGCGACGCTGGCTCAGCCGGTGGCGCACCTGGGCGACGACGAACGGGTCACCTGGCTCGGGCGCGAATTCCAGCCTGACGATATTAACGGCTGCCGGCTGGTGATGGTCGCCACCGAGGACGACGCCTTCAATCACGTGGTCTCCGGCCTGGCGCACGGCGCCGGCGTGCTGGTCAATGTCGCCGACAGCCTGCGGCTTTGCAGTTTCATCATGCCGGCCATCGTCGACCGGGCGCCGATCACCATCGCCATGTCGTCGGGCGGCGCCGCGCCGGTGCTGGCAAGGCGCGTCAAGACCGCCATCGAACAAACGGTGCCGGCCAATATCGGCAAGCTCGCCGCCTACGCCGGCAGCGTGCGTGCCAGGGTCAACGCCGAGATTTCATCGCCGAAGCGCCGGCGCGAGTTCTGGCAGCACCTGGCCGACGGCCCCATCGCCGGCCACGTCCTGGCCGGGCGCATGGCCGAGGCCGACGCCCAGGTGGCGCAGAACATCGCCGACTTGGCGTGCGACGAAGACGTCACCGAACGGGGCGAGGTGATCATCATCGGCGCCGGTTCGGGCGATCCGGATTTGCTCAGTCTGCGCGCACTCCGGCTGATCCAGCGCGGCGACATCATGGTTCATGATCCGGGCGTCGCGCCGGCGATCCTCGATCTGGCGCGCAAGGACGCAGAGCGCATCCAGGAGGCCGACCGCGAGGACGCCTGCATGAAGGTCTGCGAGCTCGCCTCCGACGGCCACAACGTGCTCTGGATCTGCGACGGCGAACCGGCCGAATTCGACTGCAAGGACATCATCGCGACTCGCGTCGCCGCCGCTTCTGCTGGTTGATCGCCCAATCCCGCTCCCATAGTCTTGGCGTCGCAACCGATCACGGTGGGAGGGGAACAATGCGACAATCGGCGCGCCTGCGCGAACTTCTGAAATCCGGCCGGACCCTGGTGGTCCCCGGCTGCTACAACGCGCTCAGCGCCAAGATCCTGGAGAAGGTCGGTTTTCCGGCGGTCTACATGACCGGCTACGGGACCTCGCTCTCGTTGCTCGGCATGCCCGACGCCGGCCTCGCCACCATGACCGAGATGCAGGCCAATGCGCGCTTCATCTCCAATGCCGTCGACGTGCCGCTGATCGCCGATTCCGACAACGGCTACGGCAACGCCATCAACGTCATCCGGACCGTCAGGGAATACATCCAGACCGGCGCCGCCGGCATCCACATCGAGGACCAGATCATGCCCAAGCGCTGCGGCCACGTGGCCGGGCGACAGGTGATCCCCATCGACGAAGCCATCGGCAAATACCGCGCCGCCGCCGATGCGCGTGACGCCGCCGATCCGGATTTCCTGCTCATCGCCCGCACCGATGCGCGGGGCGCGCATGGCGGCTCGCTGGACGAGGCGATCCGGCGCGCCAACGCCTACTTGGAGGCCGGCGCCGACATGGCCTTCGTCGAGGGACCGACCGACTTGAGCGAGATCGAGCGCATCTGTTCGGAAGTGAAGGGCCCGATCTTCTACAACCAGACTGGCATCTCGCCCCGGCTGACGGAACAGCAGATGAACGACCTCGGCATCGCCGTCACCATCCTGCCGGGCGCCACCATGCGGGTCACCCTGCAGGCGGTCTACGACTTCGCCACCAAGCTGAAGGCCGAAGGCGTCAGTGCCGAGGCCGAGTTCTTCAAGAATTTCCAGGATCACCCCGTCGGCGATTTTCACACCTTCGCCGGCTTCGACCAGATTCGCGAATGGGAAGAGGCCTACATGGACCCGGCCGAACTGGCGAAATACGCCGATTCCGTCGGCCACCAGCCGAAGGGGTGACTGCCGGCCTTAAGTCGTGACGGGGCCCGAGCCGACCCGGGGCTGCGGCCGGCCGCCGTCGGCCAGCGCCATGACGATGACGATCTCGTCCGGTTTCGGCGCATCGCTGACGGCGACGGTCATGGTGTCGAAATGATCGAAGGACCAGGGGTTGTCCTTGTGCCCGAGCGGCAGGTCGATGGCGGTGCCGACCGGCGCGATCTTGACGTTCGACGAGATCACCGCCTCGCCGCCGCCGCAGGCGTCGCGCATGGGCTTGCCCAGCTTCGGGTGCACCGTGGCGCCGCCGTGTTCCATGTCGCCGTCGACGCCGACAATCGCCGCCTTGCCGTAGCTGACGGGCGCGCCGGGTAGGCTGGCGGCCAGTTCCCCCATCAGTTGCTCGCCGATCTGGCGGCCGACCTCGAACAGTTCGGAGATATCGTCGACTTGGCGGCCGGCAAAGGGGTTCTTCACCACCGCCGCGGCGGCGACGCGGGTGATGGTCTGGGACGGCACCCAAAGCTGGTCGGCCATCAGGGTTTCGCGGAAAAAGACGATTTTACGGGTGAGCAGGGTCATGCGGCCTCCGGCAGATCGGGTTGCTCTCGGAAAAACAGACTATACCGGAGATTCCTCAATCCAGGAAAATCCCAGCGAAAAAATCCGACAGTTCCCGAAACCCATCCAGCGGCAGCACGTGGGCGATGTACTGGTCGGGGCGCACGACGATCATGCAGCCCTTCTCGCGATCGATGCCGCGCATGTCGAAGATGTCGCCGAGGCCCTTGTGGTCGACGCAGAAGGCTTTCGCGTAGTCCATCAGCCCGAGTTTGCCTTTCATTGGCTTCAACAGCGCCGGCAGGTCCTCGAAGGCGAGCGCATCGAAGGTCTGCTGAAAGACGGCGCGGACATCGATCAGCGCGTCGATGTCCTCGCCCGGGCGCCGATAGCGGACGAGCGGCGAGGCCGGGTCCGCCTGCAGCCAGTCGGCAAGGGCGTGGATCGCCGATCCATTATCGTCGCCGGCGAAGGCGTAAATGCGCCAGCGCGCGTCGGCCTCTGCGAGATGGCCGAGCTGCATCTGCATGGCGTCGGCGAGGCGTGCCACCGGCGCCGAATGGAAGCGCCGGCCGATCTGCTGGCCGGTGGCGAGCGCTTGATGCGCCGGCTTGCCGGTGATCGCCGAGGGATCGTACTGCACTGACAGGTCGCCGGTGAATTCCAGGTTCTCGATGAATTGTTTCTGGAAGCGCGGCATGTCCGAGCCGTCGAGTTCCGACTGGCCCGGCGGCGCCGACATGATCCGCGCCCATTCGTGGTCGGTATCGACGAGGCGCTTGGCCTCGGTCCAGCGCTCGGCGGAGTAGCTCGCGAGCAGGCTGGCATGCGCACGTCCCTGCAGCACGTGTACCAGCTTCCAGCCCAGGTTGAAGGTGTCGCCCATGGAGACGTTCATGCCCTGGCCGGCCTTCGGGCTGTGGGTGTGGCAGGCGTCACCGGCGGTGAAGACGCGCGGGGTGCGGGTGGCGGCTTCGCCGGCCGGCACGTCGTCGAAGCGGTCGGTCATTCGGTGCCCGATCTCGTAGATCGACCACCAGACCACTTCCTTCACCTCGATTGTATAAGGGCGCATGATCCGGTTGGCGGCGGCGACCATATCGGCTTGCGTGAAGTTGCGGCTGGCGACGCGTTCGTCGGGGTTGAGCTTGTCCAGTTCCACGTACATGCGGAACAGATAGCCGCCCTCGCGCGGCAGGATCAGGATGTTGCCTTCGGTGGCCGACGCGATCAGGCATTTCTGCCGCACGTCGGGGAAGTCCGTATTGGCGAGGATGTCCATGACCCCCCAGGCCTGGTGCGCGGCGTCGCCGTGCAACTCTCCGCCGATACATTTGCGCATCTGTGAGCGCGCGCCGTCGCAGCCGACCACGTAGTTGGCGCGGAGCGTGGCTGTCTCGCCTGCATTCACGCCGGTGTTCTCCAGCGTCACGGTGACCGGGTGGTCGTCCGTCGCCGTATCGATGCTCAAGTCCCTGACCGCCCAGGAATAGTCCGGCTCGAGGCGGGTGGGCGAATTCTTCATGACGTTGAGGAACAGTTCATGGACCCGCGCCTGGTTCATCAGCGTATGCGGCATCTCGGAGGAATCGTCGGCGACGTCCTGTACGCGGCCGACCCGCTTGATATGCGCAGGGTTATCCGGGTCCGGCGTCCAGAACGCCGTTTGGTTCACCCAATAGCTCTCGCGCTTCACCGTATCCGCGAAGCCGAAGGCTTGGAACATCTCCATCGAACGCGTGTTGATGCCGTCCGCCTGACCCTTCTCGATGGGGCCAGGCTTCGGCTCGACGATCATGGTTCGGATCTCCGAAAACTGGGACAACTGCGCCGCCAGGCAGAGACCGGCGGGTCCGCAGCCGGCGATCAGCACGTCCACCGTCGCCGGCAGCGGCCGGTTGGGGCCGACCGGGCGCCGCTCCGGCGCCGCGGGCTTGATGTCCGGATCGCCCGGGCGAAAGCCGTCGACGTAGTATTGCATCGTCCCTCCCCAGACGACTGACGGGAATGCTTACTCGTAGCGGTCCGGCACCAGGTTCTGGTCGTCCTTGGGCGGGCGCACGTAGCCGCCATGTTTCGGCCGGGGCGGCAGTTCGAACGGCTCCGGCGTCAGGTCCTCGTAGGGGATCAGGCTCAACAGGTGGTGGATGCAGTTGAGCCGGGCGCGTTTTTTCACTTCCGCCTCGACCACGTACCAGGGTGCCTGCTTGATGTCGGTGTGGGCGAACATGACGTCCTTGGCGCGCGAGTATTCCTGCCAGCGGTTGCGCGATTCCAGGTCCATGGGGCTCAGCTTCCAGCGTTTGGTCGGGTCCTCGATGCGGGATTGGAAGCGGCGTTCCTGCTCCTCGTCGCTGACCGAGAACCAGTACTTGATGACCCGGATGCCGGAGCGCACCAGCATGCGCTCGAATTCCGGGCAGGAGCGCAGGAACTCTTCGTAGTCCTCGTCGTCGCAGAAACCCATGACCCGCTCGACGCCGGCGCGGTTGTACCAACTGCGGTCGAACAGCACCATTTCCCCGGCCGCCGGCAAATGCGCCACGTAGCGTTGGAAATACCACTGCGTCTTTTCCCGTTCGGTCGGCGTGCCCAGCGCGACGACGCGGCAGATGCGTGGGTTCAGAGGTTCGGTGATGCGCTTGATGGTGCCGCCCTTGCCGGCGGCGTCGCGGCCCTCGAAGATGACCACCACCTTGAGGCCCTCTTCCTTGATCCATTCCTGCAATTTCACCAGTTCGATGTGCAGCATCGCTAGCTCTGATTCGTAGAGCTTGGACGGCATCTTCTTGCGTTCCGCTTTCTTGTCCTCGAACAGGTAGTCGTTGACGTGGCTGGGTTCGTGGAAGTTGCTCTCGTCGTCGATGAATTCCTGGTCGGCGGGCGGACGGTCGGGATGGTGCTTCTTTTCTTTCTTTGCCATGGATTTCCCCTCGGCGGCGTTGATTGAACCTTTTGTCCCCGCGGTCTTTTTATCGGCAAACGGCCCGGTAGGCCGGACGCAACGCCATTGGCGGTACGTTCGCCGTAATCATGATATGAATCGATGAT
This sequence comes from Rhodospirillaceae bacterium, assembly GCA_038125725.1. Lineage (GTDB taxonomy): Bacteria > Pseudomonadota > Alphaproteobacteria > Rhodospirillales > Casp-alpha2 > TMED8. Next base: position 14,135 of record JAYPEK010000049.1, read on the forward strand.
GCAGATCAATCTTATCAGGCTTTCTTCCGGCCCAAAACCGAAGCCTTGCCGGTCCGGACCGAGGCCAAGAGATCGAAAGACGAAGACCATGCCCAGATCGAACGACGACATAACCCGCCGCCGACGGATGCTTACGGTGATCGGGCTCGCCATTGCGGCGGCGCTGTGGGTTTTGGCGCTGCCGGTGCTGGCCGCCGGCCCGGCGGAGGAAGCCATCGACTGGACGCAGATGGCGATCCGGCTGTTCGGCGGCCTGGCGCTGTTCCTGTTCGGCATGGAACAGATGGGCGATGCGCTCAAGGTGGTGGCCGGCGACAAGCTCCGCGATATTCTCGGCAAGCTGACCACCAGCCGGGTGATGGGCATGGTCACCGGCACGGCGGTGACCGCCATCATTCAGTCCTCATCGGTGACGACGGTGATGCTGGTCGGTTTCGTTTCCGCCAACCTGATGAGCCTGACCCAGGCCATCGGCGTGATTCTGGGCGCCAACATGGGCTCGACCATCACGGCCCAGATCTTGGCGTTCCCGGTGACCAAGTACGCCCTGATCCTGGTGACCGGCGGCTTTTTCGCCATGTTTATCGGCAAGCACGACCGCATCAAACAATACGGTATCCTGGTTATGGGCCTCGGCATGATCTTCTACGGCATGACCGTCATGAGCAGCGCCATGGAACCGCTCAGAAGTTACCAGCCTTTCATCGAGTTGATGCGGCAGGTCTCGAACCCCGTGCTTGGGATTGTGTTGGGGGCCGCCTTCACGGCCCTGGTGCAATCGTCGGCGGCGCTGGTTGGCGTGGCGCTTGTGCTGGCGTCGCAAGGCATGGTCTCGCTTGAAGGCGGCATCGCATTGGAATTGGGCGCCAATATAGGCACCTGCGCCACCGCCGGGCTTGCCGCCATCGGCAAGTCCCGCGAGGCCATCCGGGTCGCGGTTGCGCACGTGGTGTTCAATATTTCAGGGGTGCTGCTCATCGTTTGGTTCGTGCCGCATTTCGCCGACTTCGTGCGCCTGGTCTCGCCAGCGCAGCCGGACTTGCCAGCCTTGGAGCGCTTGGCCGCCGAGACCCCGCGTCAGATCGCCAACGCGCATACGCTGTTCAACCTGGGCGCGGCGTTGCTGTTCCTGCCGATGGCGTCATGGTTCGCGCGTCTTTGCGAATGGCTGGTGCCGGATCGGCCAATCACCGAGGCCGAGGAGCGTACCCGGCGCTTCAAGCCCAAGTTCCTGGACGACGTGCTGCTCGACACGCCAGCCCTGGCGCTGGAGCGCGCGCGCCTCGAGATCGGGCGCATGGGGGACAAGGTGGCACGCATGTTCGATGCCTTCCTGGTGCCGACCTTCGATCACGACCAGAAGGAACTCGATGAGATCGAGGCCATGGATTTGGAGATCGACGCGCTTTACGACTTCGTCATGGGGTATTTGCGAAAGATCGGCGAGCACGAGATGGCGCCCGCGGAAACGGAGGACCTGATGCGTTTGATGCAGGCGGCCAACCAAGTCGAGCAGATGGGCGATCTGGTGGAGATTAACCTGGTGCAACTGGGCAAGCGCATGACCGGCGAGAAAGTCGAGATCAGCGAGTTCACCAAGCAGTTGCTGCGCGATTACCACGACCGGGTCGGCGATGCGCTGGAAGGCGCCGTCGAGGCGCTGCGCACTGGCGACCGGGACCGCGCCTTGGCGATCCGGGCCATGAAGCCCGACATGGCCAAGCGTTCCGCCGACACGGTGCGCCACACAATGCGCCGGTTGTCGGCGGAGGAGCCCAACCGGCTGCAGACCTATACCCGGGAAATGGAACTGCTGGAGAACCTGAACCGGATCTTCCGCCTCAGCCGGCGGCTCGCCAAGTTGGTGCTGCCGGCGCCGGTCCAGGTTGGAGACGACGTGGACGACGAAGAGGCGGCCGAAGTCGCGTGACCGCGCGTCAATCGTCGGCGAAGGGCCGTTGTGAAGCGTGCTGGATGTATTCCTCAAGCGTTTGCTTCACATCGCGCAATTCCTGCAGGCCGTTCTGAATGACGTCGGTCATGCTGACGACGCCGATGACCTTGCCGTCCTCGATGACGGGCAAATGTTTGATGTGACCGTCGATCATCTGATCGAGCAGCGTTTCGACGGTCTGTGTCGGTACGCAGGTCTTGACCTCGGCGCGCATGACCTCGCTGACCGGCTGTTTGAGAACATCGGAGCCCATTGCGGCAATGGCGCGGAGGATATCGCGCTCGGAAAGGATGCCGCTCAGGGATTCGATATCGACGACCAGCACCGCGCCTACGTCATTGTCGTTGAGCGCGCGCACGGCCTCCGCGACGGGAGCGTCGGGTCCGACCGCAATCACTCCGCGGCCCTTGCGGTCGAGAATTTCCGAGACGTACATGTCGGTTTTTCCTTGGCCGCCATTCAACCATGAGTCCCGTGACATAAATGTGAAATCCTTTTGTCGTATTTCCTGAGAGAAGTCGCGCGTGGATTCGATTCGCGTTTTCGGATAACGTTCGGCGACGGCATTATAACAGTAAGGGGCTTTGGACGATGGCGAATTTGACAGACTTGACCGGTGTGGGCCCGGTGCTCGCGAAGGCGTTGCAGGAAAGCGGCTTCAAGACGGTGGCCGCGATTGCGAAGGCAACGCCGGCGACGTTGACGAAGGTACCCGGTGTCGGCGAGGCCAAGGCCAAGGCTCTGATCGCGGCGGCCAAGGCGCCTGCCGCGAAGCCTGCCGCCGCGCGAAAGCCTGCCGCGAAAAAGCCTGCCGCGAAAAAGCCTGCCGCGCCGAGGAAGCCGGCGGCGGCGAAAAAACTGGCCGCCGCGGCCAAGAAACCGGCAGCGGCGAAGGCCGCTCCGAAAAAGGCGGCGCCGAAAAAGGCCGCGAAACCGGAGAAGAAGGCCGACAAGAAGAAGGACGCCAAGAAGCCGGCGAAGAAGAAGGCCGACAAGAAAAAGGCCGACAAGAAGAAATCCGGTAAGAAAAAGAAGAAGTAACGCCCACGCGCCAAGGGTTGACCCAAGGGTCGCTCCAAGGGTTTCCGGGGCACTTCCCGCCAGAAAGAATACGCCGCCAGTCCCTGGCAGGGAACTGGCGGCGGGGGTCCGGCAACCGGGGGCGGGTTGCCGGCAGGGGTGCGCTGTTTAGTTGGCGTTGCGCTGCATCATCTTGCCGCGCGGACGATCGTCGTCGTCATCGTCGTGGTGGCGCCAGCCCCAGCCACGGCGCTTCATGTCGTCGTCGCTGATCACGCCGTCATCGTTGCGGTCCATGCGCGAGGACATATGCTCGGTGGGCGTCTTCAATTCGTCCATGGTGAGCTTGCCGTCGCCGTCGGTATCCAGGTGCTGGAAACCGCGCACCTGACGGCGCTGCATGAACTCGTTCCACAGTCCCTTGAACTCGTCCAGCGTGAGGCTGCCGTCCTTGTCGGCATCGTAGGTATTCATGGCCTTGGTCCGCACCTCGGCCATTTCCTCGGCGGTGACCTTGCCGTCGCCGTTGGCGTCGAAGCGCTGCATCATGGCATCGCCGCCTTTGCCGTGGCCGCCGCGCATCATGCCCATCTGCTGGCCGCCGCGGTCGCAGTTGCCGTAGCCGCCGCGCGAGCTGGCGAAGCTGGCGCCGCCGATGGCGACGACCGTCAGGGCGACAACGGCGGTGGCGGTGATGATCTTGGTTGAACGTTTCATTTGGATGTCTCCTTACGTTTTCGTCGTGGGTTCGTCGTGGGTTGAATTCGGCTCGGGTTGCTGTGTCCCGATGACGCCATTCAACACCCCGTCTGTCGCAGGGATATGTCCGCCAGGGGCAAAATTGTCGCGCTTTGTGTCGCGTCCCCGCTTTGCGACAGACGGTTACAATTTTTTTCCCAATCGGCGGGGAAGCGGGGGCATATTGGGCGCCATGAACACGCTGCCGCACATTCTCGTGGTCGACGATCATCGCGACATCCGCGAGCCGCTTGCCGACTACCTCGACAAGAACGGTTACCGCACCAGCTTGGCCGGCGACGCCGCCCAGGCTCGGCGTGCCATCGAGGGCGCGGCCATCGACCTTGTCGTGCTCGATATCATGATGCCGGGCGAGGACGGCCTGTCGCTCTGCCGGTTCCTGCGCGAGACGACGCAGATTCCGGTGATCCTGCTGACGGCGCGCGCCGACGACACCGACCGCATCATCGGCCTTGAGATGGGCGCCGACGATTACCTCACCAAGCCGTTCAACCCGCGCGAACTGCTGGCCCGCATCAAGTCGGTACTGCGCCGGGTGCACAGCCTGCCGCCGCAGCGCCAGCCCGTGGATGCCGCCAAGGTTCGCTTCGAGGGCCGGGCGCTGGACATGGCCCGGCGCCAGTTGATCGACGCCGACGGCGTCGCCGTGCCCCTGAGCGCGGCGGAGTTTGCGCTCCTGGATGCGTTTCTGCGCCATCCGCAGATGGTGCTGTCGCGCGACCAGCTTCTCGACATCACCCAGGGCCGCGAGGCCAACGTTTTCGACCGCAGCATCGACAACCAGGTGAGCCGGCTGCGCAAGAAGGTGGAGAGCGATCCCAAGAGTCCGGAACTGATCAAGACCGTGCGCGGCGGCGGCTACATGTTCGCCGGCAAGGTGACGCGCGAAGGGGGCGCGGGCTGATGCGGCTGTGGCCCCGAAGCCTGGCCGGGCAGTTGATCGCCGGCCTTTTGCTGGTGGTGGTCGCCGCGCACCTGGTGAGTTTCTTCGCCTTCGTCGATGAACGCCGGTTCGCCGTGCAGGAAGCCAGCCGCTTCCAGTCGCTGTCGCGCATCGCGTCCGTGGTGCGGCTGGTGGAACTGGCGCCGGAGGATTGGCGCGGCGAAATCGCCCGCCAGGCCGGCGACCGGCTGATCCGTTTTACCCTGAGCGCGGAAAGCGAGGTGCACGATGAAGAGGACGGGCTGCGCACCGAGCTGATCCGCCGCCGCCTGGCGCGCCGGCTGGAGCGCGGCCGCGACATCCGCATCGGCGAGGACGAGGACAAAGAGGGTTTCTGGCGTTGGGCGCCGTGGGAGCGTTTCCACCACGATCGGGATCGTGACCGCGACCACATGTGGTTCGACCGCAACGACGACGATGAGAGCGTCAGGCGGTTCTGGATGCGCCGCGATTGGCCGGGCTCGCGCGGCGACGAGGGCATGGTTATTTCCGTCAAGCTGAAAGGTAGCGGCTGGTTGAACGCCCGCACGCTGCTGCCGCCGGTGGCGCCAAGCTGGGCCGCCGCCTCGATGACGGCGATGGTGGTGACCGCGATCCTGCTGGTGGTGATGGTGGTGCTGTTGGTGCGCCGGGTCACGCGGCCGCTGGCCGGGCTGGCGGCGGCGGCGGAGCGCGGCGGCGACGGCCAGGCGTTCGAGCCGGTGCCCGAGGAAGGGCCGAAGGACGTGCGCGACACCATCCAGGCCTTCAACCGCATGCAGGAGCGCCAGCAGCGCTTCATCGCCGAGCGCACCCGCATGCTCGCCGCCATCTCGCACGACCTTCGCACGCCGATCACCTCTCTCCGCATCCGCGCCGAGTTCATCGACAATCCGGAACTGCAGGAGAAGATCCTGGCGACGCTTGATGAAATGCAGGCGATGGCGGAAGCGACGCTGGGGTTCGTGCGCGAGGATGCCACCGAGGAGGCCTTTTCCGATACAGACCTCGGCGCCTTGGCCGAGAGTGTCGCGGCGGATGCCGGCGATATCGGCGGCGACGTCAACTTTACCCAACTTGCCGAAGGCCGCGCCGTGGCGCGCTGCCGGCCGGGCGCGCTCAGGCGCGCGCTCCGCAACATCATCGACAATGCGCTCGCCTATGCAGGTTCCGCCAGCGTCCGCGTCGAGCGCCAGGCCGACGCCTTCGCTATCATCGTCGAGGACGACGGACCGGGGATTGCCGATGCCGAACGCGAGCGCGTGTTCGAGCCCTTCGTGCGGCTTGAGGAATCGCGCAACCGCGAGACCGGCGGCGTCGGGCTCGGTCTCGCCATCGTGCGCACCATCATGCGCGCCCACGGCGGCGACGTCAGGTTGGAGAACCGCGACGAGGGCGGTCTCCGGGTGATCCTCCTGGTGCCGGCGCGCGCCGCCTAGCTTTCCACGTCGGGGTTCTGGGTATAGGTCCCGGTGATCTTGCCCATGGCCAGCACGTGGCCTTCCAGCGCCGCCATCACATCGGGGCCGCGGAAGTTGCCGTCCGCCGGCAGGCCGAGCGTTTCCACGTCCAGCGCATAGACCCGGAACTCATAGTGGTGCAGCAACTCGTCGTTCCAGGGCGGGCAGGGACCGTCGTAGCCGCCGTAGTCGCCGGCCATGTCGGGGTTGGAGGCCATGAACATGGTGTAATCGTTGATGCCGCGGATGCCGTGCGCCACCTGGCCCGGGTTCTTGCCGCCCGCGACCAGGCCTTCCGACTCGGCGCCTTCCGCCAGGCTGTGCAGCGTTGCCGGCACGTCGACCAAAAGGCCGTGGAAGAAGTCCTGGCGCGGCATGTCGGCGGGAATGCTGCGTTCCTCGGAATTGACGTCGTCGAAGATCGTCGGCACGTCCACGTCGACGCACAAGACGGCGAAGCTCTTGGTGCCGTCGGGCGCGCCCGACCAGCTCAGTTGCGGGCTGATGTTGGTGCTCATGGCCGAATGGTTTTCGGCAGCCGCCACGCAGAAGGCGTAGCGGGCGGGGATCGGTTCGCCGTCGTTGAAGGCGCTCGAGGTGACGCTGAGGGTGGCGGTCATGGTGGGGTCCTCCCGGATGTTCGTTATTCTCCGGCGCATAGGATACCGCTGCCAGGCGCGGCGTTCCAGGGGGCGAATTGCGTGATGGCCGGGCTTGGGCTATCACCGGCGCATGAGAGAGATGCCTGGCCCCGAGTTGCAATGGCTGGACGACGGCACGCCCGTCTCGGCGCGCTTCGGCGATGTCTACCATAGCGCCGATGGCCGGGCGGAGACCGAACACGTGTTCCTGGCCGGCATCGGCGCGCCCGAGGCCTGGGCCGGCAGGCGGCGGTTCACCGTCGCGGAAACCGGCTTCGGCACCGGGCTCAATTTCCTCTGCCTGTGGGATCTCTGGCGCCGGACGGCGGCGCCGGAGGCGCGCCTCGACTACGTCGCCGTCGAGGGCTTTCCCATGGATGCCGATGCCATGGCCCGGGCGCATGCGGGCTTTCCCGAACTTTCCAGTGAGCTCCGGGCGAAGCTGCCGCCCCGCCGGGCGGGCTTCCATGTGCTTTCCCTCGACGGCGGACGGGTGCGGCTGACGCTGCTCTACGGCGAGGCGGCGGCGATGCTGGCCGGGCTGGAGGCGCGCGTCGACGCCTGGTTCCTGGACGGCTTCTCGCCGGCGAAAAATCCCGGCATGTGGACGGCCGACCTGTTCCATCATGTGGCGCGGCTGACGCGGCCGGGCGGGCGGCTCGCCACCTTCACCGCCGCCGGCGCCGTCAGGCGCGGGCTGCAGGCGGCGGGGTTCGAGATGCAGAAGCGGCCGGGCTATGGCGCCAAGCGGGAATGTCTGGCCGGCACCCGTGAAGCCGCGCCGATCCATGCCGATGCCCAGCCCTGGTTCCGCGCGCCGGAGCCGCTGGAACCCGCCGCGCGGGTTGCCGTCGTCGGTGCCGGCATTGCCGGCGCCACGGCGGCGCGGGCACTCACCGGGCAGGGCTTCGATGTCACCATCTTCGAGGCTGGCGCCGGACCGGCTTCGGGCGCATCGGGGACGCCGGCGGCGGTGCTGCAACCAAGGCCCTACGTCTCGGATGACGCCAACGGATGGTTCCACGCCGCCGCCTACCGCCGGGCCGTCCAGCTCTATGACGGCATCGACGGCGCCTGGCTCACGCGCGGGCTTTTGGTTCTGGGGCGCGACGCCGACGACGCGGCACGCTACCGGAAGCTGGCCGATGGGGAATGGCTGGATGCCGAGGCGGCGCGCGTTCGGACGGGGCTCGATGTCGGCCTGCCGGGTGAGTGGTTCGCCGACGCTGGGACGCTGGACACGGGGAAAATCTGCCACGCGCTCTGCGACGGCATTGAACTCCGGACCGGCGCTGCGGTCAGCGACCTGGCGCGGCTGCAAGGGGAAGGGTTCGGCGCCGTGGTGCTGGCGGCCGGGCATCATGTGCGGGACTTCCAAGCCGCGCTGGGCCTGGAGCTCTTCGCCAACCGGGGACAGGTGACCCGCGCACGGCCATCACCTTCGACCGCCGGCCAGGTGGCGCCGGTCACCTACGGTGGCTACCTGACGCCGCCGGATGGCGGCGGGCATGTCATCGGGTCGAGCTTTATGCGTCTCGACGATCCCGATGCGGCCGATTGGCGGGCTTTGCAGGCGAGCGACGATATCGACAACCTGGCGCTGCTGGCGGCCAGACTGCCGGGCTTGGCGCAAGGGCTGGAACCGGCGGGCGACGCCTGGACCGGCCTCCGCGCCACCACGCAGGACCGCATGCCCTTCGTCGGCGCGTTGCCGGACCGCGACGCCTACGCCGCCGATTACGCCGATCTTCGGCACGGCACCAGGGACCGCGAATTTGCGCCGGCGCGCCATCATCCTGGCCTTTATATGCTGACGGGGCTCGGCTCGCGCGGCTTCCTGACCGCGCCCTTGGCCGCCGATATCCTGGCGGCGATGGTCGCCGGCGCGCCGTCGCCGCAGCCCATCGACGTGCTGCATGCCCTCAATCCGGCGCGCTTTCTGATCCGCCACTTGAAGCGCCGACCCGCCAGGGCGAGAATGGACCGAACCTAGGAGGGAGACCCACACCCATGCGCCTGCAACTCGTCACCTGGTCGGAAACGGAAGACTACCTGAAGCGTTCCACCGGCATCATCATGCCCATCGGCTCCACCGAGCAGCACGGTCCGAACGGCTTCATCGGCACCGACGCGCTCTGCGCCGAGCTGATCGGCATCGAGGTCGGCGAGCGCACGGGCGCCATGGTGGCGCCGACCATCAGCGTCGGCATGGCACAGCACCACCTGGGCTTTCCGGGCTCGATGACGCTGCTGCCCTCGACCCTCATCGCGGTGGTGCGCGACATGATCAACTCGCTCGCCAAGCACGGCTTCGAGCGGTTCTTCTTCATCAACGGCCACGGCGGCAACGTCGCCACGGTGACCGCCGCCTTCTCGGAGGTCTATGCCGAATCCAGCCTCGGCACCGCCGCCGCCAACCGCCCGCCGGTCCGCTGCGTCTTGAAGAATTGGTATCTCTGCAAGGCCGTCGGCGAAATCTCAAAGGAACTGTTCGGCGACGACGAGGGCTCGCACGCGACGCCGTCCGAGGTGGCGCTGACCTATTTCGGCTATCCCGACGCCGCCGCGCGGGTTTCCCAGGCGAAGCTCGATCCGCCGCGCGCGCCCGTGGGCGAGATTTTCGATGCCGACGACTACCGCCGGCAGTTCCCGGACGGCCGCATCGGCTCCAACCCGGGCGGCGCCACGCCGGAGATCGGCCAGCGCCTGTTCGAGGCCTCGGTCATCGAATTGGCGGCCGACTACCAGGACTTCATCGACCGCGCCTGAGGGCCGGCGCGCAACCATCATCGATATCTCCAGAAAGGCACGGCATGTATACGCTCGTCACCTCCGTCAGCTCCCCCTACGGCCGCAAGGTCCGCATGGCCATGGATATCCTGGGGCTTAACGGCCAATACCAGCTGCAGGACGCCAGCACCCAGGACCCGGCCGATCCGATCCGCAAGATCAATCCGCTCGGCAAGATCCCGGCGCTGATCACGGAAGCCGGCGACGCCGTCTTCGACAGCCGCATCATCATCGACTACCTGGACGCCAAGCACGGCGACGGCAGCCTGATTCCGCGCGACGTGGAAGCGCGGGCGCGTATGCTGACCCTGGCGGCGCTGGCGGAAGGGATCAACGACGCGTTGCTGCTGGTCACCTACGAGGGACGCTACCGCGAGCCCGAACAGGCGAGCGACGTCTGGCTCGACCATCAGATGGGCAAGATCCGGCGCGGCCTGGAAGCGGCGATCGAGCGCCTGGACGAATTCAAGGCGCCCAGCGTCGCCGCCGTGACGCTGGCCGTCGCGCTCGGCTACGCCGATTGGCGCAAGCAGATCGATTGGCGCGCGGAATATCCGGCGCTGGTGGCGTGGCTGGATAACTTCGCGGCCGATGTGCCGGCGTTCGAGGCGACGAAGCCGCCCGTCTAAAAGCCCGTCTAGGGAAGATCAGCTAGAAAAGTCGGATCAGGCGTTGCGCCCGCGGCCCCGGTAGGTGTGCGGCGCCCATTCGGCGCTGTGGCGGTTGCAGTCGCTCAGCCCTAAGCAGAAGCAGACGCCCATCAGGCCCATGTTGGCGACGCAGATGAGGCCGAAGATGGCGCCGTTCACCAGGATGTTTGGGAACAGCCAGTGCAGGATGGTCTGCTGATGCTCGATGGCCAGCCAGATGGTGAAGACGAATTGGAAAATGCCGATGACGAGGAAGACATTGGCCGCGCAATGATTACGCAGGCAGAATTTCTTTAGCGCGGAATTCGCGAGCATACCGTGAAGCACCCATCAGTTTGGACCTGTTTTTGTGTGGTCTTTTTGATTTTGTTGCATCCGTAATACCACAAATCCACTAAGGTTAAACTAACGAAATTGAATATGACGGATTTTTTTTCGGCGTTGAAATTTCTTGAAATTCCGGGCGTTTAGCCGCCCTGGATCGCCGGAAACAGGGTGATTTCATCGCCGTCCGCGAGCTTTTGCCCGGCCCGGGCGCCCGGCGGCACCGCTTCGCCGTTGAGAATCGTGGTGTAGGATTCTTGGCTGGAAAGCTTCAGCGCCGCCACCGCGTCGGCGACGCTGGTGCCGGGGCCGAGATCGAGCGTGTTCTCGCCGAATTCGTCGAAGCCGGCCGGCGGCGGCCCGGCCATTGAGAGCAGCTTGAAGCGGACCTTCATCGAACCCTCCCCGTCAGAGCCCGACGCGGTCCAGCGTCTCGTTGGTCGGCACGCCGTCGGTGGTCCAGCCACGGAGCTGGTAGTACTCCGGTAGCATCTTATCGAGCTCCGTCACCCGGCCCTTGGCGACGCCGGTCTTGGCGGCTTCCTTGAGGAAGCGCTCGGGCAGCGTGTCGTCGGCGCCGGTGAGGCCGGCGCGCATGTTGAACTGGCGCTCAAGCGTCCAGATGCGCTCGCCCACTTCCAGCATGCGGGCTTCGTCCCAGTGGCTTTCCAGCGCCGCGTCCACCTGTTCGGCGTAGTCGGCCACGTCCCAGGCGTTGCCGGCGAAGGCGCAGAGCCCGGTCGAATCCTTGGCCGCCGCCATGTCCTGGGTTTCCTTGACGATCTCGGCGCGGCCGACGGTATCGACGTTGGAGAAATCCGCCGTATAGGGGCTGGCGCGCATGTGACACGCCCCGCGGTTGGACGTCGCGTAGGCCAATCCCATGCCCTGCATGGCGCGGGTGTCGTAGCCGGGGATTTCCTGGCCCTTGACGGCAATGGAGAACTCCGGATGGCCGTACTTGGCGCAGAGCCGCTTCGAACCCATCCCCACATCGACGCCGAAGCCTTCGCCGGCGACGATCATTTCGGTGATGCGGACGAGCGCCTCGGCGTTGCCGAACTTCAAGTCCAGCCCGCCGGTGTCTTCCAGGGTCACGGCGCCGGTCTCGAACAGCTCCATCGCCGCCGAGATCGACCCGCCGAGCGAGATCGGGTCCATGCCGTGCTCGTTGCAGAGCGCGTTGACGTAGGTGGCGGCGTCCAAGTCGTTGCAGCCGACCATCGGAGCGAGGGCGAAGATGCTCTCGTACTCGAGCCCGCCGAGCGCCTTGCCGTAGCGCTGTTTGTGCTCTTCCGACGCCACGGTGAAGTGCTCGGGGTCGATCTTGGCGATGCGCCCGCAGCCGATGGAGCAGCCGAAGCAGGCCTTGGTGGAGATCACGTTCGGTTGGTGGTCGGAGCGGCGCGGCGTGTGCGCGGTCTTCACCTTGACCGCGTCGTGGCCCTCGAACTGCACGTCGCGGGAGTTGCGCGTCGGCAACGACCCATAAGCGTTCGTGTTGTCCATCATCGCATGCGTGCCGAGCTTGCCCAGGCGCTGGCGCGCCGCGTGGGTGTCGAGCTTGACGCGCTTTTCCTGCACCACGTCCAGGAAGCGTTTCGGATCGGCGACGGCGACGCCCTTGGTGCCGCGCACGGCGACGGCCTTGAGGTTCTTCGATCCCATCACCGCGCCGACGCCGGAGCGCCCGGCGGCACGGTCCTTGTCGTTCATGACGCAGGCGTAGCGGACAAGGCTCTCGCCCGCCGCGCCGATCGACGCGATGCGGATCATCGGGTCCTGGTGGCGCTTCTTGATCAGCTCTTCGGTGTCCCAGACGGTCTCGCCCCAGATGAAATCGCGCGCGTCGATGAGCCGCGCCTCGTCGTCATGCAGGTAGAGATAGACCGGATGCGGCGCCTTGCCTTCGAAGATGATGAAGTCCCAGCCGGCCAGTTTCAGCTCGCCGCCGAAATAGCCGCCGGAGTTCGAACACGCGATGGCGTCGGTCAGCGCGCCCTTGGTGACGACGGACCAGCGCCCGCCGGTCGACGCCATGGTGCCGGTCAGCGGGCCGGTGGCGAAGATCAGTTTGTTCTCGGGCGACAGCGCGTCGGCCTTCGGGTCCATTTCCTCGAACAGGTACTTGCTGGCGAGCCCGCGCTGCCCCAGGTAGCGCTCCGCCCACTCCATGTTGAGCGGCTCTTCCTTCGCCGTCATGGCCGTCAAATCGACGTACAACACCTTGCCTTGCCAACCACCCATACCGGAAATCCTCCTTGCAATGCGGACGCCCTAAATATTGGGGATTTGGGGGGGATGGTAAAGGGGGGAGGGGGATTTTGTGGGGGAGGGGGTGTGAATCCAGGGCGGAGGCCCGGCAGCGGATGAAGTCCATCGTCGCCGTATCGTGGAAGGCGGATCGAGACCGGGCATGACGTCGGAATTGGGTTCAGGAGCGGAAGATGATTTTTGATGAATGGATTTGCTGCAATTAGCCATTAGCGGAAACTCTAGCGCCGACCTTGCAGCCTTCAGGTAATCTTCAGCCGTGCCAGTTATGTTTCGATAACGAAATGAAAATGCGTCGTCATTAATAATAATCTGAAACACTAGCGCCCGGGACAAAGGCATACATACAATGTCATACATGAATCGGCAGGAAAGCAAATGGACATACCAAATATGGGAAGAACCCAAAGAACCCGTAGCTGAGCTTCTTTCAGATAGCTCGCTCAAAGCGCGGGCTGAGCATCGCCGGGCGTTCTATGCCTTGCGGAAACAGCAAGCAGCATACGGCCATTTCGTGCCGAAAAACTTTCTCGATTTCCTGGGCGCTGGGGATATCACCGAGGTCATGCCCGGTGATGAGGTCGAGATGAACATGACCGTCATGTTTTCAGACATCCGGAATTTCACCGAGATTTCCGAGAACATGAGCTCTCATCAGACGTTTCAGTTCATCAATTCTTATCTGGCCAACATGGAGACCCCCATTCACCGCCACAGCGGCGTGATCGACAAGTTCATTGGTGACGCCATCATGGCGCTATTTCCGAAATCCGCTGACGATGGTGTCGACGCTGCGATCTCGATGATGGAGACCCTTAAACACTACAACGCCAACCGGGCAAAAGCCGGGTGGGATCCCATCCACATTGGCGTCGGCTTGAATACCGGCCTGACGACCTTGGGCGTCATTGGTCACTCGGAACGCATGGAAACGACAGTGATCGGCGACTGCGTCAATGTGGCGTCACGGATGGAGGGCCTGACCAAGATCTATCAAACACCCATCCTGATCAGTGAGGATGTATTGATTGCCATCTCGGATGCGAACAAATACTGCATCCGCTTTGTTGACCGGGTCGCGGTGAAAGGTCGGGTCAGACCGATTTCCGTCTATGAAGTGTTCGATGCTGACGATGCCGAACTTGCCGACAAGAAGTTGGCGGGGCTGGAGATTTTTGAGAAGGCCGTCGCTTACTACCACCTGCGGGAAGCCGACCAGGCACAAAATCTCTTCGAGGAATACCTCGCCGTCATTCCGGAAGACCGAATTGCCAAGACGTACCTGGATAGGTGCAAACGTTATCGCGAGCGCGGCATATGGGAAGGAATCGAAGAACTTCACGATCGCCTCGAATGGCGCGACGAATTCAACATCGGCCATCCGGAGATCGACGCGGAGCATCAACAGCTACTGGAAAACATCAACAACTTAGCTAAAGCGCTTCAAGACGAGGACATGAAGTCTGTCGAAGAGGTTCTCGGCTTTCTGGAAGATTACACGGTCAAACATTTCGGCACGGAACTCGCCTTGATGAAGCAGTACCAGTATCCGTTCATGAAAGAGCACATGGAAGACCATGCCCGGTTCATCAAGCGCGTCGGTAGCCTGAAAGAGGAACTCATCTCAGAAAGACAGGACAAGTTATACTCATTGTTCCGGGTCAACCTATTCCTCTTTGACTGGCTGATCAGCCATAGTACCCGCGTTGACAAGCATCTCGCTACTTTCATTGCTGAGAAAGAACACGCAGCTTGATACCACCGCAAAGGGTCACCAACGGAAGTTTATTCACGGCTCCATGGAAAGCCGATTCCCGCTCGATATCCGACATCTGGCCATTGGCGGCCGCATATAGAACCTATTCATAGGAAATTATTGACTTTTCAGAAGGGCCGTGCTAGGACTGCGCCGCCGCGTCGGTTCCCGCCGACGCCGGCGCGCTATTTTACAATCGAATAGGATTTTGGCCGGGGCCGATGGTTCCAGGATCGGGGATGTGTTGGAGCCGGCTGAGGAAGAAGGGCGTCATTCCCGTACCCGCCTACGCGGGCACAGGCTCCGGCGGGAATCCAGGCGGTCTGTCCGTTGTTGCGTATGCGGGGGTAAGAATGATGCCTGCGGCATCAAATGGGTCCCCGCTTTCGCGGGGACGACAGAGGGGGCGAGAATTGGGTTCGTTCCTGAGATTTTTTTAGGAATCGTTTCGATTCAATGGGTTCCAACCCGCGTTTTTTTCACTGCCTCTCCATTTGGTCATGCCCGGACTTGATGTTTAGTCCGGCGACATGGTTGACACCTGTTCGGGGA
>JAYPEK010000050.1:0-27623 GCA_038125725.1 Rhodospirillaceae bacterium
ATCCTCCCTTAGGCAATCACCTCAATACGTCCCATGGGCGCTGACGGGGAACACGGCCCGAACAAATAACAACAAAAACTGACTGTATTTTATCGCAGGAAATGACTGCTAGCGGGCCGCCGCCAACAGCGCATCGGCGTCCAGATGCGCCTCCAGGTGCGCCGCCAGTTCGTCCAGGGCCGCCTCCACCCCGGCCTGATAGGCTGCGCCCTCGCCACGGCCGGCCCTCAACCGAGAGAGAAAGGCCTGGCGAAATCCATCGGCGGCAAACAGCCCGTGTACATAGGTGGCCATCACCCGGCCATCGGCGTTGACGGCGCCGTCGGGCCGGTCCGCGTCGAGCGTCAGCCAGGGCCGGGCGGTGTCGGGACCGGTGGTGACGCCCATGTGCATCTCGTAACCGACGACGTCCTCACCCGTTACCGCGCGGCCCTCCACCGCCAACAGCGACTTGTCGCCGCCGATTACCGTTTCCACGTCCAGGAGCCCGAGCCCCTCGGTAGCGCCGGGCGGGCCTTCGGTTCCGTCCGGATCGGCGACGCGCCGGCCCAGCATCTGATAGCCGCCGCAGAGCCCCACCACCATGCCGCCACGCCGGTGATGGGCGGCAATGTCGATGTCCCAGCCCTGGGCCCGCAAGTGCCGAAGATCGGCAAGCGTCGATTTCGAGCCCGGCAGCAACACGACATCGGCATCGCCGGGCAGCGCGCGCCCGGCCTCGACGATCTCGATGCTGACGTCGGGCTCCGCCGCCAGCGGGTCCAGATCGTCGAAGTTGGCGATGCGCGACAGCCGGGGCACGGCAATCTTGATCGCGCCGGTCGCCCCGCCGCCCTGGTGACGGGCGTCCAGGCTCATGGCGTCCTCGGCCGGCAGCCGTTGCGCGCCCGCGAAATGCGGCACCAGGCCGAAGGCGGGCCAACCCGTGCGCTCGGTGATGATCCTGAGACCGTCGTCGAATAGGCTGGCATCCCCCCGGAACTTGTTCACCACGTAACCCGCCACGCGGGCGCGCTCGGCTTCCGTCAGAACCGCGTGGGTGCCGACCAGGCTGGCGATGACGCCGCCGCGGTCGATATCGGCGACCAGCACCACCGGCACGCCGGCCGCCTCGGCGAAGCCCATGTTGGCGATGTCGCCGGCACGCAGGTTCACTTCGGCGGGACTGCCGGCACCCTCGACCAGAACAAGGTCGCGGCCGGCACCGATGGTGTGGAAGCTTTCCAGCACCGCTTCCAGCAGTTTCGGCTTCAGCGCATGGAAGTCGCGCGCCTGGGCGTTGCCGGTGACACGGCCCTGCACCACCACCTGGGCGCCGATGTCGGACTGCGGCTTCAACAGCACCGGGTTCATGTGCACGTCGGGCTCAAGCCCCGCCGCCATCGCCTGTAGCGCCTGGGCGCGGCCGATCTCGCCGCCGGTGGGCGTCACGGCGGCATTGTTGGACATATTCTGCGGCTTGAAGGGCGCGACCTTGAGGCCGCGCTGGGTGAATAGCCGGCACAGGCCCGCCACCAGCAGGGACTTGCCCACGTCGGAGCCCGTCCCCTGCACCATCAGGGCTGGGAACGCCCGGCGCTCAGGCTCAGGGGTCAAGGACCTGCTTCAACGCATCGGCGAGGCCGGTCTGAAACCCACCGGCCAAAATGGCGTCCGGCGTTGCCCCCTTGCCGTAGACGATCTCGTTGTAGTCGCGTCGCGTCACCATCACCGCGCCCTCCAGCGAGCCGCCGATATAGGCGCCGATATTGGGCTGCGCGATAGCAACGATATCGGCGCCCAGGTTGGACGTGGTCGAAGCTTCGGCGCCGATGCCGGTAAACACCGCCGCGGCGCCGATGTCGGCGCCGAATTTGCCCTGATGGCGGATCACCGAATTGACGGCTTTCTCGCTCCGGAGGATCAGGATGATGGCCGTGTCCTGCACGCCGATCTGCAGACCGACGCTGCCCGCCACCAGGGTGTGGAAGGTGGGATCGGTCCAGCCGCCGCCGGGCTTGCGCTTCATCAAGACGCCGTCGCCAGCCTCGGCGCCGCCGACCCAACTGACCTTGAGGACCGCCGGCAGCACCATGACGCCGGCCGCGCCCTCCATGTATTCGCGGTAGCGCTTGATCTTCTCGGTCTTGTCGAATTTCTTCACCGTCGCCACCGATTGGGCGATCAGTTCCTTTACCGTGTCCGGTGTCGGCGTGCGGGTGGTGGTGCAGCCCGTGGCCAACAACGCCATGACGAAAAGGAGCGCCAGGCGCCGCATCAGAATTCGATCCCCTTCTGCGCCTTGACGCCGGCGCGGAACGGATGCTTGACCATGGTCATTTCGGTCACCAGATCGGCGGCGTCCATCAGTTCGTCCTTGGCGTTGCGGCCGGTGACCACCACGTGCAGCATTTCCGGCTTGGCCGATAGCGTTGCCACCACATCGTCGATATCCAGGTTGCCGTAGCGCAGCGGGATATTGAGTTCGTCCAGGATAACCATGTCGTAGTCGCCGGACGCCATCATCTCCTTCGACGTGGCCCAGGCACTCTCCGCCGCCTGGATGTCGCGCTTCCGATCCTGGGTATCCCAACTGAAACCCTCGCCCATGGCCTTGATGGTCACCTGATCGGGGAAGGCCTCCAGCACCACGCGCTCTCCGGTCTCCCAGACCCCCTTGACGAACTGCACGATGCCTACCTTCATGCCGTTGCCGATGGCGCGCACGGCGAGCCCCATGGCGGCGGTCGACTTGCCCTTGCCCTTGCCGGTATGGACGATCAACAGCCCCTTCTCGATGGTCTTGGTGGCGATGATCTTGTCGCGCGCCGCCTTCTTCTTGGCCATCTTCTCGGCATGGCGCTGGTTCAGTTCGTCTTCGCTCGCGTCCGGTTTGGAATTTTCGCTCATGGAGGGGTCCGCCCGTTTGTACCTGTCACCCTGTTTGGGTACCATCTCGGACATGTGTCAGGCAAGGTCAGGTTTGGGTCCATCGGCCGCCGTCGCGGCTCTGCTGGCCGCCGTAATGCTGGCGCCCGCCAGCGCGCTGGCATTGAAGGAAAACGTCCAGCATTGGGCCAGGGAGTTCCCGAAAACCGACTTCACCCAGCGCCGCATCCAGCTCTCCGAGATCCGCGCCGACGGTGCCGGGCGCGATTCGATCCCGCCCATCAAGCGGCCGCGTTTCCAGCCGGTGAAATCGGTCAAGGGAATCGGCGACCTGGAGCCGGTGATCGGCCTTTCCATCGGCGACGAAGCGCGCGCCTATCCGCTGCGCATGATGGTCTGGCACGAACTGGTCAACGATATCGTCGCCGGCACGCCCATCCTGATCAGCTATTCTCCGCTCTGCGCCTCGTTCGCCGTCTATGGGCGCCGTATCGAGGGCATGCCGCTGGTGTTCGGCAATACCGGCCGGCTCAGGAATCTGGACCAGCTGATCTACGACCGCTCGACCGAGACCTGGTGGCAACGCTTCACCGGCGAAGCGGTCATCGGCCACCATGCGGGCCAGAAACTCACACGCCAGCCGGCGCGCCTGGAAAGCCTGTTCAAGTTCCGCGAACGCCATCCCGACGGCCAGGTGCTGGTGCCGGCAAACCCGAAAGCCTTCCCCTACGGCACCACGCCCTACGTGCGCATGGACACCTCCAAGGGTGAAGGCCTTCCGGACGTGAAACTGCCGATCAGCGTCAGGCCCTTCGACCGGGTGGTGCAGGTCGGCGGCGAGGCCTGGACGGTGGAAGGGCTCAAGGTCCGGGGCGACGTCGAGCAAAAGGACCTGTTCATCTGGTGGGAACCGGGACAGAACTCCGTCCACGACACCAAGTGGATCAGCTTCGGCCGCGATATCGGCAACGTCGTGGCCAGGCGCCCGAGCGGCATCGCCGGCACGCCCTTGAGCGATTGGGCCGACACCGCCTACGACGTGCCCTTCGCCTTCGCCTACAAGCTGTTCAATCCGAAAGGCCGGATCAGGGACTAGACTCGGAATTCCGCCGCGCCGCGCCCCTGGCCGGCCTTGTTCGGCGCATAGCTGGCCCACTTGTCGGCATAGTAGCGCGCCCGCAGGTCGCCCGCCGATTCTCGGTTGAAGGTGAGGAAGATGTTGCGCCGGGGGCGGTCCGACGTATTCGGCGGCGAGCCATGCGGCACGTAGGAATCGAAAAAGATGACGTCGCCGGGGTCGGCCTCGATCAAGCTGAATTCGCCGGCCGGCTCGTAGGGCGGGTCGGCTTCGGTGATCGGCTTCCATTCCTCGGTCATCAGGTCGGCGTGCGGATAGTTGCCGGAACTCATGAAGCTCAAGGCGGCGTTGTCCTCGCGGTTGGCGTCGATGGCGATGGCAAGGGTGATGAAGAAATCCGTATACTTGTTCCAGCCCGCCGCCTGGTCCTGGTGCAGCTTGTCGGCGCGGCAGCCGGGGAGCTTGTAGTTGATCTTCTCCTTGAACAGCACCGGCGCCTCGCCCAACAGGTCCGTCAGCACCGCCGTCACCTCGGGCGAAACCAGGAGCCGGGTCATCTCCGGATTGATCTCGTCACCGACGATGTTTTCGATCCTGACCAGCACGTCATCGCCGGTGAGGACGCTTTGCTCGTAGTACTTGGCCTCGTGGCCGGGTTCCGGTTCCTTGGCCTGCAGGTCGTCGGCCCAGGCCGAAACCTTGGCCATGGTGTCCGCGTCGAACATCCCCTTGACGACGATGAACCCCTTTTCCCTGAACTCCCGTACCTGGTCTTCGGTCAACGGCATGGCGCGCTCCTGTTCGCGAAACAATAGAGACGCCATTGATAGCGCCGGAACGCCGGTTTGGGATTGACCTAGGTCAGGGGGCGCAATGCTATCCCTTTGACCATCGAACACTCACCCGCATGTCAAATCGCGATGATTAACCCATTCACCGTTTGACTATGAGAGGCAAATTCAGTGAATTACTGCCAGCAAATTACTGAATGGGAATTGTTGTGAAACTCACCTTTTCAAACGTCCAACCAGCAGGCCCAGGAATTTGGATCGCGTCTCTTCCTCCGTACGACGCCGCCCGTTTTGGGAACAATGCGCCGATAATTGGTGAGCGCAGTGTCATTGGCGTGGAGGCCCCTCACTTCGAATCAAAGACACATTCGCTCTCAGTCGGATTAGATAACCTGCAAACCTTGTGTGTTGGCCAAGACGAGCGTGTCGTGTTCATCGACCTAGGCACTGAAAGCTCATCTCAAACCAGTCTTCAGGACGATGAAGAATTGCCGGAATCTTCTGCGGACGAGGAATTCTTGGAAGCATGCCGGTCTCATCTCCCTGAAAAAATGACCAAGATAATCATTAGGGTATTAAACGCCGTGAGAGAGCGATATGAATTCAAACTGATCGAAGGAAATGGTCGAAAATGGACCTCCGCACCATCAAATTTCCTCGCAATAACAATTCAAAATCAAAAGAAGCAATTTCTAATATCTGTCAAAGCTGACCCTTCTGTGCACTCGTTCGCACGGATCAATCTGAAACAAAGCCGCCGACCGTATTGTGAATTTCATCTGAATTCTGTTTCTCAGATTGAAGAGACAGTTATGGTTATTTTGGCTTCGGCGAAGTATTAAATCCGCTCGTCTCAAAAGAGACACCTGGGATATGCAATCAATTTCGGCAAAACAATGCCCAGGTTTCAATTTGGTTTCGTGCCGTGGATGCGCGCCAGCGTTCCTTCAATGAAGGGCGAAACCGCGACGCTCTCAAAGCCCGCCTGTTCGAAGTAGCCGATGCAGTCGGCCTCGGTATGCGCCAATCCCAGCGTCTCGCCGATGGCCTGCGCCAACCCCCAATAGGCCGGGCCGATGGGGCCGGAGCGGTCGTCGTCGAGCGTCTCGCCGATCAGGTGCATCTCGCCGCCGGGCTGCAGCGCATCGAAGGCCTTTTGGACGATGCTCGCGATCATTTCGCGCCCGTACATGGGCAGGTTGGACGCCATGATCACCACATCGGCGCCTTCGGGGAAGGCATCCTTGGTGAAATCGCCGCCAACGGCGGTGACACGATCCGAGACGCCATTTTCGGCGATGAATTCCCGTGCGACTTCGGCCACCGGGGGTAGGTCGAAAACGACCGCCATGATCTCCGGATAGGCCTTGGCAGCATTGATGCAATAGGCGCCAGAACCGCCGCCGAGATCGAGGATCTTCCGACGCCCGGTCAAGTCCACCTGCTTGACGAAGCGCCGGCCCGCGCCCATGCCGATGGAATAGGTCGCCTGGTGATAGGCGCGGGCGTCGTCGACGGTGAAATCGCCGATCGGGCCCAGCACCCTGAGTTCGCCGGCCCGCAGGTGCTCGGTCAGTTGGCCCCAATCGTTCCACTGCGGCTTGTTGAACAGCATCCAGGGCCCGGCGTAGCGCGGGCTGCCTTCCACCAGGAAGCGCGCCACGTCGGGTGCGTTGACGAAGCGTCCCTCCTCGAGGCTGACCAGGTCCATGGCGGTGAGCAGCACCAAAAGGCGCTCGGCGTTGACCGGATGGATACGGACGCGCTCGGCCACCGCCTCGATGGTATCGGCGCCGGCATCGATGGCGGTAAAGATGCCGAGTTCCACCGCCGACATCAGTGCCGCCGAGCGCCCAAAGCCCTGCACGATGTTCTGCAAGCGCACGCTGTCGATCGGTTTCTCGGCCATGGTTCCCTCCCCTTGTTTCGGCGTCAGGCCGCCTAGGCGGCTTGTGCCTTGTAGACTTTCCGGGCCCAGCCGCGCAGCCCGCGCTCGGCCCCTTCCTTGCCGGCGCTCTCCGCCGTCCAGCGCTCCACCGGCACGAAGAAGCCGGTCTTCGGCCTGTTCAGCACCGCGTCCGGCAGAGGCTTCGCCGGCGTTTCGGCCATGGCGCGCTTGGTCGCGAACTTCGGCGCCAGCGCCGCAAACAGCACCGGGTCGACGAACGGCACGCGGATTTCAAGCGAATGCGCCATGCCGGCCCAGTCGGCGTCGCGCAGCAATTGGTTGCGCATGTAAACCGCCGTTTCGAGCGCGCGGACTCTATTTTGTGAGGACTCGACCTCTGCCGTCTCGGCTTGCAAGCGGGCCAACGGCTGCAGGGCTTCCCAGCCGGCGCGGGCCATGTCGGGGTCCATGACGTCGGGGAGCTCCCAGGGCATGAAGAGCCCCCGGCGCAGCAGGTAGGCGCCCGCATAGCTGCCGCCCAGTTCCAGCAACCCCGCCCACTTGGGCGACGCCAGGGCGCTGACCAGCGGCCCGGCAACGGCGCGGAAGGCACGCCCGACCGTGCTGAGCCCGGGAATGGCACCCAGTGTGCCAGCCAGTTTCGGCACCTGGCGGAAGGTATCGTAGCCGCCGAACAGTTCATCGCCGCCGAGCCCCGAAAGCGCCACCTTGAGCCCGCCATGATGGACGACGCGTGCGACGAAGTAAGTGTTCACCCCGTCGACGCTGGGCTGGTCCATGGCGTGCAGGATTTCCGGCAAGGCGCTGTCGAAATGCAGCTTGGCGATGCGCTCAGTCAGGTGCGTGGTGCCGTAGTGCTGGGAGACGGCTTCCGCCAGCGGCACCTCGTCCTTCGGCGCACCCTCGAATTCCTCGAAGCCGAGCGTGAAGGTGCGGATGTCGCCCGATTGCGATTCGGCCGAAAGCGCGGTGATGGCGGTGGAATCGAGCCCCGCCGACAGGAACACCCCCACCGGTACGTCGGCGACGAAATGGTGCCGGATGCTGTCGAGCAGCAGTTCCCGGAGATCCGGCACGCTGTCCTCCTGGGCGTTCACCAGCGTCTCGCGCAGATCGAAGAATCTGTTTTCTCGGCGCTGGCCGCCCTTCGACACCGTCAGCGTGCAGCCCGGCGGGATGGCCTGGATATCGGCATAGAGCGTATGCGGTTCCGGCACCGAGCCGAACAGGAAGAAGCCAACGTGCCCGGCCGGGTCCGGCCCCATGCGGCCGGCATGCCCGCCGGCCAGCAACGCCTTCACCTGCGAGGCGATGCGCACCGTCCTGCCGTCGTCAGCGATATAGAGGGGCTTGATGCCGAACGGGTCGCGCGCCGCGAACAATTCCTCCGCCACCGCGTCCCAGATGACGAAGGTGAACATGCCCCGGAGCTTGCGGGCCATCGCAGCCCCGTCACGCTCATAGAGGCGGACCAGCACTTCGGTGTCCGATTGCGTGGTGAAGGCATAGCCCTCGGCCATCAGTTCGTCGCGAAGTTCGCGGAAATTGTAGATTTCGCCGTTGTAGGTGATGCGGTAGCGGCCCGCTTCGCCGGCCAAGGAATCGCGCGCCATGGGTTGGGCGGCGTCGGCGGAGAGGTCGATGATGGCGAGGCGCCGGTGTGCCAGGCCGACGCGGCTGGCATCGTCGATCCAGTGTCCGCCGCCGTCGGGACCGCGCCTGAGCATCGCCTGGTTGACCGCCAGCAGCTCCGAGACGGCGACCGGCGGCGCGTCCGGATGGTAGGCGAAAAGGGCGGCGATCCCACACATGCAAGCTTCATAGCGCGCCCTCGCCGGCGAACAAAGTTTTTTCAATGGAATCAGGTCTTTGCATCAACCAGCAAAATGGGGTTAAAAAGCCCCATGAAACAGGTCATCCAGAGCCGGAAGACCGGCAAGCTGGCCCTCAAGGAGGTGCCGGCGCCGGGCGTCAAGGCCGGCCACGTGCTGGTCGAGACCCGCGCCTCGCTGATTTCGGCGGGCACCGAGCGCATGGTCATCGACTTCGCCAAGAAAAGCCTGGCCGGCAAGGCGCGCGCACGCCCGGATCTGGTCAAAAAAGTCGTCGACAAGGCCCGGCGCGACGGCCTCAAGGCAACCTTCGAAACCGTCATGGCGCGCCTGGATGAGCCGCTGCCGCTGGGATATTCCGCCGCCGGGATCGTCCGCGCCGTGGGCGCCGGGCTGGAGGGCGATTTCCACGTCGGCCAGCGCGTCGCCATGGCCGGCGCCGGGCTCGCCAATCACGCGGAACTGAACGTGGTGCCGAGAAACCTGGCCGCCGCCATCCCCGACGGCGTCGGCGACGAGGAAGCCGCCTTCGGAACGCTCGGCGCCATCGCGCTGCACGCGGTCAGGAATGCCGGGGCGGGCCTCGGCGACGTGGTCGCGGTCGTCGGCTGCGGGCTGGTCGGGCAGTTGGCGGCACGCTTCCTGACGCTTGGCGGCGCGCGGGTCGTGGCGCTCGATTATGACGACGAGCGCCGCGCGCTTGCGAAGGAACTGGGTGCGGAGGCGGCGCCGGAGTTCTCCCTCGCCGCCGACCATGTGCATGAAATGACCGGCGGGCTCGGCTGCGACGCGGTGATCATCGCCGCCGCCACCTCGTCGTCGGAACCGTTCGAGACCGCCGCCGCCATCGCCCGCGACCGCGCGCGCGTGGTTCTGGTCGGCCTCACCGGTACCCAATTTCCCTACGCGGACTTCATGAAGAAGGAGCTCAACATCGTCGTCTCGCGCTCCTACGGGCCCGGCCGCTACGACGAGGATTTCGAGACCAAGGGGGTCAGGTACCCGGAAGGCTGGGTGCGATGGACCGAGACCGCCAACCTGGAAGAGACGCTTCGGCTGATGCGCCCCGGCACCGGTGCCCGCCTCGATGTGGCGCCGCTGATCTCGCACCGCTTCCCCTTCGGCGACGCGGAAGCCGCCTACGATCTGGTCACCGGCGGCAAGCGGCATCTCGGCGTGATCCTGGAATATGCCGGCGTAACCGAAACGGCGCGCCCGGCGATCAAGCCGAGCATGGGGTCACCGAAAGGCTGCGTCATCGGCGCCATCGGCGGCGGCAACTATGCCAAGACGGTGCTGTTGCCGAAGCTCAAGGGGCTCGCCGGCGTGACGCTGGCGACCCTGGTGACCGAGCGCGGCGCCAGCGCCGAACACGGCCAGGGGACCTTCGGTTTCACGAACGCCGACACCGATCCGGCGGCGGTGATGGATGACCATGCGGTCAACGCCGTCGTCGTCGCCACCCGCCACGACAGCCATGCGGACCTAGCCGCGCGCGCCCTTGCCGCCGGCAAGTCCGTCTGGGTGGAAAAGCCTCTCGCCCTCACGTTCGAGCAACTGAACGCGGCCATCGAAGCGCGCAACGGCCAGGCGAACGAGGGCGGCGCCTTCTTCATGATCGGTTTCAACCGCCGCTTCGCGCCGGCGACGGAACGCTTGCGCGCGGCGCTCGCCCGCCACGCCGGGCCGAAGGTGATTTCGATCCGCGTCAATGCCGGCGCCATCCCGGCCGAGCACTGGGTGCATGACCCGGAAGCCGGCGGCGGGCGCCTGTTGGGCGAGGCCTGCCATTTCATCGACCTCGCCCGCGCGCTGGTGGGCGCGGCGATCACCCGCGTCGACGCGCAGGCCGCCGCCAATACAGACGGTGCGGCCGACGACGCCGCCATCTCGCTTTCCTTCGCCGACGGCTCGCTCGCCAATATCGTCTATACGGCGCGCGGCGATGCGTCGTCGGGCAAGGAACGGATCGAGGCCCATGCTGGCGGTGCGAGCTACCTGATCGACGATTTCCGCGCCCTGACGGTTTCCGGCGACGCCGGGACCAAGCCCTGGAAAGGTACCCAGGACAAGGGCTTCGATGCGGCGCTCACGGCCTTCACGCAGGCCGTCGCCAAGGGCGGGCCGGCGCCGGTGGACGAAGCGGAACTGGTCGAGACCTCGGCCGCGACGCTCGCCGTCCTGGAGAGCCTGCGCTTAGGCTCGCCGGTGGAAATGCAGTAGAATTGGGAAACGGAGAGGCTTCGGCAGCATGGACTTGGGGACATTCTTCGAAAACGAATTCGACGAGCAGGCCGGTGTCGCCGCCGCGACCAGGGCCGCGCTGAAGGCGCCGTTCGAGCGCCTGATCGCCGCCGCCGTCAGCAGCATCCGGAGCGGCGGCAAGATCATGTTCTTCGGCAACGGCGGCAGCGCCGCCGACGCCCAGCACCTGGCCACCGAATTGACCATCCGCTTCATCAACGATCGCCCGGCCATCGCCGGCCTGGCGCTGACTACCGACTCGTCGCTGCTGACGGCAGCCGGCAACGATATCGGCTTCGAGAACATTTTCGTCCGCCAGATCGAGGCGCTGGCCAAACCCGGTGACCTGGCCATCGGCATCTCCACGTCCGGCAAGTCGGAGAACGTCATTCGCGCGCTCCGGCAGGCAAAGGAAATGGGCGTGGTGCCGGCGGGCTTCGGCGGCAAGGGCGGCGGCCCCATGGCCGAGATCGCCGATCCCTACCTGGTCGTGCCTTCCGACACCACGGCGCGCATCCAGGAAATGCACATCACGCTGGGGCATATGCTCTGCGGCGCGCTGGAGCGGGAACTGGGCCTGACATGAGCGCGCAATCGACCCTGATCCCGATTTTGAATGACATCACGGATGCACGCGTGCTCTGCGTCGGCGACATCATGCTCGACCGCTTCATCTCCGGCGACGTGGCGCGCATCTCGCCGGAGGCGCCGGTACCGGTGCTGCGTATCCGCGAGGAGACCGAAATGCTGGGCGGCGTCGGCAACGTGGCGCGCAATCTGGCTGGGCTGGGTGTGCGGCCGGCGCTGATCGCCACCGTCGGCGCCGACGTGGCCGGTGCCACGGTGCTGGAACAACTGGAGGTCCTGGGCGTCGAAGCCGGCGGCCTGATCGGCGATTCAAGCCGCCCGACCGCGATCAAGACGCGTTACCTGGCCGGCAACCAGCAGATGCTGCGCGCCGACAAGGAAGAGACCGGCCCGCTCGGCCCCGCCACCGCCGATGCGCTGGTAACGGCGGTGAAGGCTGCGCTCGCCGATTGCGCGGTGTTGGTGCTGTCCGATTACGGCAAGGGCGTACTCGGCGACGGCCGCGCCAAGGCACTGATCGACGCCGCCAGGGAAGCCGGAAAACCGGTCATCGTCGATCCCAAGGGCAGCGACTACGGCATCTATGCCGGCGCCGACGTGGTCACGCCGAACCGGAAGGAGCTTTCGGAAGCAGCCGGCGTCGCCGTCGGCGGCGTCGAGGATGCCGTCACTGCGGCGCAGGACCTGATCGGGCGGCATGGCTTCGGCGCCATCCTGGTGACGCTCAGCCAGCAGGGCATGGTGCTGGTGACGGCGGACGCCAGCCTGCACGTTCCGGCGGAGGCGCGCGAAGTGTTCGACGTCTCGGGCGCCGGCGACACGGTGGTGGCGACGCTGGCCGGCGCGCTCGCCGCCGGCGCCGAAATGCCGGACGCGGTCAGGCTCGCCAACGCGGCCGCCGGCATCGTCGTCGGCAAGGTCGGTACCGCCGCGGTCTACGCCGCCGAACTGGTGAGCGCGCTGCATCACGAGGACATCTCCCGCGCCGAGGCGAAGGTGCTGACGCTGACGGAAGCCATGGACCGCACCCAGGTCTGGCGCCGCCAGGGCCTGAAGATCGGTTTCACCAACGGCTGCTTCGACCTGCTGCACCCGGGCCACATTTCTTTGCTGGACCAGGCGCGGGCCGCCTGCGACCGGCTGATCGTCGGGCTCAACAGCGACGAATCGGTGGCGCGCCTCAAGGGACCGGAGCGCCCGGTGCAGGGCGAGGCCGGCCGCGCCACGGTACTGGCGTCGCTGGCCGGCGTCGACATGGTGGTGGTATTCGAGCAGGACACGCCGCTGCAACTGATCACCCAACTCCGCCCCGACGTGCTGGTGAAGGGCGCCGACTACGCCAAGGACCAGGTGGTCGGCGCCAAGGAAGTGGAAAGCTGGGGCGGACGCGTGCATCTGGCCGAATTGAAACCGGGGCATTCCACCACCGCCACCATTGAGCGCCTTTCCAATGGGAAGACCGGCGGCAAGGCGGGCAGCAGCGATCCGAAATGAACCTGGAGGAAGCCCACGCGCTCTATGCGCTGCTGTGGCTGAGCTTCGGTTTCGTCCATAGCTGGCTTGCCGGCGCGGGCATGAAAGGCCGCATGCGGCCCTTTTTCGGCGCCTACTATCGCCTCGTCTATAACCTGATCGCCGCCCTGCACATCGGCGCCATCGGCATGATCGGTGCCTGGCTGTACGAGGGCGGCCACGAAACGGTGCCGTTCGCCGAATGGCGCGGCTTCCTGACCGTGCTCGCGGTGGCGGGCTGGACCTTGATGATCCTGGCGCTCCGCACCTACGACGTCGGGCGTTTGCTCGGAACGGCGCAGATCCGGGATCACCGGGCGGGACGGCCGGTGGACGACGACGAGCCGTTGATCACAACCGGCTTTCACGCCTACACGCGCCATCCCCTCTATACGGCCGGCTACCTGATCCTTTGGGGGGCGGCCTGGACCGATCTCGGGCTGATGACAGCGGTTTGGGGTACGCTCTATCTGTTCATCGGCGCGCGTTTCGAGGAGCGCCGATTGAGAAGGCTCTACGGCGAGGTCTACCAGGAATACGTCCGCCGGGTGCCCGCCTTCTTCCCCTGGCGCGGAAAGGCGATCTAGACATTTGCCGTTGCCGCGCCGGTGCGGGCGCGATACTCACCACATACCCAACCTCCGGAGATCGAGTGCCATGGAAACGCTGCCGAATTGCCCCAACTGCCAATCGGAATATACATACGAAGACGGCGCCATGCTGGTCTGCCCGGAGTGCGGCCACGAATGGGCCAAGGCGGCGGCGGAAAGCGGCGATGCGGAACCGGTTGTGCGCGATGCCAACGGCAACGTCCTCGCCGATGGCGACACGGTGGTGGTGATCAAGGACCTGAAGGTGAAAGGCTCGTCTTCGGTGGTGAAGATCGGAACCCAGGTGAAGAACATCCGCCTCGTCGACGGCGATCACGACATCGATTGCCGCATTCCCGGCATCGGCGCCATGGGCCTGAAATCCGAATTCGTCAAAAAAGCCTGAGCCGCTTCCCGGCCTCCCCGTGCCTTAGTTCCCACTGCCGAAGAACGACAGGATGCGGTCGAACAGGCCGGGTTCGGGTTTGCCGGCTTTCGCCGTGGCCTGGCCGACGGGCGCGGCGGAAGGTGCGGGTTTCGGCGGCGCGGCGCCATCGACACCGGCGAGTTGGTGCGTCTTGATCCCCTTGTGGGCATCGGTCATGAAGCGCTGCCAGATGCGCGCCGGCAGGCTGCCACCGGTGACCCGCTTCATCGGTGAGCTGTCATCGTTGCCGACCCAGACCCCGGTCACCAGATCGGCGGTATAGCCGACGAACCAGGCATCGCGGTAATTCTGGCTGGTGCCGGTCTTGCCCGCCGCCGGGCGGCCGATGCGCGCGGCGCGGCCGGTGCCGTGGGTCATGACCCCGGCCAGCATGGCGTTCATTTCAGCCACTTCCTTGCCGTCGACGACTCGGCCGGGCCCGGACCCGCCGCGCCGATAAAGCACGTTGCCGTCGCCGTCGCGGATCTCGGTGATTCCGTAAGGCCAGGCGGCGAAGCCGCCGTTGGCGAAAGGCGCGTAGGCCGCCGTCAGGTCGATCAGGCGCATGTCGTGGGTGCCGAGCGCCAAGCTCGGCCGGGCCTTGATGTCGCCGGGCACGCCCAGGCGCGACGCGGTATCGGCGATCGCTTGAAAGCCGACCGCCTGGCCGACCCGTACGGCCGCGGTATTGACCGAATCCGCCAGCGCCGTCCCCAGCGAGATGACGCCTTCGAACTTGCCGTCGAAGTTGCGGGGCTTCCAGCCGCCCAAATCGATCGGACCGCTGTCGACGGGACTGGCCGGCGACATGCCGGCTTCCAGCGCCGCCAGGAAGACGAACGGCTTGAACGCCGATCCGGGCTGGCGATAGGCCTGGGTCGCCCGGTTGAAGGGGCTCTCGGCATGGCTGCGGCCGCCGACCAATGCGCGCACGGCGCCGTCACCGGCCATGGAAACCAACGCGCCCTGGCTGGCATGGACCTTGTCGCCGGTGGTCGCGATCGCCGCCGCCACGTGCCGTTCGGCGGCGCGCTGCAGGCCGGTGTTGAGGGTCGTCGAAACCGTGAGATCGCGCCCCGAAAGTGTCACGTAGTCGTCCAATTGCGACAGCACCCAATCGGCGAAATAGCGGCCGTCGGTCTCCGGCGGCCGGTAGCGCCGGCCACGCCGCTCGGCAGCGGCCTTGGCCTGCTTTTCCGTCAGGTAGCCGGCGGCCACCATGTTGGCCAGGACTTGGCGGGTGCGCCCGGCGGCGGCGCCGGGGCTGGCTTCTGGGTTGTAGCGGCTGGGCGCCTTCAGGAGGCCCGCGATCATCGCCGCTTCGTAGAGCGACACGTCGGCGGCGCTGCGCCCGAAGTATTTCCGCGCCGCCGCGTCGACACCGTAGGTGCCGGCACCCAGATAGACCCGGTTAAGATAGATGGTGAGGATCTGGTCCTTGGTGAACTTGTGCTCCAGCCAGAGCGCCAGCAGAACCTCTTGCACCTTGCGCTTGAACGATCGCTCCGGCGTCAGAAACAGGTTCTTCGCCGCCTGCTGGGTAATGGTGGAGCCGCCCTGGACGATGCGCATGGCCCGCAGGTTCGCCCAGGCAGCCCGCGCGATACCGATGGGGTCGAGGCCGAAGTGGCCGTAGAAGCGCCGGTCCTCGGTGGCGATGACCGCTTGCGGCAACGATTTCGGCAATTCCGCCAAGCGGATCGGCACGCCGTAGAGATCGCCGCGCGTCGCGAACACCGATCCGTCGGCGGCGAGCAGCGTCACCGTCGGGCGGCGCGTTGCATTGAGCGCATCGTCGACATCCGGCAGATCGAGCGCATACCAGCCGAGCACCGCAATGACGGCAATGCTCGTCCACACCGCCACGGTGGCGACGAACTTGAACACAGGCCACAGCCAACGGCTGGCGGAAGCGGAACCTTTCGCGGTCATGGCCCCTTATCGCAGGGCGCCGGTTAGCAAGCGGTTAAAGAAGTCCGGCGGCAAGACGGCCTATCCGTGTTTCGGCGAGATCATCACCATGAACGGAATTTCGCCGTGCGAGAGACACAGACAGCCGAGCCCGGTCACCACCTGCTTGTCGGCGTTCTTGAGGCTGGCGTAGAGCTCGTAGCCGACATGTTCGGCCGGCAGTTCCACGTGGTCCACATGTTCCATGAACGCCTTGATGACGGTAATGGGGCTGTGGTCCATCAGGTCGTCAGGGCCATCGAACTCGTAACGCGCGTCCTCGCCGTGGCCGCCGCCATTACCGGAATCCATCATCGTGGCTTCATATCTGGCCATTGTTCGTAACCCTCCAACCGATCCGAGACCGCGACGGCAAAACGAAACCGGCGCGCGGGTGGTGCTCCCGTCGTGGCGGCAGTCTACGCCCGAAACGATGACGGTTTTGTGTTGGCGCCGTTCAGCACTCGACCGGGACCCAGTAGCCCCCGTCGATCAGGCCCCAGGGTGATTTGGCCATGGCGAGGTCTTCGCCCCGAAACCGGAAAGAGCGACTTTTGACCAAACGCTTGTGTAGGATCCATTCGTCGTTTTCGCGCTTCAACGTATAGAATAGCGGGTAGTTGCCGTCGTGAACGATCGGCTTGTCGGCGTCGTCGAAGATGCCGGTCCCCGACCAATAGGTGGTTTCGATGGTCCACCAGCCGTCGACGGTGTAACGGCTTTCGCCCGGCTTCACGTAAGCGACCGCGACCTTGACCACGCAACTGTAGGGGTTCTTGACGTAGACGGGTGCGCCGGCACCCACGCCGCCACCCGGGGGAAGAAAGCACTTGTTGCCCTCTAGGCGACCGCCAAGCGAATCGCATTCCTCCCTTTGCTGCATTTCAAGATAGAAATCCGTCCGCTCGCTTGCCGGGGCACTAGCGCAGAAAACAAACGCCACCAGGGCGATAAGACTTCCGACCGTTCGCATGACACACCTATCCTTCGTAGACCCAGCCCGTTACGAGAATAGCCGCGCAATGAGACGCTTTTCTTAAAATGTTCGACCTCGCATCCCGCTCGGGGTGTAGGGTGACACATAAAATGCGATTCAACGTCGCAGAAACCCTGGATTCAATTTGTTCGATTGTCGCAAATTCTGCAACATCTCGACACAATAAACGCGATTTTCCGATGATTTTGCCTCGTTAATCGCGATGATCCACTTTGGCAACTTGAGCGGACCTGAATGTGGCGCAGATTGTCTTTCCTGAAAGTTACGACCGCTTCGCTCTCAGGTGCGGACGCTTTTGGCGTTGCCAAAAAATGCGTGCTTCTGACCCAATGCGGACAAGATAACCAAGCCAACGGCAGCGTGAGATAGCTCAGATTTGTGCATCCGGCTTCGCGAGGACGCGAGTTAGCCTTTGTTGTTCAGCGGAAGAGAGATCTCTGGCCTCTCCTGCAATACCCAGGCTTTGGTTTTTTGGCAGGTCACCTCTTGTTCTCGGCTCCCAATAAACCGAGCAAAAATCCTGCCCTTGGTGTCCATTCTGTAATCCACGGCTAAATCTGCGAAAGCATTGTCCATGCGTTCCTCCGAAAATCCGAAGACATTGCCTTCATATCAAATTGGTGTTCGTCACGGGTCTTACAATGAGAACCCAGTGACTTGCTGTACACGCCGCCAGACATTCAACAAAAAAACACCCAGGCTGGAGTCTTGGTGAGTGTGATAGGGGAAGAGTGTTCTGCGCCAGGGCGGCGCGAGGGGGACCGAACACTTCAGATGTCTATACGTCCGCATTCATTCTTTGGATCACTCGGGAGTCGGCAGGTTCGCCTCGACGGCCCGAATGACCCGCTTCGAAAGCGGTGACGTCGGTGTCGAAAACCAATCCACCAGGCGCCCGTCCGGCGCGACCAGATACTTGTGAAAATTCCAACGGGGCTTCGCCAAAGCACCGAGTTCCTGCCGTGCCCAGTCGTAGAATGGATGGGCCGTCTCTCCACTCACATGCACCTTTTCGGTCATTGGGAAATCGACATCGAAGTTGACCTCGCAAAAGGTTTTGATTTCGGTCTCCGTACCTGGCTCCTGCCCGCCGAAATCGTTGGATGGAACACCCAACACAACGAGACCACGATCGCGGTATCGGGACCACAGCGCCTGCAGATCTCCATACTGCCGCGTGAAGCCGCAGCGCGACGCGGTATTGACGACCAAGACCGCCTTTCCGGAGAAATCCGAAAGCGGCAACGTTCCGCCCTCGATTGCGGTAAAGGTGAAATCGTGAGCTGTCATCATGCTCGCCCCATAAGCTTCGGTGTTGGATAGGAACAATGACAACAAGACAATCATCAAATGTCTTGCCTTGCGACGTTGAGCCCACCGTTGGCCCCACGGGCGCAGGCGAAGGAAGAGGCGGTAACCCCATTCCATAACCGGCACGATGGGCCGGAATCGCAGAACTCGGGCGAAGCGGGCGACGTTCGGAAAGGCCGCCCACATTTCGATAAAGGCCCGTGCGCCTGAAAACGTCACGCCATTGGCATCGACGACATGAAAGCGCTCAAGTGCCTTCCTGCGATCGAGGCCGCTTGGGAACAGATGGCTGGGCGCCTGACTTGCGTCCACCCATCGCAGCGCGTCCGCTCCGCGCCGGCGTTGGTAGAAATCGATTTCCCGCGCACAAATGGGGCATGAGCCATCGTAATAGACGCTGAGTTGTTTGGCTGCGGGTGCTCTGGTCTCCATGGGAGATTGCCCTGTCCTTATTCGCTGCTTCAGAAGGTACCGGATTATCTACGGTCAAACACTCGGCTTGGATCACCGAAGGTGATCTAAGCGCCGTTCGTCACCGTAAAAGTTACCGAGAGTTTGATGTTGAGGACGCGAGGAGAGTTGAGTGCCGCGACGGATTCTGTTTGGGCAACTTGTAGCGTTTATGCTGGTGACGGCTTCGCCGGTATTGGCGGACGCCAGTGCCGTCAGCCCCATAGAGCTTTATGGGGCTGAAATACAATTCGATGTGTATCGAAACGGGGATCTGGTCGGATTTCACCGGGTCCGTTTCAATGAGAACGGTGCCCGCTTGACCGTCACCAGCGATTTTCAATTGCAGGTGAAGCTGTTGTTTTTCAGCGCCTATCGGTTCGCCTACCGCTCGCGCGAAACTTGGCTCCATGGCGTCTTGGAAGAACTCGAGGCCGAGGTCGATGACAACGGTGAGCTCGTCCGCATTTCGGAGGCCGGATTTCGGCCCGGCGATTATCCGACCACCCATTGGAGCGCCGGCGTGCTCGCCCGAGAGCGGGTCTTTAACACCCTGATCGGGCGTTTTAACGACGTCCGTATTCAACCGGCCGGCGTCGAGATGGTTTCGACCGAAAATGGGGAGATTTCCGCCACCCGCTTCGTCTACTCCGGCGAGCTCCAGAACGAAGTCTGGTACGACCAACAGGGGCGCTGGGTGAAGATGCGTTTCAAGGGAAACGATGGCTCATTGATCGACTATGAATGCGTTCGCTGCCAAGGCGGTGAACAAGAAACGGCTCGCCGATGATCGCCGAAACCCAGCATAAGACCGCCTGGGTCACCGGAGCCGGCAAGGGGATTGGCCGCGCCTTGGTCAAACATTTGACCAAAGATGGCTGGACCGTCGCCATCAGTTCTCGGACTGCCAGCGACCTTGTCGCGCTTGCGGCCGAATGCCCAGCGGAAAGCGTGCGCATGTTTCCTCTGGACGTGACCGACGCGGAGGTATGCGACCGGGTTGCAGGGAGCGTTTTCAAGGCGCTGGGGCCGCTCGATCTGGCCGTGTTGAATGCAGGAACGCACAAGGCTTTCGAAGCCAAAGACTTCTCTGTCGACCCGGTCCGGCAGTTGGTCGAGGTCAATCTAATGGGGACGGTCAACACACTGGCCGCCGTCATGCCGCGCGCCATCCAGCAGGGCCGTGGCCAGATCGCCGTCGTGGCTTCGCTCGCCGGCTATCGCGGACTGCCGACCGCCAGCGCATACGGTGCAACCAAGGCAGCGCTGATCAATATGTGTGAAGCACTCCGGCCCGACCTTGCGCGGCATGGGATCAAGCTTCAGGTGATCAACCCGGGCTTCGTGAAAACACCACTGACCGATCGCAATGACTTCCCAATGCCGTTCCTGATCTCCGCCCCTGATGCCGCGGCACTGATCGTTCAGGGCCTGGGGACGGATCGTTTCGAGATTTCCTTTCCCCGCAGGTTCGCCACGATCATGAAAGTCTTAAGGTTGCTGCCGGATCGCTTGTTCTTCGCCTTGACCCGGCGGATGATCGAGCCATGAGTTCCCCCTGCCAATCTTACCGTGAATTCCTCGAGACCCTGACGCCCGAGGGCCTTCACCAACTCAAAGACCATCTGGCGCCCGATGTGCGGTTTTGCGACCCCTTCAACGATGTCCAAGGTGCGGACGGGATGGAACGTGTCTTCCATCACATGTTCGAGAACGTGGGGCCCGTCAAATTTATCGTCAGCAAGATCTTGTCCGAGGGCGATACGTGCTTGATGGCTTGGCGTTTCGAGGCCCGCCTCAGGAATGCCCCTTGGTCCTTTGAGGGAACCAGTGCGATCCGTTTTGATGTCGACGGACGGGTCACCGAACATATCGATTATTGGGACGCGGCCGCTCTTTATGAACGGTTGCCGATCATTGGTTGGCTGCTTCGGAAAGTACGGCGGAAACTGGCCATTCGCTGAAATGCGGTCGTAGGTTGTCCGCAGCCGCGTAAGGCTTGGTGAATGCCAGTGTCACGGTTCCGATTTCGATGCCCAGCTTGCTGACACGCGCTCGATTGATCAGGACGCCCGAGGGCTGCAGGAACATCCAATCATTGAAATGCACTCTAAGTGTGCTGTCTCCCACCTTTAGGTCCATATCGTAACGCCAGTTGAGGGCATTCCCATGGGCTTCGCCGGTGGCGGTTCCGACAACATCATCGGCTCGACCGGCATAGGTGTTGGGTCCGGTCTTCTCGATGGTCCATATCCGTTCATCGAGCTCTCCATCGCTGTAGACGAAATGCTCATCTAGAATCAGCTTACGGCCGTCCCAGCGGCCCTGGATATTGACGGTGAATTGCCGGCGAACGGCGCCGAAGCGATCCTCGAAAATGCCGGATGCCCGGGTTTCTCCGGCAAAATACTGCTCGAGGATCAGCTCAGGTTTGGCATCTTTGAAATCGATAGGTTTCATATCTGTGCATCCAACCAATAGGGCGCATGCCGCCAAGGTCAACGTCCATTTCGCCGCCATGCCACCACCTCTCATTGGCCTTCGTTTGACCATGCTCGGCGAAGACGCCGGCGTATGGCCGCCTGGCGGTTTTTGGTCAACGGGAAGTTCCAAACAACCGCGACGGCCAACAGTTTTACTACGGCCGGCACCCAGGCATAGATCACCTTCAGTGCAGTTTTTCCCGCCTCGCTTGGCGCTTCAGGGTCGAAACCAAAAATTTCGACCGCCGGCAGTGCCAATCCGACGGCGAGAGCCAATGCGAACT
Organism: Rhodospirillaceae bacterium; assembly: GCA_038125725.1. Taxonomy (GTDB): domain Bacteria; phylum Pseudomonadota; class Alphaproteobacteria; order Rhodospirillales; family Casp-alpha2; genus TMED8. The sequence continues at coordinate 21,315 of JAYPEK010000050.1, forward strand.
TGGTGCTCATGCCCCAGAGCGCGAACTGAATTCCGGCACGTTCCTGTCCAAACCGCCAGCGGTCATAGTCGAGAACGTCGGCCTGGATAGCTGGCGGCAAGGCTAGGTCGGCACCGAGCGCCGCCCCCGTGATGAGGCAGACGATCCCGAACAGGATAAAGGCACCGCTTGGAAAAAGCGGCACGGCGAAAAAGGTCGCGCTGGCGATCAGCATGGCCCATGACCATGTCCGGTGTTTGCCGAAGCGGCGGCTGAGTTTCACCCAAACCGGCAGCGATACAATCGCGGCGGCGAAATATAACAGCACGAATATCGGCCGGTCCGCCGCTTCGGCGCCGAGCGCATACTCCAAGTAGATGAAAAACAGCGCCGCGGGCACGCCGTTGGCCAAGCCATTGATGAACCAGGCGGCCACCAGGCGCAAGAAGGGCCGGTTCGCGACAAGTGAACGAAGAGAATGCGTAGCCGTAGCGCGCCGCCGCATCGAAACACGTTCCGGGACCCATAGGAGGAGCAACGGTACCGCCAGCGCACCGAAAGCGATCGCCAGCCACGCAATGGCGCCAATCGACCGGGCCTCGGACCAACCGGCTTGAGCGGTCAATGCGGCGACTATCCCGGCCCCGATGACTCCCGCCAAGGTCAATGTTTCCCGCCAGGCAGCGATCCGGGTGCGCTGGTCATAGTCGTCGCTCAACTCGGCGCCCCACGCGAGGTAGGGAACGGCCACCAATGTCCATCCGGCGTAGAGCACCACCGACCATCCGAGCAGGTATGCGATACCGGCATCCGGCCCTGGATTGAGGATTTGGACCAGCCCCAACCCGGCGACAACAGCGCCGAGAGCGATCCAGGGCTTCCGGTATAATCCGAGAAAACCAAAGCGGTCACAAAGCGCGCCGACGATGGGATCGCTGATTGCATCGAAAAGTCGCGCGACCAGTAGCGCCAAACCGGTTGCTGCCAAACCAACCCCAAGATCGACGCCGTAAAGGGACGGGAGATGGATATAGACGGGGATCGTCGGCAGCGCGATGACGAATGCCGGAAGGGCGTAGGCGATCAGGTGTCTCGCCGACAATTGCGGCGAATGGCCGGGACTCATGTCCGTTCGAGCAGGAACTGGCCCACGTCGATCTCGCCGTGATCGAAGCCGATCTCGCAATAACGCAGATAATAGTGCCACATGCGGTGGAAGCGCTGATCGAATCCGAGTTGTTGGATCGCCGGCCAATTGGCGCGAAAATCCTGATCCCAGCGCCGCAGCGTTTCCGCATAAGAGGGTCCGAAGAACGCGGTGTCTACCACGGTGAAACCGCCCTCAGAGGCGCTTTTGGCAAAGGCCGAGAAACTCGGCAGCATGCCGCCGGGAAAGATGTAGCGCTGGATAAAATCCGGCGTATCCCGGTAATTCGAGAACCTCGATTCATCGATGGTAATGATCTGCAGCGCCGCGCGGCCACCGGGTTTCAGGCATCGATCGAGCGCGGCAAAGTAGCTCGGCCAATAGCGCTCCCCGACAGCCTCAAACATTTCAACGGAAACGATCTTGTCGAAGGTCTCGTCGATGTCGCGGTAGTCCTGCAACCGGATTTCGACCTGATCGGTCAAACCGGCAGATTGCATGCGTGCCCTGGCAAAGGCTGCCTGCTCAGTCGATAGCGTCAAACCGACTATCCGGCAGCCGAATTCCTGCGCGGCGATCTCCGCGAAACCGCCCCAGCCGCAGCCGATCTCAAGCACTCTGTCGCCCGGCTTAAGGTCGAGTTTCCGGGCCAATCTCAAGTACTTGCGCCGCTGGCCCGTGACCATGTCCTCCTCGCTGCTTTCGAACAGCGCAGACGAATAGCTCATGGTCTTATCAAGCCACTGTGCGTAGAAGTCATTGCCCAGATCATAGTGGGCGGCGATGTTGCGACGACTGCCTTGGCGTGAGTTGGCCCTTAACGCATGGCGAAGCCGCCCGATGAGGCGAGACGTCCAGGATGGGCTCAAGGCGCCGGAAAGCGTATCGGCATTTCGGCATCCGAGCGCCAGCAACGTCGCGAGATCCGGCGTATCCCATTCGCCTTCCATGTAGCTCTCGGCGAAACCGACATCTCCGGCCGCCAGTACACGAGCCACCAGCCGCAGGCTATTGACTTGCAGGTGCGCCTGCGGGCCGTCTTCGGCGCCTTCGAAGGTATGCAGCGCGCCGGAAGGGAAACTGACGGTCAAGCGGCCAAACCGAAGCCGCCGGAGCCAAGTAACGAACAAGCGCTCGCGCAACCGCAGGAAACTTGGGGCAGCGTTGATATCAGCGCCGGTGGCAACATTGCTTAGCGAATTCTCCATGCAGGACCTCTACGTGACGATGGTTTGGCCGACCTTTTCCGGGGCCTTGTCGTGGGGGAAAACACGGAATCCTTTCAGCCACATCTTTGCGGCCTCCCAGTGGATTCCAGCGATGATTTTCACGGTGACGAGGGGAAACCGGAGTAACCGGCGCGCCAGCGCGCCGTCCGAGAGTGCCACGCGATCGGCCTTGAAAGCCGCCGCCAGCATCAAGCCTTCGTCATCTTCCTGGCGGATCACCACCTTGAGATCGTTGCCGGGAGGCACGATCCGGAAATGGTAGGTGCAGGCCATGTCGATGAACGGTGAAACATAAAGCTTCTTTTCGCAGTTCTGGCGGATCACCGGGCCGCTTTCACCAGCCACCGGAATGACATAGGTATGCCGCTCCTGGAACGTGTTGCAGACTTCATAGAGCAGTGCCGCCAGTTGGCCGCCTTGGTCGTAGCAAAAGAAGACGCTGAGCGGATTGAATACATAGCCGAGAACCCGCGGACAGCAGAGAAGCCGGATGGATCCACTGTCCGGCTCCAACCCCGCCTCACGCAGTCGTTCCTCGACCCAAGGCCGTAGCGCCGAACCCGTGGTCGGACCATGATCGCGATCGTGGAACGCCAAGAGTGCCGGCTTGTTGTAGCCGAACCACCGAAGCCCCCGGTCCAGGTCCGGCAACTCGTCCAGATCGAGCAGCAGCGAGAAGATCTTGTAGCGCAGGCGATGGTGTTTCGGGCGCAGCCGCTCGTGGATGACGTCCCCTTCGTAAATGGCCGAGGCGAACGTCATGCGGCCATGACCTGCGCCGGGGAAACGTGAATGCGGCCGTTCTCATTTGGCACCGACCAAGGCCGCCGCGCGCCGCCGAGTTGCTCCGCCACGGCCAATCCCGACTGCAGGGCATCCTCGTGGAAGCCATAGCCAAAGTAGCTACCGCAGAACCATGTCCGCCGCTCGCCCTGCAACGCCCACATTCGCTGCTGCGCCTGTAGGGCCGCCGTATCGAAGTAGGGGTGGGTGTAATCGAACTCGGCCAGGATGTCTTTTGCTGCCGGCTCGCGCACCGGGTTCAGGGTCACGAACAAGGGCTGTTCGGTTTCCAGTCCTTGCAGCAGGTTCATCCAATAGGTCACGCACAGCGGCCCCGCCGCATACGTGCGGGCATCCTCAATGAAATTCCAACTGGACCAGACCCGCTTGCGTTTCGGCATCAGCGATGGATCGCAATGGAGAACGGCACGGTTGTGGGTATAGCGCCATCCCCCAAGATAGCGTGTTTCGAGATCGCTCGGATCGGCAATCAGAGCATAGGCCTCGTCCGCATGGGTGGCGATCACCACGTGATCGAAGGCCGAGATGGTGCCCGCTGCATCTTCGATAAGCACCTTTTCCCCCTCGCGCCGGACACTGCGCACGCCGCCAAATTGAATGCGATCGCGATAGCCGGCGGTGAGGCGCTTGACGTATTCGCGGCTGCCACCATCGACCGTGCGCCATTGCGGACGATCCTTGACCAGCAGCAACCCGTGGCTCTGGAAGAAGCGGATAAAGGCCTGCGCCGGATAGGCCTCCATTTCCGGCGCGGTCGTTGACCAGATCGCAGCGCCCATGGGTAGTAGGTGATTGTCGATAAAGCTCCGCGAGTAGCCGTTGTCATGCAGATAGCGGCCAAGGCTGAGGTCAGCAGCGCTTGGATTAGCGAGGAGCGCCGGCGCATCACGGTAAAAGCGCAGCACATCCGAGATCATGCGCCAGAAGCTTGGCCGCAAGGTATTGCGCCGTTGGCCGAGAAGCCCGTTCAAGTTCGTTCCGGCATACTCGAAGCCACCGCCGCGGAGCGAGGCCGCAAACGACATATCGCTGTCCTTTGTCGGCACATCCAGGTGCTCGAACAGTGCGACCAGGTTGGGATAGTTCCGCTCGTTGTAGACGATGAAACCCGTATCGACGGGCGTGCTTCCATCCGGACGGGCCGCATAGACGGTGTTGGAATGCCCTCCGACGTACCCGTTCTTCTCGAAAATCGTTACGTCGTGGTTCCGGTTCAGCAGCCATGCGGCCGACATGCCGGCGATCCCGGTGCCGATGACAGCGATATTCATGCGCCTGAGTGGGGGCGGGGCGATGTGGTTCAAGGCGGGTCCTCTCTGTCGGTGCAGTTGCGCAATGTCTCATACGGTTTTACTCCTATTACGGACTGCCTTTTCGGTTGGATCACTTTTCATGGATTTTTTAGCGGTTCCTGTGATCCAACGCGGAAAACTTGGCGTAAGGAGAGCATGGATGCAGTTCTTTCGGTCGACGCTCCCTTCAGCATCGCCACTCCTGTTGGCGATGGCGTGGGGTGGCTTGCGCGTAACCGAAAAGGCATTCTTGGCGGGTTCGATGCTTGGAGGGCGCAAGTGAGCGACGCGCCACCGCAGCCAACACCGTCACGCCCGATGGAGGCTTTGATTGGCGCTGTTGCCGCGCGTGGTGACCGCGAAGCCTTCACCGCATTGTTCGAGTATTTCGCACCGCGCTTGAAATCCTTCATGCTTCGCCAAGGCACGGATGGACCGATGGCCGAGGAAATCGTCCAGGAAACCATGGTCAATGTTTGGCGCAAGGCGGGGCAATTCGACGCTGCCAAGGCATCAGCCTCGACCTGGGTGTTCACCATCGCGCGGAACATGCGTATCGACATGTTGCGAAAGGCCAATCGGCCGGAACCCGACGCCAACGACCCATCCTGGGTGCCGGACCCTGAACCGCAGGCTTTCGATCTCGTTTCGCGTGATCAGCAAGCTGCCGGCGTGCATCGCGCGATGGCGGCTCTGCCGGCAGAGCAGCAGGACGTATTACGCCTCGCATTCTTCGAGGACTTGCCGCACGGCGAAGTGGCGGAGCGCCTCGGTGTGCCGCTGGGCACAGTGAAGTCCCGCATCCGATTGGCAATGAAACGGATCAGATCCGAACTAGGAGACGGACAATGACAGTCAGTCATCATCCGAGCGACGAACTGCTTTTCGATTACGCCAGCGGCGCACTTGGCGAGGCCTGGAGCCTTGCCATCGCGACACACTTGGCACTCTGTCCTCGTTGTCGCGCCGCCGTGTCGGGTCTCGAGCGCCTTGGTGGCGAACTGGTCGAAGCTGCCCCCATGGAGGCCGTCAGCGATGGCCTGCTGGATGCGGTCCTGACGCGAGTCGACGCGGCGCCGGCACCCGCGGCATCGCCTGTGCCCGTGCTGAAGGTGGCGCCGACGACCGCCCCCCGCCTTCCCCAGCCGCTACGCGATTACGTCGGCGGCGACGTCGAAACCTTGCCATGGCGCCGGCTTGGACGTGGCGCTTATCAGTGTCTGATCCCCTTGCAGGAGGCCGGCGTTACCGCCAGGCTGCTGCGCATTCCGGCCGGCAAACCCGTGCCGGAGCACTCCCACGGGGGCCTCGAGTTGACGCTTGTCCTTTGCGGCGCATTTTCTGACGACAGCGGCACCTGTGGGCGCGGTGATCTGCAGGAGGCGGACGAGACGACATTGCACCAGCCTCACGCGGCGGCGGAAGAAGACTGCATCTGTCTGGCGATTACCGATGCGCCCTTGCGCTTTAAGAGCCTCGCCGCGCGGATGGTTCAACCGTTACTCGGCATTTGACCATTGAACGAAACTGACGCTCTCATTCCAAAAATGCCAAGAATTCGTCCGTCGCGTTACGCTCTGAGCGACGCAGAGAAACGCTTTTCGAAGGCCGTTTGAATGAGTGGTTTCAATTGCGCCCCAAGGTGACCGATGTGTGAGTTTGCACGCCAGGCCATGCACATTTCACGTGATAGTTCCGGCGCGTCCAACCGAAACACCATAAGTTCTCGGTCGCTGCGGATCTCGGAGAGAATGTAGAATTCCGGGAAGAATGAGATTCCGACGCCCATGCCGACCATGTGGCGCTGTCCGTCATCAAAACATTTGGGACGCCTGAGCCTGTATTCTAACGGAGGATC
>JAYPEK010000051.1:0-26593 GCA_038125725.1 Rhodospirillaceae bacterium
ATCCTCCGTTAGAATACAGGCTCAGGCGTCCCAAATGTTTTGATGACGGACACGCGGTTTCCTGAAGGAGCGTTCCGGCCTGGTGCTCGGCGAGGACAAGGCCTACCTGCTGGAAAGTCGGCTGACGCCGGTGGCCCGCAAGCAGGGGCTGAAGGACCTGGAAGAGCTCATCGACAAGGTCATGAAGGGCGGCGACGCCGCCCTGCACACGGTGGTCACCGAAGCCATGACCACCAACGAATCGTTTTTCTTCCGCGACCAGAAGCCGTTCGACCTGTTCCGCGACACGGTGATGCCGCATCTTCTGGAGAAACGGGCAGCGACGAAGCGCTTTCGTATTTGGTCGGCGGCGGCGTCGAGCGGCCAGGAACCCTATTCCCTGGCCATGCTGTTGACCGAGGCGGCGGCGAAGTTCGCCGGCTGGAGCCACGAAATCGTCGGCACGGACCTCTCCAGCGAGATCATCACCAAGGCCAAGAATGGCAAGTACTCGCAGTTCGAGGTACAGCGGGGCATGCCGATCACGCTGCTGGTCAAGTATTTCGACAAGGATGGCGACCAGTGGCAGGTCAAGCCGAACATCAAGTCCATGGTCGACTACAAGGTCTACAACCTGCTGCACGACCTGACGCCGCTCGGTAAATACGATGTGGTGTTCTGCCGCAACGTGCTGATCTATTTCGATCAGCCGACCAAGAAATTTGTGCTCGAGAATATCCGTAAGCTGATGCCCGATGACGGCTTCCTGTTCCTCGGCGGTGCCGAGACGGTGCTCGGCATTACCGACCAGTTCGCGCCGGTGCCTGGCCTGCGCGGTATCTACAAGGTCAACAGCTAGTCAGTAGCGTTAGGCGCGTGCGGCCTTGGGCGCATCTTCCGCCAACTCGTCGGGATCGCGCAGCACGTAGCCACGGCCCCAGACGGTTTCGATGTAATTCTCGCCGCCGGTGGCGGTGGAAAGCTTTTTCCTGAGCTTGCAGATGAATACGTCGATGATCTTCAACTCGGGTTCGTCCATGCCGCCGTAGAGATGGTTGAGGAACATCTCCTTGGTCAGCGTCGTGCCCTTGCGCAGGCTGAGGAGTTCCAGGATACCGTATTCCTTGCCGGTCAGGTGAACCGATTGGCCTTCGACCTCGACCGTCTGGTTGTCCAGGTTGACCATCAGCTTGCCGGTTTCGATGATCGATTCCGAATGCCCCTGGGAGCGGCGCACGATGGCCTGTATGCGGGCGATCAATTCATCCTTGTTGAACGGCTTGGTCAGATAGTCGTCGGCGCCGCCGCCGAGGCCCTTGACCTTGTTTTCCGACTCCGTCAGGCCAGACAGGATCAACACCGGCGTCGCGACCTTGGCGGCGCGCAAGCCGCGCAGCACTTCCATGCCGTCCATATCGGGCAGCATCAGATCCAGGACCACGATGTCGTAGTCGTAAAGTTTTCCGATCTCCAGGCCGTCTTCACCGAGATCCGTCGCATCGACCACCATGCCGGCTTTTTCCAGCATCATCTTGATACTCTGTTGAGTGGTCGGGTCGTCTTCTACCAGGAGAACGCGCATATAACCCTCCGGCGCCGCCGAAACTGTTGCGTTAACCATATGATGCAAAGGTTAACGGCGCAAGTTCGCTGGGCGATCAATTGTAAGATATTGAAAATAAGCAAAAAATAAAACGATCCTTGACGGCTGTTGTGTCGAGGCTCGGAAAAAGGCCGAATCGGCATTAACCAGAGGAGAGCACATGACACCGCCCGCAGGGGGCGAAAATCAGGCCGTGACCTCCTGCGTGCGGGCCAGCGCGGTGACCATTTCCGATAGCCGGCGGCCCAATTCCGGCAAATCGCTCATCGCCACCTGCGAGGCCAGGCCGCCGCAGTTGAACGCCAGGATGGTGCCGTTCTTCAGCACCATCGGTACACCGACGGCGTGGTAATCGGTGCGCCAATCGCCCGCCGAGATGGTGTAGCCGTTTTCCCGGTAGTGCCGGACGGCGCTCTCGATGCCATGCTGGACGTCGTCGATCATGTCGGGCGCCACCTGGCCGAGCTCCGTCAAAAGGGCGTCGTGACGCGCCGGGCTGAGCGCCGCCAGGTAGGCGCGGCCGAGCGCCGTCTTGGCCAAATCCCGGTCGGCGCCGATATCCAGCGGCACAGTTGAGAGGCTGCCGTGGCGGGCGCGTTCGATGACGATCATGGAAAGCCCGTCGCGGACCCCCATGGAGACCGCACCCCGGCACTGGTCGGCCAGTTGCTGCATCATCGGCCGCGCCACCTCGCGCACCGAAAGCTGACGCAGTACCGGATAGCCCAGCGACAGAATATGCGGATGCAGGGAATAGCGCCCGGTGATTTCGTCCAGATGCAGATAACCGAGCGCCAGCAGGGTGAAGGTCAGGCGCGATACGGTCGGCTTGGGAAAGCCCGTGCGCTTGGCGATCTCGGCGTTGGAGAGACCGCGGTCGTCGGCGTCGAACACCTTCAGCACCTCCAACCCGCGCGCCAGGGAGCGGACGAATTGCCGGTTTTCATCGGCGCGCCCGGTGTTGACCAGGTCCATGTTCTTGCGGATACCCAATTCGATCCTCGCTTATTCCTGCCGGGCCGGCACCCGGCCCCTTGACTTTTTATTCTGGCACGGCGATACATGGGCGTCAAATTTCAAAACAAAATTCCGCAGTGCAAAATTATGTCCAATGTCATCAAATCCATGCTCAGTCCCGCCTCGGTCGCCATCATCGGCGCCTCGCCGGATGCCAACAAACTGAACGGGCGGCCGTTCCATTTCATGCGCCGCGATGGCTATGCCGGACGGCTCTACCCGGTCAATCCGCGCTATGACGAGATCGACGGCGTGACCTGTTATCCGGATATCGCGTCGCTGCCGGAAGCGCCGGACATGGCCGTCGTCGCCGTCTCCGCCGCGCGCACGGTCGAAACCATCGCCGAACTGGGCAAGAAAGGCGTGCCGGTGGCGGTGATTTTCTCGTCCGGGTTCGGAGAAATGGGACCGGAAGGCAAGGCGCTCGAGGACGAACTGCTGGCGACCGCCAGACAGCACGGCATCCGCATCTGCGGTCCCAACAATCTGGGCCTGATCAACGGCTTCGAGCGGGTGACCGCGACCTTCAGCCAGTATGCCGACACCTCGCCGGAACCGGGCCCCGTGGCCTTCGCCTCGCAATCGGGCGCCTTCGGCACCGGCATCGCCGCGCTGGCCCGTTCGCGCGGCATCGGTTTCGGCTATTTCGTCAATACCGGCAACCAGATCGACATCAGCCTGATGGAGGTTCTGGAGGAAGCGCTGGAGGATGAACGCATCACCGTCGCTGCCGCCTACCTGGAGGGCCTGCGCGACGCCGACGCTCTGATCCGCTTGGCCGACAAGGCGATGGCGTTGGGCAAGCCGCTGATTGTCGCCAAGGTCGGGCGCAAGGCGGCCGGCGCGCGGGCGGCGGCTTCGCACACGGGTTCGCTTGCGGGCGAGGACGCGGTGTTCGACGGCGTCGCGCGCCAGCACGGCATCATCCGCGCACGCAACGAGGAGCACATGCTCGACCTGATGGCGGCCTTCGTCGGCACGCCGGCGGCCGGTGGGCGGGGTATCGGCATTCTCACCCAATCGGGCGGCGCCGGTGCGTTGATGGCGGACCGGGCGGAGGAACTGGGTTTCGACGTGCCGCTGCCGTCGGAGGCCACCAAGGCCCGCCTGGCGGAAGTGATTCCGGCGTTCGGCGCGCTTGGTAATCCCGTCGACATTACCGGCCAGTTCCTGGCCGAGCCGAAAATCCTCAAGGACAGCGTCGCGCATCTGCTCGACGATCCCGCCATCGACGTGGCGGTTGTCTGGCTGCAGCTGATGCACGGCTATGCCGATCTCTTGATCGACGTCTTCCGCGACATCAAGGCGCGGGTCACCAAGCCGTTCGTGGTCTGTTGGATCGAGCCCCCGGAAAAGGCCCGCAAGGCCCTGGCCGAGATGGGAATCTGCGTCATCTCCGCGACCGAGCGTGCCGTCGATACGGCCGCCGGCCTGATCGAACTGGGCGAGGCGCGGGCGCGTTCCGGCAAGCGGCCCGCCGTCTCCACCTGTCGATCCCCGGAAACAGCGGACGGCCAACCGGTTCCCGCCGTCGAGGCCCATGCCATGTTGAAGGATGCGGGCGTGCCGCTGGTCGCCTGCGCGCTGGCCGGCAATCCGGATCAGGCGGCGGCAGCCGCAACGCGCCTGGGATTCCCCGTGGCTTTGAAGATCGAGTCGCCGGATATCCAGCATAAGTTCGATGTCGGCGGCGTGGCGCTTGGGCTCGACGGCGCAGACGCCGTCCGCACGGCGGCGGAAACCATGCTCGGCAATGTCGGCCAGGCGGCGCCCGAAGCCCGTATCGACGGCTTTCTGCTGCAAAAGATGGCGCCGGCGGAAACCGAACTGGTTATCGGCATGCGCCGCGATCCGATCTTCGGACCGGTGGTAATGGCCGGGCTCGGCGGTGTCTTCGTCGAAGTTTTGAAGGATGTTGTTTTCGCCCGCGCACCCTTGAGCGAGGCCGATGCGCTCGACATGTTGGATCGACTGCGCGGACGTGCGATGCTCGACGGCGTGCGCGGCAAGGCCGCCGCCGACCGCGCGGCCATTGCCCGCGCCTTGGTCGCCGTCGGAAATTTCGCCATGTCGCATCCGCACGTTTGCGAACTGGACCTGAACCCGGTGTTCGCCGGCCCGAATGGCGTCGTCGCCGTCGATTGGCTGATGATGGCCGAATCCGGGAAGAAGGCCTAAGAGCCAGAGTTGAAGACGGGGAACAGACCAGGGTGACGTCCGAGTGACTTCCGAAATCCGTTTCATGATCGTGCTGGTGGCGGCGGCGCTCTGCCTGGCCATCGGGCTGGCGCCGGCGCCGGCGGGTGTGCCGGACAAGGCCTTGCCGGCGGTCGCGCTGATCGGGTTCACGGTGACCATGTGGGCGACCGGCGCCTTGCCGGAATTCGTCGCCTCGTTGCTGTTTCTCTGCATTTCCACCGTTGCCGTCATCGCCCAGCCGACGGCGATTTTCGCGGGCTTTTCGTCGCCCGCCCTGTGGCTGGTGTTCGGCGGACTAATCGTCGGTGCCGCCGCCGACCGCACGGGGTTGGGGCTCTGGGTGGCGCGCGCCGGGTTCAGCCGCGTCGGCGCCGGCTACGGCTCGATGATCGCCGCGGTGCTGATCGGTTCGCTATTGCTCAGTATCCTGGTGCCGTCCTCGGTGGCCCGGTTGGCGATCATCCTGACACCGGTGATGGCGGTGGCCCGGCAAGCCGGCCTGGCCCCGGGTTCGCGCGGTTTCGAGGGTGCGGTGATCGCGGTGGTGTTCGGCAACTACCTGATCGGTCACGGTTTTCTTCCGGCCAACCTGACCAACATCCTTCTGCTGGGTAACGCCGGCACCATGTACGGTATCGAGGTTTCCTACGGCGAATATCTGCTGATGAACCTGCCGGTGATCGCCGTGTTGCGTGGCGTGCTGGTCTGGGCCCTGGTGGTCTGGATGTACCGTCCGGAGACCGAACTGAAGCCGGTTAACAGCCTGGAAGCGCCGCCGCTCAACGACGACGGGCGCAAGCTCCTGGTGATCGTCGCTTTCGCGCTGGCGGTCTGGGGCACCGATTTCGTCCACGGCGTGGCGCCCGGCTGGGTGGCGCTGGTGGTGGCGGTGATCTGCCTGATGCCCGGCATCGACCTGGTGCCGTCCAGGCTGTTCGTCGAAAAGATCAACATGGTGACGATCCTGTTCGTCGCCGCGGTGCTGGGGATCGGGCCGGTGCTGCTGGAATCGGGCGGCGGCGCGCTGTTGGGCTCGCTGATCGCCGACCTCGCCGGTTGGGAGGGGCAATCGCCATTCTACGGCTACCATGCCATATCCGTGGTGTCGTTCCTGGTGGCGCTGATCTCGAACGTTTCCGGCTCCATCGCCGTGGTGACGCCGACGGTTGCCGACCTCTCGCAGGCCACCGGCCTGCCGATGAAGGTGGCGGCGATGGCGCAGTTGAACGGGCTTTCGTCGGTGCTGTTTCCATATCAGGCGCTGCCGCTTATGGTCGGGCTGGCCATGGGCGGCGTGCCGATGATCAAGGTGGTGAAGTTCTCGGTGGCGCTGTCGATCATCGGCCTGATACTGCTGACGCCGCTGAATTTCGCCTATTGGCAATGGCTCGGGTACATCCCGGGCTGACGGATTTCGAAGAGGGAGGACAAGGAATGTCACTTGTATTGCTGGAACGGCCCGAAGCGGGCATCGCGGTGATCCGGATGAACCGGCCGGAGGCCATGAACGCGCTATCCAACGCGACGCGAGTCGAATTGGCCGAACGTTTCGAAGAGGCATCCGCCGACGATGAGGTGCGCTGCATCGTCATCACCGGCAACGAGAAGGCCTTCGTCGCGGGTGCGGATTTGAAGGAATTCGCCGACATGACCACTGCCGACTGGACGCAGCAGGACGCGCGTTTCATGTGGCGCGCCATCGCGGCCTGCAAGAAACCCATCGTCGCCGCGGTCAACGGTTTCGCGCTCGGCGGCGGCTGCGAATTGGCGCTTAGCTGCGACATCATCGTCGCCGGCGAGAACGCCAAGATGGGCCTGCCGGAGGTGCGCGTCGGCGTGCTGCCGGGCGGCGGCGGCACCCAGCGCCTGACCCGTACGGTCGGCAAGTACAAGGCGCTGAAGATGATGCTGACGGCCGAATGGGTGTCGGGCACCGAAGCCTGCGAGATGGGCCTGGCATCGGAAGTGGTGCCGGATGACGAGGTCGTCGAGCGGGCCATGGCCATAGCGCGCAAGATCGCCAAGATGCCGCCGATCGGCGTGCGTCTGATCAAGGAGGTGACGCTGGCGGGCATGGATGCCTCGCTGGAGACCGGCATGATGCTGGAGCGCAAGGCTTTCGAGATCCTGTTCGCCACCGAAGACCAGAAGGAAGGCGCCAAGGCCTTCATCGAGAAACGCGAACCTGAATTCAAGGGGAAATGAGGATATGACATTGGATGCCAACCAAGAAGGACTGATCGTCGGCGTTGCCGGCGCCGGCGCCATGGGCCGCGGCATTGCGCAGGTGTCGGTGGTCGGCGGCTGCACGGTGAAGCTCTATGACGCGAAGCCCGGCGCTGCCCAGGAGGCGCGCGACTTCATTGCGAAAATGCTGTCGCGCAACGTCGAAAAGGGCCGCATGGCCGAGGAAGACGCCGACGCCGCGGTGGCCCGCCTCGAGGTCGTCGACGCCACGTCCGGTTTCAGCGATTGCCACTGCGTCATCGAGGCTGTGGTCGAGAACCTGGAGATCAAGCACGCCGTGTTCAAGGATCTGGAGAGCGTCGTTTCCGACGACTGCATCCTGGCCACCAACACGTCTTCGCTGTCCGTCTCGACCATCGCGTCAGCCTGCTCGAAACCCCAGCGCGTCGCCGGCATGCACTTCTTCAACCCGGTGCCGCTGATGAAACTCGTCGAGGTCATCGACGGCGTGCTCACCGACCCGGCCGTCGGCGATTTCTTGATGGTGCTGGGCCGCCGCATGGGCCGCGAGTCGGTCAGGGTCAAGGATGCGCCGGGCTTTCTGGTCAACCAGGTGGGGCGTGGATACAACATCGAATGCGCGCACATCGTCATGGACGGCGTCGCCGAGATCGTCGACATGGACCGCATCCTGCGCGATGCCTGCGGCTTCCGCATGGGGCCGTTCGAGCTCCTCGACCTGACCGCGCTGGACGTCACCCATCCGGCCACCAACCTGATCTACGAGCAGTTCTACCACGAGCCCCGCTACCGTCCCGCCGCCATGCTGCAGATGCGGCTCGACGCCGGGCTCCTGGGCCGCAAGGTGGGCAAGGGCTTCTATGATTACCCGGAAGGCAAACAGCAGGTCTCGGAAGAGGCCCCGGCGCCGGCCTACGACGGCCGCAAGGTCTGGGTTTCGAACGCCATCCCTGAGTTCGCCGACAAACTGAAGGCCATCGTCGCGGATGCCGGCGGCGACTTGGAAGCCGGCGCGGCGCCTTCCGCCGACGCCCTGATCCTGGTCACGCCCTTGGGCGACGACGCCACCACGGCGGCCACCGACCAGGGCCTGGACGCGACCCGCACGGTCGCCGTCGATTGCCTGTTCGGGCTGGAGACGCGGCGCACGCTGATGAAGACACCGGTGACCGATCCGGCTTATACGGCGGCCGCGCACGGCCTCCTTGGCGGCGGCGAGGTGCCGGCCTGTGTCATTGGCGATACGCCGGGTTTCGTCACCCAGCGGGTGGTCGCGGCGATCTGCAATATCGGTTGCTCCGTGGCGCAACAGCGCACGGCCGATGCCGCCGATATCGACAAGGCAGTGAAGCTGGCGCTCAACTACCCCAAGGGACCGTTGGAGTTCGGCGATTTCGTCGGCGCCGACAAGATCGTCACCATTCTCGACAACATCCGCAAACTTACCGGCGACCCGCGTTATCGGCTGGTGCCGTGGCTGCGCCGCCGCGCGCAGCTCGGCGTGTCGCTGCTGACGCCCGAATCCTAAGAGAGGAACAGACAACATGTTGAACGCATACATTTACGATGGCCTGCGCACTCCCTTCGGCCGCAATGCCGGGAGCTTGGCCAAGGTCCGTCCCGACGACATGCTGGGCGGTGTCATCAAGGAAGTGGTCGGCCGCTCGGCCTTCGACGCGAACGATTTCGAGGACGTCAACGTCGGCTGCGCCAACCAGGCGGGCGAGGATTCGCGCTGCCTGGGCCGTCATGCGGCGCTCTTGGCCGGGCTTCCCATCGAGGTTGCCGGCAACACCATCCAGCGCAACTGCGGTTCCGGCATGAATGCCATGATCAACGCCGCCCACGCCATCACCTGCGGCGAGGGCGATCTGTTCGTCACCGGCGGTGTCGAGAGCATGACCCGCGCGCCCTTCGTCGTCGGCAAGGCGGAAATGGCCTATGCCAAGACTTTCCCGGTGTTCGAATCGTCCCTCGGCGCACGCTTTCCGAACCCCAGGATCGAGGGCGAATACGGTGCCGACACCATGCCGGAAACCGCGGACAACCTGGCCCGCGATTTCCAGCTCAGCCGCGAGGAGTGCGATACCTTCGCCGCCGCCTCCCAGTCCAAGTACGCCGCCGCCAAGGCCGACGGCTTCTACGACGAGGAACTGACGCCGGTGACCGTGCCGGGCGGACGCAAGAAGCCCGACACCATCGTCGACGCGGACGAACATCCCCGCCCCGGCACCGATGCGGAGACCTTGGCCGGCATGCGCACCCTGTTCGAGGGCGGCGTCACCACGGCTGGCAATGCGTCCGGCATCAACGACGGTGCCGCGGCGTTGATCGTCGGATCGCTGGAAGCCGGCGAGAAGGCCGGCGCCAAGCCGCGCGCGCGGATCATTTCCAGCGCCGTGGCGGGTGTGGCGCCCCGCATCATGGGCTACGGCCCGGTGCCGGCGTCGGAGAAGGCCTTGGCGCGTGCCGGCCTCACCATTGCCGACATGGACGTCATCGAGATCAACGAGGCCTTCGCCGCTCAGGCGCTGGCCTGCATGAAGGGCCTCGATATCGCTTTCGACGATAGCCGCGTCAACCCGAACGGCGGCGCCATCGCCATCGGCCACCCGCTGGGAGCGTCGGGTGCGCGCATCGCGCTCACCGCCATGCGCCAGCTTGAGCGCACGGGCGGCCGCTATGCCTTGATCACCATGTGCATTGGCGTCGGCCAAGGCATCGCCAGCATTCTGGAAAGGGTGGAGTGATGTCTGAGGCCTCGTTCTCCTGGGAAGATCCGCTTCTGCTGGAAGACCAGCTGACGGAAGAGGAGCGCATGATCCGCGACATGGTGGCGCGTTTCGCCGAGGACCGGCTGATGCCGGTGATCCTCGATTGGAACCGCCACGAGAAGTTCGACAAGGAACTGATGCGCGAGTTCGGCGAATTGGGTTTGCTGGGGGGGACCATCGAAGGGTACGGCTGCCCAGGGCTCGGCCATGTCGCCTATGGCCTGGTCTGCCGTACCTTCGAGGGTATCGATACAGCCTTCCGATCCGCCGTCGGTGTGCAGTCCGGCCTAGCCATGGCGCCGATCGCGCTCTATGGCTCGGAAGAGCAAAAACAGAAGTACCTGCCCGGCATGGCCAAGGGTGAAATCGTCGGCTGCTTCGGCCTGACCGAGCCCGACCACGGCTCCGACCCGTCCGGCATGAAAAGCCGCGCCAAGAAGGTCGACGGCGGCTGGCGATTGACCGGCAACAAGATCTGGATCACCAACGCGCCGATTTCCGATATCTGCATCGTCTGGGCCAAGGACGAGGACGGCAAGGTCAACGGCTTCATCGTCGATTCGAACGCCGAAGGCATGCAGACACCGAAAATCGAGGGCAAGTTCGGCGTGCGCGCCTCAAGCACCGGCGAGATCGTCATGGATAACGTGTTCGTGCCGGAAGAGGACCGCTTGGCCGACGCGCCGGGCCTGAAGGCGCCTTTGTCGTGCCTCAGCCGCGCGCGCTTCGGTATCAGTTGGGGCGCCATGGGGGCGGCGGAATTCTGCTGGAAGTCCACCCGTCAGTACGTGCTCGACAGGAAGCAGTTCGGCCGGCCTTTGGCGGCGACGCAGTTGATCCAGAAGAAGCTCGCCGACATGCAGACCGACATCGCGCTCGGCCTGCAGGGCGCGCTCCGGGTTTCACGCCTCGCCGATGAAGGCAAGGCGACGCCGGAGATGTTCTCTTTGGTGAAGCGCAACAACACCGGCAAGGCGCTCGAGATCGCCCGCACCTGTCGCGACATGCACGGCGGCAACGGCATTTCGGACGAGTTCCATATCATCCGCCATATGCTGAACATGGAAGTGATCAACACGCTGGAAGGCACCCACGACATCCACGCCCTGGTGCTGGGCCGCGCGCAAACGGGGATTCAGGCTTTTTCGGCCTAAGGACCCCAGCGCGTCCGTTGGGTGCCGTAGAAATCCAGCGTGCTTTTCATGACCTCGGCATTGTAGGCGCCGACGGCGAGAACCTGGTGAATGTCCTCGCCGTCGTCGCTGAACGGCAGGCGCAGGAACTCCTAGTCGGCCCGCTCGGAACGGAAATTCTTCAATCCGATGGTCATGACCCGGAGCGCGGTTCGTTTCTCCAGTAGCACTTCATACTCGGCGATTGCCTTTTCGGCGATCGCACGCGGCTCGAAGCTTGAGAGCGCCTTCCCCGTGTAGTCCGCGCCCTGCATGGCCGTTCGGCCCGTGCCCCAAAACCGGTAGACGAAGTCCAGCGGGTTGCGCTGTACGTCGGCAACCGCGCAATGGGGGATCAGGTGCGCCGGTATGCGCGACCAATCGAAAGCCGGCCACGGCGGCGCGAAGGCATCGCCGCGAATGTCGTTCCAGTGATTGAAAATCTGCCGCAGGCCGTCATCGATGATGCCGTCCGCCGTGGCAACGTCGATCTCTGTCCGGTATTCGATGCTCCGGTTCTCGTCGCTCACGATGTCGGCTCGGCGCATGAAAGGTTCCCCTCGTCGCAAGTATCCGGCAAGCGTCAGGTTACAACGAAAGCGATGATGGGAAAACGGCCGGCGTCACATTTTGGGGAAGGGCGGTCAGGCCCAGCTCAGGCCCTCGGCCTCTAGGCCGACGATCCAGCCGGCCTCGATCCAGTGGCGCAGCAGCGCCGCCGCCCGCAGCGCAGCCTCGTCACCGGCGCCATGGTCGGCCAGAACCTCGCAGAACCTGGCGAAATCGGCGCCCTGCATCAGTGCCGCCAGGCCGGCGGCCTCATCCGGCGCCAGGGCGCGGTAGTGCACCATCAGCGTCTCCGCCTCACGCCAGGCGGCCCAGATTTGCGTTCCATCCAGCGGTTCCGGTGCTCCGTCGGGATCGGTTTCGGCGGCAACGGCGGCCTGGAAGCGGGCAACATCGTGGCTGACCTCGAATAGATTGAGCGCCGGATGGAACTCGAAGGCAAGCACCGGCCAGGCTTCCGGCGGCACCTGGCCGAGCGCTTCGATACTGAGCGCGTCGGCGTCGGGCGCGTCGAAGGCGAAGCCGAGGCCCCATTCGAAACGCGCCATGTCGGCGAGTACCGGAACGTCGTTCCAGGGCGGCGTTGTGGCCAGAAAACCCGGCAGTTCCCGCCCGAGCCAGCGGATCGAACGCCATTGCGATGGATGCGCGCCGATATAGGCCGTGGCCGCTTCGGCGAAGGCGGTATCGCCGAGCAAGGTATGCAGGGCGGGAAAGTCTTCGCCCAGGACTTCAAGCAGGCGTGCGCCGTAGGCCTGTTCGTAGACCTTGAGATGCGGGCCATCGCCGGTGAGGTGGCTGCGGATGGCGTCACCGCCGCCGAGCAGGCGGTCCTGAAACAGTTGCTGGGTCTCGGGAAGGCTCACGCTGCGGCCTCCCAGCCGGCCTCGGCGGCGACGCGGCGTGCTTCGCCAAGCTCGGCGATCAACTCGGCCAGCGGCGGGATGTTGGCGTCGAGTTCGATCATCGTCGGTACCGGGCCGAACCTGCGGATGGTGTCGCCGTAGAGCGCCCAAACAGGGTCGACCACCGGCGCGTCATGGGTATCGATAATGTGATCGCCGTTGTTCTCGTGCCCAGCCAGATGGATTTGCCGCACCCGATGGGTGGGGATGCCGGCCAGATACGCCTGAGCGTCGAAACCGTGGTTGAAGGCGGACACGAAGACGTTGTTGACGTCGAGCAGAAGCCCGCAGTCGGCGCGCTCGCAAAGCGCGGCCAGGAAATCCCATTCGGTCATCGCGTCATCGGTGAAGGTGACGTAGGTCGATGCGTTCTCGAGCGCGATTTGCCGTCCGAGCGCGTCCTGTACCTGGCGGACGCGCCCCGCCACGTGTTCCAGCGTCTCCTCGGTCAGCGGCAGCGGCAACAGGTCGTGCAGGTTGATCCCATGCACGCCGGTCCAGCAGAGGTGGTCCGAAATCATGGCCGGCTCGATCTTGTCGGCCAACACCTTGAGGTTACGGAGATAGTCGCGGTCGAGGGGCTCGGTGGCGCCGATCGATAGCGATACGCCGTGCATGGCCATGGGATAGCGTTCGCGCACTTTCATCAGGTTGCGCCAGGGCATGCCGCCGACGGCCATGAAATTCTCGGAAATGATTTCGAACCAGTCGATCCCAGGGACCCGGCCTTCGGACGGGGCCAGGATGTCGGGGAAATGCTGCGGGCGCAGCCCGAGACCGAAACCTTTGAGGGCGTTGTCGGACATTCTCGTGTTCAACTTCGGAAACGCTCGTCTGAAAAAAGCATTGGAGGGGCCGAACGTGTCCGGCCCCTCGAATACCTTAACACATCAAAAGGGACGCTGGCGCTTAGCTGGCCACCTTGCCGCCCTTGGAGGTGCACTCGTCGGCGCTGCCGACCGGAACCCAGCCGTGACCCTTGCAGGAGTTCATGCCCTTGCAGTCGTTGCTGGCGGTCTTGCAGGCGCCGTGGCCCTTGCAGGAGTTGATCCCCATGCACTTCACGTCGGCGGACTGGGCGCCGGTGGGGGCGGCGGTCATGGCGGCGCCGGTGATGAAGAGGGCGGCAGCGGCGGTGGCGAGCGTCGCACCGACGGTTTTCTTTTGGATGGACATTTTTGCGTTCTCCTTGTTCGCGGTATTTACGGCGCGGCTCTCCCGGCCGAATTCGAGAGGGAGTATAGCGGCCGGTTCCGGCCCCGGTTGTAACGTTGCCGTCGCAGAGTCTCACAAAGGTGTGAGAGTTTCGCGAGCATCGGGGTCGGCGAAGTCGCCGGGCGAAACGTTTCGTTAACCATACTTTCCCATACTCGGGCTTGGGACTATGTTGGACGAATAGCCAGCGGTCACGGGCCGCGGGCGACACCTGGGTTGCACGGAAGCGGGGCCGGTTTGTCCGGATACGGCGCGAACATTCTGAACGAGGTCGATCACCTCGCCGAGTACAAGATGTACGGCAAGGTGGTGAACATCGTCGGCCTTCTGATCCACGTCGGCGGCGTCACCCATAGCCTGTCCGTCGGCGACCATTGCATCATTCATGCGCGCAAGGGGCGCCGGGTCGCCTGCGAGGTCGTCGGGTTCGCCGACGGCAATGCCCTGGTGATGCCGTTCGGCGCCATCGAGGGAATCGGCATGGGCAGCCGCGCCGAAGTCAGCGTTGCCGAACCGGTGATCTATCCGTCGCGCGAATGGCTCGGCCGAGTCGTTAATGCCTTCGGTGAACCCATGGACGGCAAGGGACCGCTACCGGTCGGCGGCCTTGGCTATCCGATCCACAACTCGCCACCGCCGGCGCACACGCGCAAGCGGGTCGGCGGCAAGGTCGATCTTGGCGTGCGTGCCATGAACGCTTTCCTGACGCTCTGCCAGGGGCAGCGCATGGGCATCTTCTCGGGCTCCGGCGTCGGCAAGTCGACGCTGCTGGCGATGATGGCCCGCAACACCGATGCCGAGGTCAACGTCATCGGCCTGATCGGCGAACGCGGCCGCGAGGCCCGCGAGTTCATCGAGGACCATCTGGGCGAGGAGGGAATGCGCCGCTCCATCGTCGTTGTCGCCACCTCCGACGAATCGCCGCTGGTGCGCCGCCAAGCCGCATACGTAACGCTTGCCATTGCCGAATACTTCCGCGACCAGGCCAACGAAGTGCTGGTTTTGATGGATTCCGTCACCCGCTTCGCCATGGCGCAGCGGGAGATCTCGCTCTCGGCCGGCGAGCCGCCGACGACCAAGGGCTATACGCCTTCCGTTTTCGCCCAGTTGCCGCAACTTCTAGAGCGCGCCGGTCCCGGGACCGACGGGCAGGGCAATATCACTGGCCTGTTCACCGTGCTGGTCGAGGGCGACGACCATAACGAGCCCGTCGCCGACGCGGTGCGCGGTATCCTCGACGGGCACGTGGTGCTGGAACGCGAGATCGCCGAACGCGGCCGCTATCCGGCGATCAACATCCTGCGCAGCATTTCCCGGACCATGCCCGGCTGCAATACGCCGGAACAGAACGCCATGGTGACCCGTGCGCGGCGGCTGCTCGCCACCTACGAGGACATGGCGGAGCTGATCCGTCTCGGCGCCTATCGGCGCGGCACCGACCCGCAGGTGGACGAATCGATCCAGTACAATCCTCAATTGGAAGCCTTCCTGTCGCAGGAAATCGCCGAGGCCAACAGTCTCGACGACTGCTACCGGCGTCTCGGCGAAATTCTCGGCATGCCTTCCGGAGCGCCGCCGGCGCAGCCGGAACAGCCGCCGCCGGCGGGTTGAGCGGAGTCTGATCGATGGCCAAGGGGCTCGCCACGATGGTCCGCGTCAACGAATGGACGGTCGATGAGAAGCGCCGCGCCCTCGGCGCCCTGCTGCGCGAGTTGGAGCAACTGGAATCCGCCCGGCGCCAGCTCGACCGTGAGTTGGCGGACGAACAGGCGGCGGCGGCCAGCATGCCCAACGAAGCGGGCTTGCTTTATGGGGTCTACGCCGAAGGCGTCATCATTCGGCGTGAAAGAATGGACGCGGCGATTGTCGCCAAACAGAGTGAAATCGAGAAAGCCCGCGAGGCACTGAACGAGGCCTACCGCGAACTGAAGAAGTTCGAGGTGATCCGCGACAACCGCGCGCGCGAGGCGCAAGCGGCGGAAGCCAGGGAAGAGCGAATCCAGCTCGACGAAATGGGTATCGAGAGCTATCGCAGACGCTCCTGACGGACCGAAAAAGGCCGGCTTAAGATCATCATAACTCGTTGATATAAAATTGAATTTACGATTGTTCACAATCGTATGCGGGCCGTCAGACAGCTGTCAGGTTCAGGACATAGGTTCACGCCCGAACGTAATGGCGGGAAACCGCCGGGTTTTGTGTGCAATAAGCTGAGTATCGCGTGAGGGTTTCCGTGAAAGAATTTCACAAGCATGGTTTTCTGTCCCTGCTGGCGCTCTTGTCGCTCCTGGTCCTGCCGGGTGCCGCCAGCGCATCCGACTGTGCGCCGTTTCCGCAGTTGAAGATCTGGGGCGAATACACGCACGAGAAAGTCCAGAGCCTCGTCGACCAGCGCCTTGGCGGCGACTGGGACGGTTATCTCGTGAAGCTCGACAAAGGCCTTCAGCAGATGCAGACGCTGCACGAGCGCGGCAAAGGCGTCGCCCTGAACATCGGCGGCAAGCGTTACGCGCTCGAGGGCAAGACCCTGGAAGCCTACATCAAGGCCTCCGAAAAGCGCCGCGACGTGGTCGCCTGTCTCGCCCAGGAAGCGGAAATCGCCAAGCTCGACAATTTCGCTACAGCCGCCGGCGGCGAAGCCTCCGACGTCGAAGTCGCCGCCATTCAGGTGGCGGACCTCAATCTCAACGTCGATGGCGAATGCCATGACGGCGTCGCCTCCTTCAAGGTCTCCAACCAGGGCGAAACCTGGCCGAAGCTCGCCACCATTGCCATCTACCGGGTCGGTAACGGCTCGCCGAAGCGGGTCAGCGCCCGGCGCATGCGCCTGTCGGACGGCCAGATGGCCACCTTCAAGGTGCCGCCGGCCAAGAACACCACCGGCCGCCTCGGCCTGTTCGTCGAGCCTTCCTGGGTGAAGCGCAAGTTCGAGTTCGACGCGACCCTCACCTGCGGCTGAGCGTTTCGCCTCAATCTTTCGTTTGAATGTATGTTTTAGACCGGCGGTAGCCGGTACAAGAGGTCGTCGTTGCGCCAGCCCGGCTGGCTTTCCTCGAGCGAAATCTCATGTGTCGACGGCGTCTCGCCGGGCGCGGCACCACGTAGCGTGACTTGCGCCCACCTGGGCACCAACTCATTTGCAACGTCGTCCAGAATCGCCACCGCCGCTGCTTCCAACGTTTCCCACGGGATCGGCGCCAGGCCGGCCAGGTAGGCGGTGAAATTGGCGGGTGCCAGCAGTTGCCGGTCGGGAACGTAGCGGAGCGTGACTTGCATGGCTCCGCCCTGGTTTTCGAGCACCAACTGTTCGCGCAGGGTCACCAAATAGTCGCGCCCACCGCCCGGATTGGCGACCGGCGTCAGGATCTCGCGGCGTTGGATGGCGTCCATGGCGGGATTATACCATCAGCCCGAGGCCGCCGTCGTCGGCCTTGGCATCGGTGCCGACGAAGTTCGCGGGTGCGGATTGGAACGCCAGGCCGCCGGTAACGCCGGTGGTTTCATTGGCGTCTTCGAAGACGCTGCGGATGCCGTTCTGCACGTTGACTGGCAGGCGGTCGTCGCTGCGCACGATGAGATCGAAGCGCTTGGTGCCGTCCTGCACGAAACCATCCAGTTGCAGCCTGCCGAGGCGGCTCATCTCCACGTCGACCACGAAACGCACTCCCGGTCCCTTGCGCGGGTCCGCTTCGTCCTCCTCATCGTCCTCGCGCCGGCGCACCAGCAACCGCAACTGCTCGATCTCATGGCCGTTGAAGAAGGGTACCGGGAAGGGCCTGGGTTCCGGGCCGTCGGGCTCGGTCCTGACCCGGCCAATGCCGGCAAAGTCGTCCTTGAGGCGCGCCATCAGCGCCGGTTTCAGCTTCTCCAGCGCGCGTGCCGGTGCATCGCCCAGCCACTGCCGCACGTCGCCGCCCCGGAGCGCGAACAAAAAGAACAGCAAGTTCGCCGCCAGATTGGCGTCGGCGCGCGGCATGGCGCCGTGGATCATTTGCTGGGCCGTCACCGGTTGCGCATCCATCAAGGTACGCGCCGCTTCTTCCAGCGCCGGCCATTGGCGCTGTTCGGCGATGACTTGGCCGAACCTGAGTGCCATTGCCCGGTCCTGGCCGGCGGTTTGCGGTTGGGCAAGCTGGATAACCTCGAGTTGGATGGCGGCGCCGGCCGGCAGTGGCGTCGGCGTGGCAATGGCAATCGGCCCGGCCGGGGTCTGCACCAAGCTGTGGCTGGCACCAGCGCCGCTCGCCTGGGTGGCGACACCGGAAAGCGTCATGCCAAGGCTGAGCGGCTGACCGGTCGCCGCTGGCGGCTGCGCCTGGGCGCCAGGCTGCACGGAAATGACCCGCACGGTAAAACCGCTGCCCGCCGGCAGCGCCACCTTGCCGGGCGCTTGCGCTGGAGAGGCCAGGGTGCCGGGCGTGGTTGGCTGTGTTGCGGAATTCGGCGTCGGCTGTGCGGCGGTTGCTGGGGGACGGCCAGCACCTGCAAGATTAACGCCCCCGGCGGATAGGGCCTGGGCGCCCGTGATCAGGGCGCTGCCCGGTTGCAGCAGGGTGGCGCCAAGGGTCGCGCCCTGGGTCAGGCTGACCGGTGCCGCCGGGCCGCTGGCCTGTCCCGCCACCGGGCTCGGGTTGCCAGCGCTTGGGGCCGTGGGCGTGCCCGGTCCGGCACCCCTGCCGGCTGCGGTCCCGGCGGGGCCGGGAAGGGTTGGCGGTAACAACTCGCCGCCTTGGCGCGAAAACGCCTGCGGGGACTTGCCGTGAATGGCGGCGATCAGCAACAAAACCTGGGTGCCGAGCGATTGCACCTGCAATTGCAGCGGGCCACTGGCGGGAAGGGCGATATTGGTTTGCAGCGCCAGGGGACCGAGCCGGGTGGAAACCAGGATGCGGCCTAGCGGGTCGAGGCCGGTCACCAGGGCATCCAACCGTGCGCCCACATCGAGCGACAATAGCGCCGGCGGCGGGCTGGTCACCACCGCACTCGGCAACGGCGCCGGCGGTGTGGCGGGGGCACTCGGCGGCGGCGGCGGTGCGACGGTGGACATGCTTGCGGCTCAGCCCTCCGCCAGCTTGTCGGCGATCTTGTTCACGTCCTCGGCGGCTTCGGTATTGGGGTAGCGCGTCAGCAGCGGCGTCTGGCTGCGGATCGCTTCCTTGACGCGCGGATCGCGCCGCACGATGCCGAGCAGCATCGGCGAGATCTTGAGAAAGCCCTGGCAGGCTTTTAGCAGTGTATTGTAGGTGCGCTCGCCCTCGCGGGTGGAATTGACGTTGTTGGTGACGATCTCGAAGCGCATTTCCGGGCGCTCGGCGTGGGTCACCTTGATGAAGGCATAGGCATCGGTGAGCGATGTCGGCTCGTCGGTCAGAACGACGACGCAGGTGCCGGCGTTGTGGGCGAGCTGGCGCACGGTGCGCTCGACGCCGGCGCCGAGATCGATCAGCACGTGGTCGTAAGAACTGGCGAGCAGCGTCAGGTCCTCGCCCAGCATTTGCAGGCGCGAGGATGCGATGTTGGCGAGCGAGCCCGAGCCCGATCGCCCGGCGATGACGTGGAAGCCGCCGTCGTCATAATTGACGATGGCCTGGTTGAGGGTCAGGCGGCCGGCGATCACCGCCGACAGGTCCTGCTTCGGCATCAGGCCGAGTTGGATATCCAGGTTGGCGAGGCCGAGATCGCCGTCGAACAGCAGCACGCGGCGGCCCTTGAGCGCCAGTGCATGGGCCAGCGTGATGGAAAGCCAGGTCTTGCCGACGCCGCCCTTGCCGGACGCGACGGCGAGCATGTTGGCGCCCTTGCTTCGTGGGGTGGTCGGCATCGCGGGGGAGTCACTCATGGTCGGTCCTCGTCGGGTCCGCCGGTCCCGGTCTCGGGCGCCTCGGCGGGGGTGGCAAGCGGGTTGGGTTGGTCGGGTTCCGGCATCATCAGGCGTGCCAGCACCGCCGGCGTAATCGGCTTCAAGCCTTCGCCGACCCGGTGGGTGATGGAGACGTCGGCGAGCGGCAGGCGGGCGGCGAACGCTGCCGCGATGACGGCGCCCAGGCGGCGCGCGATATCGAGCCGCGTGACGATCAGCCGGGTGGCGCCGGCGCGGGCATAGATGCAGGCCATGTCGGCGCTTTCGACGGCATCGCCGCCGGCCGGCAACACCAGCACGGCCTCACCGTCGGCGGTATCGACGATGCGCGCCAATTGCGCCATGTCGTGGTCGTCGTAGGGGTTGGTGCCGGCCGTGTCGATGACCAGCCGGCCGGGCCCGTCGCGGTGCTCCCGCACCAGCGCCAGCAGCGCATCGGTGTCCGGCGCGGTGGCAAGCTCCAGCCCCAGAATGCGGGTGAAGGCGGCCAATTGCTCGACGCCGCCGGCGCGTTTCACGTCGGTAGTGACCGGCACCACGGCTTGTTTGGCCATGTGGGCGCGGGCGCAGATTTTGGCGGCCGTGATGGTTTTGCCGGCCCCTGGCGGGCCGACCAGCACCAGCGGCGGCATGCCGTCTTCGAAGGCTTCCAGCGGCGCGAAACCGAGTTGCGCGTCGAGCGCCCGGGTCAGGGCCTGGACCGCGGTTTCCGCCTCGGCGCCGGCGCCGATTTCCGCCAGCCGCGCCGCCGTCGGCGCCGGCACGCCGTGCGAGACCAAAGCCTGGCGCAGGAAGGCGGCGAGATCGAAGCCGTCGTCGCCGAGCGCCGGCGCATCATGGCCCTGATCTTCGTTGGCCGGTTCCGCCGGTTCGGTGGCGGCGACCAGCACGGCGCGGCCGTCATCGCCCTGGAACGACGAGACGATGACCGCATCGCTGCCCAGACTGTCGCGCACCATGTCCATGGCGGCGGCGGTGGTATCGGCTGTGAAGGTCTTGACCCGCATGGCGCCCGGCCCGCCCTAGACCTGCCCGACGGTCTTGATTTTGGCCTTCGGGTGGACCTCGTTCTGTGACATCACCACGGTCATCGGCCGGAAACGCTCGACGATGGAACGCACGAACGGGCGGATGCCGGGGCTGGTCAGCAGCACCGGCGCCTCGCCGACCATGGCCTGGCGCTCGAAGGTGTTGCGCAGCACGGTGATGAATTCCTGCAAGCGGCTCGGCGGCATGCTCAATTGCCGGTCCTCGCCCTGGCCGACCAGGCTCTCGGCGAAGGCCTGCTCCCACTGCGGCGACAGCGTGATCATCGGGATGACGCCCTGGTCGGTGGTGTTCTGGTCGCTGATCTGGCGTGCCAGGCGGGCGCGCACATGCTCGGTGATGGTCATGACGTTGCGCGAATGGCCGCAGGCCTCGGCGATGCCTTCCAGGATGGTCGGCAGATCGCGGATCGACACCCGCTCGGCCAGGAGGTTCTGCAGGATGCGCTGCACGCCGCCCAGCGATATCTGCGCCGGGATCAGATCGCCGATCAGCGCCTGGTGTTCCTTGTCCATTTCGTCCAGCAGCTTCTGGGTTTCGGCGTAGGACAGAAGCTCGGCCATGTTGTCCTTGATCACCTCGGTGATATGCGTGGTGATCACGGTCGCTGGATCAACGACGGTGTAGCCCCGGAACAGCGCCTCTTCGCGGTTGGCGTCCTCGATCCACATGGCCGGCAGACCGAAGGTCGGCTCCATGGTCTTTTCGCCGGGTAGGCTGATGTCCTCGCCGCGCGGGTCCATGACCAGCATCATGTTGGGCCTGAGATCGCCGCGGCCGGACTCGATCTCCTTGACCCGGATGACATAGTTGTTGGCCGGCAGTTGCATGTTGTCCTGGATACGCACGCTGGGCATGACGAAACCGACTTCCGCCGCCATCTGCCGGCGCAGCGCCTTGATCTGGTCGGTCAGCCGCTGGCCTTCGCGCGGCGCGCTGATCAGCGACAAAAGCCCATAGCCGAGCTCCAGGCGCAGGTAGTCTATCTTCAGCGCCGCCGATATCGGTTCCTCCGCCAGGGCGGCCGGATCGATGGTCCTCTCCTCCTCCTCGAGCAGCAGTTCCTCTTCCGCTTGCCTGTTCTTGGCGTGCATGAAGAACGCGGCGACCGCGCAGGCGCCGGCGAGTGTCATGAACGGCACCACGGGCACGCCGGGCACGATCGCCAAGCCCGTCAACAGGACCGCCACCAGCGCCAAGGCGCGCGGCTTGCCCCCCATCTGCTTGATCAGCGCCGCCTCGGTGCTGCCCGCGACGCCCGCCTTGGTAACCATCATGCCGGCCGCGGTGGAGACGATCAGGGCCGGAATTTGCGAGACCAGGCCGTCGCCGACCGTCAGGCGGGTGTAGGAATCGGCGGCCTGGGCGAAGGTGATGTCCTGTTGCGCGACGCCGATGATCATGCCGCCGATGACGTTGATGAAGGTGATCAGGATGCCGGCAATGGCGTCGCCGCGAACGAACTTGGCGGCACCGTCCATGGCGCCGAAGAAGGAGCTTTCCTCCTCCAGTTCCTTTCGCCGCGTGCGGGCTTCCGTTTCGTCGATCAGCCCGGTGGAAAGATCGGCGTCGATGGCCATCTGCTTGCCGGGCATGGCGTCCAGGGTGAAACGCGCCGAGACTTCCGCGATACGCCCGGAACCCTTGGTGATGACGATGAAATTGACGATCACCAGGATGGTGAAGACGATGATGCCGATGACGAAGTTGCCGCCCATGACGAAGCCGCCGAAGGCCTGGATTACCTCGCCGGCGGCGTCAGTGCCTTCGTGGCCGTTGGACAGGATCAGGCGCGTCGATGCCAGGTTGAGGCTGAGCCGGATCATCGTCGCCAGCAACAGCACCGTCGGGAAGGCATTGAATTCCAACGGTTTCTCCACGAACAGCGCGGTCATCAGGATAAGCACCGAGAAGGTGATGGAGAATGCCAGCGCGATGTCGAGCATCCACTTGGGCATCGGCATGATCAGCACCACCAGGATGCCGACTACCGCCAGCGCCAGCATGATGTCGCCACGCGTTAGCGCCTCGACGATACGGTCGCGGAAATCGGCTCCCGAACCTCCGTCGGCGTCTTCAGTGGCTTGGGTGGTGGCTTCCGCCATGGTCTAGATGATCCTGTTGTCGATCCCCGTCACGCCGTGCCGGAACTGGCATCGCCGGGTTGCGGAATGTTGAAGCCTTGGTCGCCGTAGGACTTAAGCTTGTTGCGCAGCGTGCGGATGGAAATGCCAAGGATGTTGGCTGCGTGGGTACGGTTGCCGAGGCAATGCAGCAGCGTGTCGATGATCAGTTCGCGCTCCACGTCGGCGACAGTGCGCCCGACCAGCCCCGCGACATCGACCTCGCCGCCGGCAATTCCGCTATGGCCTGTTTCCATGGTTCCCTCCGTCAAGATAATCGCATCGGCACCGATTTCGTCGCCGCCCGCAAGCAGCAGCGCCCGGTGCATCGTGTTTTCCAGTTCCCGGACATTGCCGGGCCAGCCGTGGCCCTTCAATTTCGCCAATGACGCGTCGCTGATCGGCCGCTCCGGGACACCGTTGACCTCGGCGTACTTCTTGGCGAAGTGCTCGGCGAGCATCGGGATGTCGGCAGGGCGTTCGTTCAACGCCGGCAACCGCAAATTCATGACGTTGAGGCGGAAATAGAGGTCTTCGCGAAAATTTCCCTGGGCGACCTCGGATTCTATGTTGCGGTTGGACGTGGCGATGATGCGGACGTTGACCGGCACCGGCTTTTTGCCGCCGACGCGGTCGATCTCGCGCTCCTGGATGGCGCGCAGCAGTTTGGCCTGCAGGCGCGGGTCCATTTCGCTGATTTCATCGAGCAGGATGGTGCCGCCGTCGGCTTCCTCGAACTTGCCGATGCGCCTCGCCACGGCGCCGGTGAAGGCGCCTTTCTCGTGGCCGAATAGCTCCGATTCCAGCAAGTTCTCCGGGATCGCGGCGCAGTTGACGGCGACGAACGGGCCGGCCTTGCGCTTCGAGCGGTTGTGGATGTGACGCGCCATCAGCTCCTTGCCGGTGCCGGACGGGCCGGTAACCAGGATCGAGGCCTCGCTGGGCGCGACCTGGTCGGCGACGCGCATGACCTCGACCATGCGCGGGTCCTTGTGAATGATCGCCTGCTGTTCCTCTGCAACGGCCTCGAGGACGGCGGCGATCAACTCCGCGTCCGGCGGCAGCGGCAGGTATTCCTTGGCGCCGGCACGGATGGCGCGGACGGCCGCCTGGGTGTCGTTGCCGACGCCGCAGGCGACGACGGGAACGGAGAAGCGCTCCGATTCCAGGGAGCCGATCAGTTTCGCCATGTCGAGAGACACGTCGGCCATGATCAGGTCGGCGCCGCGCCCGGCACGCAGTGCCTCTAGGGCCGCGTCCTCGTTGTCCACCTGTTGCACCTTGGCACCGCGCTTGATGGCGATCTGGCTGGCCGCGCCGATCTGACCGTTAAGGGTGCCGATGATGAGGAGTCTCATGAAGCCTTTCTCCCGGGGGGCGTCAGTCGAAGTATTGGACGCGGTTGGCCGGCGGCAGGATGCTGTTGAGCAGCATCTCCAGGCGCCGGGGGTTTTCCTGGTTGCCGATGGACGCCGCGCCCATGACGTAGAGATTGTTGATTAGCGCTTCTTCCTGGGAATTGCGCTCCAGTTTCGAGGCCAGCGGCAGGAATACCATATTCGCAAGCACCGCGCCGTAGAAGGTGGTGAGCAGGGCAACGGCCATGCTGGGGCCAATGGTTGCCGGATCGTTCAGGTTGCCGAGCATCTGCACCAGACCGATCAGGGTGCCGATGAGGCCCATGGCGGGCGAGAATTCGGCCATCTTGCGCAGCACGCTGGTGCTCTTCGCGTGGCGCTGGATGGTGGCCTGCAAGTCGCGCCGCATGATGCTCTCGACTTCCTCGCCCGGCGTGCCGTCGACGACCATCTGCAGCCCTTTGTGCAGGAACGGCTCGTTTCTGACGGAACCCAGCAGGTTCTGCATGGCGAGCACGCCTTTCTTGCGCGCCAGTTCGGCGATCTGCAGCACCTGGGTGGCGGCCTGTGACGGATCGCGCGAGGAATGGAACAGCGATTTGCCGATCACGCGGAAGGTGCGGCTCATTTCGCCGAGCGAGAAGCACGCGGTGGTGATGGCGAAGGTGCCGCCGATGACGATCAGCACGGAAGGGGGGTTGATGAAGGTTTGCGGGGAGCCGCCCAGCCAGATGGCGGCAATGATCAGGCCGAAACCGCAAAGCAATCCGACGACGGTGGCGAGATCCATGCTCGCGCGGCGTCGTCCCACATAGATATTTTCGCCATCCTCGGCCATGAACTCGGCTTCAGCCCGCCCGATCGGTTTTGATGATTTCCGTCATGGTCACGCCCAGCCGGTCCTCGACGACGACGACTTCGCCGCGCGCTACCAGTCGGTTGTTCACATAGATATCGATGGCTTCCCCCACTTTGCGGTCGAGTTCGACGACGGCGCCGCGTCCGAGCTTCAGAAGCTGGCTGACCTGCATGGTGGATTTGCCGAGCACCGCTGATACTTGCACCGGAATGTCGTAAACGGCTTCCAGGTCCTTGGCGCTGCGCGGCAGATCGCCGAACTCCGACATTTCGTCATCATCGTCGTCCACGGGCGCGGCAGCTTCGGCGACAGGTGCCTGCGGCTCCATGTCGTCGAGGTTTTCGAGTTCCAATTCAGAATCTTCGGCCATTTCGTTCTCCCGTATCCAAGAAAGCAGGGCGCTTCACGACTAAGTGCCGGAGAAATTCGGGCCCATGGGAGGCGCGCTTTCCGTGGCTTCGTCCGAGGCCTCGACGTCGGTTTCCGGTTCGGCGTCCTCGTCCGGCTGATCGGCCTCCAGTATACCTTCGTCATCGGCCTCTTCCACGATTCCAGGTCCGGCCTGCAGGTGTGCCGCCGTCGGATCGACCTCGTTTGCCGCCGAAATATGCGTTTCCGGCAGCGGTGCGGCGGCCATGGGGTCCATCGGGGCCTCTTCCATGGCGTCGTCCATGTCCGCTATGTCATTGAGCGGCATCATGTTTTCGTCCGCACCTTCGTCGGCCGCCAGGGCTTCCGGGTCGATGCCGGTCGGTTCCGCCGGCTGGGCTCCCGCCGCCCCAGGCGGCGGCGGCATTTAGGCGGCCGGTGCCGGGTCGGCGCCGTCGGCCGGGTGCGGGGCCGCGTCGGGCACGATTTCGCCGCCCGATTCGATGACCTCTTCGACCACGTCTTCGTGCACGGCGCTCAAGTTCTGTTCGACGATCTCGTCGACGCGCTGCCAGATCGCCGCCATGTCGCGTTCGGCGCTGCCGCTGCTCCAGGTTACTTGGCAATCGCCGGCGGCGACGGCATCGTCGTCGATGATGAGAATTTGACCTTCGAAATTGGCTTCGTTGGCGATGCCCTCGATGCGCTCGTTCAGCGGCGCGACGAGTTCCGGATGAACATGCACCATCACCCGGGGTTCTTCGCGGATTTCCGTCAGCACGCCCCGCACCATGTCTTCAATGGTGCGCTGGGATTCGGTTTCGGCGAGGTGCGGGAAGCATTTGCGCGTAATGGCGAGCGCAATGTTCGCCGCGTCATCGAAAATCTCCGTGGTGGCGATCTTGTGTTGGTTGAACAGGTCCTGGAACTGGCCGGTCAACGAACCGAGCGCGTCGGAGATCCGGGTCTCGATGGCGTCGCTGGCCTCGCGGATGCCGGCTTCCTTGCCTTCGGCGAAACTCTGCTGGCGCGCGCTTTCAAGTTCTTCCTCCGAAAAGGTGGGCGCGGCTTCCTCTTCGATTTCCTCGGCCATGGCATCCGCTTCGGCAGCCTTGGCTTCCGCCGCGGCGCGCGCCAGGTCGGCCTCGTCAAAGGAGACGTTGAACAGGAATTTCTCGAGTGGGGCCATGGGCGTTCCGGAATCCGGTGTCAGGGTTGTCGACATTCAATCGCCCCGTCAATAGACGAGTTCGCTTTCCTCGTCGTTTCCGGCGATGACGATTTCGCCGGAATCGGCCAAGGCCTTGGCGACCGAGACGATGGTGGCCTGCGCCTCGT
>JAYPEK010000052.1:0-11762 GCA_038125725.1 Rhodospirillaceae bacterium
AAATCCTCCGTTACGCAATCACCTCAGTGTGGCCCATAGGCGTTGATGTCAGACACGACCCACTGGCGACGGAAGCCGCCAACACGCTTAAGCCGCCGACCTGGGACCACCTGTTCGGCACCGACCATCTGGGCCGCGACGTCTTCAGCCGGGTGATCGCCGCGACGCGCCTCGATCTCGGCATTGCGGTTTCCGCCGTGGCGCTGTCGTTCCTGGTCGGCAGCGCCTTGGGTTGCAGCGCCGGCTTCTGGGGCGGCTGGACCGACCGCATCGTCGGCCGCTTCTCCGACACCATCATGGCCTTTCCGCTGTTCGTGCTGGCCATGGGCATCGTCGCCGCCATGGGCAACACGGTGGAGAACATCATCTACGCCACCGCCCTCATCAACCTGCCGTTCTATGCCCGCGTCGCCAGGGCGGAGACCTCGATCCGCCGCAACGCCGGCTTCGTGCACGCGGCGCGCCTCACCGGCAGCGGCGAGGTGCGCATCCTGGCGACGCAGCTGTTCCCCAACATCCTGCCGCCGATGATGGTGCAGATCTCGCTCAACATGGGCTGGGCCATCCTCAATGCCACCGGGCTTTCGTTCATCGGCCTGGGCGTGCGCCCGCCGGCGGCGGAGTGGGGCATCATGGTCGCCGAAGGCGCCAACTACATCGTGTCGGGCGAGTGGTGGCTGGCGATCTTCCCCGGCGCGGCGCTGATGCTGGCGGTGTTCTGTTTCAATCTTCTGGGTGACGGCCTGCGCGACCTGGTCGATCCCCTGCGGCGGACCTGAGGAGGCTCCCATGGAAACGCCCCCGTTCCTCGACATTCAAGGTCTATCGGTCGAATTCAAGACCCGCAACGGCATGGTGCGCGCCATCGACGACGTGTCGCTGCAATTGGCCAAGGGCGAGGTGCTCGGCATCGTCGGCGAAAGCGGGTCGGGAAAATCCGTCACCGCCTATACGGTGATCGGGCTCCTCGACGAAGCCGGCCGGCCGGTGGCGGGTTCCGCCACCTTCGACGGCATCAAGGTGACGGAAGCGTCCGAGGCCGGGCTACGCGACCTGCGCGGCCGCGAAATATCGATGATCTTCCAGAACCCCCGCGCCGCCCTCAACCCGATCCGCCCGGTCGGCAAGCAGATCGAGGACGTACTCAAACGCCATGGCCTGGCGACCCGCCAGAACGCCAAGGCCAAGGCTATCGAGATGCTGGACAAGGTGAAGATCGTCGAGCCGGAAATGCGCTATTCCAGCTATCCGTTCGAGCTTTCCGGCGGCATGTGCCAACGGGTCATGATCGCCATCGCGCTGGCCTGCGATCCGCGCTTGCTGATCGCCGACGAACCGACCACCGGGCTCGACGTCACCACCCAGAAGGCGACCATGGACCTGGTGCGCGAGCTAACCCGCGAGCGCAATATGGCGGTGGTGCTGATCACCCACGACCTCGGCATGGCCGCCGCCTACTGCGACCGCATCGTTGTGATGGAGAAGGGCAAGGTTGTCGAGGCCGCACCCGTGGCGCAATTGTTCACCAATCCCCAACATCCCTACACCCAAAAGCTCATCGCCGCCTCGCCGGGGCCGAACTCCGAACTGGCCGACCTGGCGCCGGCCGGCGCCGACGGCCTGCCGCCACCCAGCGCCGAGATCATCCCCGTGCCGTCGGCCGCGCCGCCGCCGCAATCGGAGAAGCTCCTGGAAGTGATCGACCTGGTGAAGGAATTCCCCATCCGCAAGCAGGGCACCCGTTTGCCCTGGACGAAACCACCGGATGACGAGCCCAGCGTGTTCCGCGCCGTCGATGGTATTTCGTTCCAGATGAAACGCGGCGAGAGCCTGGGGCTCGTGGGCGAGTCGGGCTGCGGCAAGTCGACCACGTCGAGCATCGTCACGCGGCTCCTGGATCCGACGTCCGGCGATGTCATTTTCGACGGAACCAACATCACCACTTATCCGGCCGCCGGCTTCGCCAAACGGCCGGAACGCTCCAAGATCCAGATGGTGTTCCAGGATCCGACCGACAGCCTCAACCCGCGCTACACCGCCGCCGCTTCCATCGCCGAGCCGTTGAAACGGCTCAGCCGCATGACCAACCGGCGCGAAATCCGTGAACGTGTCGAGGAACTCGCCGCCAAGGTGGGCCTGCCGACGAACCTGTTGGACCGTTTCCCGCACCAGCTTTCCGGCGGCCAGAAGGCACGGGTCGGGATCGCGCGGGCCATCGCCGTCGATCCCTTGCTGCTGGTACTGGATGAGCCGACCTCGGCGCTCGATGTTTCGGTGCAGGCGGTGGTGCTGCAGCTCCTGGACCGGCTGAAGCGCGACATGGGCATGAGCTACATCTTCGTCTCGCACGACCTCAACGTGGTCAGGCTGTTGTGCGAACGGGTGATCGTCATGAACCGGGGCCGTATCGTCGAGACCGGCACCGCCGACGATGTCCTGAAGAACCCCAAGGAGGCCTATACCCGCACCCTGGTGGACGCCATCCCGCACTTCGAACCGGACAGCATGGCCGGACCGGAAGCCGCCATCAGCTGATCCCGGCCAACAGATCGCCGTATTTGTGCGGTGTGGCGGTGTTGAAGACGACGATGCGCTCGCCCGCGTCCAGGTCGCCCCGCGCCATGAGTTCCGGCAACGCCGCCAGGCAAGCCGCGCCCTCGGGACAGACGTTCAATCCCTCCGTCCGCCCGGCGCGGGAGACGAAATCGAACATCGCCGTGTCGGGAACCGCGATGGCGGTGCCGCCGCTTTCGCGGATCGCCTTGAGGCAAAGCGCGTCCGCCAGCACCTTGGGCGCGCGCAGGCCGGAGACTTTGGTGGTCGCGTCGGCCCAGGGTTCCGCCGTCTCTCGGCCTTCCTCGAAGGCCCGAACCAAGGGCGCGCAGCCTTCCGCCTGGACGGAAATCATCCGGGGCCGCGCCGAGCCGGTCCAGCCGAGCGCCTCCAACTCGTCGAAGGCCTTCCACATGGCGACCAGGCCGGTGCCGCCGCCGGTCGGGTAGACGATGGCGTCGGGCAGCGCGCCTGCGAGCTGCTCGGCCAGTTCATAGGCCATGGTCTTCTTGCCTTCCACGCGATAAGGCTCCTTGAAGGTGGAAAGCTCGAACCAGCCCTCGGCCGCGGCGACGGCGCTGGCGCGCCGCCCACATTCATCCAGGAAACCATCGACCAGCGTCACCGCCGCTCCGGCGCGGCGGCATTCGTCATGGTTGGCGGCGGGGGCGTCCTGGGGCACGTAAACGTCGATGCCGATCCCGGCCCTGGCCGCGTAGGAAGAGGCCGAGCCGCCGGCGTTGCCCGCCGTCGGAATGATCAGGTGTTCGGCGCCCAGGTGTTTCGCCATGGTCAGGGCCGCCGACATGCCCCGGTCCTTGAAGCTGCCGGTGGGATTGCGGCCCTCGTCCTTGATGGTGAGGTGTTTGAGCCCCAACGACGCCGCCAGCCGGGGCGCGTCCAGAAGCGGTGTCATCCCTTCACCCAAGGAAACGATCGCATCGGCATCGGGCGCGGGCAACACTTCGTAATAGCGCCACATGGAATGCGGCCGCCCGGCCATCGCGTCCGGCCGCAGGGTGCGCGCGGCCACATCCAAATCGTAGTCGGCGAAATAGGGGGCGCCGGCGGGGCTCAGGTTGCGGAGTGCATCGGCGCCCACCGGCGCACCGGTTTGGGTGCAAACCAGGCCGCGAAGGGTGGTGAAGGTCATGGCGGTTTCGTCCTTTGGAGTTCGGCCCCGCCATTCGCGCCCATCGCAGGCTGTGCGTCAATAGGGCGCTACTGCGCTTCCAGCAAATCCTTCACGATCGCGTCGTTCAAAAGCCCGCAGAAGGTCTTTTCCGTGTATTTGTAGGTGCTGGTTTTCTCCAACCGCACGGTGCCGCCGACGCGCAGGCCCTCCCACAAGGGTTTCAGCGGGTTCTTGAGGCGGCATTCCACCGATTTCGCCTTGGCCTTGTTCAGCGATACATCGAAGGCCAGGCGGTAGGGCTCGGACGAGCCGTTGTCCAGGAGCTTGCCGGTCACGACGCCCTTGAACTTATAAGTGCTGTTATCGTCGCCACAGGCGGCGAGAATCAGGAGCGCGAGGATGGCGATGGACAGAGACTTGAACATAGGTTTCTCCCACGTCGCGGCATTGCCGCTTGCCGTTATCATATCGTCATTTCGCCCATGCAGGCGAATCCCGATGCCCGGGTGTCGCCTTGCGGACGCGGCTAAGGTATTGTATCCGCACCACTCTCGGCATTTGCCGAGGTGAACCGAACCGTTGCCGGATGGCCATGAACCGCATGCAGGAACCCGCCCGCCCATGATCCGAGTCGAGGAAATCGCGCTGCACTTCGGCGGGGTCCGCGCCGTGGACGGAGTGACGGTGCATATCGAGAAGGGCTCGATCACCGGGCTGATCGGTCCCAATGGTGCCGGCAAGACGACGCTGTTCAACGTTATTGCCGGTGCCTATCGGCCGACCGCCGGGCGCATCATGCTCGACGGCGAAGACATCACCGCGCATCACACGCACGAACGCTTCGCCAGGGGCCTGTTGCGCACCTTCCAGATCGCGCACGAGTTTCCGTCCATGACCGTGCGCGAGAACCTGATGATGGTACCGTCGGGACAGTCCGGCGAGCGCATTGCCAACACCTGGTTCCGGCGCGGTATCATCCGCGCCGAGGAAGAGGCTAACCGCGCCAAGGCCAATGACGTGCTGGATTTCCTGCGTCTCGCCCACGTCGCCGACGAACGCGCCGGCAATCTCTCGGGCGGCCAAAAGAAGCTGCTGGAGCTTGGCCGCACCATGATGGTCGACGCCAAGGTCGTGCTGCTGGACGAGGTCGGCGCCGGGGTCAACCGCACGCTGTTGAAGCATATCGGCGACGCCATCCGCCGCCTCAACCGCGAGCGCGGCTATACCTTCTGCATGATCGAACACGACATGGATTTCATCACCCGGCTCTGCGATCCGGTCGTGGTGATGGCGGAAGGCCGGCTGTTGACGCAAGGCACCGCAGACGAAGTGAAATCCAACGAAGCCGTCATCGAGGCGTACCTCGGGCGCGGCCTCAAAAACCAGGTTCAAGTTCCAGTAGGGGCGCCGGAAGCATGAGCTATCTTGCCGGCACGGCGATGCGCGGCGGCTACGGCGGCGGCGATATCCTTCAAGGCTGCGACATCGCCGTCGACAAGGGCGAGGTGGCGGTGATCGTCGGTCCCAATGGCGCCGGCAAATCGACGGCCATGAAGGCGCTGTTCGGCATGCTGAACCTGAAGGAAGGCAGGGTGACGCTGGGCGGCAGCGACATCACGGCGCTGTCGCCGCAGGACCGGGTCAAGCAGGGCATGGCCATGGTGCCGCAGACCCACAATATCTTCACCACCATGACGGTGGAGGAAAACCTGGAAATGGGCGCCTTCCTGCGCCACGACGACATCCGCCACACCATGCAGCACGTCTACGAGCTGTTTCCCGCCGTCGCCGAAAAACGCCACCAGGATGCCGGCGAGCTTTCCGGCGGCCAGCGCCAGCAGGTCGCGGTCGGCCGCGCGCTGATGACGCAGCCCGACGTGCTGATGCTGGACGAGCCCACCGCCGGCGTCTCGCCTATCGTCATGGACGAGCTGTTCGACCGCATTCTGGAAATCAAGAAGACCGGCATTGCCATCCTGATGGTCGAACAAAACGCCCGCCAGGCGCTGGCCATCGCCGACACCGGCTACGTTCTGGTCAATGGCGCCAAGCGCTTCACCGACACCGGCCAGGCATTGCTCGCCAACGCCGAAGTGCGCAAGTCGTTCCTGGGCGGGTGAGGGGGGTGGAGCCGTGACCGATATCCTCAATGCGCTGGTGCTGATTTCCAACTACGTGCTGGTGCCGGGCGTCACCTACGGCGCGCAGTTGGCGCTGGGCGCGCTCGGCATCACCATCGTCTACGGGACGCTGCGCTTCGCCAATTTCGCGCACGGCGAAATTATGGCCTTCGGCGCCATGGCGACGATCCTGTTCACCTGGGGCCTTCAGGCGCTCGGCGTCTCCATCGCGCCGTTGCCGACGGCGTTGCTGGCACTGCTGCCGGCGATCGCCGTCACGGTGGCGATGCTTTTGCTCATGGACCGTGCCGTGTTCCGCTTCTACCGCACCAAGAAAAGCCCGCCGGCGATCTTCGTCATCGCGTCGATCGGCGTCATGTTCGTCCTCAACGGCGCCATCCGCTTCATCATCGGGCCCGGCGACCGCAACTTCGCCGACGGCGCGCGCTACCTGATCAAGGCCGGTGAGTTCAAGAAGATGTCGGGCCTGGCCGAAGGGCTCGGCATCCGCCTCACGCAGGGGATCACCGTCGTCACCGCCATCGTGCTGGTGGCGGCGCTGTTCTGGTTTCTGCAAAAGACCCGCACCGGCAAATCCATGCGCGCCTACGCCGACAACGTCGATCTGGCGCTGCTGTCCGGCATCAACCCCGAACGCGTGGTGATGATTTCCTGGATCCTGGCCGGCGCCTTGGCCACCGTCGCGGGCGCGCTCTATGGCCTGGATAAGAGCTTCAAGCCCTTCACCTATTTTCAGCTACTGCTGCCGCTGTTCGCGGCGGCCATCGTCGGCGGCATCGGCAAGCCCATCGGCGCCATCGTCGGCGGTTTCGTCATCGCCTTTTCCGAGGTCGGCGTCACCTACGCCTATAAACGCTTTCTCACCTACCTGGCGCCGCAAGACTGGGCGCCGGAGGGCTTGGTGCAACTATTATCGACCGACTACAAGTTCGCGGTGTCGTTCATCATCCTGGTGATCGTGCTTCTGGTGCGCCCGACCGGGATCATGAAAGGGGGCTCGGTATGACCGCCGAACGCAACGCCTTTCGCGCTGCCTTGTTCCTGAGCCTGATGGCGCTGGTGCTCGCCGTCATCGGTTTTGCCCAGTCCTGGTCGGTGGCGTTGACCATCTTCAACCTAGGTCTCATATCGGCGGTGATGGCCTTGGGCGTCAACATCCAGTGGGGCTATGCCGGTCTCTTCAACGTCGGCACCATGGGTTTCGCGGCCTTGGGCGGCGTCGCCGCCATGCTGGTCTCCGAACCGCCGGTGCCGGAAGCGTGGAAAGCCGGCGGCTGGAACCTGGCGCTGTCGGCCATCGTGTTCGCCGCCGTCGTGGCGCTGTTGGTCATCTGCTATCGGCGGATGCCGAGGGGGCCCTTGCGCGCCATCGCCATGACGCTCATCGTCATTGCCGGCTATTTCACCTTCCGCCATTTCTTCGATCCCGCCAGCGCCGCCATCGAGGCCGTCGACCCGGCGCTGAAGGGGTATCTCGGCGGGCTTGGCCTGCCGATCCTGCTGGGCTGGGCCGTCGGCGGGCTGTTCGCTGCGGGTGCGGCCTGGATCATCGGCAAGATTTCGCTGGGGCTGCGCTCCGACTACCTGGCCATCGCCACCTTGGGGATTTCCGAGATCATCATCGCCATGATCAAGAACGAGGACTGGTTGACGCGCGGCGTCAAGAACGTCACCGGGCTGGCGCGTCCCGTGCCCTACGAGATCGAGCTTCAGAAGACACCCTGGTTCATCGACATGGTCGCGGGCCTCAACCAAAGCACGTTGGCGGCGCTCACGGGCGACGCGCGGGCACAGGCGCTGACGCAGCTGGTGACCGAGGCGTCCGGCATCTTCGTCAAGCTCTGCTATGCCGGGTTGTTCACGGCCGTGCTGGCGCTGGTGTTGACGCTATCGGTCAGGGCGCTCAATTCGCCCTGGGGGCGGATGATGCGCGCCATCCGCGACAACGAGATCTCCGCCGGCGCCATGGGCAAGGACGTCACCGGGCGCCGGCTACAGGTGTTCGTCTTGGGCTCCGCCGTCGTCGGTATCGCCGGCGCCATGCTGACGACGCTCGACGGCCAGTTGACGCCGGGAAGCTACCAGCCACTCCGCTTCACCTTCCTGATCTGGGTGATGGTGATCGTCGGCGGTTCGGGCAACAACCTGGGCGCGGTGCTGGGCGGCTTCCTGATCTGGACCGTGTGGATCGAAGCCGAACCGGTCGGCGTTTGGCTGATCGGCGGACTGACCAGTTGGATGGACGCCGCCAGTCCGATCCGCCAGCACCTGCTGGAGACCGCACAGCATATGCGCCTTGTGGTGATGGGCCTGGTGCTTTTGCTGGTCATGCGTTTCCACCCGGAAGGCATCCTGCCCGAAGTCGTGCGGCGCGAGGATTGATCTCGCGCATTCCGCGTGATTTCGCATGCATCGGGGGCGGCAATTTTCTAAACTCCGCCGCACGACATTTGTCGAAAAGATTCGCAGACCCTGAACAGGAGGACCTCATGAAAAAGTATCTGTTCGCCGCGGCCGCCCTCGTGGCCATCTCGGCCGCCGCTACCCAGCCGGCACTCGCCGCCGACGATATCAAGGTCGGCATCATCCTGGGCTTCACCGGCCCGATCGAATCGCTGACCCCCGACATGGCCGCGTCCGCCGAACTGGCATTCAAGGAAGCCTCGGATTCCGGGCTGTTGTTGGGCGGCGCCAAGATCATGCCGATCCGCAAGGATTCTACCTGCGTCGATTCCGCCGCCGCCACGGCCAACGCCGAAAACCTTGTCACCGCCGAGAAGGTCGCCGCCATCTTCGGCGCCGACTGCTCGGGCGTCACCGGCGCGGTCGCCAACAACGTCGCGGTGCCGAACGGCATCGTGCTGATTTCACCATCGGCCACTTCCCCGGGCCTGTCGGCGCTGGAGGACAAGGGCTACTTCTTCCGCACGGCGCCTTCCGACGCGCGCCAGGGCGAGGTGCTGGCCGACGTGCTGAAACGCCGCGGCGTCACCGAGATCGCCGTCACCTACACCAACAATGACTACGGCAAGGGTCTCGCCACCTCGTTCGGCGAGGCTTTCGCCAAGACAGGCGGCAAGGTCACCATCTCCGCCGCGCATGAAGACGGCAAGGCCGACTACTCGGCCGAGGTCGGCGCGCTCGCCGCGACGGGCTCCAAGCACCTGGCGGTGTTCGGCTATCTCGATCAGGGCGGCAAGGGCATTATCCAGGCCTCCATCGACGCCGGCGCGTTCGAGAACTTCGTTCTCGCCGACGGCATGATCGGCGAAAGCCTGACCAAGGCCATCGGAACGGACCTCAACGGCGCGGTCGGTACCGTCGCCGGCGGCAAGACCGACGGCGCGGTCGCCTACGCCGCCATGGCCGAGAAGGTCGGCATCAAGAAGGATGGGCCCTACGTGGGCGAGTCCTACGACGGCGCGGCGCTGATCGCGCTCGCCATGCAGGCCGCCGGTTCCGCCGACCGGGCCAAGATCCAGGCCAACATGATGAAGGTCGCCAATGCGCCGGGCGTCAAGATCGGTCCCGGCGAACTGGCCAAGGGTCTGAAGATCCTGGCTGACGGCGGCGACATCGATTACGTCGGCGCCACCAACGTGGAGTTCAATCCCGTCGGCGAGGTGCTCGGTTCGTTCAAGGAACTGGAAGTGAAGGGCGGCAAGTTCGAGACCGTCATGATCCACTAGGCCGCTTCAAGAAAGTTGCAAGAATCGAAGCCGGGGCGTGGTCATCACCGCGCCCCGGTTTTTTTGCGTCCCCTTGGGATCAGATTTCGCGCTTCGCCTGTTCGATCAGGCTGCTCAAGCCGCCGGCCGGCTCGTGTTCGGGCTGCTGCGGCGCGTGGCGGCTCAGGTAGTATTCGAACGGCTGCAGGAAGTCCTCGACGACGGCATTAAGCGCCTCGTCGCCGCCGCCGCCGGAGCGATGGTAGACAAAAGCCGAGAAGTTCGCCGCCGCGTGACGCAGCCCCGAACCGATGACGTTGGGCGCCATGCCGTCGGCCAGGGACTGGTTCGCCAGATCGATGATCTTGTTGGCCAGTTCGACGGTCTGCTGGGCGTCTGGGTTTTCAGGTTGATCGCTCATAACCCGGCAACCTAGAGCAACTTGCTCCGTTAGGAAAGTGCCGAGATAGTGTGGCGGATTCGTCAAAAAACCCAAGTTTCCTATACCAAGCACCCTCCACGACCGATTGGCGGCGGTACGAACCTCGCTCTCGGCCTGGCGGCGCCCCAGCGGGAAGCCAACGGTACCGGCGATTCGCCCATTGATCGGTACCTGTACAGACGAAAAGCGGCTATGACTGGGAGGTTCCGTCGTTGTCATCAACTTCGGCGCAGAGTATTTTGAGCGTCAGGGTATCTGGCGCTCCAAAGGCCGCCAGGAACAGAGGCGCGAGAGAAGGAGAGCCGAATACATGCCCGATAAGAAATACCGGCTGGTGACCCGGGCTGATTTCGACGGTGTCGTCTGCGGCACGCTGTTGAAGGAGCTCGGCATGATCGACGACACGTTGTTCGTCGAGCCTTCGGACATGCAGGCAGGCCGCATCGACGTGGGTCCGGACGACATCACCTCCAACCTTCCTTACGTGGAAAGCGTTCACCTCTGCTTCGACCATCACATTTCGGAAGCCGAGCGCATCGGCGCGCGCGACAACCTGGTGATCGACACCGACGTGCCATCGGCGGCGCGGGTGATCTATAACCATTTCGGCGGCCGTGAAGGATTTCCGGAGATTTCCGAGGAACTGATGGCCGCCGTCGACCAGGCGGACTCGGCCCAGTACAGCGAGGAAGACATCCTGGCGCCGGAAAAGTGGACACTGCTCAACTTCCTGGTCGATCCGGCAACCGGGCTGGACCGGGCCAAGACCTTCTCCATTCCCAACGACCAGTTCATCGAAGACCTGATGACCTACTGCCGCCACAACCCGATCGAGGAAATCCTGCAGCTTCCCGACGTCCTGGAGCGGGTCGAGGTCTATACCTACGATTCCGAATTCGCCGAGCGCCAATACAAGCGCTGCTCTCGGATCGAAGGCAAGGTGGTGGTTTCCGACATGCGCGGTGAGGACGAACTGGTGCCGGTCAACCGGTTCCTGGTCTATGCGCTCTATCCGGAATGCAACGTCTCCATCCGCATCGAGAACGCCGCCGACGGCCGCGTGCGCATCGCCGCCGGCAAGTCGATCCTGGACCGGTCGTCGAATGCCAATATCGGCTCGTTGATGCTGGCACACGGCGGCGGCGGCTTGGCTGCGGCTGGCGCCTGCCGGGTTGATCCCGGTCAGGTCGACGGCATCGTCGAGCAACTGCTTCGCGACATTAACGCGGCGGGCTGACCGGCGCGGTTGGGAGAGCCATGGCCGACGCCA
The DNA here is from genome assembly GCA_038125725.1 of Rhodospirillaceae bacterium. Classification (GTDB taxonomy): domain Bacteria; phylum Pseudomonadota; class Alphaproteobacteria; order Rhodospirillales; family Casp-alpha2; genus TMED8. The sequence goes on from JAYPEK010000052.1 coordinate 11,210, forward strand.
ACGATCCCGCCACCCCAGACCCCGATGCCACCGACACCCCGGGCGGCGGCACGGAAACGACGGCATCGGCGCGTTGGCTCGGCGGTCTCTTATGGGAGACGCCGCCCAACACCGAGCACCTGAAGAAGTTCCAGCCCCGTACCCAGGCGGCCGTGCCGGACGCATTGGTCGAGGGTTTCGCCCATGTGGAAAGCATCGACGTGTTGGGCCTGCCGGCCGGCACCAGCGTCATCAACGGTTCGGAGGTGGAGCCGGGGACCTGGCGGCTCAATGACGATGCGGATGGCCGTTTCGCGGTGCAGAGCGGCCGCGATGCCGGTGCCGACGGCCCGGTCAACCTGACGATCAAGGTCACGGGGGCAGAGACCGAAGGCGGCGAGATGGTATCGCTGCTAGGCAGCCTCGATCTGGACCTGCCGAAACGACACAAGGGTCCGCTGTTCCGAAACCTGCCGCACATGGTGAAAGCGCGCGAACGCGAGGAACGCCAACGCCAGGCGGCGGAAGAAGCCAAGCTGGAAGCCGAGCGCCTTGCCGCCGAGGAGGCGGCAGC
>JAYPEK010000052.1:11862-26358 GCA_038125725.1 Rhodospirillaceae bacterium
CCAAAAAGCCGCCGAGGAGGCGGCAGCCCAAAAAGCCGCCGAGGAGGCGGCAGCCCAAAAAGCCGCCGAGGAGGCGGCAGCCGAAAAAGCCGCCGAGGAGGCGGCAGCGAAGAAAGCCGCGGAAGAGGAAGCCGCGCGTCAGGCCGAGGCAGAAGCCGCAGCGGAAAAGGCAGCGGCGCAGAAACAGGCGGCTACTGCCAAGCCTCAACGGCGCCCCGCCCGACGAGCCGCCGTTACCCTGCAGCCGGTCGCCAAGGAAGAGCCCGAACCCGCGCCGGCGGCAACACCGGCGCCGAAACCGCAACGGCGCGCAGCGGTGACGCTGCAACGGTCCGAGCCCGCGCCTGAACCGAGCCAGGAACCCAAGAAAACGCAACCGCCCCGCCGGCCGCAGCGCCGCGCCGCGGTCACCTTGCAACCGGTGGAGCCAAAGCCGGAAGCCAAACCGAAGGCCGAACCGGCAGCCCCGCCGAAACGCCGCGCCGCCGTCACATTGCAGCCGGTCGAACCGGAAAAACCGGCACCGAAGAAATCCGGTGTCACCTGGTCGCAACCGATCCGCCGGACGCCGGCACCTGCGGTCGAGGCCCCGGCGGCGGAAATCGCCGATCCGGTCGAGACCGGCGAACCGGCGCTGCCGCACACCGACCGTATCGGCGTCGAACTGGGCGGCGCGCCGGAGGTCGGCGATCCACATTTCCGTCTTCTGGTGGACGGCCACCAGGTTCTTGACGGCAATATCGACTGGGGCATCGGCATGCCGGCGTCCGACACCGACAACGGCGAGCTCTGCTGGCAGACGCGCGAGATCGCCTGGGACTTCGCCGACGGCGCGCCCGACACCATCGTGCTGCGCTTCGACGAAAACGGCGCCGGAGAAGCCGCTGAGGGCACGCTGCTGGCACGCGCCGTCATCGTCGATGGCCTCAGCATCGACGCCGACGGCCCCTATGCCCGCTATCCGGACGGCCGCTGCCCCTGGGCGGGCAGGGCAGAGCGCCATTCGTGGCATGGCGATCTGGTTTTCAACGTCGCCGGCGCGCGGCGCGGCGATCCCGATTTCCAGCCGCAAGAACCGGAGGAGGCCAATCCGGCGTCGGCGGCAGCGTCGGAGACGCCGCCCGAACCAGCGGCCCTGCAAGCAGATGACCCGGACCATGCGGAAGACCTGGATGATTTCGACGTGGCCCTCGCTGATGCACGCGAGATCATGGAGATCGCCGATGTCGCCGCCCGGCGCGTCCTGAGCGGCGTTTCCGATCTCGTCCTCGACGAACCAGAAGTGGATCCCGCCGACGCCATCATGCCCATCGAGATTCCCGATGACCTGGCGGCGATCCTGATGCCGCGGCCGGACGGAAGCGAAATCCGCGACGTCTTTCTGGCCGAACGCCTGGCCCGTGCCGACGCCGAACGTTCGCAGCATTCTGCCGTGGAAGAAGAAGCGCCGCCGCTGCACCAAATTCCGCCGGAAGAGGGCCTGCAGTTGCGCGAGGCCTTCCTCACCGCCTGGGAAATCCGCGCCGACACCCGTACTGAAGGCGTCACGGTGATCGACCTACCGGACGCAACGGCGGCGACCACCGCCATCACGTCCGACCGCGCCGTTGGCGACGAGTTCCTGACAGGACGGCTGAAAACCGCGTTGCAATACTTGCAAACGGCTTCGAAGCCGGCCGCCGAGGCAGGCGAAGCGCCGCCGCAACAAACGGGCGCCCGCGCCGAAGCCGCTGCGCTCTCTGCCGCGTTTCTTGATGAAGCCCTGGCCCGTGCCCGCGCCCAAATGACTGCCCCCGCCTGATCGGCGTTTACCAATCGTTTACGGGTTCGGCCCGATACTGCCTGTTGGATCGTGTTTCCAAATCAACGGAGCAACGCACCATGGCTATGGTATTCGGCATTCTGGGATTCGTGATGGGCTTGACGGCGCTCTGGTTCACGGCCGAGGCCGTGCGCCGTGTGGACAAGAACGGCGAAGGGCTGATCCGGCCGCACCTGCGCCAGATCCGCTCGAAGATCGCGGAGACCAATACCCGCATTTCGCACCTGGAAGCGCGCCTGGAAAAAACCGAGGCCCGCATGCTCTCCATGTTCCTGGAAGAGCGCAAGGCTCGCGATTTGGCCGCCCGAACCGGTGCCATCCGCCAGGGCCTGGCCGACGTGCGTCAGGATTTCCGTCCGACCTCCACCTACAACGCCTAACCCTTGAACGCCCGCACGTTCTGGCTGGAAACGGCATACCTGCCGGACGGCTGGCATGACGGCCTGCGTCTTGAAATCGATGCAAACGGCGACATTCTCTCCGTTTCCGAAGGTGCCCCCGAACCGGCGGATGAACGCGTCGAGGGTGCCGTACTGCCCGGCATGCCGAACCTGCATAGCCATGCCTTCCAGCGCGCACAGGCCGGCCTGACCGAGCACCGCCATTCCGAAAGCGGCGACAGCTTTTGGACCTGGCGCCAGGTGATGCACGGTTTTGTCACCCGTTTCGGCCCCGAAGAATGCGAGGCGGTGGCCGCGCAGCTCTACGTCGAGATGCTGAAGGCCGGTTATACGGCCGTCGGCGAGTTCCATTACCTGCACCTGGACCCAGCGGGCAACGCCTATGCCGACCGGCTGGAAATGAGCCGGCGGTTGTTGGCAGCCGCCGAACAGACGGGTATCGGCCTGACGCTGCTGCCGGTGCTCTATTCCGTCGGCGGCTATGGCGGCACGGAACCCAATCCAGGCCAGCGGCGCTATATCGTCGATGTCGAGGCGTTCCTGGCGATGATCCAGGCCTTGAGAGCGGCGACGGACGGCGACCCGCAGATCCGCATCGGCATCGCACCGCACAGCGTCCGCCAAGTGCCACCGGAAAACCTCGCGGCGGCGGTCGCCGGCGCGCGCGAGATCGATGCGACGCTGCCGATCCACATTCACATGGCCGAGCAGGTGCGCGACGTCGACGATCACCTCCGCCACTTCGGCGCCCGACCGGTGGCCTGGCTGTTGGATAACGCGCCGGTCGATGCACACTGGTGCCTGGTCCACGCCACCCATCTGGACGCCCAGGAAACCAAAATGCTCGCCGCGTCAGGCGCGGTCGCCGGCTTGTGCCCGACGACCGAGGGCAACCTGGGCGACGGGCTGTTTCCGCTGGGTGACTATCTGAACGCGGGCGGGCGTTGGGGGATCGGCTCCGACAGCCATGTCTCCGTCAGCGTCACCGAGGAACTGCGCTGGCTGGAATACGGCCAGCGGCTCACGACGCTTACCAGGAATGTCGGCGCGCCGGGGCAGGGCGGGTCCACCGGCGCCCGGCTGTTCGCCGACGCGCTTTCCGGTGGCGCCCAAGCATTGGGCCGGCGCACGGGCGCGCTGGCGCCAGGGTGCCGCGCCGATCTTGTGGTGCTGGACCCGGATCACCCAATCCTGTTCGAACGCCGGGGCGAACGGATGCTCGACAGTTGGATCTTCAGTGGCAACGACAGCCCCGTCCGCCACGTCATGGTCGGCGGCCATTGGCGGGTACGCGACGGCCGCCACGCCGGCGAAGAGGCCATCGCCGAACGCTTCCGCCACGCCATCAGCACGCTGGGAACGGTCTAATCGATTCCCTCAAAAAAATGCGCACTCAGTGCGTAAACATTCTTCTAAATCATTGAAAACAAATAATTTAGATTCGCGAATTTGGCGGTTTTCACAATTCTGTCATACTGGCGTCATGAAATTGACGCCGATCATCGTTCTCAGCCTTTTGGCCCTGGTTCTGACGCCGCTGCCGGCAACAGCGGCAAAGACGCCAGGGACGGACTATGCCGCTCCAGACCGTCACTGTGACATAAGCTGGACCCGTGCCAACGACATAAGCCAGCATCTCGATCTGTTGTCCGTTCGCTATTATCTGGCATCGCTCGAGGTGACGAAGGATCCCGACCATTTCGTCCAGGTCCGGCGCCAGGTGTCGCGCTCGGTCCGGCAATTGGTCGACCGCTTCGGCGCCGAATGTATCGCCGGCCTCGATGCCAAGAAGATGCTGACCAACCCCAAGGCCATTTCCCTCTACTAATCCCGTTCCCGTAGCCCGGGTGCCTTGTTGCGCGCCCATGCAGCCCCTATGTTGGCGCCATGGAACAGCGTCAGTTCACCTCCTGGATGGCCACCGGCTTCGCCGGCATCGGGCATACCTATTCGCACCTGTTCGCGCCGATCTTCTTCACCTTGGTGCCGCTGGCGCTGGAAAGCCACCTGGGCCTCAGCCACGGTGAGACCGTATCGCTGATCGTCGTCGGCAACCTGCTTTTCGGTTTCGCGGCCCCCTTGGCCGGCTGGCTCGGCGACAAGTGGTCCGCGACCGGCATGATGGCACTGTTCTATCTCGGCACCGGGGTCGGCATGATCATGGTCGGGCTGTCCGACACGCCGTTCGCCATCGCATTCTGGCTGGGCGTCACCGGGCTGTTCGGCTCCATCTACCATCCCGTTGGCATCGCCTGGCTGGTGCGGGTATCGGTCAATACCGGCACGGCGCTCGGCATCAACGGGTTGTTCGGCGCCATGGGCGCGGCGCTGGGCTCGGTGATGACCGGGTTGTTGATCGATTGGTTCGGGTGGCGCGCCGCTTACCTGGTGCCCGGCGCCTTGGTGCTGGCGACCTTTTTCGCCTTCGTCTTCGCGCTGGCCAAGGGCTGGGTGGCGGAGAGCAAGGGCGACCAGAAACCACCGCCGCCCGTCAGCCGCGCCGATACCTACCGGGTGATCGGCGTCCTGGCGTTCACCATGGTGTCCGCCGGGCTCATCGCCCATGCGCTCAGCCCGGCGCTGCCCAAGGCCTTCGCCCTCGATTTCACGGATGCCGGAGGTGGCGTAAAGACGGTGTCGGCGCTGGTCGGGCTGGTCTACGCGGCGGCCGGCGTCATGCAGATCGCCGGCGGCCGGCTGGCCGACATTCTGCCGGCGCGTAAGGTCTACCTATACGGTTTCCTGGCCCAGGTGCCCATCCTGCTGGCGGCGGGGTGGCTCAGCGGCAGCGCGCTCGTCGTCATGGCCGCCGTCATGGTCAGCGTCAACTACGGTATCCTGCCGGCGGAAAACATCCTGGTGGCGCGATATACGCCGCTCAACCACCGCGCGCTGGTGTTCGGGCTCAAGTTCGTGCTGGCCACCGGTATCGCCAGCCTGGGCGTGGTGCTGGAAGGCTCCTTGTTCGACCTCACCGGGGGCTTCACGGCGCTGTTCGCGACCCTTGCGGGCGTGGCGCTGGCCGCAACCCTGGCGATCAGCCTGCTACCGGGCGAGCGTCCGGCCGAGGCCCGACTGGAACCGGCCGAATGAGCGCCACCGTCACCGTCACCGGGCTCGACCATCTGGTGCTGACGGTCGCCGACATCGACGCCACCTGCACCTTCTACGGCCGCGTCCTCGGCATGCGGCGGGTGGATTTCGGCGAAGGCCGGGTGGCGCTGGCGTTCGGCGCACAGAAGATCAACCTGCACCCGGCCGGCAATGAGTTCGAGCCCAAAGCCCGGACGCCGATGCCGGGATCGGGCGATCTCTGCTTCATCACCGAGACGCCGCTCTCCCAGGTTATCGAACACCTGGGCTCGGAAGATATCGAGATCATCGAAGGGCCGGCCGAAAAGACCGGCGCCAGGGGGCCGATCCGGTCGGTCTATTTCCGCGACCCGGACGGCAACCTGATCGAGGTCTCCAACTACGTGTGAATTTGGCCGATCTCTTCCAATTCGTGCAGACGCTCGTTCAGCACCTTGGAAAGATTGTGTTCGAGCACCGGATGCTCGTCCACCAAGCCATTCAAATCCGCGGCCTCTAAGACCATCAGCCGGGTTTCGTTGATGGCGGTGACGGTGGCGGTGCGCTTGCGGTCCATGAGCACACCGATCTCGCCGAAGAAATCGCCATCGCTCAGGTGCCGGGGCGGGGAGTGGATCAGGTCCACCTCGACATCGCCATTGGCGATGAAATACATGGCGTCCGAAACCCCGCCCCGGCGCACGATGACATGGCGCGCCGGTACCACCAGCGGGATCAGACGGTCGACGATCTCGGCGATGACGCCGGCATCGACTCCGGCGAAAATCGGCACGCGCGCGACCATCGACCAGGTAACACGGAAGTCATGCTTGCGGAATTCCTGCGCGAAGCCGGTTGCCAGGATACCGGCCGGCAGCGCATACATGCCGACACCGCAAATCATCAGCAGTCCGCCGAAAACCTTGCCCGCCGGGGTCACCGGCGTCACATCGCCAAAACCCACCGTGGTCAGGGTCGCCATTGCCCACCAGATGGCGTCCGGGATGGATCCGAAGGCGTCGGGTTGCGCCTTATGTTCCAGCAAGTAGGCGACGGAGCCGCCGAACACCAACAGTGTCATCATGATCATCAGCGCCGCCATCAGCGAGCGCCGCTGCGCCGCCAGCACCTTGGCCACGGTCGCCAGCGCCGGCGAATAACGGGTCAGCTTCAACAGCCTAAGCAGCCGGAATACGCGAAGAAACCGCAGATCGAGAGTGAAGAAGAACAACAGGTAGAACGGCAGAATGGCCAACAGGTCGATAATCGCCATCGGCGACGTCATGTACCGAATGCGGCTCATGTACGGGCCGAAAGGGGTCTCGTGCGGGTCTTCCGGCACGATCCAGACACGAATCACGTATTCAGCGGTGAAAATCGCCACCGAGAATGCCTCGAAGGCGAAGAAATAGTCCTGATAAACATCATGCAGCGACTTGACGCTTTCCAGGATCACGGCGGTGACGTTGACCAAGATCAGCGCCACCAGAAAGGCGTCAACCATGGGGCTCCACGGACTGTCGCTGTCGTGCTTCTCCAGGATATCGTAGAGGCGGGCCCGCAGTCTCGGAACCATCCGGCACCTCAAGTCATGTTCATGCCAATGCCTGGTCGAGATCGTACAGAAGATCATCGGCCGTCTCCAGGCCGATGGAAAGGCGGATCACCTCCGGCCCGGCACCGGCGGCGGCGCGCTGTTCGTCGCTCAACTGCCGGTGCGTGGTCGAGGCCGGGTGCAGGATCAGCGATCGCGTGTCGCCGACGTTGGCCAGATGCGAGAACAGGTTCACCCCCTCGACCATTCTGACGCCCGCCTCGTAGCCGCCCTTGAGGCCGCAGGTGAACACCGATCCCGCCCCCTTGGGCAGGTATTTCTTGGCCAGATCATGATAGGGACTGGCCGGCAGGCCGGCATAGGACACCCAATCGACGGCCGGGTGAGAATCCAGGAATTCCGCTACTTTCTGCGCATTTTCGATATGCCGGTCCATGCGCAGATGCAAAGTCTCCATGCCGGTCAGGGTATAGAAGGCGTTGGTCGGCGACATGCAGGGACCGAAATCTCGGAGCCCCACGGCGCGCGCCTTCATGGTGAAGCCGAAATCACCGAAGGTCTCGGCGAAGGTGAGGCCGTGATAGGCGGGGTCCGGCTGGGTCATGGTCGGGAATTTCTCGGCGTTGCCGGCCCAATCGAACTTGCCCGATTCGACGATGGCGCCGCCGAGCGACGTGCCGTGCCCGGACAGGAACTTGGTGGTGGAATGGACGATCAGGTCGGCGCCCCAATGGAACGGCTGGCAGAGGTAGGGGGTTGCCAGGGTGTTATCGACAATCAGCGGAATGCCGGCGTCCTTGGCGATGGCGGCAACGGCTTCCAGATCGACGATGACGCCGCCCGGATTGGCCAGCACCTCGATGAAGATGCCCTTGCACTTGGGCGTCAGGGCCTTCCTGAAGTTCTCAGGGTCCAAGGGATCGACGAAATGACAGGTCCAGCCCAGGCGCTTGAAGCTGACCCCAAACTGGGTGATGGAGCCGCCATAAAGGTTGCGCGACGCGACGAACTCGTCGCCGGGTTCCAGAAGCGAGAAAAACGCCAGGAACTGCGCCGCATGACCCGACGCCGCGCAGACGGCGGCGCGGCCGTCCTCCAAATTGGCGATGCGCTCCTCCAACACCGAGACTGTGGGGTTGGTGAGGCGTGAATAGATGAAACCGAAGGTCTGAAGGTTGAACAGATCGGCCGCGTGTTCGGCGTCATCGAAGACATACGACGTGGTCTGGTAGATCGGCGTGTTGCGCGCGCCGGTGACGGGATCGGGCCGCGCGCCGGCGTGGATGGTGCGGGTCTCCAGGCCGTATTCGTGCGGGCCCGCGTTCTTTCTGTCGTCGTTCGTCATGTCAGCCGGCTTTCCGACGCTTCGAGGAAATCACGCCGGAATTGACGCCGCTCCAGCTCAGTTCGCCGAACAGCCGCCCGTATTCGATCTTCGGGCAACGGTCCATCACCACCTCAAGCCCGGCGGCACGGGCTTTTTCGGCGGCGGCGTCGTTGCTTACGCCCAATTGCATCCAGATCACCTTGATCTGCTTTTCGGCCATCAGCTCGATCGCGTTATCGACGATGCCACCGGCGGCCTCGGACGAGCGGAAGATATCGACCATGTCGAAGGTGCCCGGGATCTCGTCCAGGCTGGCGTAGCAGAGCTCGCCGTTGATCTCCTTGCCGGCCTGGCCGGGGTTCACCGGAATGACCTTGTAGCCCTTGCCTTGCAGGTACTTCATGGCGAAGTTCGACGGCCGCACCCAATTGGGGCTGGCACCGACCATGGCGATGGTACGCGAACCGCGCAGGACATGCATGATCGCGGCGTCGTCGTAGACGAGGGGGGCGGGCGTCGGGTCGCTCACCGGTCGGGCCACTTGGGCATGGGTTTCTTCTCGACGAAGGCGTCGAGGCCGGCGCGGGTCATGTTGTCCTGCATGTTGGCCGTAATGACCTTCGACGCCTGTTCATAGGCGCCCTCAAGGCCAACCTCTAGCTGCTTGTAGAACAGTTGTTTTCCAAACGCGACGGCGAGTGGCGATTTGGCCGCGATGGAGCCTGCCAGTTCGGCCACGGCGGCGTCCAATTGTTCCGCCGGCACGACCCGGTTGACGAGGCCGTATTGGCGCGCCGTCTCGGCATCGATGAATTCGCCGGTCATCAACAGTTCCATCGCCTGCTTGCGGGGCAGGTTGCGGGTGACGGCCACCGCCGGCGTCGAACAGAACAGCCCGACATTGATCCCAGACGTGGCGAAGGTGGCTTCCTCGACCGCGACGGCGAGATCGCACTGCGCCACCAACTGGCAGCCGGCCGCGGTGGCCATGCCGTGCACGCGCGCGATCACCGGCTGCGGGATCTCGGTCAGGGTCATCATCATTCGCGAACACTGCTTGAACAGCGCCGTCATCGCTTCGGTGTCGGGGTCGGCGCGCATCTCGCCCAGGTCGTGCCCGGCGCAAAAAGCCTTGCCGGCGGCGGCGAGAACCACGACGCGCACGCTGCCGTCCTTGGCGATGGCGTCCAATTCCGATTGCAGGGCGGCGAGCAGTTCGCTCGAGAGCGCATTGAATTTTCCGGGCCGGTTGAGCGTCAAGGTGGCGATACCCTGATCGTTAGATCGCAACAGGACCGGCTCGTTGGCTAGCGATGACATGGTGCCGTTTCCTCCCGTTTTGGCGGCATTATGTTCGGCTCTCGCCGCCGAATAGGCAAGGGGTTTGATGCCAGCACAACCTCCCGCATTTCGCCGAGTTCGGTAAACCAGCCCACTGAACTTGATCGGCCAGACGGGTTGCAGGCAGACTAGGGGAACTTTCGTACCGACGCAGCTATTGGAGGAAACCGATGCATCGGCAAAACATCACCAGGGGATATTTCAAGACATTCCATTTGATTTTGGTTGCGTTGATCGCGTCATTCCCCTGCCGGTTGCAGGCGTTGGAACCGGTAACCGTCGCAGCGATCACGAATACCCTGCATTCGGTTTTCTCAAAGAATATCAACGATCCGTACAACAATATCATTCGCGCCAACCGCGAACTGCTAATCGGGGTGCATGACCGCTTGGATGGGATCGAACAGGGCCTGGCAAGCGCGCTGGCGAAGTTGGATGCCCTTCCAGCCGAAGTATTCAAACAAAGCCTGAAGGCGCAGGAATACGGATTGGGCAGCCGGGTGCTGTCGCACGGCCTGGTCTATCTGGACAGGGTGGAGATTCTCCGCCGGGATGGAGATATCTATTCGAAGACCTCCGAGCATTATTCGTTCGTCGCCGAACAACACAAAAAATATGTCATCCAGGCCATCTACGATCTCGAGGTGCTCGGCACCGACTTGTCGAGGCGACGGAAAACCACCGATTTGAATGCGTTGTCCATCGTCGCCGCGGCCTATATCGAAACGGCGCTGCTGGTCGATTATTTCGAAAACCATGGCGGCAGCCGCAATCACGTCGCGGTGCGCGCCGACCGCTATATCGAATTTCTGCAATCCATTCTCGAGAACAACCGTCCGGGCTCACTGGGCCGGCTGATCGGCGACCTGAAGCTGAAGTTCGCGCGAGAAATGAGCAGCCTGAACAAAATCTCGAAGAATACTATCGCCGACTTCAACGGGGTCTACGCGGGCGTCAATTTCGTAGCGCCCACCGTGAATACCGGCGATCCCGTTGCTAAGGTGCTCCAGCAATACCACGGCACCTACGAAATCGGCTGCAAGCAGCAGCACGGCCCCCCGAGGCTCCATAATGGCCCGCCAGGGAACAGCTATCTGGCCACCTATGAGAATTCCTACCGCGGTATCGCCGAGTTCAGGCCGGAAACGCAATACGGCAGTGGCATGCTGGAACTCGTCGTCGATATCGTGCGGACGCAGAGTTTGGATTCCGCATGCGAAAAGATGGGGAATGCCTCAAATCAGCAAATCCGAGGCCGATTGGCCGAAGAGTTTTCCGCGACGTCCCAAAGACTACTGTCGCTCGCCAATACGCTGGTGGTTCTCAACCAGGTCCGGGACATGGTTTCGGAGGCCTTGAACCGGCTCATCCAGGTGAAGCGTGGCGATTTTTCCGCCATTGGCCTGGCGGACGTACGCCGCGTTTCGGCGTTCGAGATCGATACCGTGTCAGCGAAAATCGCCGAGATCGAAAGCGCCGAGGAAAAGGCGAAAACAGCGGAAATCGTCGAGCAAATGGCCAAGCGGCGCGAACAGATCAAAAAGGCGATCGCATCCCAGGACAAGGATATCCGGGAAGCGTTCGCTAAGGCGGCGGACGCGGCGCAGCACAACCGCACCCTCGGTTATCTCCAATTGGCGGCTTCGATCTACGAATTGTATTACAGCGCGGAACGCGAATTGACCAAGGAAGACCGGACGTACCTTGCCGAAGCCGTATACCGTGTCGAGGAAGGGGTCGGACGCGACCCGGCGAATATCGGCAGCCTGTTGAAGTTGATCCTGCAGACCACCGCCGATGGGATCAAATTCTGGGGCTCGGCCCGAAACACGAAGATGCAACTCGATAAGATGAACGATCGGAGATGCAAGATCGGGAGAAGCCTCCCCAACGGGACCACGCGCGAGTTCAACATCGTCGTCCGCGGCACCGAATTTCGGTATTTCGAACCTACCGACGTCAAGCGTCTCCGGGCGGCAGGGGAATACACGTTGGGAAAAGAAATCATTCTCAGTGCCGACCAGCAGAAAAACTGTCCCTAGTGCCGGTCTCCACAACCCTCGTCCGGTCTGTGCTTTGGGGCCGGGTGGCGCACGGGGGGCGAACTACCGCTTGTCCGGAATACAGCGGCAGTCGATAATCCGGCCGGTAACGACCATCGGATCAGGCGGAACTGAGGAGCTCATGGCCGACAAAGTTGCCGATCGCATCGCGGAATCCATGACCCGGCTGCTGGGCGCCGATTACGGCGCCGAGGCGGTCGACGCCAATGCCGATGCCAAGGCGCAGCGCGACCGCCTGAACCACCGGCTGGCAAGCCTGGAAATGCGCCGCCAGGCCAATATCGAAGCCGTCGCCGCCATGGCCTTCGCCGTCGCCGGCGACGACGAGATCGACGGCACGCCGATGGATATCGGCGACGACTGGCTGACGCGCCTGGTCGCGCACGCCCAGGACGTCTCCAATCCGCTGATGCAGACGGTCTGGGGCGAGGCCTTGGCGATCGAAACCAATGCGCCTGGCAGTTTCAGCCTGCGCACCCTCGATGCGCTGGCCGGCATGACCGGCGAGGATTGGGGAACCTGGAAGCGTGCCGGGCACATCTGCTTCCCGACGGGATATATCCTGAAACTCGGCCACCGCCACGAATTCGAGGAATTCGGCGTCGGCGCCGCGGATATCGGCCGTTTGCAGGCGCTCGACCTGGTGCAGGAGACGGACGATCTCTCGATCACCTTCTACGCGCCGTCGAAGGGCCTGACCTTCGATTTCATCGGCACCAATCTGATCGTGCGCCATCCGTCGAATACGCTGTTCACGCTGCCGGCCTACCGCATCACCGGCGTTGGCCGCGAATTACTCACGCATCTCGGCGGCGAAAGCGCCGATACGGAGTATCTCGAGGCGTTGGGGCAATCGCTGCGCGCCGAGGGCTACGATTTCCGGCTGCGCGAAACCGGCTAGGGGAGGCCAGCAACCATGGGCGAGATCACCGTCGAGCGCTTCAACGAGATCATCCGCGACGAGCTTCCATGGGCACATGAACTGGGCATGACCGCGGACACCATCGGCAAGGGAACGGCGGTGCTCAGGCTGCCGTTCGGCGGCAACATGATCCGCCCGGGCGGCACCGTCGCCGGGCCGTTCATGATGGCGCTCGCCGATGCCGCCATGTATGCCGTGGTGCTGAGCGCCATCGGCGAGGTGCAGTTGGCCGTGACCACCAGCTTCAACATCAATTTCCTGCACCGCCCGGTGCCGGCCGACCTGTTGGCGGAGGGCAGGGTGCTGAAGACCGGCAAGCGCCTGGTGGTCACCGACGTCACCGTGCATTCGGAAGGCCATACCGAGCCCGTCGCACATGCCACCGGCACCTATTCGGTACCGCCGCGCTAATCGGAGCTCGGCAATAACGGTAATATAATACCGCATATCTAAATCTCCGATTTTATTGAAGTTTTCCCGTTGACAGGGAGAATTATTCTGGCATATTCCGGCGACTTCGGCGCCAGGGCGCCTAACCGAACAGAATGCAGAGATCGTCATGAAAACTTATTCCGCCAAGCCCGCGGACGTGGAGCGCAAGTGGTACGTGATCGACGCCGAGGACATGGTCCTCGGTCGCCTGGCTTCCGTCATCGCCATGCGCCTTCGCGGCAAGCACAAGCCCATGTTCACGCCGCACATCGATTGCGGTGACAACATCATCGTCATCAACGCCGAGAAGGTCCGCCTGACCGGCAACAAGCGCAACGCCACGCAGTACTACTGGCACACCGGTTATCCGGGCGGCATCAAGAGCCGCACCGCCGCAGCGCTGCTCGATGGCGCCCATCCGGAACGCGTCGTCACCAAGGCGGTGGAACGGATGATCAGCCGCAACCCGCTGGGCCGCCAGCAGATGCGCAAGCTGCACGTCTACGCCGGGCCCGAGCATCCGCACGAAGCCCAGCAGCCGGAGACGCTCGACGTCGCCGCCATGAATTCGAAGAACAAGAGGAGCGCCTAACGATGGCTGAGGAAAACGTCACCCTCGAGAACCTCAAGGAGGCCATGGAAGGCAAGGCCGCCGAAGCCGTTCAGGCCGACGCCGGCGCCGCCGACGAGGCCCCCGCCGCCGAGGCCGAAGCCCCCGTGCAGGCCGAAAGCGGCACGCCGACCGAGCCCGTCATCGACGAGCACGGCCGTTCCTACGCCACCGGCAAGCGCAAGGACGCCGTCGCGCGCGTTTGGATCAAGCCGGGCCTCGGCAAGATCACCGTCAACGGCCGCGAGGTCGAGCGCTACTTCGCCCGTCCGGTTCTGCAGATGCTCCTGCAGCAGCCCTTCGACGTCGCCGACCGCTCCGGCCAGTACGACGTCATGGCCACCGTCACCGGCGGCGGCTTGTCCGGCCAGGCCGGCGCCGTGCGCCACGGCATCTCCAAGGCCCTGACCCTCTACGAGCCGGCACTGCGCCCGGTGTTGAAGAAAGAGGGCTTCCTGACCCGCGACTCGCGTGTCGTCGAACGTAAGAAGTACGGCCGCCGCAAGGCCCGCCGCAGCTTCCAGTTCTCGAAGCGATAAGATGTAATCTACAAAAAACAATAAAATCAAAGGCCTCACTACGGTGGGGCCTTTTTTTATGGAAGCACGTAGAGGCACTTAGGGTTTAAAAATTTGCTTGTAATAATTCTAACCTTGACCGACAGTACGTGGACGGCACTCTTATGCCGAAGTCGGTTGCAGTAAGCAGAGATGATACAGACGGAACAGCTTTATGGGCATTGATCCTGAAAACGGCAAAAACTGAGGAGATGATCGCCTAAAATGTCTATCATCAAGAAGCTCGCATCAGTCACCGCGCTTTCGTTAGCCGTGGCTGCTTGTCAAACAACGGGATCAACTAAACTGCCAAACGGTAAGGTAGTTCAAACCAATTATGGATATCCTGACATCACATACACACAAAAGAACACAGATCGTATCTATAGTGTTA
>JAYPEK010000053.1:0-25390 GCA_038125725.1 Rhodospirillaceae bacterium
AAGTAGCCGGTCTTGTTGTTGGCGATCATCGACGGCCAGTCCCAATAGGAGCGCGCCAGCTTGGCATCGGCGTTGGCGGCCAACGCCTTGTCGCTGACGGCGTTGAAGCTCAAGCCCGGCGGCAGCATCAACCCCTTCTGCGAGCCCGACACCGTAACGTCGACGCCCCATTCGTCGTGGCGGTAATCGATGGAGGCCAGCGACGAAATGGTATCGACCAGCAATAGCGCCGGGTGGCCGGCGGCATCGATGGCGGCGCGCACGGCCGGCACGTTGGTGACGGCACCGGTCGAGGTCTCGTTGTGGACGACGCAGACGGCCTTGATTTCGTGGCCCGTATCGGCGCGCAGGCGTTCCTCTATGGCAGCCGCGTCGGCGCCGCCGCGCCAGTCGCCCTCGATGAACTCAGGCCTTACGCCGATGCGCGTCGCCAACTCGTTCCAGAGCGTCGCGAACTGCCCGGTCTCGAACATCACGACCTTGTCGCCGGGGCTCAGGGTATTGACCAGGGCCGCTTCCCAGGCGCCTGTGCCGGACGCCGGATAAATGATCACCGGGTTCTCGGTCTTGAACACCTTCTTGATGCCGTCCAGGCAGGCGTGGCCGAGGTCGGCGAACTCCGGCCCCCGGTGGTCCATGGTCGGATTGTCGATGGCGCGCAGAATGCGGTCCGGCACATTGGACGGACCCGGAATCTGCAGAAAATGGCGGCCGCTGCGATAGGCCATGACGGAGTCCCCTTTGGCTGATGAAACGAGGCTAGTGAAATTGAAGTTTCGAATTATGCATTCATTTTTTATGGCCACAACCCTTATTTTTTCGTGGATGATTGCTTTTTGAATGCAAAATGATACCATTCCCCTCTGAACAACCAGGGATTTATCCATGTCACTAGCGAAACCCGCATTGACGGGCTCGGGCCGTATCGGCGATTCCGCGCTGGCCGGCCGATTGACGCGCGAAATCGAGGGCGAGGTGCTGTTCGACGGCTTCAGCCGCGGGCGCTACAGCACTGACGCGTCGCACTACCAGGTCGAACCGATCGGCGTCACGGTGCCGAAATCCGCCGCCGACGTGTCGCGCGTCCTGCAAGTCGCGGCGGATGAAAACGTCGCCGTGCTGCCGCGCGGCGGCGGCACGTCCCAGTGCGGGCAGACGGTGGGGGAGGCCATCGTGCTGGATTGTTCGCGCCACATGAACAAGGTTTTGGACTTCGATCCGGAAGCGCGCCGCATCGCGGTCGAGCCCGGCATCGTCCTCGACCAATTGAACGCATTCCTGAATCCGCACGGGCTTTGGTTCCCGGTCGACGTTTCCACCTCGAGCCGCGCCACCATCGGCGGCATGGCCGGCAACAACTCCTGCGGCGCGCGCTCCATCGTCTACGGCACCATGCGCGACAACGTGCACGCCATCGACGCCATCCTCGCCGACGGCTCGGCCATGCGCTTCGGCGAGGTGGCCGACAATGCCTCGCTGGCGCATTTTTCCGACAGCCAGAGCGCGCTGGTCTCGTCGTTGCTGGACCTGGGGCGCGAACGGGCCGACACCATCACGTCCGGCTTTCCCGATCTCATGCGCCGGGTCGGCGGCTACAATGTCGATGCATTGCTGCCGGGCGGGCCGCCGCGCGGCGACTGGGCCAAGGCGACCATGGGGCGGCCGCAGACCCACCCCAACCTGGCGCACCTTCTGGTGGGCTCAGAAGGGACGCTCGCCTTCTCGACGCGGCTGGAGCTCGACCTGAGCCCGCTGCCGAAGCACAAGACCCTCGGCATCTGCCACTTCCCGACCTTCTACGCGGCGATGGACTCGGCGCAGCATATCGTCAAGCTGGGCCCGGCGGCGGTGGAACTGGCGGACAAGACCATGATCGACCTGGCGCGCGACATCCCACTGTTCCGCGCCACCATCGAGCAGTTCATCCAGGGCGACCCGGCGGCGGTGCTTTTGGTGGAGTTCGCCGGCGACGATGCGGACGCCAACATGGCGAAGCTCAGGGACCTGGTGCAGTTGATGGCCGACCTGGGCTTTCCGGGCGGCGTCGTCGAGGCCATCGATCCCAGTTTCCAGAAGGCCGTCTGGGAGGTGCGGAAGTCCGGCCTCAACATCATGATGTCGATGAAGACGGAAGGGAAACCGATCTCCTTCATCGAGGACTGCGCGGTGAGGTTGGAAGACCTCGCCGACTATACCCAGCGGCTGACCGATGTCTTCGAGCAGCACGGCACCACCGGCACCTGGTACGCGCATGCCTCCGTCGGGTGCCTGCACGTGCGCCCGGTGGTCAACCTGAAGCTCGAGGCCGAGGCGCAAAAGATGCGCGACATCGCCGAGGCCGCCTTCGAGATGGTGCGCGAATACAAGGGCTCGCATTCCGGCGAGCACGGCGACGGGTTGGTGCGCTCCGAGTTCCATGAGGCCATGTTCGGCTCGGCCGTCATCGACACCTTCAAGCAGGTAAAGGAGGGCTTCGATCCCGCCGGCATCATGAACCCCGGCAAGATCACAGGTGCGCCGAAGATGGACGACCGTTCGCTGTTCCGCTTCAAGCCGGGCTATCAGGTCAGCATGCCCGAGACGGCGCTGGATTGGTCGGAGTGGCGCGATTTCGCCGGCGCGGTGGAAATGTGCAACAACAACGGCGCGTGTCGAAAGGCGGACGCCGGCGTCATGTGCCCGAGCTTCCGCGCCACCGGCGAAGAGAAGCACCTGACCCGCGGCCGCGCCAACACGCTGCGCCTCGCCATCTCCGGCCAGTTGGGCGCGGACGCCTTCACCTCCGACGAGATGGCCGAGACCATGAAGCTCTGCGTCGGCTGCAAGGGCTGCAAGCGCGAGTGCCCGACCGGCGTCGACATGGCGCGCATGAAGGTGGAGTTCCTCTATCACTACACCAAACGACACGGGCTCCGGCTGTTCGACAAGCTGGTCGCCTACCTGCCCCGCTACGCGCCTTATGCCGCCAAAGTCGCCTGGGTGCTGAACCTGCGCGACCGGCTGCCGGGAATGGCGAAGCTGAGCGAGAAACTGGCCGGCTTCAGCGCCGAACGGACGCTGCCGGCCTGGAGCCTGGTGCCGTTCCGCACCGATGGCGTGACGCCGGCGCAAGGCGACGGGCCCGAAGTGGTGCTTTGGGCCGACACCTTCACCACCTGGTTCGACCCCGAGAACGCCCGCGCCGCCTGGGCGGTGCTGCGCGCGGCGGGCTACCGGGTGCACCTAGCCAAAGCCCAGGGCGGCGGCCGGCCGCTCTGTTGCGGGCGCACCTTCCTGGCGTCGGGCCTGGTGGACGAGGCCAGGAAGGAAGCCCGGCGCACGCTCGAAGCCCTCAAGCCGCTGATTGAGAAGGGCGTGCCGGTGGTCGGACTGGAGCCATCCTGCCTGCTGACGCTGCGCGACGAGTTCAAGGCGATGCTGCCCGGCGCCGAGACCGACAGGCTGGCCGACAATGCCTTTCTGTTCGAGGAGTTCATCGCCCGCGAGATCGATGCCGGGCGCTTCACCCCGCCGCTGAAACCGCTGGCGGAAAAGAAGGCCTTGCTGCACGGGCACTGCCACCAGAAGGCCTTCGCCGTCATGGGCAGCGTCGAGAAGGCGCTTTCCCTGGTGCCGGAACTCGAGGTCGAAACCGTCGAGAGCAGTTGCTGCGGCATGGCCGGGGCCTTCGGCTATGAGGCAGCAAACGTGGAAATCTCAAAGCGCATGGGCGAGGCCAACCTTTTGCCGGCCGTGCGCGCCGCCGATGACGATACCCTGATTGTCGCCGACGGCACCAGTTGCCGCCACCAGATCGCCGACGGCACCGGACGCCGCGCCGAACACGTGGCGAGCGTGCTGGAGCGCGCATTGAGCGCGCCGGAGGCATAAGCCATGGAAGCCATCCCCGAACGTGTCCAGCCCGAGACCCAGCCGATCCGCCGGCCGCTGTTGCACGAGGAAATCGTCGAGCGGCTGCGCGACCTGATCTTCGCCGGCGAACTGACGCCGGGGATGCGGGTGCCGGAAAAGCAGCTCTGCGAACGCTACGGCATTTCCCGGACACCACTCCGCGAAGCGCTGAAGGTGCTGGCCTCCGAGGGGCTGATCACGCTGCTGCCCAATCGCGGCGCGCGGGTGGCGCGGCTGACGGCATCGGACGCCGAGGAACTGTTCCCGGTGATGAGCGCCCTGGAAGCGCTGTCGGGCGAGCTCGCCTGCCAGCGCGCCACCGAGGCGGACCTGGCCGAGGTGCGCGCGCTGCATTACCAGATGGCGCTGCACCACACGCGCGGCGAGCGCGAGGACTACTTCCGCGCCAACCAGGCGATCCACCGCAAGATCATGGATATCGCCGGCAACCCGACATTGGCCGGCGTCTACGATGCCTTGGCCGGGCGCATCCGCCGGGCGCGCTATCTCGCCAATGCCAGCCGCATCCGCTGGGACCAGGCCATGGTCGAGCACGAGGCGATCCTGGCCGCTTTGGAAGCGCGCGACGGGGCCGGGCTGGCGGCGCTTCTGAAGGCGCACCTGATGAACAAGCTGCAAGCGGTGAAACGCGTCATCGAGGATGAAAACGTTCAGGCTTAGCCGCATTCTGTGATTGCCGTCACTTCGCCGGCGCCGAAATCCTGTCATAACCCCCGACAACGGCCGAGAAACGGAGCCGAATTTTCCCAGATGGTCCCAAGGGGGTCAAAGACCGATGACTGACACTTTTCATTTCCTTCAGGGCGTTGCCCGGTTGCTCGGGCTCAAGGGCCGCTCACGCATTGTTTACCGGGTTCCCGCCGGCGAACGCTGAACCCGCTTTTCCCCTGCTCGGCTGATGCTAGACTGTCGCCCGCAGGAGTAAGGGCATGAGCGGGCGTATCTCTGATTTTCTTTTCGGCCAACCGGTGCCGGGCGATCTGCCCGCCCGCGTGCGCGACACCATCCATTCCAACCAGATCGAGAGCGAACGCCTGATCGGCTGGGTGCAGCTGGCGTTGGTGACGGTGTTCGGCACGCTCTATGCCATCGCGCCGCCGCCGGCCGAAATGGCGGAATTCCGCCTGGAGCCCTGGGCGCTTGCGATCTATTTCGTCTTTACCGTGATCCGGCTGTTCTGCGCCTACCGCAACTACCTGCCGCACTGGCTGCTGGTGATTTCCGTGATCATGGACATCAGCGTGCTGATGGCGCTGATCTGGAGCTTTCATATCAAGTACATGCAGCCGCCGTCGTTCTACCTGAAGGCGCCGACGCTGCTTTACGTGTTCATCTTCATCGCCATCCGCGCGCTGCGGTTCGAGCCGCGCTACATCCTGCTCACCGGCGCCGCCGCCGTCGTCGGGTGGGGGGTGCTGATGGGCTACGTGGTGTTCGGCGAGGGCGGCAAGTCGATGGTGACGCGCAACTACATCGCCTACATGACCGAGAACTCGATCCTGATCGGCGCCGAGATCGACAAGATCATTTCCATCGTCGTTGTCACGGTGGTGCTCGCCGCCGCCGTGCTCAGGGCCGAGCGCGCCTTCTGCCGCTCCGCCATCGACAACGAAGCGGCCAAGGACCTGACCCGCTTCGTCTCGCGCGAGGTCGCCGACCGCATCACCTCGGCCGACCAGGCGATCCAGCCCGGCGATGGTGAATCGCGCGTCGCCTCGGTGGTGTTCACCGACATCGAAGGCTTCTCCACCGTGTCGGAAAAACTGACGCCGAAACAGCTCGCCGGCATCCTGAATGAATATTTCACCGCCATGGGCGAGGTGATCGAACGCTTTGGCGGCGTCGTCGTCCACTACCAGGGCGACCTGATACTGATCACCTTCAACGCCGTCACCCCCGACCCGGACCATGCCGCCAATGCGGTCCGGACGGCGATGGCCATCGCCGAACTGGCCCAAACCCGGACCTTCGGCAACGGCCATTGGCTGAAGACCCGCTGCGGCGTCAACACCGGCGAGATCACCGTCGGCGCCATCGGCACCAAGGGCCGGCTCGCATTCACGGTACACGGCGACGAGGTCAACATCGGCGCCAGGCTGGAACAGATGGGCAAGCAGTTCGGCACCTACGTGCTGGTCGGCGAAAACACCGCCGAGGCCTGCCGTGAGCTGTGCGCCTTCGAGCCTGTGACGGAGGTGGCGGTGCGTGGCCGCAGCCAGCCGACCCTGGTGTTCAAGCCGGTGTAGAACCGCCGTCGTTGACGTCCTGGCGGGTCTGGTCCCAGAAATCCGTGAGCTGCAGGTTTTCGGTCGATTGCGCTTCGCGGCGCACGCCCTGAACGTCTTCGATATTGGCGATCAGTAGATCGACCACGTCACGGTCCAGTTTTCCGTCCTCGACCATTTCGTGCATGATCTCCAGCACCTTGCCGTCCTCCATGCCGGGGCGGTAGGGCCGGTCCTCGGCCAGCGCCGTGAACACGTCGGCAACGGCGAGGATGCGGGATTCCAGCGGCAGATCGTCCCCCTTGTGGCGAAACGGATAGCCCTCGCCGTCCAGGTTTTCGTGATGCTGCGACGCCCAGGTGGCGATGTCCTGCATGCCGGCAACCGTATCCAGGATCTGATGGGTGTAGTAGCTGTGCGCGCGCACCGTGCGCCATTCGTGCAGATCGAGGCTGCCCTTCTTTTCCAGGATCGCATCGGGAACCGCCAGCTTGCCGATGTCATGCAGGTAGCCGGCAATCCGCACCTTCTTAACGTGCCGCGCATCCAGGCCGGCCAGCAGCGCCAGCTTCTCGGCGGTGGCCGCGACGCCGCTCGAGTGGGTGGCGGTAAAGCGCGAGCGGGTATCGATGATCAGCGCGTAGAACTTCGACATCTCGACCAGGTCGTCGATATTGAGGCTGACGCTCGGCAACCGGGATTTCTTGCGCAGCACCTTATTCAGGTCGCGATTGACAAAATCCAGCCAGAACACCTCCTTGCGCGACATCTCCAGAAAGGCCTCGACCATTTCCGGCACGAAGGTGGCGCCGGCGTAGGCGTTGATCTTCTCGCGCACGTCCAGGACCTGCTCGAAGATCGGCTTCCCGCGATTGATCAGCACCGCGACCCGGTCGGCCAGGTGGATGAGGTGGCTTTCGAGCGGCACCTGATGGCCGCGGAACTCGGCACCGCCGCCGTCCTGCCAGGGCACGTGATGATAGCGGATCAAATGGGCGAAGCTGCGGAACGGCGGGAACTTGGACAGCAGTACCGACCCCAATTCGCCGTGCAGGTGCGCGTCGCGCTCCTCGAACTCGAGAAGCTTCATCCGATCGGAGAGCGCGATGGCGCCGATGTCGTGCAGGATGGAGGCGGCGAACAGGTCCTTATAGGCCGCGCCGCCGTAACCCATTTCCTCGGCGATACAGCAGGTGACGTAGCAGGTGAGTTTGTGGTGATCGCTGAGCGACGGGTTGATCAGGTCGAGCGCGGTGGAGAGCGAGTCCATCATGTCAAACAGCGAGATCGACATGTCCGTAGCCTGGGTCGTTGCGACGGTCCCCGGAACGGTATCCAAGGCGCCCTCCCTAGCAGGCCGGGTGCGGGAACCGTTCGCCGATGGCGCGCGGCTCCCGCCCTGGGTTAAAAACGGGTCTTAAACGACCTTGCTGACTTCGACCAGGAACGAATCCATTTCCTGACCCAGCAGTTCACCCTGCTGGGAGAGCTCGTTCGCGGCGGAAAGCACTTCCCCAGCCGCATGGCCGGTTTCGCCGGCGGCCACGGTGACGCCGGAGATATTCGACGTCACCTCCGAAGTACCGGCCGAGGCCTGCTCCACGTTGCGGGCGATTTCCTGGGTCGCGGCACTCTGTTCCTCGACCGCGGCGGCAATGGTCGACGAGATCGAACTGATTTCATCGATGGTCCCGCCGATGGACTTGATCGCCTCGACGGCGTCGCCGGTGGCGGTCTGGATGCCGGAAATCTGAGTGCCGATTTCCTCGGTCGCCTTGGCCGTCTGGTTGGCCAGGTTCTTGACCTCGGAAGCCACCACCGCGAAGCCCTTGCCGGCGTCGCCGGCGCGGGCCGCCTCGATGGTGGCGTTGAGCGCCAGAAGGTTGGTCTGCTCGGCGATGTCTGTGATCAGCGCCACCACCTCGCCGATCTTCTGCGAGCTTTCCACCAGACCCTGCACCATCTGGTTGGCACGGTCGGCTTCGTTTACGGCATTCGCCGCGACCTGCGTCGACTGCGTCACCTGGCGGGTGATTTCGCCGATGGAGGAAGAAAGCTCTTCCGCCGCCGCCGCCACGGTCTGCACGTTGGTGGAGGCCTCTTCCGCGGCGGCCGCCACGGTGGTCGCCTGCTCCGACGTGGTCGAGGCGGTGTTTTCCATCACCTGCGCGGACGACTGCAACTCCGTCGCCGCCGCCGAGACCGACTGCACGGCGGTCTTCATGTTGCGCTCGAAGTTCTCGATCACCGCCTTGAACTTGGTGACCTTGTCCTTGATCGCGCCGTTGGCATTGTTGATGGCGCGAACGAACCGGTCAGGCCCTTCTCGACGATGGTGCGGAAGTATTCGTTGCGGGCCACGTATTCCAGGCAGGCCTGCGATTCACGCACGTAGGCGTCGGTACGGTCGACCATGTCGTTGAGCGCGTGCTGCAGCTCGCCGATGGTGCCGGTCGCGGTGATGTCAATGATCCGGGCCTCGAAATTGCCCTGGTCGATCTGTTTGCAGAGTTCGATGCAGCGCTGCAGTTCGGCTTCGGTATTGCCGCCACCGCTGCCGCCACCGGAACTAAAGAGTGAGGATAAACTCATCGTAACCGACACCTTTTTCCTTGAGAATATTGAGCAGCATGTTGGTCGACGCATCCAGGCCTTCCTTGCGGCTGCCATGCTTGGCTTCCTCCGCGAGAAGGTCCTTGTAGAGCGGCCTGATGATGTCGTCGAGAATCCGGCGGTCCGGGACGCGCCGGTTGGAATGATAGCCGATGATATTGCCGGAAGCGTCATAGCTGGGCGTAACGTGCGCGAGCACCCAATAGTGGTCGCCGTTCTTCGATCGGTTGACCACGTAGGCGAAGATTTCCTTGCCCTGCTGGATGGTGTCCCAAAGCAGCTTGAACACGGCGCGCGGCATCTCGGGGTTGCGAATCACGCTGTGCGGCGCGCCCAGGGCCTCTTTCTCGGTCATATCGGCCAGACGCAGAAATACGTTGTTGGCGTAGGTGATATGACCCTTCAAATCGGTTTTGAAGACGATGATCTCGTCATCGTCGAACATACGCTCGACGCCGGTCAGAGTTGTGTCTCGAGCCATTCTCAATGTTTCCCTATCATTGCGGACTTAGGTTTTCGGCCGTTTTATCGTTTTGCAGCCGTAACTTTCCTTCTTGTCTAGGCACTATAGAACAAAAGGCATAGTAAGAAAAGCCGGAAAGCTACTCATGGTTTATTTCGATTTCAGTGGAAACACCAGACGCAAATGGTCCCGACGGCTCAACCGCGCAGTTGAGCCCCGGTGCGCTGCTGCACGCTGGCGACGATGCGCGATGCCACGTCCTCGATCTCCGTTTCCGTCAGGGTCGCGTCCATCGGCTGCAACGTCACCGAAACGGCCAGCGACTTGCGGCCCTCGCCAAGCGATGCCCCTTCGAACAGGTCGAACACCGCGACCTCGGTGATCAGCGTCTTGTCCGCCGCCTTGACGGCGCCGACCACGTCCTGGGCCGGCACGCCGGCATCGACGACGAAGGCGAAGTCGCGCTCCACCTTCTGGTAGGCGGAAAGCTTCAAGTGCGGACGGGCGGCGCTTTTCTTCTTTTTCGGCTGCGGCAGGTTGTCCAGGTAGACCTCGAAGGCGGCGATGGCGCCGGCGGCGTCCATGTCGCGTGCCAGGCCCGGATGGATTTCGCCGAAACGTGCCAGGATATTCTTCGGCCCCTGGCGGATGACGCCGGAACGGCCCGGGTGGTAATAGGGCTGGGCCTCCTGCGCGACCTGCAGGCGGTCTTCGGGAAAACCGAGATCGGCCAGCAACGCCAGCGCATCGGCCTTGGCGTCGAAGGCATCGACGGGCCTGGGCGGCTGGTTCCAGTGGCGCGCGCCGGTGGCGCCGGTGCGGATGCCGGCGGCGACCATCGCCTGGTCGTCGGGCTTGTCGCCGGCGTACTGCGGTCCGACTTCGAACAGCGCCGCATTGGCGATGCCGCGCTGGCCGTTGCGCACGGCCGCCGAGATCAGGTTCGGCAGCAACGACGGACGCATGACGTCGAGATCGGCGCTGATCGGATTGACCAGCCGCACGTCGTCCGAGATATCCGCGAAGCGCTTGGCGTCGGCCTCGGCCAGGAAGGAATAGGTCACCGCCTCGACCATGCCGCGTCCGACAAGCGTTCGCCTGGCTTGCGAGCGCCGCCGCCCTTGGGGGCTCAGCGCCAGGCCGGGCAGCGCGCCCTCGTGGCGCAGCGGCACCACCGGAATGCGGTCGTAGCCATAGAGCCGCAGCACTTCCTCGACCAGGCAGGCCTCGTCGACGATGTCGCCGCGCCAGGACGGCACGCCGGCGACGAAATCGTCGCCTTGCTTGCGCACCTCGAAGCCGAGCACGCCAAGGATGCGCTCGATCTCATCCGCCGGCACGTCGACGCCGCCGAGGGTCTTCGGCCGGTCACCGCGCATGGTCACCTGGCGCCGCCAATCGGGTTCGGCGCCGGCGACGACAGGCTCGGACGGCTCGCCGCCGCAGAGATCCATGATCAGCCGCGTCGCGATCTCCATGCCGTCGACCAGAAAGGCCGGGTCGACGCCGCGCTCGAAGCGGTAGCGCGCATCGGACATCAGGTTGAGCTTACGCCCGGTCATGGCGGTGCGCACCGGATCGAAGTAGGCGCACTCGACGAAGACGTCGGTGGTGGTTTCCGTGCAGCCCGATTCCTCGCCGCCCATGACGCCGCCCAGGCCCTCGGCCTTAGCGTCGTCGGCGATGACGCACATTTCGGCGTCCATCTCGTAGGTCTTGCCGTCGAGCGCCAGCAGCGTCTCGCCGGCCTTGGCCAGACGTGGGCGGATATCGCCCTCGACGCGGGCCAGGTCGAACACGTGCAGCGGCCGGCCGAGATCGAAGGTGACGTAGTTGGTGATGTCCACCAACGCCGAGATCGGCCGAAGCCCGATGGCCAGCAGCCGGTCCTGCATCCATTTCGGGCTCGCGGCATTCTTGACGCCCCGCACCGTGCGGCCGACGAAATAGGGGCAGGCGTCCTTGGCGTCTTCGGGGAAGTCCAGGACCACCTTGGTCGGGCTCTCGAAGCTGCCCGGTACCGGGTCGGTGTTCAGAGGCTTCAGCGTGCCGAGCCCCGATGCGGCCAGATCGCGGGCAATGCCGCGCACGCCCAGGCAGTCGCCGCGGTTGGGCGTGATGGCGATTTCGATGATCGGATCGTCGAGGCCCATGACCTCGACCGCCGGCGCGCCGACGGGCGCGTCGTCGGCCAGTTCGACGATGCCGTCATGTGCGTCCGAAAGGCCCATTTCGCGCTCCGACAACAACATGCCGCAGCTTTCCACGTCGCGGATCGAGGTTTTCTTCAGCGTGATGCCGGTGCCGGGCACATAGCTGCCCTCGGCGGCGAACACGCCCTTCATGCCGGTGCGCGCGTTGGGCGCGCCGCAGACGACCTCGAACGTTTCGCTGCCGGTATCGACCTGGCAGACGCGCAGCTTGTCGGCGTTCGGATGCTGTTTCGCCTCGACCACATGGGCGACGACGAAGCTTTCCAGCCCCGCCGCGCGGTCGGTGACCTTCTCCACTTCCAGCCCGACCATGGTCAGCCGGTGCAGCAGCGTTTCCAAATCGGCGTCGAAATCCAGATGGTCGCGGAGCCAATTGACGGTGAACTTCATCGGTTCAGCCCTCCCACCACGCTGGGCACGTCGAGCGCGCTGAAGCCGTAATGCCGGAGCCAGCGGAGATCCGTTTCATAGAAGGTCCGCAGGTCGGGGATGCCGTACTTGAGCATGGCCAGGCGTTCGATGCCCATGCCGAAGGCGAAGCCCTGGTACTTGCTGGAATCGATGCCGCAGTTCTCCAAGACCTTCGGGTTGACCATGCCGCAGCCGAGAATCTCCAGCCAGTCGTCGCCATGGCCGATGCTGAATTCGCCCCCCTCTTTCGTGCAGCCGATGTCCATTTCCGCCGACGGCTCGGTGAACGGGAAGTAGCTCGGCCGGAACCGAGCCGGCAGGTCGTCGACGTCGAAGAAGGCGCGGCAGAACTCGATCAGGCAGCCCTTCAGGTGGCCCATGTGCGTGGCCTCGTCGACCACCAGACCTTCGACCTGATGGAACATGGGCGAGTGGGTGGCGTCGTAGTCGCAGCGATAGGTGCGGCCCGGCGCAATGACGCGGAACGGCGGCTCGGAATTCTGCATGGTGCGGATCTGCACCGGCGACGTGTGAGTGCGCAGCACCATGCGCTCGCCGTCGTGTTCGCCGGGCAGATAGAAGGTGTCGTGCTCCTGGCGGGCGGGATGGTCGGGCGGGATATTGAGGGCGGTGAAGTTGTGCCAGTCGTCCTCGATGTCGGGACCCTCGGCGACGCTGAGACCCATTTCGCCCAGGATCGCCACCACCTCGTCGATGGTCTGGCTGATGGGGTGGATGCGGCCCTCGGTCTCGGGGCGGATGGGCAGGGTGACGTCGATGCGCTCTTGCAGGAGCCTGGCTTCCAGTTCGCTGGACGAAAGGGCGGCCTTGCGCGCCTCGATGGCGTCGGCGACCTCGGTCTTCAGGGCATTGAGCGCCTGACCGGCGGCCTTGCGCTCTTCGGCGTCCATGCCGCCCAAGCCCTTCATCAGCTGGGTGATGCGGCCCTTCTTGCCGAGCGCATCGACACGCAGCGCTTCCAGCGCGTCGCTGCCGCCGGCGCCGGCGACGGCGTCCATCAGTTCCGATCTAAGCGCATCCAGGTCTTGCATCTTCCGTCTTCCCTTCGTTGACCTGCCGACCTAGCGTCCACCGCACGCGAACGGGAGCCGCCGCACAGGCGGGCTCCCATTTAAAATCGCTTCGGTGAGGACGCTGGGAAGCGTCAAGCGGTCTTGGCGAGAGCGGCCTGTGCCTGATCCACCAAGCCCTTAAACGTCTCGGGCTCCTGCACGGCGAGGTCCGCGAGAATCTTGCGGTCGACCTCGACGCCGGCCTTGCCCAGGCCGTTCATGAACTGCGAATAGCTCAAACCGTACTCGCGCGCGCCGGCGTTGATGCGCTGAATCCACAGCCGCCGGAAGTTGCGCTTGCGCGTGCGGCGGTCGCGATAGGCGTATTGCAGGCCTTTCTCGACGCGCTCCAGCGCGAGCCGGATGTTGTTCTTGGAGCGGCCCCGGTAGCCCTTGGCGAGCTTCAGGACCTTCTTGCGCTTGGCATTACGGGCGACGGCGCGTGTAGCACGTGACATGATCTATCTCCCGTATCTCAGGCGTAAGGCATGTAGGACTTGACGATGCGCGCGTCGGGGGCGCTCAACATCACGGTACCGCGGGCCTTGCGCTTCATCTTCTGGGTGCGCTTGCGCAGGTTGTGGCGCTTGAACGCCACGCCGGCACGGACCTTGCCCGTCGCCGTCAGCCGGAAGCGCTTCTTGGCGCTCGACTTCGTCTTCAATTTGGGCATTTCGGACTCCTCTCTATAATATGACGAGGTTCACGTTCAGGCGCTGGGGCATGCCCTTTCAGCCGCAGCCGCCCGGGAAGCGCGGTTTATAGCCGCACCGGCCGCCGGTTGCAAGGCCCCCGTCACGGCCCCGGATTGTCGCTTTGCTGTCATCGCCAAGCGCTATCCTTGACCTGAATCAAGGCGCCGGGCCCCGCATGGCGGTTATCTTGAACGCCGGCTCAATCGAAGCCGAAATCCGCAGGACACAGGGGAGAACAAGCGTGTTCCAGATACGCATACACGGTCGCGGCGGTCAGGGTGTGGTGACGGCGGCGGAACTCCTGTCCGTGGCCGCATTCAAGGAAGGCCGCCACGCACAGGCGTTCCCGAGCTTCGGTTCGGAGCGCATGGGCGCGCCGGTGGTGTCGTTCTGCCGCATCTCCGACGAGGAAATCCGCCTGCGCGAGCCGATCCAGGAGCCGGACGCCCTGATCATCCAGGACCCGACGCTGCTGCATTCGGTCGACGTCTTCGCCGGGCTGAAGCCAAGCGGCTATATCCTGATCAACTCACGCCGCAGCTTCGAGGAACTGGGGATCGCCGATTTCGTCGCCGGCTTCCCGGCCCATCACGTCTGCGACGTGGGCGCCACCGAGCTGGCGATGAAGCATATCGGCCGGCCGCTGCCGAACGCGGCGCTTTTGGGCGGCTTCGCCGCCATTTCCGGCGAGATGCACATGGAAAGCGTCGCCGACGCGATCATGGAGAAATTCCCCGGCGCCGTCGGCGAAGCCAACGTGGCCGCGGCGCGCGAAGCCTACGAGATCGCCGCCAAGGCCTAAGCCCAGGCGCTGATGCAAAAGGAACCGAGACATGCTGAAACAGGTTGAAGGATCGCAAGCCATCGCCGAGGCCGTCGGCTATTGCCGCCCCGAGGTGGTCTGCGCCTACCCGATCACGCCGCAGACCCACATCGTCGAAGGCGTCGGCGCATTAGTGAAGGCGGGCACGCTGCAGAATTGCGAATACATCAACGTGGAAAGCGAGTTCGCCGCCTTGAGTGTCGCCATCGGCGCATCGGCCGCCGGCGCGCGCACCTATACGGCAACCGCCAGCCAGGGCCTCTTGTTCATGGCCGAGGCCGTCTACAACGCCGCCGGGTTGGGCCTTCCCATCGTCATGACCATCGGCAACCGCGCCATCGGCGCGCCGATCAACATTTGGAACGATCATACCGATTCCATGGCCATGAAGGACGCCGGCTGGATCCAGCTTTTCGCCGAAACCAACCAGGAAGCGGTGGACCTGCACATCCAGGCCTTCCGCCTGGCCGAGGAATTGAGCTGCCCGGTGATGGTCTGCGTGGATGGCTTCATCCTCACCCACGCCTACGAGCGCATCGACGTGCCGACCCAGGAAGAGGTCGATGCCTTTCTTCCCGCTTTCGAGCCGATCCAGGTGCTCGATCCCGCCGATCCCTATTCCATCGGCGCCATGGTCGGCCCGGAAGCCTTTACCGAGGTGCGCTACCTGGGCCATGAAAAGCAGTTGCAGGCGCTGCGCCTGATCCCGGAAATCGCCAAGGTGTTCAAGGATGTCTTTGGGCGCGAGACCGGCGGGCTGGTGCATTCCTACAAGACAGACGGCGCGGAGACCGTTGTCGTCGCGCTGGGTTCGGTCAACGGCACCATCAAGGACGCGGTGGACGAGATGCGCGACGCCGGCGCCGCCGTCGGATCGGTCAGCATCTGTTCGTTCCGGCCGTTCCCGCTGGAGGCCCTGGCCCAGGCGCTGGACGGCGCCAAGCGCGTCGTCGTCGTGGAGAAAAGCCTGGCGCCCGGCCTCGGCGGCGTGGTGGCGTCGAACGTGCGCATGGCGCTGGCCCGCAAGAGCGTGCCCGTGCACACGGTGATCGCCGGGCTCGGCGGACGGCCGATCACCATGGCGTCGCTGAAGGAAACGTTCGAAGCCGCCGGCGAGGACCGGCTGCCGGACGTGCAGTTCCTGGACCTCGACCACGCCGCCGTCGAACACGAACTGGTCCGCTCGCGCGCCACGCGCAAGTCCGGACCGACCGCGGAGAACATCCTGCGCCAGCTCAACCCGTGCCGCCCGGCGGCGCAAAGCTGAGGGAAACGCCATGACCGATCCAACCACCCAGCAACGCGTCAAGTTCTACCAGACCGGCACCCACACGGTGGGCAACCGGCTGTTGGACGACGCCAAGCGCACCGTGCAGGCCAGCATGGAGCGCGCCAATGCCATCACGTCCGGCCACCGCGCCTGCCAGGGCTGCGGCGAGGCCTTGGGCGCGCGCTATGCACTCGATTCCGCCATGCGCGCCACCGAGGGCCAGATGGTCGCGGTCAACGCCACCGGCTGCCTGGAGGTGTTCACCACGCCCTACCCGGAAACGTCCTGGCAGATTCCGTGGCTGCATTCGCTATTCGGCAATGCGCCGGCGGTTGCGACGGGCGTTGCCGCCGCTTTCCGCGTCAAGGGAAGAAAGGACGTGCGCGTCGTCGCCCAGGGCGGCGACGGCGGCACCACCGATATCGGCTTCGGCTGCCTTTCCGGCATGTTCGAGCGCAACGACGACGTCCTCTATATCTGCTACGACAACGAGGCCTACATGAACACCGGCGTGCAGCGCTCGTCCGCCACGCCGCCGACGGCCCGCACGGCGACCACGCCGGCGGTCGGCGATGCCCCCGGCAATGTCTTCGGCACCGGCAAGAACCTGCCGCTGATCGCCATGGCGCATAACATTCCCTACGTGGCGACCGCATCCGTCGCCGACCTGCATGACCTGGAAGCCAAGGTGACCAAGGCCATGAGCATCCACGGCGCGCGCTACATCCACATCATGGTGCCTTGTCCCTTGGGCTGGGGCTCCGCGTCCGACGCCACCATCCGGGTGGCGCGGCTGGCGGTGGAATCGGGCCTGTTTCCGCTGTTCGAGGCCGAACACGGCGAGGTCACCAACGTCAACAAGATCCGCCGCCGCGTGCCGGTGACGGAATATCTGCAACTGCAACGGCGCTTCGCGCACCTGTTCAAGAAAGGCGCCGAGGACACCGAACGCATTGAGCGCATCCAGCGCATGGCCGACGCCAACATCAAGCGCTTCGGCCTCGTGGATGGGGAGGCCGAGACATGAGCGACAAACTGCCTTTCGCCATCACCCTCGATCCCGGCACGTCGCTGGCCAACGAGACCGGTTCGTGGCGCACGACGAAGCCCGTCTACCTGGACCGCTTGCCGCCCTGCAACAACGCCTGCCCGGCCGGCGAGAACATCCAGCGCTGGCTGTTCCACGCCGAGGAAGGCGACTACTTCACCGCCTGGCAGAAGCTGATGGAAGATAACCCGCTTCCGGGCGTCATGGGCCGGGTCTGCTATCACCCCTGCGAGGACGCCTGCAACCGCGCCGAGCTGGACGAGGCCGTCGGCATCCACGCGGTGGAGCGCTTCCTCGGCCGCCAGGCCTGGGAACACAAGTGGAAGCCGGAGTTCGACGCCAAGCCGTCCGGCAAGCGCGTGCTGGTGGTCGGCGCCGGGCCGAGCGGGCTATCGGCGGCCTATCACCTGACGCGGCTCGGCCATGCCGTCACCATCCGCGAGGCCGGCCCCATGGCCGGCGGCATGATGCGCTTCGGCATCCCCAAGTACCGGCTGCCGCGCGACGTGCTGGATTACGAGATTCAGCGCATCCTCGACATGGGTGTGACGCTGGAGTTGAACACCAAGGTCGAAGACATCGACGCCGCCTTCGACACCGACGGCTTCGACGCCGTGTTCGTCGCCGTGGGCGCGCACCTGGCCAAGCGCATCGACATTCCGGCGCATGCGGCGGGCAAGATTCTCGACGCCGTCAGCGTGCTGCGCGACATGGAGACCGTCGCCGAACCGCCGCAGTTGGGCCGCCGCGTCATCGTCTACGGCGGCGGCAACACCGCCATGGACGTGGCCCGCACCGCCAAGCGCCTGGGCGTCGATGAATCGATGATCGTCTATCGGCGGTCGCGCAATGAGATGCCGGCGCACGACTTCGAGGCCACCGAGGCCGAGGAGGAAGGCGTGATGATCCACTGGCTCCGGACCATCAAGCAGATCGACGAAACCACCTTCACCGTCGAGAAGATGGCCATCGACGAAAACGGCCGCCCGCAGCCAACCGGCGAGTTCGAGGAGATCGAGGCCGACACCCTGATCCTGGCCTTGGGCCAGGACGTGGACACCGACTTCCTCACCCGCGTCGCCGGGGTCGAGGTCGCCAAGGACGGTGTGGTTTCCGTCAACGGCCAGATGATGACCGGACGCGAGGGGCTGTTCGCCGGCGGTGACATGGTGCCGTCCGAACGCACCGTCACGGTGGCCGTCGGCCACGGCAAGAAGGCGGCGCGCCACATCGACGCCTGGCTCCGGGGTTCGACCTACGACAAGCCGCCCCGGCCGGAGATCGCCGAGTACGGCAACCTGAATACCTGGTACTACGACGACGCGCCGCAGGCCGAACAGACGGCGCTCGACCTGGTCCGCCGCCAAACCGGCTTCGAGGAAGTGCTGCAGGGCCTGACGGAAGAGAATGCCTTGTTCGAAGCGCGCCGCTGCCTGAGCTGCGGCAACTGCTTCGAGTGCGACAATTGCTACGGCATCTGCCCCGACAACGCCGTCGACAAGCTCGGGCCTGGGCTGCGCTTCCAGTTCAAATACGACTACTGCAAGGGCTGCGGCATGTGCGCCGCCGAATGCCCCTGCGGCGCCATCAAGATGGTGGCGGAGGAGATTTAAGCCGCGAGTGCACGCTCGACGGCGCAGATGCGGTCTTCGACCGAAATGGCGGCGATCGAGGTCAGTTCCAGGTTACGGTCCTCATAGGCGTTGGTGCCGGGATGCGCCGCCTGCCAAGCGGCGACCGTGCGGTCGCGCTTCCCGAGCAGGCGCTCGATATCGGGCCGGAACAGCCGGAGCATGTTGGTGATCCAGACGTTGGTCGGCCAGCTCGGGCGTGCCTGATCGACCTCGAACTTTTCCAGCATTGCGATGACGTCTTCTGCCACATACCAGGTTTCGCCGGTGACCCAGCGGTTGGTGGTGAACAGCCGGATGGGATAGCCGGCCGCATCCATGGAAATGCCGATGAAATGGGTGAGCGCGTCGTTGGCCTCTTCCGGCGGCTGGTAATCATCGAGCGGCGCCGGACGGATTTCCGCGGGCATGCCGCGCGGCCGAAGAAACGTGTGGAAATGGCCATGCTCCTCGCCGTAGCGGTGCGCCCGGTTCTCTGGCGGGTGGGCGTGGTAGTAGTACTGGGAATGGCTGTCCCAGTCGTAGACGTCGCCCTTCGGATAGTGATCCCACTCGAAGAACTCGCCCTGGTCCTTCAGCACCTCGGCGACGACATTGGCGTCGCTTTTCCGGAGCACCCGGTAGCAGTCCTGGATTTGCCGGCCGGCCTCCGCCATGGCGGCGAGGTCGTCACGCGCCAACGTGTCGAGGGATACGGCTGCAAGCAGAATGTCGTCGGCCGGAATATCCATGTGTTCCGATGTCCGGTTTCGAATGCGCACCGATTATAAGGCCTCCTCCGGGTGGCCGACAACGGTGGTGCCGAAAAAGTGAGCGCAAGCCTAAGCGAATTCGCGCATACTCAGGCCATGGGGAGGACGGCTTTTCTTGTTGTTGCCTGGCTCTTGGCGGCCCCGCCGGCGGCGGCCCAGGAGGTGCCCTTGACGGTGCCGGTCAACGCCGGTCCGTTCATCATGGGCTCCGACCGGGCCGAGCGCGACGAGGCCTATCGGCTCGATGCCGTGGCGCTGGGCGGCAAGCCCGGCCGTCAACGCTACGAGAACGAGCCCCGCCATGAGGTGGCGACGGGTTTCTACGAAATCACCGTGATGCCGATCACCAACCGCCAGTACATGGACTTCGTCGCCGCCACCGGCCATCCGGCGCCTGACGTGGATGCCGAAGCCTGGCACGAAACCAACCCGTCGCTCCCCTATAAGCGGACCCGCCGCCACGCCTGGATAGGCGGCCAGGCACCGAAGGGCCGGCTCGATCATCCGGTGGTGCTGGTCAGCTTGGCGGACGCCAGGGCCTATGCGCGCTGGCTCAGCCGCGTCACTGGGCGGCAATGGCGGCTGCCGACCGAAGCCGAGTGGGAGAAGGCGGCGCGCGGCGAGTTCGGCGCGCGTTTTCCCTGGGGCAACTGGTTCGACCCGAGACTGCTGAACAGCCTGGACCGCGGCCCGGCCGACACCACACCGGTGGGGCGGCTCACCGACGGCATGAGCCCCTTCGGGCTGCTCGATGCCGCCGGCCAGGTGCTGGAATGGACCGAGACCGAGGCCCCGGGCGCTGCCGGCCACCATATCGTCAAGGGCGGGGCATGGAACGACAAGGGCTGCGGCGCCTGCCGGCCCGCGGCGCGCGGCGCGCGGCCGACCGGCCTGAAACACATCGATGTCGGGTTTCGGCTGGTGCGGCTCAGTCGCTGAGGACGATCCGGACCTCGAGCGGTTTGCCGTCGCGTTCCAGCATCACGGTGGTCATCTCGCCGGGGCGGTGCATGTACAGCGCCGCCGCCGCATCGGACGGCCGATGCACGGGCCGTCCGTCCACCTGGCGAATGATGTCGCCGGTCTTTACGCCGGCGCCGGCCGCGGCACCGGCGGGATCGAGCCTAGCGACGCGGGCACCGCTCATCTTGCGCCGGTCTTCCGCACTCAAGGGTCGCAGCATCCAGCCGGTCTTGCCGAAGCTCACCTTGCCCATGCTGCGGAGATCGCTCACCACCCGCATCAACAACGCCGACGAGGTAGCGAAATTGACGCCGATGTTGGCGTCGCTCTGTTTGGTGAAGATCGCCGACAACAGCCCGACCAGCCGCCCGTGGCCATCGACCAAGGCGCCGCCCGACGCGCCCGGATTGACTGCCGCGTCGGTTTGGATGAAGTCCTCGATGACGTTGAAGCCGGCGTTGGTGCGGGCTGTTGCGGAAACCACGCCGCAGGTCACCGAGATACCGAGCCCGAAGGCATTGCCGATGGCGCAGACCTGTGCGCCGGCCGGCGGCGCGGCGGCGATGGTCGGCACGGGCGCGTCCACCGGCGCTTTCAGGAGCGCGATATCGGTGCGCGCATCACGGCCGAGAATGATGGCGGTACGCAACTGCCCGTCCGCCAAGCGCAGGTCGACCTTGGTCGCCGGGCCGAGCACATGGGCATTGGTGGCGAAGTAGCCGCCCGGCATCACCGCCACGGCGGAGCCTTCGGGTTCTTCCGGTTGGCCCGGCTGGCGCCGGTAGCCACTGCCCCAATCCGGCAGCACCGCAACCACCGAAGCCATGGCGTCGGCGACCGCGCCGGCCTTGGCCGGCAGCGGCATCAACAGCGCCATCATGGGCAGGGTGAGAAGCCAAGTCCGCATGCCTAAGCTCTACACCCTTTCGCTTCGCCGGGGAAGGCTCGCCGGGTTGACGGTTCAAGCCGCGCATGGTCTTTAAACCGGCGATCATTCCTTGGGGAGGAAAACCATGTCATCACCGCCGTCATCCGCACAGTCGTCTTCCGCGTTGGCGCCGCGCGTGCGCCTGGCCCACGCGCCGACACCGCTGGAATTCCTGCCGAACCTGACGGCGCGGCTCGGCGGCCCCAGGATCTACGTCAAGCGCGACGACTGCACCGGTCTCGCCATGGGCGGCAACAAGGCGCGGCAGCTGGAGTACTACCTGGGCCAGGCCGTCGCCGAGGGCGCCGACACCATCCTGATCACCGGCGCCGTGCAATCCAATTTCGTCCGCCAGGCCGCCGCCGCGGCGCGCAAATGCGGCATGGACTGCCATATCCAGCTCGAGGACCGGGTGCCGCACAACGACGCCACCTACATGGGATCGGGCAACGTCTTGCTGGACCAGTTGCTCGGCGCCACCTTGCACGAATTCCCCGAAGGCGAGAACGAGGCCGCCGCCGACGCCAACCTGGAAGCCATCGCCGACGGGCTGCGCGCCGAAGGCAGGAAACCCTATGTGATTCATCTCGGTATCGATCATCCGCCATGGGGTGGGCTCGGCTATGTCGATGCCGGGCGCGAGATCGCCAGCCAGGCGCATGGCATGAACCTGAAGCTCGACGCGGTACTGGTGGCGACGGGCAGCGGCCTGACCCACGCCGGGCTCTTGGCGGGGCTGCGGGCCGCCGGCGAGAACGTGCCGGTCTACGGCATTTGCGTGCGCCGCGACGCCAAACAGCAGCGCGCCCGCATCGAACGGCGCTTGGCCGAAATCATCGATCTTGCCGGCCTGCCGGCCGATACCGCCGGCGCCGCCGATATTTCGGTCGACGATACCTGGCTCGGCCCCGGCTACGGGCGGCTCACCGACGAGATCCGGAATGCCCTCGATATCGCCGCCACGACCGAGGCATTGATCCTCGATCCGGTCTATACCGGCAAGGTGATGGCCGGGCTGATCGGCATGGTCGAACGCGGCGATTTCCGCCCGACGGACAATCTGCTGTTCGTACACACCGGCGGCAGCCCGGCGCTGTTCGGCTATGAGGAGTTGAACCGGACGCAGGCACCGGGCTGAAAGTTTTCGGATGACGAACCCGGCCCGCCTAGCTAGGATGCCGGGAAGAGTTGTGGAAACCCAATAGGATAGGGGCTCCACGGCGAGCACAATGGTAGGAACCAGGGCAGGAA
Organism: Rhodospirillaceae bacterium; assembly: GCA_038125725.1. Taxonomy (GTDB): domain Bacteria; phylum Pseudomonadota; class Alphaproteobacteria; order Rhodospirillales; family Casp-alpha2; genus TMED8. Next base: position 22,272 of record JAYPEK010000053.1, read on the forward strand.
CCTCTTGAAATGACGAGGGACCTTTCATTTGCTTTTCGCGCGTCGGTGGCCGCGGGCCTCGTGGCTGGGCTGACGCTCGGCATGGCCAATCCGCATGACGCCATGGCAAAAGACAAGTTCGTGGCGCTCGGCACCGGATCACCCAGCGGCACCTACGCGCCGGTGGGCGCCGGCATTTGCGACCTGGTCAATGACAACCGCCCGACCCACGGCGTGCGCTGCATCGCCTACAATACCGGCGGTTCGGTTTATAACATCCAGGCGATCATGTCGGGCGAGCTGGAGATGGGCATCACCCGTTCCGACCTGGCGTTCCAGGCCTACAAGGGGATCAATGCCTTCAAGGCGATCGGCCCCAATCCGGATATTCGCGCCGTCACCACGTTGTACTCGATGCCGATCGCGGTGCTGGTGAAGAAGTCCGCCGACATCAACAGCTTCGAGGAACTGGAAGGCAAGCGCATCAACATCGGCAACAAGGGTTCCGGCAAGCGCTCCGTCTCCGAATTGATCCTCGACGTCATGGGCTGGCAGAAGGGCGACTTCAGCGCCGTGCTGGAACTCAACACCAAGCAGATGGGCAAGGCCTTCTGCGACGACAATGTCGACATCCTGATCGAAGGGCTGGGCAACCCGTCCAAGTTCTACGAGGAAATGGTGCGCGACTGCGGCGGCAAGTTCCTGGCCGTGCCGCCGGAGGTGGTGGGCAAAATCAAGAAACAGTTCCCCTACTTCGCCGCCCTCGACATTCCGGGCGGAATCTACTCGGAAACCCCCGATAACGTCGGCACCTTCGGCTTCAAGGCGACCCTGGTGACCAAACGCGAAGTCCACCCGGACACCGTCTACGACGTCACCGCCGCCATGTTCGATGCCTTCGAAAAGTTCCAGGACAAGCACCCATCGCTGAAGCTGTCGTCGCCGAAGCCGATGGTGCAGAACGGCATCTTCATCCCGTTCCACCCTGGCGCCGAACGCTACCTGCGTGAAAAAGGCTATCTGACGCCTGATCCGCCGGCCGCCAAGCCGGAAACGGTGGCGATGGACAAAAAAGACGAAAAAGCCGAAACGAAAGGCGCCGAGAAAAAGTGAGCGAAGTCCCACGAATGTCGCTGTTTTCGCGCGTCCGCCGTCAGGCACGGCTGGGTGCCTCGGTGCTGGCGCTCGGGCTGCTGGCAGCCGGCTGCCAGACAGACGGCATGTTCGGCGCGCAGCCGCCACAAACAGTCAGCACCATCCGCGACATCCCGGCGGACAAGATCAACACCGATTCCAGGCGTTATGCCGCGCTTGCCATCGATGCGCTGAAGAAAGATGACCTGGATGGTGCCTCCAGCTACATCAACAACGCGCTCAGGCTGGAAATCAACAATTCGTACCTGCAGTTCCTGAACGGTTATGTCTACCACCAACAGGTAACCAACGGCGATGTGACCAAGGTCGAAATGGCCAAGCAAGGCTACGAATTGGCGATCCAGTTCGATGCCTCCAACTGGCTGGCGCGATATCATCTGGGCCTGCTCTCCCTCGACCAGCGCAACTACGTCGAGGCGCAAAAGCATTTCGCCGAGGCGATGCACTACAACTCGGATGATCCGGGCCTGCTCTACAACCTGGCGGTCTCTTCCTATTACGCCCAGGATCCGGTCACCGCCGACGGCGCGCTTCGCCGCCTGCGCTCGCTGCCCGGCTACGGCAAGGACCCGCGTGTGCTACGCGCGTCATCCATGGTCTTGGCGTCGCTCAACAAGCCAGGCGAAGCCAAGCGTTTCTTCGATCTCTACAAGGACGCGCCCGGCGCCAAGTCCGAATTCGTCGGCCGCCGGCTGCGCGACTGGCACGAATTCCACGAAGGCTTCGGTAAGCGCACCCCGGCGCAGATGGTGCAAGTGGCGCCGCTCGGTGATCCGAACCAGATGGGCGGCGGCATGGGCCAGCCGGCCGACGCCGCGGGCGGCCAGAACTTCGGCGAACAACAGGCGCAGGACCAGCAACCCGGCTTCGGCCAGGACCAGGCGCAGCAAGAACAGGAACAGGAACCACAGCCGATCGACGAGAATGGCATGGTCATCGTCGACGTGGTGATCATCCGGACCGAGGAGAACTATACGACGTCGAAAGGCGTCAACCTGCTGAACGGCCTGCAGTTGCAGTTCGGCTCGACCAGCGCCAGCACCGCCGGCATCGCCGCCTATATTCGTACCGGCATTGATTCCTCGCGCACCCAGATTACCCGGGCGCTGAACATCCCGGCGATTACCTATTCGCTCAATATCGCCAACTCGAACACCACCCGGAACGAGATTCTGGCGCGCCCGACGCTGGTGGCACTCAATGGCCAGCCGTCCGAGTTCTTCTCCGGCGTCGAGATTAACGCCGCCGCGGTTGGTGGCTCCAACTCCGACGGCGCTACGGTGCAGATCGAAAAGGAGATCGGCGTCAAGCTGACCGTCACCCCGGAACTGCTCGAAGACGGCCGGGTGAAGCTGGCGGTGACGGCGGAACGCACCTTCCTGACCACGCCGAACACCTCTTCAGTCACATTCACGCTGCGTATCGACACGTCGAAAACCAACGTCAACGCCAACGTCGCCATGAACTACGGCGAGACGCTGATCTTGAGCGGCCTTTCGGAAAAAGAAACCGAGCGCAAGCGCGACGGCGTTCCCGGCCTGCAGGACGTGCCCGGCGTGCAGTACCTGTTCTCCAACCGCACCACCACCGACTTCCAGAAATCGGTGCTGATCCTTCTTACCCCACGCCCGACACAGTACATTTTCCAATCGGAACGGAGCCGCAAGAAGGGCACCCAGCGGCTGTCGCGTGACGAACGCGTGTTGAGTGAACTGCAGGCGCGTTATTCCGATTGGTTCCGGCCCTATCCCAACTGGGCGTCGGTTTTCCATCACATGCAGGCGAACAAGCTCTACCGCGAGTTCCGCACCGGCGACGTGGCGCTGGAGAAATGGGAAAACCTGGAAACCCGCCGCAACCGCCTGAACCAGGCGCTCGACTTCCTGTTCTTCTGATCGGGATCGCGGCTCGACGGCACCGAAGCCGTTCGAAATGGCGCACCCGACAGGATTCGAACCTGTGACCTCTGCCTTCGGAGGGCAGCG
>JAYPEK010000054.1:0-25181 GCA_038125725.1 Rhodospirillaceae bacterium
ACGAGGCGCAGGCCACCATCGTCTCGGTCGCCAAGGCCTTGGCCGATTCCGGCGAGATCGTCATCGCCGGAAACGACGAGGAAAGCGAACTCGTCTATTAATCGCTACTGCTGCTGGGTCGTCAGCGTCGAAATCGGCCCTTCGATGCGGAACGGGTGGATCGCCGGGCGGTCGGATGACGCGCTTTGGCGGGCGACGGAACTGAGCTCGATGTTGATGTAGGCCTCGGCCAGGTCGACGTCGCCGGCGCCGACCAGGTTCATGCCGGCGGTGCGCAGCAAAAGGTCCTCGGTGCGCGCGATCCCCTGCCCGACGCGGAAACTGCCGAACAGTTGCGAAAACGGCATTGGATCGGTGCGGTCGGAAAGCCGCCGCACGATGCCGGGATCGAGCAAGGTGCCGCTGACGACGTTGAATTCCCCTTCCCCGCCGAGTGCCGCCAGCATTTCGCTCGACGTGCCGCCGACCGAGAACAGGTCGAGCCGCACGCTGGCGGTGCCCTTGATCGGGCTGTCGCCGGCCAGGCCGGCCAGCAAGGCGCCGGCGTCGACGCGGGCCAGGTTGAAGCCGGCCTTCAGCGACGCCATGCCCTCGGCCATGCCCCAGCGGATGCGCGCCCGGCCGCGGCCGCCGTAGATCTGGTCCGACTCGGCGTCGATCGCCCAACGCTCGGCGCCGGTGGTGAAGCTGATCAAGGCGCGGCCGGCGCCGGCGCCGAGCCCGCCGCGGACGAATTTGCGCCAGTCCACCTTGACCCGGCCGACCAGCTTTTCTGGCAGGAAGGCGGCGGCACCGGCCAGTGCGGACTCGCCGCCGAGGCCGCTGATATCCAGTGTGTCGATATGCATGTCGCCATCGACCGCCAGCGTGCCATCGGTCTTCAGGCTCGCGGCGATCTCGCCGCGTCCGGTGCCGCCGGGCCACGCGAGGTCGATGTCGGCCAGCGTCATGCGGTCGCCGCTGACCTCGAGGCGCGCCGACGCCTGGACGCGTCCGCCGGCGGACGGCGCCGTGCGGCCGCGGCCGAGCCAGCGCTGGAATCTCGGGAAATCGGGGATTTGCACAGTGATCGCGCCCTCGCTGACCACGACCTGGCGCTTCGCCGCGCCGCCCTGGTAACGGAAACCGCCGACCGCGCCCTGCAGGTCCAGCACCACCGGGATGCGGCCGCCGGCGAGCGCTTTGGAGATGGCGCCGGTCTCGATTCGCAGCGACATGGGCTCGTCGTTGACGCGCGCGCTGCCGGCCAGCGCGAAGCCCGGGCCGGAGGTCGTATTGAGCGGCTTTGACGATTTGAGCCCAATGCGTTCCGCCTCCAGCCGCCAATTGCGGGTGCGGTCGACGACCAGGAGCCGGCCGCCGGAAAGCTCTACCTGGGCCAGGTCGAATTCGTTCCACCAGCCCCAATCGCGGTCGAGATGTACCTTGGGTGCCAGCGCGTCGCCCGGATCGCGCGGCTGCCAGTTGGCTTGGCCGTCGGCGTCCACGTGCAGGCGTACCACCGGATGGCCGAGCGCGTCCTCGATCAGCCCCGCCGCCATGTTGTTGACGCTGGTCTGCGGCAGCACCTTCGGCCCGGCGACGACGATCAGCGCCAGGACGATGATGACGATGGGAAGTGCGATGAGCAGCCGGCGCAAGGTGGGTTCCCTTATTCGGGCGCCGGCGGCACGCGCCCAAGAATTTCAGATGATCCGGTCGGCCGAGGCGGCCGCCGGCCTCAGCGCATGATCATGACCGAGTTGTGCGCCAGGCGCATGACATCGGTGGAAACGCCGCCGCCCAGGATCCGGGACATGGTGCCCTTGCCCGAATCGCCCAGCACGATGACCGAATAGTCCTTGCCGGCATCGACGATCTGTTCCACCGGGTCGCCGACGCGCACGTAGGTCCCCCGGAGATCGAAGTTCAACTCGCTTTTCAGCATATCCCGGATTTCGTTAACGATGCGTTCCGCTTCGGGAACGCCCTCGTCGTCCTTGGCGACACAGACCGCCGACAGCTTGGGATCGGGAAAACGCTGGGCGATCATGGCTTCCTGCATGACCACGTCCTTGGAGAAATCGGAACCGTCGACACAGATGAGATGCCCCTGCCCGGCGACCAGGTCGCGCACCAACAGCACCGAACAGGGCGCATGATAGGCGACCTTCTCCGAGACGCTGGGCGTCAGGGTGGCGCGGAGCCGGCTGCGGCCGCGCCTGCCGGATCCAATGATAATCAGGTTATAAGGGCCGAGTTCGTACTGGTCGAGGATGCCGCTGGCGGCATCGGGCGCCACTTTCAGCTTGAGGACGATGGTGCGTCCGGACGGATGGCGGTATTCGATCTTGTTGTCGCCGAGCGGGTCGCCATCGACGGTTGTCGTCGTGGTTTCCGCAGTCCACTCCTCTTTCAACTCGTCCTCGCCGACGAGCACTTCCAGGCCCTTGCGAAGCCGGCGGATGCCGGGCAGTTCGAGGCCCCAACTGAGCATGTTCTCGCGCGCCACGCGCACCTGCAAGCCACCCGAATGCAGCCCCTGGTCGATCGGGCGCACATAGAGGAGGATGATATCGCAGTCGGCGCGGTGCGCGCCCATGCGGCTGGCATACTTGAGGCCCAGGTAACTCTCGTCGGAGCCGTCGATGCACACCAGCACGCGGAATCGTTCACGCCGAGCGGCGTATATGTCCTCCAGTTCCTGGCGGTATCTGTCTTCTTCCCTACTCAAGCCTGTTCCTCCGCAGCCCGCGGCCCGCATCGGCATGCCGATGGGCCCAACCCCTCGTTGATTATAACCCTTATGTGCCCAGGATAGGCCAGTAGAAATACGCGCCCAGGATCATGACGATGATCGACATGATGCACATCTTCCAGCCGACTTTCAGGAAATCCGTGGTTTTCAGGTATCCCGAAGCATAGACGATGGTGCAGGCCGGGGTGCCGACCACTGTCAGGTAGGCGAAGGCCGACGAAACGGCGGTGATGTAGCCGATGACGATGGGGCTTTCCTGCGCGGCGGTGGCGAGATTGAGGACGATCGGCCCGAGAACCGCGACGGCGGCGCCGTTGGACATGGTGTTGGTGACGAAGGTGGTGAGGCCGGAGACCGCCGCCCAGAGCCCGATCCCCTCGCCCGCGCCGAACGGTTTCAGCACGTCGAGAAAATGTTCCGCCACCCAGTGCGCGGCGCCGGTATCCTTCATCTGCACGCCGAGCGAGATCGCCGCCGCATAGAGCAGCACGACGCCCCAGTTGACGCCGGAGTTGATGTCTTCCCATTTTACCAGGCCGGCGACCAGGAAGCCCACCGCGCCGAAGATGGCCACGGTGCCCATGCCGATCTCGCCGGATGCGGTGATCCAGCCGGCCAGCACCAGGAAGAAGATCAGGATGGCGATCCAATCGCCGGGCTTGAGGCCGCCCTGCATATCGACCTCGGCGCGCAGTTTGACGATGGCGCGCGACAGGTTGCGGTATTCCGGCCGGAAGGTGAACAGCAAGATCATGGTGACGAACGGCAACTGCACCAAAAACAGCGGATAGGCATAGGCCATCCAATGCACGTAATCGATCAGGAACTTGCGGCTTTCGGGATCGGTCGGGTCGAAGAAGAATTCCTTCCAGTAACCGATCATGATGGCGTTTCGCGCGCCGCCCGAAGGCGTGCCGATACCGGCCACCGAACAGCCGTAGGAGATGGAGAACAGCAGCACCGCCGCCAGATTGCGCACCGCCTTCGGGTCGTCGGAGGTCAGCGTGATCAGCGTAATGCCGACCGGCAGCATCATCGCCGCCACCGTGTGCTCGCCGATGAACGACGCCAACAGCCCGGAAACGGCGGAAATGCCGAAGCAGATGTAGGATGTCTTGGTGCCCGTCAGGCGCACGATCAGCCAGGCGATGCGTTTGTCCAGCTTCTGTTTCACCACCGCCACCGCGAGCATCAGCGAGCCCATGATGAACAACACGGAGTCGGTCATCAGGCTTTTCGCCACATTGGTCGAATCAAGCCCTAACAGGATCACCTGCGCGACGACGATCATCAGCGCCACGGTGGGCAGCGGCACCGGTTCGGTGATGAACAGGATGGTGGCGACCACCGACATGGTCAGCACGATCATCCCCTCTCGGGAAAGATCGCCGGGCAGCGGTAGTTGCAGCATGCCGAAGCCGACGGCCATGGCGATGAAGAACCAGCGTTTTTCCCAGAAATAATAGAAATTGAGCTGTCTTCCGGCGCGAACCACGCGGCGCACGCCCGTTTTCATGGCCCGGGGATCGATGCCCTGGGTGATCGCTTTCGGGGAAAGCCCGTTCAGCCCCATGAAGAACCTCTTGAAAACAAGGGGAAATGCCTTGAAGGCGGACGCCTGTTATACGCTCACTTTACATAAATTGAAAGTGTGAAAGCGGCTGCCAAGTCCTTACTTTTTCAGAAAAATCCCCGTTGAACTTGCTCAAGTGGCGCGTTTTTGGACCCATTGGGTGCGAAAGTAAAGGGAAAGCTTACGAAACCGCCGCCCTGAGCGCGCCGATGGTGGCGGCGTAATCGTCGCCCTTGAAGACGGCGCTGCCGGCGACCATGATGTCGGCGCCGGCCGCGACCACGTCGGCGATGGTGTCGGGGCTGACGCCGCCGTCGACCTCGAGCTCGATCGGGCGGTCGCCGATCATCTGGCGGATGCGGCGGATTTTCTCAAGCTGCGCAGGGATGAAGCTCTGGCCGCCGAAGCCCGGGTTGACGGACATCACCAGGATCAGGTCGAGCTTATCGAGCACATATTCGATCACCGTTTCCGGCGTGTGCGGATTGAGCGAAACACCCGCTTTCTTGCCCAAGCTGCGGATGAACTGCAGCGAGCGGTCCAGGTGCGGGTCGGCCTCGGCGTGCACGGTGATGATGTCGGCGCCGGCGTCGGCGTAGTCCTGCAGGTAGGGCTGCGCCGGGTTGATCATCAGGTGCACGTCGAAGGTCTTGTTGGTGTGCGGCCGGATGCATTTGATCACCGGCGGCCCGAAGGTCAGGTTGGGCACGAAATGCCCGTCCATGACGTCGATGTGGACGTAGTCGCAGCCGGCGGCGTCGATGGCCCTCACCTCTTCGCCCAGCCGCGAGAAATCGGCGGACAGGATGGAGGGCGCGATCTTGATATCGTTGCCACCGGCCATGACGTGTTCCCCGTTTGCCTTAGTGGACCGTCGGATCGAGCGAGCCGTCGGCGTAGCGCGCCGCCATGTCGGCCAGCGGGATCGGCTTGATCTTCGACGCGTTGCCGGCGCAGCCGAAGCGTTCGAAACGGTCGATGCAGACCTCCTCCATGGCGGCGATGGCCGGCTTCAGGTAGGAGCGCGGATCGAACTCGGCCTTGTTTTCGCTGAGCACCTTGCGGATGGCGCCGGTGATGGCCATGCGGTTGTCGGTGTCGATGTTGACCTTGCGCACGCCGTTCTTGATGCCGATTTCGATCTCTTCCACCGGCACGCCGTAGGTCTGCGGCATTTCGCCGCCGAACTGGTTGATGATGTCCTGCAGGTCCTGCGGCACCGACGAAGAGCCGTGCATCACCAGGTGCGTATCGGGCAGCTTGGCGTGGATCGCCTTGACCACGTCCATGGCCAGGATGTCGCCGGTCGGTTTGCGGGTGAACTTGTAGGCGCCGTGCGAGGTGCCGATGGCCACCGCCAGCGCGTCGCACTTGGTTTTCTTGACGAAGTCGGCTGCCTCGTCGGGGTCGGTGACCAGCATGGAGTGGTCGAGCTTGCCCTCGAAGCCGTGGCCGTCTTCCTTGTCGCCCTCGCCGGTCTCGAGCGAGCCCAGGCAGCCCAGTTCGCCTTCCACCGAGACGCCGACCAGGTGCGCCATGTGGGTGACGTCGCGGGTGACTTCGACGTTGTATTCGTAGGAAGCGGGCGTCTTGGCGTCTTCTTCCAAGGAACCGTCCATCATCACCGACGAGAAGCCATTGGCGATGGCCGACATGCAGGTGGCGGCGTTGTTGCCGTGGTCCTGGTGCATGCAGACCGGGATGTCGGGGTACATTTCCGTGGCGGCGATAATCAGATGCCGCAGCACGGTGTCGTTGGCGTACTTACGCGCGCCGCGCGACGCCTGCATGATCACCGGGCTGTCGGTCTTCTTCGCCGCCGCCATGATCGCCAGCATCTGTTCCATGTTGTTGATGTTGAACGCCGGCATGCCGTAGTCGTTTTCCGCGGCATGGTCGAGAAGCTGCCGAAGCGAAACCAAGGCCATTTTGTGTCCTCCTGGGGGTCAGAGTTTTCCTAGTTAGCCAATATCTTACAGCCGTTCCTTCACGGCTTGCACGACGTTTTCGGCGGTGATGCCGAAGTGTTTGTAGAGCTCGCCGGCCGGCGCCGAGGCGCCGAAGCCGGCCATGCCGACGAAGCCGCCGTGCGGGCGCACGTACTTGTCCCAGCCCATGCGCACGCCGGCCTCGACCGCGACGCACACGGTGCAATCGCCGAGCACGCTCCTGCGGTAGTCATCGTCCTGTTCGTCGAACAGCTCCCAGCAGGGCACGGAAACCACCGCCGTGGCGATGCCTTCAGCCTCCAGGGTGTCGCGCGCCGCCTGCGCCAACTGTACTTCCGAGCCCGTCGCCATCAGCGTTACCTGGCGATCGCCCGCCTCGGCCTCGGCCAGCACGTAGGCGCCCTTGGCCGACAGGTTGTCGTCGGTGTGCTCGGCGCGTTGCAGCGGCACGCCCTGGCGGGTCAGCACCATGCCGGAGGGACCCGTGGTGTTTTCCAGCGCCAGCGCCCAGCATTCGGCGGTTTCCACCGCGTCGCAGGGGCGGAAAACCTTGAAGTTCGGCTGCGCGCGCAGCATCGCCAGCGTCTCCACCGGCTGGTGCGTCGGGCCGTCTTCGCCAAGGCCGATGGAATCGTGGGTCAGCACGTAGACCACCCGCTGGCCCATCAGCGACGACAGGCGCATGGCGCCCTTCATGTAGTCGGCGAACACCAGGAAGGTGCCGCCATAGGGAATGAAGCCGCCATGCAGCGCGATGCCGTTCATGACCGCGCCCATGGCGTGTTCGCGCACGCCGTAGTGCATGTAACGCCCGGAAAAATCGCTCGGCGTGATCGGCTGGGTGCTCGGCGTCTTGGTGTTGACCGAGCCCGTCAGGTCGGCGGAACCGCCGATCATTTCCGGCATTGCCTCGGTCAGCACGGTGAGCGCCTCGCCCGATGCCTTGCGCGTCGCCCATCCCACCTGCTCTTCCGAGCAGCGCTTCTTGTGGGCGTTGACGGCATCCTGCCAGCCGGCCGGGAGCTGACCGGTGAGGGTGCGTTCGAACTCGGCTTTGTTGGCATCGCCCGCAAGCCGCGCTTCCCAGGCGCCGCGCTCGGCGGCGCCCTGGGCGCCGGCGTCGCGCCACGCGGACAGCACGTCGTCCGGCACCACGAAGGCCGGATGCGGCCAGCCCATGTTCTCGCGCGCCAGCTTGATTTCGTCGTCGCCCAAGGGCGCGCCGTGGGTCGACGAGCTACCCTCCTTGTTCGGCGCGCCGCGGCCGATGATGGTCTTGCAGGCGATCAGCGACGGCGTGTCGGTGGCCTTGGCGGCCTTGAGGGCGGCGTCGACGGCGTCCGGGTCATGGCCGTCGACGGCGGTGACGTCCCAGCCGGACGCCTTGAAGCGCATCAACTGGTCGTCGCCGACGGTCATGTCGGTGGCGCCGTCGATGCAGATGGAGTTGTCGTCGAACAGCACGATCAGCTTGCCGAGCTGCATGTGGCCGGCCAGCGACACCGCCTCGTGGCTGATGCCTTCCATCAGGCAGCCGTCACCGGCGATGACGTAGGTGTAGTGATCTACCAGGCCGTCGCCGAAACGCTGGTTCGCCAGGCGCTCGGCCAGCGCCATGCCGACGGCGGTGGTGATGCCCTGGCCCAAGGGGCCGGTGGTGGTCTCGATGCCGGGCGCGTGGCCGTATTCCGGGTGGCCGGCGGTCTTGGCGCCGAGTTGACGGAAATTCTTCACCTCGTCGAGGGTCATGCCCTCGTAGCCGGTCAGGTAGAGCAGCGAATAGAGCAGCATCGAGCCGTGGCCGGCGCTGAGCACGAAGCGGTCGCGGTCGGCCCAGGCGGGATCGGCGGCGTCGTACTTGAGGAACTTGGTGAACAGCACGGTCGCCACGTCGGCCATGCCCATGGGCATCCCCGGATGGCCGGAATTCGCCTTTTGCACGGCATCCGCCGAGAGAAAACGGATGGCGTTGGCCATGTCCTTGTGGGATGCGCCCATCGATGCTGCCTCCAAGTTCGTTGCGCTGAAAGTTGCGGGGGTTTTCGCTCGCCCGGCCGGGAATGTCCAGGCCCCCGACGCCGAGAGTTTTAGCCTCTGGCGGCGGGGATTTGGAGTCCGATTTGTTAATTTCCTTTCGTCGCCTCGATTGGGCGTCCGCCCCCGCCGGAAGCCGGCTTGACGGCGCCGTGGGGTGCCGAAGCACCACACGGACAACCGTCAAGCCGAGCCAGCAGGGAGCTCGATGCCTCGGCGTAGGCCGACATCGTGTCGGCATAGCGCTTGGAGGCGGAAATCGGTCGCGGATTCGCGGGGGCTGTCTTGCTGGCCATGCCCCTCACTCCGCCCGGCGTTTGCGGTCGATCAACTGCATGATCATCGGCGTGAGGATCAGTTGCATGGCGAGATCGAGCTTGTTGCCGGGGATGACGATGGAATTGGCGCGCGACATGAAGCTGCCATGGATCATCGACACCAGGTAGGAAAAGTCGATTCCGCGCGGAATGCGGAAGCGGATCACCACCATCGATTCGTCCGGCGTCGGGATGTCGCGGGCGATGAACGGGTTGGAGGTATCGACGGTCGGCACGCGCTGGAAATTAACGTCGGTCTCGGTGAACTGCGGGCAGATGTAGTTCACGTAGTCGGGCATGCGACTCAAGATGGTGTCGGTGACGGCGTCGGCGGTATAGCCGCGCGCATCGCGGTCGCGGTGCAGCTTCTGGATCCATTCCAGATTGATCACCGGCACGACGCCGATCTTGAGGTCCGCATGCTGTGCGACGTTGATGGTGTCCGTCACCACGGCGCCGTGCAGGCCCTCGTAGAACAACAGGTCGGAGCCATCGGGAAACGGGCCCCAGTCGGTGAAGGTGCCGGGCGACGAGCCGAGGCGCTCGGCTTCCTCGTCATCGTGCACATAATGGCGGGTCTTTCCCTGCCCGGTTTCGCCGTAGCTCTTGAAGGTCGCTTCCAGTTCTGCCAGCAGGTTGGCTTCCGGGCCGAAATGGCTGAAGTGGTTGTTGGCCTTTCCGGCCTCCTCGGCCATCTTCGCCTTCATTTCAACGCGGTCGTGGCGGTGAAAGGCATCGCCTTCGATGTAGGCGGCATTGACCCCCTCGCGGCGGACAATCTGTTCGAAGGTGCGCTTCACCGACGACGTGCCGGCGCCCGACGAACCGGTGACCGAGATGATGGGATGCTTGCGCGACATGGATGTTCGTCCTTGTTCCCGTCTCAGGCCCGGAACAGGCCGCGTTGGCCGAACAGCGGCGAGCGGCTGCCGAGCGGATGCAGGTCGGCGTAATAGCCGTCGATGCGCGCGACCTCGTCCTTGGAGCCGAAGATCAGCGGCACGCGCTGGTGGATGTCGGTGGGCTGGATGTCGAGAATGCGCTCGTGCCCGGTCGACGACGCGCCGCCGGCCTGTTCGATCAGCCAGGCGATGGGGTTGGCCTCGTAGGTCAGGCGCAGCCGGCCGCGGCCGTAGCCCTGGCGCTGGTCGCTGGGATACAGGAACACGCCGCCGCGCGAGAGAATGCGATGGCATTCGGCCACCAGCGATGCGATCCAGCGCATGTTGAACCTGGCGGCGCGCGGCCCCTTCTCGCCGTCGAGGCAGTCGTCCACATAGGCGCGGATATGTTCGTCCCAATGGCGGAAATTCGACGCGTTGATGGCGAACTCGCGCGTGGTCTCCGGGATGCGGACGTTTTCGACCGTGAGCTTGTAGTCCGCGCTGTCGGGATCGAGGGTGAAGATGTGGGTGCCGTCGCCCAACGTCATCACCAGCGCCGTTTGCGGGCCGTAGATGACATAGCCGGCGGCGCGCTGGCGGGTGCCGGGCAGCAAGGCGTTCCGGGCGCCGGGCTCTTCGCCCTCCAGCACCGAAAAGATGGTGCTGACGGAAACGTTGGTGTCGATGTTGGAGGATCCGTCGAGGGGATCGATGGCGATGACGATCTTCGATTGCGGGTCGTTGATCAGCGGCTCCGCGAGTTCTTCCGACGCGATGACGCCCACCGGGCCTTTCTTCAGGCAATCGATCAGCAGGTCGTTGGCGCGTACGTCCAGTTCCTTCTGCGCGTCGCCGTCGGCGTTGTCGGCGCCGGCCTGGGCCCCGAGCGCGCCGGCCAGCGGCCCGCGTGCCACCAGGGCGGCGACCGCGCGTCCGGCATTGGCGATGCAGGCCACCGCGCCGGCCGCTTGGCGGCGCTCGGCATCGTCGCCGGCCCAGCCGTCCAGGTATTCGCTCAAGCTTTGGAAGCGCCGCATGTTCGGCCTCGCCGGTTTCATTCTGTTGTTGCGGCGAGGCTAGGCGTTGTCCCATGAATCCAGAACCTCCCTAAAGAGGGGGGTAGAAAATTTTTTGGCTAGGTAAAAAACTACCCTAATTTACAGGATTATTAGGGAGAATTTCAGGACTTCAAATACAACGCCACGGCCTGCGCCCGGTTGGCGACGCCGAGTTTGGAGTAGAGATTTTTTATATGGAATTTCAATGTGTTAGGTGAAATTTCCTGGTCGATGGCGATCTGCTTGTTGGTCCGGCCGGCGGCCAGGGCGGACAGAACCTCAAGCTCGCGGCGGGTCAGGCTTGTCAATGGGTTGTCGTAAATTTGGCGAACATCCAGGTAGGGAAAGACCATGCGCTCCGCTGCGACTTCCCCGACCGTCGCGACCAAGTGTTCGGGGCGTTCGCTTTTCGACACGTAACCGGCGCCGCCGTGCGCCATGACCTGCTGGGCGATGGCCTCGCCCTCGGCACCGGTATAGACGACGACGCGCGGCGCCCCTTCCCTGCCCATCAACTGATCGAGGATGTACTTGCCGTTGCTATCGGACAGGATCCAGCCGATCACCGCCACTTCCGGTTGGCGGTCCGCGGGAATCTCGTCGAGGGCATCGATGAAGGTATCGGCGTCGGCACAGATAAACACCACCTCGAAGCGGCCGTCCTCGCCGAGAATCTGTTTCAACCCGGCCTGCACCAGCGGGTTCTTGTCGACTACGGCGACACGGATTTTTCGCGATTCCTGGGTAACGGGCACGCTGATTCGCCTCGGATGGTCCTCTATCCCAGGCCTAATGGTCACCAATTCGCCAGGAATGGCAAGAGGATAGCCGCTCATCTTGATCTCCGAACCGATGCGGTGAAAAATATGGTGCGAACCGGTCGCATTCAACCGGAGGAAAAACGGCGGCATGACGACAATTATCGGCGTTCTAGCGATGGGCGTGGCATTCACTGCGCTCTGGCTTGCCGGCGTTGCCATGAAAAAGGCGGAAGACCAGTTCAGCGAACTGGCCAAGGCGCTGCGCGCAGAACTGGCGACACTGCGCGGCGACGTGCGTGACGAGGTGCGTGCCGCCACCGCCCGCATCCAGACGCTGGAGCGACGCATCGACGAATTCCACAACATCGACCAGGGCACGCGCGAGACCCTGGATGCCGTGCGGCGCGAGGTGGTGGCGCTGCGCGACGACCTCGACGCCACCCAGGGCGCCCTGCCGCCGCAGTTCCGCCGGCGCGTGAAAACCGGCGAACACCGGGCCGATAACTGAGCTTTCCGCTTGGATCGCACCGCCTGTCGCCAATCGGGAAAAATGTGACTATATTTGCGGGGTCCGATTGAAAATGCCCGACACAGATCGGGATCGGCCAGGAGAAAACCCTTGAGCGTACAAGAAACCATCGAAACCAAAATCCGCGCCGGCCTCACCCCGGCCTACCTCGAAGTCATCAACGAAAGCCACATGCACAACGTACCGCCCGGTTCCGAGTCGCATTTCAAGGTGATCGTCGTCTCGCCGGCCTTCGAGGCCAAAAATCGCGTACAGCGCCACCAGGCCGTGAACGCGATCCTGGCCGATGAACTGGCCGGGCCGGTGCATGCCCTCTCCATGCAGACCCACACGCCGCCGGAATGGGAGGAACGCGGCGAAAACGTCATGGCGTCGCCCGCCTGCCACGGCGGCTCCAAGGCCGACCGTTAAGTCCGGCCGCGGGGGGAGGAACAGCCGCATGGCGAAGAAAGAGATGCTGAATTGGCTTTTCGGCAAGGCCAAGAGCGAAGGCGCGCGCCAGGCGCCGCCCTAAGATAAAGCGCGGGAAATCGCCGCCACGGGTTCGGTCAAGGAACGCGCCAAGCTGGCCGAGTACGAGGATCTGGAACCGGAATTCCTCTACTACTTCGCCACCGACGAACACCCGGACGTCAGGAAGGCCGTCGCCGGCAACGAGCGCACGCCGCTGCAGGCCGATCGCATCCTGGCCGAGGACAAGAACGCTGCCGTCCGTATCGAACTGGCGACCAAGATCGGCAAACTGATCCCGGGTCTCTCCGAGCGTGAGAACGACAAGGTGACCGAGATGGCCATGGAGGTGTTGGAGATCCTGGCCCGGGACGAGTTGCCCAAGGTCCGCGCCATTATCGCCGAGGAAACCAAGCACCTGGACTACGTACCCAAGGACATGGTCGAGCGCCTCGCGCGTGACGCCGAGGAATCGGTTTCGGTGCCGATCCTGGAATTCTCGCCGCTGTTGAACGAGTCGGAACTGATTCAGATCATCGCCGGCGGCATCAAGGGCGGCGCGCTCGAGGCCGTGGCGCGGCGCCAGAAGATCACCTCGCCGGTCTCCGATGCCGTCGTCGAGACCGGCGAAGTGACGGCGATGATCGCGCTGTTGAAGAACTTTTCCGCCGACATCGGCGAAAAGACCATGGCCGCCATCGGCACCGCCGCCATGGACGTCAAGGAGCTGCACGCGCCGATGGTCGACCGCTCCAACCTGTCGGTCGCCACCATGCGGCGCATTGCATCGTTCGTCAGTGCCTCGCTGGTGGAGCGATTGGTCAAGAAGAACAACCTGCCCGACGACGTCGAACAGGAACTGCGCTTCCGAGCGCGCCAGCGCATCGATTCAGGCGATATCCCCGATGTCGAAGGCGGCCGGCTGCCGGCCGACGAGCGGGCCGAGAAGATGTACAAGAAAGGCCAACTCACCGAAAAGGCCATCCAGAAGGCGATCGAGGACGGCGACATCGCGTTGGTGCCGCATGCGCTCCGCCACCTGGCCGACATGAAGATCGACAACGTCAAGGCGATGCTCGCCTCCGACAACGGCAAGGCGGTCGCGGCCGTCGTCTGGCGGGCGGGCTTCACCATGGAAACGGCGATGATGATCCAGCGCCGGGTTGCCCGGGTGCAGCCCAAGAACATGACCCACGAGACCGACGACGGCGGCTTTCCGCTGAGCGAGGACGAGATGCATTGGTATCTCGACTCGTATACCTAGTCGGCTTTCTTACGCACTTTCCTTGGCGGTGCCTTCCTCCGCCGGCGCCAGCGGCAATTCGATCCAGAACGTCGAACCGACGCCGGCTTCGCTCTCGAAGCCGATGGCGCCGCCCATGCGTTCGACCAACAGCTTGCTGACCGAGAGGCCGATGCCGGTGCCCTCGCGCGCCAGGGTGGCGCTGGTGCCGAAGCGCTGGAACATCTGGAAAATACGCGGCCGGTCGGTCTCGGAAATGCCGATGCCGGTGTCGGTGACCTGAAGGCGGAGCGCGCCGTTGTCCCGCACCTCGCCGTCCACCGTGACGCTGCCGCCGGTGTTGTTGTACTTCACCGCGTTGGACAGGAGATTGAGCAGCACCTGGGTGAAACGCACGGAATCGGTATTGAGCCAGACCGCGCCGCGCGCCGAGAAGCGGTTTTCGATTGTGACCTGTTCGGCCTTGGCCAAGGGGGCGCTCAGGGTAATGCACTCGGCGACCACCGTCGCGGCATCGACGGTCTCCATCACCAAGTCCAGTTGTTCGGCTTCGATCTTGGCCAGGTCCAGGATATCGTTGATCAGTTCCATCAAATGGGTACCGCCGACGATGATGTTGTCGACCTGCGAACGCTGGGCCTCGGTCAGCGGCGCGTTGGTCTCCAACTGCAGCATCTGCGCAAATCCCAGCACCGCGTTCAGCGGCGTTCGCAGGTCGTGGCTCATGGAGGCCAGGAACTCGGATTTCGCCCGATTGGCCATCTCCGCCTCGTCCTTGGCCTGTCGCAGTTCGCGTTCTGCGTTCTTGAGGTCGGTGACGTCGAGCATGGTCACCGGTACGTTTTCCCACGAGCTTTCGGACGTCAGGCGCGGGATCGACATCACCACCTCCAGCGTATCGCCTTCCAGGGTTTGCTGGCGGACGGTGCCGTGGTAGGCCTCCTGCCCCTCCCAAACGGTACTTACCGCGTCGACGAGCCCGCCTCGGTCCATGTCCCACCAGATCTTCTCCAGTGCCGCCATCAGGTCTTTCTTGTCGCTGGCCTTGTACATGCGCAGCGCCGCCGGGTTGATATCGTTGACCCAAACGCCCAGGCGGATCTCGTTCATGATATCGGGGTGTGCCTCGATATGGCTCCTGAGGTCGGTGACGCCTTCATCACGAAGGCGTTCGAAGGTGCCCCTGAGCCCGGTCAGGTTCTCGTCCCAGATGGCGATTTCCGCGTGTTCAATCAGTTGGCGGTAGGATTCCTGTGCACGCCGGCGACGCACCGCCTCGCGTTCGGCAACCTCGGCCAGCGCCGATTGCGCCATCATCACCAGGCCCAGCGCCAGCGTCAGCGACAGGATGTAGGCGAGCATGAAGCCATAGGGCGCGAACCATTCCACCGGCCGCAGGAACGGATAATCGAACTTGTGCAGGCCCCAGACGGTCAGGCTGGCGGCCGCCAGCTTGTAGCCGACGCGGGACGTCTCCGGCATGTTGCGCAGCAACAGCACCCCGGCGGCAAGATTGGCGAGGCCGGAAAGCGTGTATTGCGGGATGGTGCGGACCAGGAAACCGGCATCGCTCAGCACCGCGCCGGCGACGAACACGACCACCGCCGCCGATGCCGTCCAGACCCAGCGACGGGGCCAGCCGCCGCCGACGAATTCCGCCGTGCCGGCGAGGACGAACACCGCCGCGATGCCATGCACGCTGTCGGCCATGATCAGGCTAGCCTTGGTGCCGAGCACCGGCTGCGCCATGAAGCCCACATAGCGCAGCGTGTGCAGCCAGAATCCGGCTGCCCACCATCCCAGCCCCGCCGGCATGCCCGGGCGCAGCCGCAGGTAGGACAGCAGCGACGCCAACACCGCATTGCCGATGGCGGCGTTGATGATGGCCGTGGGGAGCGACAGTTCCATGCCGGGAACGGGGGCGCTAGGCTTCGGCTGCCATCAACGCCTCGAGCACCTGGCGCTGACCGCTGTTGTCGGCGGCGAACTGGAGCGCGATGCCCTCTCTCTCGATGCGGATGGCGGTGCCGGTGAGCAGGGTTTCATCGTCGAGCAGCAGTTCGATGGCGTCGCCTTGCTCGAACTGGTGCTCGATCCGCCCAAGCGGATAGCGGAACTCGATGAAAGCCCCTTCCAGCGAGATGTCGCGAAGCACGCCGCCGTGGGCCTGGTCGCCCTCGCGCGCGAAGGCGAGTCTGGAAAGGTCGATGCGTTCGAAACGGCGCTGGTCGATGGTCATTGATTCAGCCTCTTTCGCGGTGGCGGGTTTCGACGTGGCGGCGATTGTACTGCATATTCCGAGGCTTGTGTTTATAATTGCCCGTCATGAGCGCAACCCGCACCCTGCTCGTCGCCGCAGCGCTGCTCGCCGCCGTCCTGATCGGCGCGATGGGGCCGGAACGCGCCTTGGCGCTGGCCGAAAACGCCCGCGCGGCCTTCACCGGCGCCTACACCACCTATTATTTCGACCGCTCCACCTGGAACGTCGGCTGCTACTGAGTGTCGGTGGATTTGAACTGTTCGGATGGCGCCGCGAACGCACCGGGCGTATCCGGCAGCGCGCCGAAACAGGCGGCGTAGAGGCCGGCGGGAAGCTGGCTCTTCGAAAATGACGGATCGAAGGCATCGATATTCAAGTCCACCGCGTCGCCGGCGAACGTTCCCTGGCAGCGCTCGAACAAGAGCTCGCCGAAGATATCGAATTGCCGGAAGGCCTGAAGCCCGCCGTTCGTGGCGTGCAGGTTGACCAGCGCGTGCATCGGCGCGTTCCTGTGGTCGACCAGGTAGGAAACGTAGTAGTCGGCGACCAGCTTGCCGGTTGTGTCGTGCAGGAACACCTCGATCATGTGCGCGGTGTCCGGTTGCTCGGCGATCCAACGCACTTTCGCCAGCACGCGTCCCGACGCGCCGTCCTTGAAGGTTTCCTCGACGAAGTAACCGGGCATCCGGGCATAGCCGCCTGAGCGTGACGAGGTTTCCACCCGTTCCGACGCCTTCCAACGTGCGACGACCGCCAGCAGATCGTCGGCGAAGGCGTTGAGGCGCTCGACCTGGCTCCTGCTCTCGCCCGGCGCCGACTGCGCGGCGGCCGTGGTTGGCAGCAGCACGGTCAGAACCGCTAATGCCTTTAGAACCTTGAAACCCATGCGTGATCCCTTCCCATCCGCATTTATAGTAGCGCCATGCGGGCGCGCCGGAAATTAGGGAAACCCCGGCATCGACCGGTCGGGAAGAATGAAAATGTCGGAGGAAATGGGGTGGCTGAGGGGATTTGAACCCCCGACCTCCTGGACCACAACCAGGCGCTCTAACCAACTGAGCTACAGCCACCACCGGGAAAGCGCGACTTAGTAGACCCTCGCTCGCCGGGCGTCAAGAACCAAGGGCGTTCG
Source organism: Rhodospirillaceae bacterium (assembly GCA_038125725.1). Lineage (GTDB taxonomy): Bacteria > Pseudomonadota > Alphaproteobacteria > Rhodospirillales > Casp-alpha2 > TMED8. The sequence continues at coordinate 16,928 of JAYPEK010000054.1, forward strand.
CGGCTTTCGGCGTCAATCGTCGGTGGGAAATTCGAGCACCTGGCGGCTCGCGTCGCCTTCCAGCAACGCGGCGTTCAACTCGGCGTCCATGGTTTCCAGCACGCGTTTGATGATCATGCCGGCGTAGCCGTGGAAGTAGCGCAATTCGCACGGCACCGGCTCGTGCAGCCCTTCGCGTTCGCCGGCGCGGAAGCCGGTCCAGGCGGCCACCGGCAGGTCGTTGAAGGCGCGGTCGACGACGATCCAGGCCTCCGGCTGCAAAATCAGATCGAGGGTCTTGAGGCCGGGCAGTTCGAGGCGGATCGCCGGGGGGCTGCGTTTCAGGGCGCGGTAGACGGTATGGAACTGCGCCGCGTCGATGGCGGATGGCCAGACCGACAGCGGCGGCACTTCCTGATGGCGGTTATAGGGCGGTGCGCTAATTCATCCCCGGCCAGCTCGTTCTCGGCATCCCAGCCGGCGGCCTTGGCGCGCTCGAGCGCCTGTTCGTGGATGCGCATGAAGGCGGCGCGAAGATCCGGCGGCAGGTTGCCGACCAGGAAGCCGCACTTCTCCCACTCGGCATCGACCCGCCGCCACAGGTCCTCGATGCCGTCGGCGAGCCAGCCCTCGCAGGTCTCCGATTCCGGGATCAGGCCGAACACCCAGGCGTCGCGGATGATTTTGCCGGTGTCGGTCATGCCGCCGTTGATGTCCTTGTCGATACCGACGTAGCGCTTCGGTTCCATCGCCTCCGCCCTTTCCTAGCTGGTCAGACTGGCGAACAAGGATGGGAGCTTTTCCGGCAATCGGTCAACATGATCGACGATGGTGTAGTTGTTGGCGCCGAAGATGCGCTTCACATAGGCGTCGGCGTTGGCGTCCAGCGTCAGGCAGTAGGTGAGCACGCCTTTCGAATAGAGCTCCTCGACCGCCTTCTTGGCGTCGTGGCGGAGATGCTGCGGGTCGCGCTCGTCGATGTCGGCGGGCTCGCCGTCGGTGACCAGGAGCAACAGCTTGCGCCGCTCGGGCTGACGCAACAGGTGCCTGCCGGCGTGGCGCATGGCCGCGCCCATGCGGGTCGAGAGCCCGCCCTTCATGCCGTCCAGGCGCGCCTTGGCCTCGTCGTCGAAGGCCTGGCGGAAATCCTTGAAGCGGTAGTAGTGCACGTCGTGGCGCCCGTCGGAGGCGAAGCCGTGGATGGCGAACGGGTCCCCCACCCCGCTGATGGCGGTGGCCACCAGGGCGGCGGCCTCGCGGGTGAGATCGAGAACCGTCTTCTCCGAACCCGCCATCGTTTCGTTGGTGGATTCCGACAAATCCAGCAGCACGGTGACCGCCAGGTCGCGGTTGTTGATGACGTTCCTCATGGTGATGCGCGAGGACGGCTGCTCACCCATGCGGATCGCCACCATGGCGTCGATGGCGGCGTTGATGTCGATCTCGTCGCCGTCCTCCATGTTCCGCATGCGCTGCACGCCCTGCGGGCTCAAAAGATCGATGATCCGCTTGATCCGGTGCGTGACCGGCTTGTGGTCGAGCAGGATGCGCTGCACGGTCTCCGGATCGCCCTTGGTGGCGCGGCGCTCATAGACCGTCGCCCAATCGGGCCGGTAGAGCTGCACCTGATAGTCCCATTCCTGATAATGGTACGGGTCGGAGACCGGCTCCTTGCCCCACATGTCGTTGAAGCTCGTCGTCGCCTCGCCGGCGTCCTCGTAGGGCATGAAGTTGTCGGCGCAGACCCAGATTTCCTGGGCGTCGTCGCCGGCCAGTTCGCAATCGACTTCGTTGGCCATCTCCATGACGCTGACGTACTTGCGCACCTGGCGCTGGCTCGCCGGCAGGTATTTGACGTCGCCCGCCGCCCAATCGAAACCGTCGAAGGCCCAACAGAAGCGGTTGTCGTCGCGGTAGGGAACGCGCAGCGTCTCGAGGATTCTGAGGCTCGGCACGTCCCGGCGTGTGGCGAAGACATGGTAGAGCTCCATGCCCAAGTCCCAGGCGAACCGGTTGCGCGAAGCGTTTTCCTCGATGCCGGCGTGGAACCTGTCGGCCACGGCATCGGCTTCGGCGTCGCCAGTGGCAACGGAAGCGTCATTCAGCCGGTGCGCCAGCGCTTCCAGGACTGTCATGGTCGGGTGCTCCGGCCGGGCATCGGGGCGCAGCGCTAGCAACCGCCCCCAGAGTTTGCCGAGGCCGGGGAAATCCCTGGCCGCCAGATATTCGATGCGCGCGTCCTCGATGAGCGCGATGAAGAACATCTGCGCCGGGCTCAACTGCTCGGCGGACAGCGGCTCGGCGGTGTAGATCATGTGCGCCGCCAGGTGCGCCGCCTGGGCGCGGTAGAGCTCCAGCCCCGACACATCGCCGACGGCGTCCAAGGCGTCCGGCAGGTGCATGACGCGGCTTTCCAGGTAGGGCTTGAAGCCTTCGCTGTCGGCGGCGGTCGGTCGCAGGAAGAAATCGCGGCCCCAGAGCGCACGCAGGTAGAAATTGAGCTTCCGCTGCGTATCGACGAACAGCGTGCCGCGCCGTTCCTTTTGCAAAACCTTGCGGCTGTCGGCGGTTTCCAGGTTGAAATATTTGACCAGGTTCGGCAGGTCGCGCTTGTAGGCCTCGGCGCCGAAGTTGGCCCAGCGCCGGAGGCCGGAGAGTGTGAGCTTGGACAAAAGCTCGTCGATATTGCCGAGCATGGGCCGGAGCCCCCTGGACGCCTTGGCCGAAAGCTGGTGAATCAGCGTGAGATAACCGCGCAGCAATTCCGGATCGCCCAAGCGCCGGGCGGCGGACGGCAGGCTCGAGAACAAGAGCGCGATGACCTCGCCCGACGTCATGGATGAAAGCTTCAGCGCCGCTTCCAGGCAGTCGCGCAGCACGTCCTCGCCGCATTCCTGCACCACGGCGGGGGTGTTCTCCAGATAACTCAGCACCAGGTCGTGGCCCCGGCCCAGTTGGCAGAGCCCCTTGGCGCCGGCCATGTATTCGCTCAGCCCGGCCGGCGACATCACCCGGGCGGCGTCGTGGAAGATGCTTTCCAGCGCCGCGAGCTGGTCGTCGGAAGCACCCTTGAAGCAGGCCTTGTAATCTTCGAGGTCGATGGTCATCGAACGCCGCCGATCATCGGTCAGGCGACGAAGAAGGTCTCGACCGCCGCCAACAGGGTTTCCAGCATGTCGGGATCGTCGGTGAGCGGCGTCACCAGGGTCATGCGGCAGGCGGCGGTGGGCTCGACGCCCTCGGCGATCATCTGCCCGGCGTAGACCAGCAGGCGCGTGGAAATCCCCTCGTCCAGGCCGTGGCCCTTGAGGTTCCGCGTCCTGTGCGCGATCTGCACCAGCTTCTTGGCGATCTCGGGGTCGACGCCGGATTCCTTCGCCACGATGTCGGCCTCGATCTCCTCGCTCGGGTAGTCGAAGTCCATGGCGCCGAAGCGCTGCTTGGTCGAGGGCTTCAGGTCCTTCATCAAGCTCTGGTAGCCGGGGTTGTAGGAGATCACCAATTGGAAGTCGTCGTGGGCCTGGATCAGCTCGCCTTTCTTATCCAGCGGCAGCACCCGGCGGTGATCGGTCAGCGGGTGGATGACGACGGTGGTGTCCTGGCGGGCCTCGACGACCTCGTCCAGGTAACAAATCGCGCCGATGCGCGCCGCCGTGGTCAAGGGCCCGTCCTGCCACTTTGTGCCGTCCTTATCCAAGAGGAACCGCCCGATCAGGTCGGACGCCGTCATGTCCTCGTTGCAGGCCACCGTGATCAGCGGCCGGCCCAGCTTCCAGGCCATGTACTCGACGAAGCGCGATTTGCCGCAGCCCGTCGGGCCCTTCAGCATCACCGGCATGCGGCGCGCGTAGGCGGCCTCGTACAGATCCACCTCGTCGGCGACGGTGCGGTAGAAGGGCTCGGTGGCGACGCGGTATTGCTGGGCGATATCGGGGGCGTTCATCGGTTGGGTCCGTTGTCTTCATTTCGTCTTGGGAGCAGTCCGGCAAGGGCCGCAAGGAGACCGCGCGGGCCCTTGCCGGGAGGCACGGAAGCCGGCCGTCAGACGGGCTTGCCCCGGTAGACGACCATCTCCGCGCCCTTCGACTGCGCGTAGTTGTCGTAGCCGACCAGGCGCACGTGGTTGTTCGGGTGCGCCTTGTGGCAGGCCTCGGCCTCCGAGAGGATGCGGTCGACGTCGGCCTCGCCGAACATCGGCAGCTTCCACATGTACCAGTAGTGGCCGAAGGCGTTTTCCGGCTCGGCATGTTCGATGGCCGGGTTCCAGCCCTTGGAGACGATGTACTCCACCTGCTTGCGGATGCCGGCGGCGTCCATTTCCGGCAGGTACGAGAAGGTCTCAAACTTGCGGCTGGAAACGTCGCTGAGGCTCGATTGATAGTCCTGCATGTCGCTCATTTCATCTTCCTTTGCGTAAAGAGTTTCGACCGGCTCACTTGTGGGCCACGTCGAGCTTGTCGACGGTGTCGAACTCGAACTTGATTTCCTTCCAGGTTTCCATGGCCATCTTCAGTTCCGGGCTGGAGGCGGCGGCGGCGGTGAGGATGTCCTTGCCTTCCTTCTCCAACTCGCGGCCCTGGTTGCGGGCCTCGACGCAGGCTTCCAGCGCCACCCGGTTGGCCGCCGCGCCGGCGGCGTTGCCCCAGGGATGGCCGAGCGTGCCGCCGCCGAACTGCAGGACGGCGTTGTCGTCGAAGATGTTGACCAATGCCGGCATGTGCCAGACGTGGATGCCACCGCGAAGGCGCCCGGCATGGAGCCCCAGTCCTGGTCGAAGAAGATGCCGCGCGAGCGGTCTTCCTTGATGTAGCGCTCACGCAAAAGGTCGATCCAACCGAGCGTCGAGGCCCGGTCGCCTTCCAGCTTGCCGACGACGGTGCCGGTGTGCAGGTGATCGCCGCCGGAAAGCCGCAGCATCTTGGTCAGCACCCGGAAGTGGATGCCGTGGTTGGGATTGCGGTCGATGACCGCGTTCATGGCGCGGTGGATGTGCAACAGCATGCCGTTGTCGCGGCACCAGTTGGCGAGGCCGGTGTTGGCGGTGAAGCCGCCGGTCAGGTAGTCGTGCATGATGATCGGCGCGCCCAGTTCCTTGGCGTATTCGGCGCGCTTGTACATCTCCTCCGGCGTCGGCGCGGTGACGTTCAGGTAGTGGCCCTTGCGCTCACCGGTCTCGGCCTCGGCCTTGTGGATCGCCTCCATGACGAAATCGAAACGCTGGCGCCAGCGCATGAACGGCTGCGAGTTGACGTTCTCGTCGTCCTTGGTGAAATCCAGGCCGCCGCGCAGGCACTCATAGACCGCGCGGCCGTAGTTCTTGCCGGACAATCCGAGCCTCGGCTTGATCGTGCAGCCCAACATCGGCCGGCCGTACTTGTTCATGACGTCGCGCTCGACCTGGATGCCGTTCGGCGGGCCGCCGCAGGTCATCACGTAGGCGATCGGCACGCGGATGTCTTCGAGGCGCAGCGCGCGGACCGCCTTGAAGCCGAACACGTTGCCGACCAGCGAGGTCAGCACGTTGACGACCGAGCCCTCTTCGAAGAGATCGATGGGATAGGCGATGAAGGCGTAGAAGGCCTCGTCGTTGCCGGGTACGTCCTCGATGGCGTAGGCGCGGCCCTTGTAGTAGTCGAGGTCGGTCAGGAGGTCGGTCCAGACCGTGGTCCAGGTGCCGGTGGAGGATTCGGCGGCGACCGCCGCCGCGGCTTCCTCGCGCGGCACGCCTTCCTGCGGGATGACCTTGAAGCAGGCCAGGAAATCGGTGTCTTTCGGGGTGTAGTCCGGCATCCAGTAGGTTTCGCGGTATTCCTTCACACCCGCTTGGTAGGTCTTCGCCATGATCGCTTCGCTCCTCTTGCCGCCCCTGTCTCGTCTCTCTGGCGGGCCCGGCGGATCCGGGTGCCTTCACGATGGGGCCTCTTAAGCTTCGGGCGGGAATGTAGGCGAATTGGGGAATAACTAACAATTAATTGTATTTATCTTTATCATAAACGATAGTTTATGGCATGTTACACGCCACCTTGCAGCAGTTGCGCCTGTTCGCCGCCGTCGCCCGGAACGAGAGTTTCACCCGCGCCGCGGAGGAAGTGCACCTCACCCAGCCCGCCGTCTCGATCCAGGTGAAACGCCTGGAAGAGCGCGTCGGGCTCCCTTTGTTCGAGCAGGTCGGGCGCGCGCTGCACCTGACCGTCGCCGGCCAGGAGGTCTATGCCGCCTGCCGCGACGTCTTGGGCCGGCTGGACGATCTGGAAACCGCGCTCGGCGACTTGCAGACCGGCATCGCGGGCCCCTTGAAGGTCACCGTCATCAGCTCCGGCAAGTACTTCCTGCCGCACCTGCTCGGCACCTTCGTCCGCCGCCACCCCAAGGTGGAACCGAAACTGGAGATCACCAACCGCGCCAAGCTTTTGGCCCGCCTGGAAGCCAACGAGGACGACCTCTACATCATGGGCCGGGTGCCTGAGGGCTTGCAGGTGGAGGAGCATCCGTTCCTGGAAAACGTCGTCGTCGCCGTCGCCAGGCCCGACCATCCGTTGGCGAAAGAGCGCAATATCCCCCTCGCCCGCTTCGTCGCCGAGCCCTACGTCGGTCGCGAACAGGGCTCCGGCACGCGGAAGGCCGTGGAAACCGTGCTCGCCGAACACGGCCTCTCAGTTGCGCCCTACATCGAGTTGGACAGCGCCGAGGCGATCAAGCACGGCGTCATGGGCGGCCTGGGCGTCGCCGCACTTTCCCTGCACGCCTTACGTCTCGAACTCGCCGCCGGCGAGCTGGCGATCTTGGACGTCGAGGCCTTCCCGCTGCGTCGCCAGTGGTACGCGGTGCACCGCAAAGGCAAACGCCTCTCACGCGCCGCGCAGACGTTTCTCGACTATTTGCAGAACGAGGGTGAAGCGGAGGTGGCGCATTTGCTGGCGGATATGGCGGGAGCGGGGTGACGGCTGCGGCAGAGAAACGATGATTTCCGTTAATTCTTGAAAAGTCATGCAACAAGTGCGGTTGCAGCAGCTATTTGATGGCTACGACTTCCAAACCGAAAACAACGCCATGTGCCTCTCTGCCCATACCCCTTTGACTGATGATGCACTCACGGTACATGTGCCGGATGCCCTTCCCAGGGATTCAATAATCACCCCTGCTTCGCGGGCGAGGTGCCACATATCCGCGTAAAATACGCTTTCGGGTTCTGTTTCCAACAGATGGGCTTGTCTGGCGTTCCTGAATTTTCGAAATGCATCGAGCATCAACGTTGGCTTTGGTTGCCGTGTTTGGGCCGAAAAGTGGGACGGGGTGTCTTGGAGTATTTTCCAGATTTCTTGAGCAAAGCGTAAGTGATCGTCTCCGTCGTGGGCACGGCAGTACGCCTCTGCAACTTCAAGGTTTTCGAGGCAATTCAAAAGACGTGGAATGCAGATTCTATTGTTGCCTTTGTCGGGGTCGAAAATTCTAGCAATACCAGCGGCTGCGTTATTACCCACCACTGATTTACTTATCATCAATAGTGCCTCGCGTGCGCGAATAGGCTGATCCTCAAACCAAATTTGGAAATCCTCGCTATCCCATAGAACAGCAAATTCAGCGCAACCGGCGATCCATTCCCATTGAGTACGGATCTTTCCATACCAATCATCAAGAGTGGCTATGTCCACCATTGAGCAGACCCTCGTTCCGAAAATGGTCATCGACATTCTATCAGTGGTATGCAGCAAACGTCACTTTGCTTGGCGCTCAAATATATAATTTTCCTGAATATAGGAATTTATTGACTTTTCAGATTCCATATGCTACGGAAACCACTCGTATCGCCGTGCTGGCGGCGACGGCGCGCTATTGGACATCGTGAATCGGATTTCGGATCGGGCCGACCGGTGGGGTTGGTGCCGATGGCCCCTCCTCCGTCATTCCCGTACCCGCCTGCGCGGGCACAGGCTCCGGCGGGAACCCAGTGGGTTTATCCGTGGCTCCGCTGTTGGGAAAGGATGATGCCTGCGGCATAAAGTGGGTCCCCGCTTTTGCGGGAATGACGGGTGGTTTGGTGGGCGACGCCGAGACCGCTGGAGACGCGTGCCGGCCGAGCCGGCCATCCCCGGCGCGCTGCGGGTGGGAATTGGGTTCGTTCCTGAGATTTTTTTGAGTTCTCAAGAAAATCAATGGGTTCCAACCCGTGGAATATCCGCTCTCTCCCCCGTCATTCCCGCGAAGGCGGGAATCCAGGCGGTCTTTCCACACACTCAGTTATTGGCGAATGGATGATGCCTGCGGCATCAAGTGG
>JAYPEK010000055.1:0-25138 GCA_038125725.1 Rhodospirillaceae bacterium
TGCGGAGCGCGATGCAGGTATCCATGTCGCCGTCGGCGCCGAAATAGCCGATGCAGCCGGCATAGATGCCGCGCCGCTCGGGCTCCAGTTCGTCGATGATCTCCATCGCCCGCACCTTCGGCGCGCCGGAGACCGTGCCGGCGGGAAAGCCGCCCATCAGCGCATCGATTTCGTCGAAGCGCTCGCGGTCCAACTCGCCTTCCACATTGGAGGCGATATGCATGACGTGGGAATAATATTCGACGATGAACTGCTCGGTCGGCTTGACGGTGCCGGGCTTGGCCACCCGGCCGACGTCGTTGCGCCCGAGATCGAGCAGCATCAGGTGCTCGGCGCGCTCCTTGGGATCGTTCAGCAGGTCTTCCGCCAACGCCGCATCCTCGGCCGCCGTGGCGCCCCTCGGCCGGGTGCCGGCGAGCGGGCGCAACGTCACCTGGCCGTCGCGTACCCGGACCAGAATCTCGGGGCTGGAGCCGACCACCTGGAAACCGCCGAAATCGAGGTAAAACAGGAACGGCGACGGGTTGAGCCGCCGGAGCGACCGGTAGAACGAGAACGGCGGCAACTGGAACGGCATGCGGAAGCGCTGCGAGGGGACGATCTGGAAGGCGTCGCCGGCGAGGATATACTCCTTCGCGCGCCGCACCATGTCCTGGTAGTAGTCCTCCGTCATGTTGGAGGTGACGTCCTCTTCGCTGACGCGACCCATGCTCTGTTGCGGAAGCGCAATCCGGAGCGGTGCCTCCAGGTCGCGGACCACCGCCGCCAGCCGCGCCTCGGCCTCGGCATAGACATCCTTCGCATCGCCGTCGCCATTCCATACCGGTGTCACCACCGTCACCATGTCCTCAAGCGAATCGAAAATCGCCATCACGGTGGGGCGCAGGAACATGCTGTCGGGCGTGCCGATGACGTCGGGGTTGTCGTCCGGCAAGCGTTCCACCAGGCGCACCATGTCGTAGGCCATGTAGCCGACCAGCCCGGCCGCCATCGGCGGCAGATCGTCGGGGAGGTCGATACGGCTTTCCGCCAGGAGATGCCGCAGCGATTTCATGGCGCCTTCCTCGGCACTAATGGGGCAGGGGGCGAAAGCGTCCGCGTCGGCGATGGCGTGGGTTTTGATCTCCGCCCTGTCGCCGAAGCAACGCCAGACCAGATCGGGCCGGAGCCCGATGATCGAATAGCGCCCGCGAATGGCGCCGCCCTCGACCGATTCCAGCAAGAAACTATAAGGCTGGTTCTGCGCCAGCTTGAGCATCGCCGAGACCGGTGTCTCCAGGTCCGCCACCAGCTTGGTCCAGACCACCTGCGCCCGCCCGGCGGCGTGCGCCTCGGCGAAGGCCTCGTATTCGGGGAAGGTGCGCATCGGCCCTAGTTCGTCTGTCCGTCGGCGCCGCCGAACAACTGATCGATGGCGGCGCGGTAAATCTTCACGCCGGCCTCCTCGCGGAACGCGGTACGCAATTGATCGGCGACGTCGCCCTGCAGCGAGCGGGTCAACACCTCCGTCAGTTCCTCGACGCCTTTCTTGTCGGCAGCCGGGTCCGCCTGGGTGATGCTTTTCAGCACCGCCACGCGGTAGCCGTCGCCGACCCGCGCAAAGGCGGCCTTGCCGGTCTCGAGGGCGAAGATGTCCTCGATCAATTCGGCGGTGAAATCGGCACCGCCGCCGCGGCCGTCGCGGGTCAGCGGGTTCGAGGGCTTGATTTCAAGCGCCTGCACGCCGACGGCTTCGGCCAGCGGCTTTCCGGTATTGGCGGCGTCGGCAATGGCCTTGGCGCGGGCCTCGGCCTGGGCGCGGCGCTGTTCGGCCGACCAGGCGTCCTTCACCGTTGCGGCCACTTCCTCGTAGGGGCGCAACGCCGGCTTGGTCACCTTGTCGACGCGGATCATGTAGAAACCGGACTCGCCCGCTTCGGTCAGCGCGCTCTCGGTGTTCTCTTCGGTGGCGAAGGCGGTGGCGGCGAAGTTGCCACCGCCGGGCAGGCCTTCGATGGCCTTGCCGGCGCGGTCCTTGCCTTCGGCGTCGATGGCCGCGATCCGAACCGCCGCGAGGTTGAGCTGTTTGGCCGCTTCCTCCAGCGTGGCACCGCCACCGAGCGCGTCCTCGAAGGTATTGGAGAGGTCGTAGAGCCCGTCGATGGCCTTCTCGCGCTGGACGTCCTTCAACAGCTGCGGCTTGGCTTCTTCGAAACTCATGGTGCCACCCGGGGTCACGCCGTTCACCTGGAAGATGTGCCAACCAAGCGCCGTCTTGATCGGCTCGGTCACGGCGCCGTCCGCGGTGGCGAACACTTTGTCGGCCAGTTCCGGCAACAGATCGGACTTGGTGACGTCGCCCAAATCCACCGCCGCTTCGTCCTGGCCGGCGACTTCCTTGGCCACCTGCACGAAATCGGCGCCTTCGACGAGGCGTTGATGCGCGGACTTCGCCTTGGCTTCGTCAACGATCAGCATCTGACGGACCTTGCGCTTCTCCTGCTTGGTGAACTCATCGGCACGGTGATCGTAGGCGGTACGAAGCTCGTCGTCGCTGACCTCGATCTCGTTCGCCAAATCGTCGGCGTTGAGGCTGACATAGGTGATGGCGCGGTATTCCGGCGCTGTGTAGGTCTCTTTGTTGGCGTCGTAGTGAGCGCGCAGTTGCGCGTCGGTCGGCTCGATCAGCGCGCCGGCGGAGGCATCGGCGACGAACACGCTCTCCACCTGGCGTTTTTCCTCGCGGTAGCGATAGATGGCGTTGACCCAGGCCTTGGGTGCCGTGGCGCCAGCGGCGACATTGCCGAGCAGTTGCTGCGACGCCAGATCGGCGCGCACGCGTGCCACGTACTCGCCTTCCGACAACCCGTTCTGGCTCAGCAGCAACTCGAAGCGCTGGCGGTCGAAGTTGCCGGCAAGACCGGCGAACATGGGTTCCGCCTGGATCGCCTGGCGGACCAAGCCGTCACTGATGACGATGCCGAGATCCTGGGCGCTCTCCAGGGTCGCCATCTCGCCGATCTGGCGCTCGAGCACGCGCTCGACCAGGCCGAACTTGCGGGCGTCCTCGATGCTCAGGCGGTTGCCGAACAACTGACGCATGCGCGACAGCTCGCGGTTGACCTCGCTGTAGAAGGTCTGGGGCCCGAGCTTCTGCTTGCCGACCTCGGCCACCGCGCCGCCGCCGCCGACCTGATAGCCCAGCATGTCCTGGATGCCCCAGGCGCCGAATCCCAGGATCAGCAGGAACGAGAAGATCTTGACGACGATGGAGCCGATGCGCTTGCGCATGATGAGGAGCATGGAACGATTACCCGGCGGTTTCGGTTACAGGAAAACGGCGCGCATCATAGGTGCGCACACCGGCAGCGGCAATGGCGTTCTGGCCGCAACCGGCGCGCGACGCGGTCAGGAGAGCGGGCCGAAGTGAAACTCTATCGGCAAACCCATGCCAGGTCAGCGAACACCCTACCCATCCGGGGAGGGGATGCGAAAAAACGCGGGTTGGAAGACATTGAATCAAAGGCATTCTTAAAAAAATCTCAGGAACGAACCCAATTGCGGAAACCCACCCGGCAGGAGCGATCGCATCACAGCTGGCGAGTTGTCTAGGTAAATATAGCTATTAGTTTTTGATTTCAAGAAATTAGAAGAATTTTTGCCTAAATTTGCAAAAGCATCAACAAAGCGGCCTTTTGACCCGCATCTTTGCCAGAAGCGGCTTTCCACGTGACCGCATAAGGCTCCTGCCGTAGCATTCCATCGGCTCCGGTTGGCAGATGAAAGTGGTCGCGGCGATGGATACAGGCTTGATTACCTTCGGGCGGATGGAAAACGTCAGTTTCGGCCAGCCCGCGCGAGACGCCTTGAAAAGCGAAGTCACGCGCCTGGGCGCCGAACGCGTTTTCCTCATGGTCAGCGGCACCCTCAGCCGCACGACCGATGAAGTGACCAAGGTCCGGGAGGCCCTGGGCGGAAGGCTGGCTGGCGAGTTCGATCATATGGGCGCGCATACGCCCCGCCGGGACGTGATCGCGGCGACGGAGGAAGCAAGACGCGCCAATGCCGATCTGATCGTTACCTTCGGCGGTGGTTCCGTCACGGATGGGGCGAAAGCAGTTGCCTTATGCCTCGGCAACGATATCCGCGCGCCAGAGGAAATCGACATCTTTCGCAACCGCTTCGACGCCAACGGATCGGCGTTGCCGCCCGCGTTCGCCGCGCCCGCCATCCGGCAAATTTCCATTCCGACGACGCTCTCCGCCGGCGAATTCAGCGGCAAGACGGGCGTCACCGACGAACGCACCAACACCAAGGAAATCTACGGCCATCCGGACATCATTCCGCGAATGGTGATTCTCGATCCGGCGCCGACACGCCACACGCCGGAATGGCTGTTCCTGTCGACGGGAATCCGCGCCGTCGACCACTGCGTCGAGGGCATCTGCTCGCGGGAATCGCACGCCTATGGCGATGCGTTGGCGCTGCACGGTTTGTCACTATTGGTGCGGGGATTGTCGCGCGTTAAGGCCGATCCAAGCGACCTCGACGCCCGCCTCGATTGCCAAATGGGTGCGTGGATGTCGACGGGGCCGTTGGCGCACGGCGTACCGATGGGCGCCAGTCACGGCATCGGTTATATTCTCGGCGCCGGGTTCGACATTCCCCACGGCCATACGTCATGCATCATGTTGCCGGCGGTCATGCGCTGGAATAAATCCGTCAATGCCAAGCGCCAGGCCCTGGTCGCGGCCGCCATGGGCGATGTTCCCAATGCCGCGAGCGACGATGCGGCGGACCTGCTGGACGCCTTTATCGCGGGCCTTGGCATGCCGCGAAGTCTGGGTGCCGTGAATATCGGGCCGGAGCATTTTTCCACCATCGCCGAGCAGGCACTGAACACGCCATGGGTTCCCCGAAATCCGCGCCCCATCGATGGGCCGGATGCGGTGATGGAGATTTTACGACTGGCGGCTTGAACGGTTTCGAAATATTGGGGAGGCAATCAGCATGGATTTAGCGCTTCAAGGCCGGCGCGCTTTGGTCACCGGCGCATCGAAGGGGATTGGACGGGCCTGCGCCGAGCGGCTGGCGGCGGAGGGCTGTCATCTCGACCTCGCGGCCCGCACCCAATCGCGACTTGAGGCGGCGGCCGATGAAATTCGCGCGCGCTATCAGGTCGACGTCCGCATCCATCCTTGCGATCTGTCGGATTCCTCGCAACTGAACGACCTGTTCCGCGCATGCGCGGACGTGGACATTCTGGTCAACAACGCCGGCGCCATTCCCGGGGGCTCGATCCTGGCCATCGACGAACCGACCTGGCGCGCCGCCTGGGACCTGAAGGTCTTCGGCTACATCAATCTCTGCCGCCTGGCGTTTGAGGCCATGAGCGAGCGTCGGCATGGCGTGATCGTCAATATCATCGGCGCGGCGGGTGACAAACCGACCTTCGACTACATCGCCGGGTCCGCCGGCAATGCCTCTCTCATGGCGCTGACCAAGGGATTGGGCGCCACCAGCCGAAAACACGGGGTCCGTGTCGTGGCGATCAATCCCGGCCTGATCAAGACCGACCGCCTGATCGACCTGGCCCGCGCCAAGGCAGCGGAGTTTCTCGGCGATGCCGAGCGATGGGAGGAGACATTGGACCAGGAGTTCCCCCCCGGCGAACCGGAACACATCGCCGACCTGGTTGCGTTTCTGGCTTCCGACCGGTCCGGCTACACCACGGGGACCGTCTTCACCGTCGATGGTGGCTCTTCCGCACGTTGAGGCTTCGCCGTTGTCGGCGATCGCTAACCGTCGTAACTGGTGCCGCCGTATTCCCGAAACCACAGCCGCACCAGGTGCCGGCGCAACTCCGGGTCGTCATGATCGGTGAATCCGCCCCGCGCGTGGCCGACCCGGGCGTTATTGATGAATTGCATCTGTCCACGCTCGAACATCAGGCGCACCTGCATCTCGTCGTCATAGATGATTTCATCCACGGTATCGAGGAACCGAAGGGTGTCGGGGTCGATTTCCTGTCCCGCCATCTTGTAACCCGTGCGCATCAATCGCGACGAATAGGAAACCCCGATCCCCGTACCGACCCGGCGGAATGGTGGTTTTGAGATGACCATCGGATCATCGGAACCGTGCTCTTTTTGACGATCGAACAACACGCCTTGATAGCCGCGCATGGCCAGTTCCGGGTCCCGTTCGCGCAGCCGCTTGTAGACCTCGGCCCAACTGATCAGCCGGCTGTCGCCGCCTTCCTTGGCCGTCTGCAGACAGAGCAGGCCGATATACTGCGGGGGCATCAGGCCGTAGCTGTTGTCGGTGTGGTAATAGAGTTCGACATTCGTCACCGACCCCCGGACGCCGTTGCCGTGGGTCTCTCCGGAATCGCGCACGTCATAGAGCCGCAGCCCGTCGTAATTCTGGGACACCGGACGGCCCAGCAGCGAACCCAGCAGCCAATAAAGCGCCGTCGCGCGCCGGCGTCCGACCGCATCGATGGCAATACGGTCGACCACGGCAAGGCCCGGCCCCTCGTCCAGAACCTGCTTCACCTCGGTCATCAACGCCCGGCAGGCAGCGAGCTCATGGTCTTCGGGCGATAGACGGAGAATATCGGCAACCTCGATATCTTCGTCCAAGGCGTTTGCGATCACCTGCAGTTCGGCCCACGCGGCGCTCGGGAGGGAAATCAGATAGTCGTCTTGCGACAGGCTATTTGCCGTCCACGATTTCGGGAACGGCATCTCGTCCGGCAGATCGGGACTCGCTTTCGGCTCAACGACAAACACGTCGGATGTCACGGACGGTCTCCCATTCGATTTCATGGCCGGATGCGATACGGCCGTTCGCCCTTGATCGTCGGCCCATGCATGGCGGCGTGCCTGGCCGCCAGCGATTACGCCGTCGCCCGTTCCGCCAGCAGCTTGTCCTCCGGCCGCTCGTAACGCGGCGTTTCATCGCGCTCGCCGCGGCGGTCGACGCCGTCGTCGTCCAGCACCTTGGCCTTCCAATCGGGATCCAGATCCCAGCTCTTGCCGGCGTCGACGATGGTGCCGGGTTCTTTGACACTGGCGAAAAGCTCCAGCGCGCGGGAGACGGTGTCCATCTGGTCTTCCAGGTCACTCGGCTTGCCGGCCGTGTGGCCCAGGGGATAGTCGGTGAACGACGCGCGCGGCGGCTTCGCCGACTGCACGATATCCAGCGCGCTGACCATGCAGACGGTGGGCAGGCCGTCGTCTTCGAACATGCGCGCCATCACCGACATGGACTGGTGGCAGACCGGACACATGGGGATCAACAGCACCGCGTCGGCACCGGCGGCCCGCACCTGTTCGGCCAAGGCCGGATAGACGATCTCGCGCACCTTGCGGCTGGAATAGATGCCGCCCATGATCGACAGCAACGGATCGGCGACCTCGCCGATGGTGCCGTCGGCCTCGAGCTTCGCGAGCGCTTCCAGCGGCACCAGGCAGTTGGGCTCCTTCAGCGCGCTCTTCAGGTATTTGCCGGCGACGTGGGTGAAGCGCAGGTCCTTCGGGTCAACGTCCTTGGGAATCGCGCGGAAGCCGGTGTCGTCCTTGTAATGGAAGGCAACCTGGCCGGCGACGTAGGTGCCGCCCGAGACGATCACCGAAATGCGGCTCTCGGAAACCGGCTTCGTCGGTTGGGTCAGGCCGGAAGGGCCGTCGTTCCAGACCCAGCGGTAGGGCTCGTAGCCGTTCAGCTCGTAGCGTTCGCGGGTCAGGCGGATGTATTCGATCGGGGCGTCGATAGTGTCGGTCATTTCGGGGTTCCTCCGCAGTCAATGATGGCATGTGCGGCCATTTCGTCAATTTCCGCGTCGTCGAGCTCCAGCAATTCCTTCAGCACGGCGCGAGTGTCCGCACCCTCGGGCCGGCCGGCCCAGCGCACGCCCCCCGGCGTGCGCAGCAGTTTCGGCACCACGCCCGGCACCGTCACCGAACCCATCTCGTCGCTCGGCACCGTGAGCAGCATGTCGCGGGCGCGGAAGTGGGCATCTTCGAAAATATCGGCAACGGTATAGATCGGTCCCGCCGGCACGCCGCCTTCGTCCAGGCGCTTGTCCAGTTCCTTCTGGTCGAGCGACGTGGTCCAGGCGGTAATGATGGCCGACAGCGTCGCCTCGTTCTCGTTCCTTGTCACCGCGTCGGCAAAGCGGGGGTCGTCTTTCAGTTCCGGCATGCCCATGGCATCGCAGAGGCGCCGAAACGTCGAGGTATTGCCCGCCGCGATATGGATGTAGCCGCCGTCGCGGGTGGCGAACAGGTCGTTCGGCGCATGCCCCGGCAGCTTCGCCCCGGCGCGCTCGGCGACGATGCCGAGCTTCTCGTAGGTGGGGATCAGGCCTTCCATGACGGTGAAGGCGGATTCGTAAAGTGCGGCGTCGATGCACTGGCCGAGGCCGGTGTCCTTCCGGTGATAGAGCGCCATCATCGTGCCGAGCGCGGCATAGACGCCGGTCATGTAATCGGTCAGCGGCACGGCGGCGCGCGACGGCGGCCGGTCGGGATCGCCGATGATTCCCCTGAGCCCGCTCAGGCCTTCGCCGATGATGCCGAAGCCCGGTCGCTCGCGGTTGGGGCCGGTCTGGCCGAAGCCGCTGATCCGGACCATGACGATGCCCGGGTTGAGCGCCGCCAGGTCGTCATAGCCGAGCCCCCATTTCTCCATGGTGCCGGGGCGGAAGTTCTCGATCAGCACATCGACCTTGGCGACCAGGCGGCGGATCACGTCGCGGCCCTCGTCGGTGCGCAGGTTCACCGACGCGATCCGCTTGTTGCGCGACAGGCTGGCCCAGGTGAGCGATTTCCCTTCGAACTGTTCGCCGAAGGTGCGCGCCGGGTCGCCGTCGGGCTGCTCGATCTTGATCACCTCGGCGCCGAAATCGGCCAGCAGCCGGCCGCAATAGGGACCGGCGACCGTCGATCCCAGTTCCAGCACCCGGCATCCCTGCAAGGGTCCATTCTCATACATGCCGGCAATCCCCCCTACGGCAAACATGGCTTCGGTGCGGCGATCTTAGGTCCGGCGGGGAAGGCGATCAAACGGCGATGCCATGTGCACAAGGAATGCCGGCCCCAAATATTTTGCCAAAGCCCCGGTTGTGGGTATGATCCGCAGATATGAAGCAGCGCCGCCATGGCCGCTGAAGGGTGAATAACAGGGGAGAGTCTCCATGCAACAGAACGAATCCTTTTCGATCGCTGGCCTGACCAAGGTGCTGGTCTACGGCGCCGCCACCGCGATCGGCCTGGTCGTGGCCGTTTTGATCATTCTGAAAATCTTCATCTAAGCGGCGCCGGGGCGGCGCCCTGGCTGTTCGGCGGGAACGCACCCCCGGAAACGGGATGGCGTTCCCGTTTTCTATTGCCGGGCGCCCATTGACTCTCGCGCATGGCTGTCCGACAACTCAGAGAAGCGGGGACACCATGACGCAACAGAGATCCGAAACGGAGAACTAAGATGGCTGCAAAACGACGCCCCCTGATCGCCGGCAACTGGAAGATGAACGGCCTGAAGAAGGACGCCCGCGCGCTCGCCGGCGCGCTCGGTACCCGCTTGAAGAAGCTGAAAACCAAGCCCGGCTTCGACATGCTGGTCTGCCCGCCGGCGCCGCTGATCGGTCCGGCGGTCGACGCCGTCAAGGGCACCGGTCTCGCCGTCGGCGGCCAGGATTGCCACATGGCGGCCGCTGGCGCGCATACCGGCGACGTCAGCGCGGAACTCTTGAAGTCCATGGGCTGCAAGTTCGTCATCGTCGGCCACTCGGAACGCCGCACCGACCACGCGGAAACCGACAAGATGGTCAAGGCCAAGGCGGAAGCGGCGCTGGCGGCGGGCCTCAAGGTGATCGTCTGCATCGGCGAGACCCTGAAGGAGCGCAAGGCCGGACAGACGCTGAACATCAACCGAAAGCAGCTTCGCGGCTCGCTGCCGGATGGCGCCACGGCGGCCAACACCGTCATCGCCTATGAGCCCGTCTGGGCCATCGGCACCGGCGAGGTGGCGACGCCGGAACAGGCGCAGGAAGTGCACGCCGCCATCAGGAAAGCGCTGAAGAGCAAGCTGGGCGCGGCGGAAGCCGACAAGATGCGCATCCTCTATGGCGGCTCGATGAAGCCCGGCAACGCCGCCGAACTGCTGGCGCAGCCCGACATCGACGGCGGCCTGATCGGCGGCGCGGCGCTGACGGTCAAGGACTTCTGGGGCATCGCCGAAGCGGTCTAGCGCGGTCCCATGAGCGGCCCCGACTACGACGAACTGTTCAAGGGCCGGCCCGGCAGCGTGCTGGGCCGGCACCGCGATCCCGAACCGACGCCGGAAGAACGCAAGGCCGTCGAGGCGAAAATTCGCCGCGCCCAGGAAAAGCGCCCGGCCAAGGAGAGGCCCTGGAACAACAACGGCCGGCGCCTGCCGCCGGGCCAGGCGAAAACCGATGATTTCCCGGTCCTCGATCTCGGCCACCGGCCGCTGATCGATACCCGCGACTGGCGGCTCGCGGTGGCGGGCGCCGTCGAGCGGCGGCTCGATTGGGACTGGCAGGCCTTCATGGCGGCCCCACAAACGACGATCACCACCGACATTCACTGCGTCACCGAATGGTCGCGCTTCGACAACGCCTGGCAGGGCGTGGCGGGACGCACGCTGCTTGAGATCGTCCGCCCGCGCCCGGAGGCCAGGTTCCTGGTGTTCCACAGCTTTGATGGCTACACCACCAACCTGCCGATCGAACGCTTCCAAGCCGACGACGCGCTTCTGGCGCACGCCTGGCAGGGCGAGCCCCTGGCGCGCGAACACGGCGGCCCGGTGCGCGCCGTCATCCCGAGCCTGTATTTCTGGAAAAGCGCCAAGTGGGTGAAACACATCGCAGTGCTGGAGCGTGACGCGCCCGGCTACTGGGAGACACGCGGTTACCACAACGACGGCGACCCGTGGAAACAGCAGCGCTACGGATAAAAACTGCGCTATAATCCCAGCATGTGGCGCCTGATTGTCCTGTCTGTTCTGTTGAGCCTCGGCTTCGCCGGGCGGGCGGAGGCCTGCGGGCCCCGGGTGGAAATCCGTTTCTACGAGGACGCCGGCGGCGACGTCTTCGAGATCGTCAACAAGAGCCAGGAAGACTGGTCGCTGGAGTCGCTGGTGCTGACGCTGACCGGTTCGGCCGGGCGGCTGGTGTTCGATACCGCCGACGGCGGCCTCGGCGCCTCCATGTACCAGCCCTTCGCGGCATGGAACGGCGAGGGGGAAGGGGACGTGGGCTACCAGGGCGCGACCCCTGTCGACGACGGCGCGGAAGTGGTGGCGCTGACCTTCACCAAGTTCGGCCCCGGCAAGACCTTCACCTTCATCGTCGACGTGGACGACCGGCTGGAAGACAGTTTCAGCCAAGCGACGGTCACCGACGCCGAGATCGAAGGCGCGTCGGGCGCGGCGAGCATGGTCAAGACGGGCGGCGAGGAAAGCCGCATCGAAGGTGCTTTTCTCACGCGCGGCGTCGCGGTCCTGGGCGGCGGCGGCCTCTGCGCCTAACGATCAGTCGGCCTTCGCCGGCTCCAGTTCGAAAACTTCCGCCACCGTCAGCCCGGCAATATCGTCGAATTTGGCATTCTGCGGATCGGCAAGGTCGATCAGGTTGGAAACGCGCGAATAGGTCTCCGGCACCAGCACCGGTTCACGCTCGCCGTCCGAGCGGGTGATGCCGTAGCGAACCCGCCGGCGCTCGGAGGCCGCGAGCTTGCCGATCAGGCTCTTGGTCGCCCAGATGGCGCCGTCGCGCGCCAGATCGCTCAACCGTGCCGCCATGTTGATGGTATCGCCGAGCACCGTGAACTCCACATGCGTCGGCGTCTGGAAGGTACCGAACCATTCCTGGCCCTCGTGGATGCCGATGTTGAGGATCAGGTCGTTGAGCCAGTTCTTGTCGCCGCGCCAGCGCCGGCTGATCTCGCCCATTTCGGCGCGCATGTCCTGGGCGCAGGCGAGCGCGTTGATGAGGTAGTTGGAATCCGGCTGCGGAAAGAAATAGCAGACCATGCCGTCGCCCACGTGCTTGCCGTGAGTGCCGAAGTGACGGCGCAGGATCGGCTCCATGGCACCCCAGATATCATTGATGAGCTGGAAGTATTCCTCCGGCGGCAGTTCGGCGCAGATACGGACCGAGTTCTGCAGGTCGGCAACCAGCACGGTCAAGTCGGTCAGGTACGGGCGGCGGCGCTTCAGCAGATCGCGGATGACGATGTCACGGCGCGAAAGCAGCGCCATCAATTCATCGCCGGCATTGTCGATGGGTGAATAGGCAAAGAAGATGCCCTCGCGGAAGAACGAGGCGTGTACCGAATACCAGCGCGCCGGCTCGCCGCGCGGTGCCAGGTTGACTTCCGTCTTCACCAGCATGCCGCCGGACTGCGGCTCGACGTCGTCGTAGACGCGGGCCAAGCGCTCGGTCTCGCGGAAATCGCCATCAAAGCCGTCCATGTCGATCAGGCTGGAGCGCGCCAGGCGGCGCTTGGCGATGGCGAGATGAAACCGCAGCAGTTCCTCGAATCCCTCCGAGCCGGTGAGCACCGGCGCGGTCAGGGCCAGGTTGAAGAACTTGCGCTCGGCGATGTCGCTGGAAAGCTCGATCTCGCGCCCAAGCAGATCCTGGAACGCCGCATCGTTGGCCCATTCCAGCTCGAAGCGGCCGTTGACCATGTAGGCGGGCGCGTCGATCTGGTCGATGGTGAGACGAAGCCCGCCCGGCGGGCGCACCGCCCGCGGCGGCCGCGCCGGACTTTCCGTGGCCGGCTGATCGCCGATGATCGAGACGATTCTGGTCATCGATTTTCCCTCTTTTTTGAGTTTTTTCACCCGTTCCAGGGTGTTGAGCACAGAGGAAGGGAAGAACCCGATGCGCGGCGTCGTCCGCCCGGTACCGGGTTTCATGCCAACGGCGGGTTTCGGCAGCAGGCCGAGTTGAATGTAGTTGTTCAAGGTGGCGCGGGAGATTCCGGCTTCCGCCATGATCTCCTTGCTGGTCAGTAAAACCGGTTCCTTAACGAACATGCGTCGGACCACCCATTCCCTTCACATGAGATTCGTTTTAGGCCCGCCGGAGTCCAGTGTAAACAGTTTCTTAAGGTTACTGTCAGGTTTCTTAATCCTCCAGACTTGCTTTAAAACCCTGTTTTCATAAGATTTTATGATCAATTTACAAGATATCGCGTAGAATAGGCTCGCCGAGCCTATAGATTTAGACAGTTAAAATATTAATTGTCTAAATTATTTCTCGACTCGCAAAACGTGCGCCCGCGCGCAATCGGCTTGGGCCCGGGCGGGGCCTGTGATTTACTCCCGTCCATGAACATCCAAGTGACACCGCTCTCCACCGGTATCGGCGCCGAGATTTCAGGCGTCGATCTGAAGGCGCCGGACGCCGACGTCCGCGCCGCCATCTATCAGGCCTACCTGGACCACCGCATCATCGTCATGCGCGACCAGCAGGATCTCTCCACCGACGACGTCATGGCCGCCAGCCGCATCCTCGGGCGCGAGTTGGAGCCGCACGTCTTCGTCCGCTACCACCACCCGGACACGCCGCTGGTGATGGTGCTGTCGAACCGCAAGGACGAGGCCGGCAAGGAGAAGGGGCTCCGGGACGCGGGCTCGTTCTGGCACTCCGACGTCTCCTACAAGGAGATCCCGGCCAAGGCGACGCTGCTCTATGCGCTGGAGGTCCCAGAAGAGGGCGGCGACACGCTGTTCTGCGACATGGCGCTCGCCTATGACGGCTTGTCCGACGCGATGAAAGAACGCCTGGACGGCATGACCGCAGTGCACAACTACGCTCACACGCCACGCGAAATCTTCAAATCGGGGGAGGTGACGCCGCCGCCCGACTGCGTGCATCCGGTGATCCGCACCAACCCGGAAACCGGCCGCAAGTCGATCTACATCAATCCATCCTATACGGTGCGCATCGAGGGCCTGAGCGGCGAAGAGAGCGAGGCGCTGAAGGACGAGATTTTTGCCCATTGCATGAAGGACGACTACTGCATGCGCTACAAGTGGCGCGCCGGCGACGTGGTCGCCTGGGACAACGCCGCCTCCATGCACGCGGCCACCACCGACACCCTCGACCCCAGCCGCCACCGCACCATCTGGCGCACCATTATTTCAGGCGAAGGCCGGCCCGAGTAGGCACAGCCGCGTTCAGTCGGAGTTGATCTCCCGGTCGGCCTTGACCTCACCCAGCAGGAAATCGCGCAAGACCGCGATGCGCTTGGAATGGCGCATTTCCTCGGGGTAGACGAAATAGACATCGAACGACGGCGCGCGGAGGTCCGCAAGGATCTCCACCAGGTCCGGCTGGCCTTCGCTCAGGTAATAGGGAAGGGCGGCGATGCCGGCGTCGCTGGAGACCGCGCGCAGGATACCGTGAACGCTGTTGACCGTGAGTGCCGGCGTGCGCGGCTGGGCCGCGCCTCGTCCGACGGTGAGCAGCCAGTTCATGTCGTCCATGGGCGTCGGCATGCCGTCGCCGTAGACGATCAGTTTATGGCCGTCGAGATCGGCGGGGGTTTCGGGCGTGCCGTGCTGCTTCAGGTAGGCCTTCGATGCGAACACACGGTAGCGCACCTTCATCAGTTTCCGCTGCACCAGATTGGGCTGCGTCGGTGGGCGGAACCTGAGCGCCACCTCGGCCTCGCCCTGGGTCAGGTCGAGAACGTTGTTGTCGTTCAGCAATAGCGACACGGTGATGTTCGGATAGGCGCTCATGAACCGGTTGATGCGCGCGCTCAGCCAGGCCGAGCCGAAGGCCACCGAGGTAGCGATCCGGAGCGGCCCTTCCGGCACGTCGCGGTATTCGTTGATACGCCCGAGCGCCAGCGCCAGGCGCGACGACATGTCGACGACGGCGCCCATCACCTCGCGCCCGGCGTCGGTCAGTTCGATGCCCGTGGTGGAGCGCCGGAACAGCGACATCTTGAATCCGCTCTCCAGCGTGGCGATCTGGCGGCTGACGGCCGATTGGCTGATGTGCAGCCGCCGCCCAGCGCTGGAGAAGCTCTTGTCCTTGGCGACTTCCAGAAAAATCCTGAGATGGTTCCAATCCATGGCGTACCTGCCAACGATCGGTGCCGGAGGCAGGGGTAACCCCTGCCTCCATTCGGCGCCTCTACTTCATCCACGGCGGCGTGAAGGGCTGGAAGGCCCCGCCCTTGTAGACCACGTACGACATGCCCGGCACCAGCAAGTGGCGGACGGCCTCGTCGCCGTCATTCATCTTGTTGATGTTGACCACCGGAACGACGCTGCCTTTCCAGTCCTTGATCCCTTCAAGGGTGTCGAGCAGGGCCATGCGGGTGATCGGGCCCGAGCCCATCCGCTTGATCGCTTCGGTGAACACCTGGGCACCGGTGAAGCCCCACAGGTGAACCGCGTCCGGCTGTTCCTCGGGGTAGTACTTCTTCAAGATCGCCTTGGCTTCCTGAATGTGGTCGTTCGGGTCCGTCCATTCACGGAAGATAGTGGCGAAGTAGACGCCTTCGACCGCCGCCTGACCGGCCAGTTCGGGCACTTTCGGGCTTTTGCCGAAGAACACGTTGACGACCGGCGCCTTCCAGCCGAGCTTGGCGCGCTCGGTGTAGACCTTGGCCGCCGGTTCTGGTGCGCACGAGCAGATCAGCGCGTCGACGCCCGCGTTCTTCATCTTGATGACCTGCGAGCTCAAGTCGACTTCCTTGGGCTCATAGCCCTCCGACGCCACCATTTCGACGCCGTATTCCTTGAGGCCGACCTCGATGCCCTGCAGGTGCGTCTTGCCCGACGCGTCGTTCTGGTAGATCACGCCGATCTTCTTGGCGCCGAACACTTCCTTGGCGAAGTGAACGAGATCGGTGCCTTCCTTGTCGTAAGGCGGATATAGCGGGAACACGTAACGGCTCTTGTAGAAGACGTTTTTCGCCGCGCCGGTGCCGGCACCGACCAGCGGCACCTTGTTCTCGACGATGTAGTCGATGACCGCCTGCGTCGGCGCCGAGCCCAGCGGCGCGACGATGGCGAAGCACTTGTCGCGCTCGACGAAGCGCTTGACGATGTTCTTGGTACGAGCGGGCTCGTACTTGTCGTCGACCATCCTGAATTCGACCTTGCGGCCGTTGATCCCGCCCGTGTCGTTAACGTGCTTAAACCAGGCATCGGCTCCCTTGCCCATGCGGAAATAACTCGAAACCTTACCGGTCATGGGTTGGTAGGAGCAGATCAGGATGCTGTCCTTGGACACGCCGGGTCCGTCGGCGGCCAAGACCTGCGGTGACGCGGCAACGCCCAGTAAACCGGCGACCGCCAATGCTTTAAAGGATAGGCACCTCATCATTCGAATCCTCCCTTGTCGAGGACGGAATACGGGTGCCGATCGCCCGATGGTTCGGGCCCGATCGGCGAACGACGGCGACGAAGTTTCCGTCCTCAACGACTTCGCGCCGTATGTCGGCGGCACCATTGCCGCTACATTCCCAAGCGACCGGCGGTGAGGACGAAATCGGTGCGCGAGCGCCGCGTTTAGTGCGCGCCCATGTACGACTCGACCACTTCCCGGTTACTTTTCAACTCCTCCGCCGCGCCGGAGACGGCGACGCGGCCGATCCTGAGCACGTAGCCGAACACCGTGTTGCGCAAGGCGACATTGGCGTTCTGCTCGACGATCAGCATGGTCATGCCACGCTCGGCGTTGACGCGTCGGAGCGTGGAGAAAATGTCGGCGATAATGATCGGCGCCAGGCCGAGCGACGGCTCGTCCAGCAACAACAGCCGGGGACGGGCCATCAGGCCGCGGCCGATGGCCAGCATCTGCTGCTCGCCGCCGCTCAGCGATCCGCCGAGCTGACGCTCGCGTTCGCGAAGCCGGGGGAACAGTTCCAGGACCATGCCCAAATCCTCGTCGATGCCCGGCTTGTCGCTGCGCGCGTAGGCGCCCATGCGAAGGTTCTCGAAGACCGTCAGGTCCTTGAAGATCTTGCGTCCCTCGGGCACGTGGGCAATGCCGTGGCGGACGATCTGGTTCGGCGTCATGCCGGCAAGGGAATGGCCGTCGAACTCGATGGCGCCGGCAGTCAGCGGCACCATACCGGAAATGGCGCGCAGCGTCGTCGACTTGCCGGCGCCGTTGGCGCCCAGCAGCGCGACCGTGGCGCCTTCCTCGACCTCAAGCGAGATGCCCTGCAGCGCCCGGATGGCGCCGTAGCGGGCCTCGACGTCGGTGAGCTTCAGGAGGCTCATGCGTCCTCCTCCTCGCCGAGGTAGGCCGCGATCACGTCCGGGTTCTTCTGGATTTCCGCCGGCGTCCCCTCGGCCAGATTGGCGCCGAAGTTGATGACGTAGATGTGGTCGCAGATGCTCATCACCATGGACATGTCGTGCTCGACCAGGAACACGGTGATGCCGAGGTCCTGGTTGACCCGCCTGACGATCTCCTGCAGGTCCGCGGTCTCCTCGTCGTTACAGCCGGCGACCGGCTCGTCGAGCAGGATGATGCGCGGATCGCCGGCCAGCGCGCGCGCCATCTCGACGCGTTTCTGGTGGCCGTAGGGAAGGTTCTTCACCGGGTTGTCGAGATCGTCCGTGAGCCGCAGCATTTCGGCGATGTGTTCGGCTTTCTCCACCAGCGCGCGTTCGTTGGCACGCGCGGAGGGCAGGCCGAACATGTTGGCGAACGGGTTTCCTATTCGGTGATGGGCGCCGATCAGGATGTTGGAGAGCGTCGATTGTTCACCGAACAGATTGATGTTCTGGAACGTGCGGGCCATGCCGAGCGGCGCCATGTTGTGCGGCTTCATCCGGCCGATGTCGCGGCCGTCGAAAAACAGCTTCCCCTCGTCGCAGTCCTGGAAGCGCGTCAGCACATTGAACAGCGTCGTCTTGCCAGCGCCGTTGGGGCCGATCAATCCGACGACCTTGCCTTCCTCGATGCCGAGGGTGACGTTGTTGCAGGCGACGACGCCGCCGAAACTGACCATGACGCTTTCGCAGCGCAGGATCTCGCTCATTCGGCGTCTCCCGCGGGTTGCAGGTCTTTCAGTTTGCGTGCGCGCCAGGCCCGGACCGGCCGCGCCAGCACTTCGGCGATGCCGGCCGGCGCCAGGATCAGCACTCCGATCAGCACCGCGCCCTTGAGGATGAAGGCGAAGTCGGCCAGTTCCTCCAGGAAAAACGGCACCATGACGATGAACACCCCGCCCACGAACGGCCCCATCATCATCGCCGAGCCGCCGACCACGGTGGCGACCAGGAAGTCGACCGAGTACCAGATATCGGCGAACACCTCGGCCGAGACGTAGTTGACGATATGCGCGTTGAGGGCACCGGCCACGCCGGTGACGGCGGCGCTCATGGAAAACGACAGGGTGCGGAAGAGCAGGCGGTTGACGCCGCTGCTTTCCGCCGCGCGCTCCGAATCACGCAGCGCCATGAATGCACGGCCAACGCCCGAATGGACGAGCCGGTAAATAAAAAGCGTGGTCAGGCCGAGGCAAATCAGCGAGACCACGTAGAAACCGACGTCCCCGATTTCCATACCGAGGACCCGATTGTCGGGGAGGGAGATTCCTTCGCGGCCTTCGAAGATCGGCACGTTGTTGACGATGGTGCCGACGAAGAATGCGAAGCCGAGCGTGCCGATGGCCATGAATGCCCCCGAGAGCCTCAGGAACACCAGACCGAGCGCGAAACCGATGATGCCGGCCATGAGCGCGCCGGCGACGATGCCGATCACCAGATCGACACCGAAAAACTTGGTCAGCAACGCAGACGTATAGGCGCCGATGGCGAGAAACCCGCCGTGACCGACCGTCACCAGACCGGTATAGCCGGTCAGGATGCTCACCCCCTGGGCGGCGATGATATAGATGATGATCAGCGAGGCCTGTGACGCCATCCAGCCCTCGACGCCGGGCATGAACGGAAACGCCAGCGCGGCCACGAACACTGCCAAGACGGCGATAAAGTTGTGTCGACGGAATGTCTGTTTGAGGGCCGCGGCCCCGGTCTTGGCGGAATTCGAACTGACGCGCATCAGAACTCCCGCCGTTTCTGAATTCCGAACAGGCCCTGCGGCCGGAACGCCAACAGCACCACGATCATGGCGAAGGCGGTGGCGGTCTTGTAGTGCGAGCCCAGGTAGCCGCCGGCCATGTTCTCGGCGACGCCGATCATCAGCGCGCCGAGGATGGCGCCGGGGATCGAATAAAGCCCGCCGAACACCGCCGCCACGTAGCCCTTGATCAGCACTTCATCCATCATCTCGGGCGCCACGTAGACGATGGGCGCCAGCAGCACCCCGGCAAAGGCAGCCAGGAAGCCGGCCATGCCCCAGGTCAGCATGACGATGAAACGCACCGGGATGCCCATCAGCATGGCGGTGTCGGGGTCGTCGGTCACCGCGCGCATGGCGATGCCTTGCTTGGTGTAGCGAAAGAACAGGAACAGCATCAATCCGATGCCCGCGGCCCAGGCCATGTTGATGAGGTGGCCTTGGCTGATCAGCGCGCCAACCACTTCGATCGGCGTTGGGTCGAACGTGACCGGAAACGCCTTGGTGTCGCGCCCCCAGAACCAGCCGGCAACGCCATGCAACACGTAGTACATGCCGAGCGTCGCGGTAAACAGCGTCAGCCAGTCGGAATCGGCGATCGGCCGCATGACCAGGCGCTCGAAGGCGATCCCCAGCGCCACGCAGGTGACCACCGCCAGCGCCAGCGCCATATAGTAGTTGAGGCCCAGATCCTTGATGAAGATCATCGCGGCGAACGCGCCGATCATGGCGAAGTCGCCCTGCGCCAGGTTGATCGTGCGGGTGTTGCGGAACACCACGACGACCGCTACCGCGGTGAGCGCATAAAGCGCGCCGGTGGCAATCCCACTGATGACAAGCTGGCCGAACACGACCTTGCTCCCCCCCGTTTGTTAACCTCACCTAGGCGCGCGCCGTTCGTTTTCTTGACCAATGGAATTGGCGGCAGGATGCGACGCTACGCGGCTCCGATTCCCATAACGATAATGCGGATTTGCCATAACCACGCCCCCCCTATGTCGGATAGGGGCATGTGGGGAATGAATAACGAATTGCCGCCCCAGGGCGGGAAGGGCGGCGGGAAGGGCAGCGCGCAAGGCGCGCGAAAGCGCTCACCTCCGCGCCGAACGCGGACGGCAAATCGGGATCGCAATTGATTTGGCCGGCCGCCGGCATCGGCGGCCGGATCGCCGGTGTTAGCGCTTCTCGAACTGTTTCGAGCCGAACATGATGGCGCGGGTGTCGTCGTCGATCACCTGGTTCGGGTTGCTCTGGTGCTCGGCCAGCACCTGCAGCGCCTTGGCCACCGCCGGGCGGGCCTCGATCTCCTCGACCCAGCGCTTCAGGTTGGGCATTTCTTCGATGTCGTGGCCGCGGCGCTGCGGGTTGCGCGCCCAAGGGAAGGTGGCGATGTCGGCGATGGTATAGTCGTCGCCGGCGAGGTAGGGCACCTCGCCCAGGCGCTTGTCCATGATCCGGTAGAGACGGCCGGCCTCGTTGGTGTAGCGGTCGATGGCGTATTCGATCTTCTCCGCCGCATAGCCGCGGAAATGGTGCGCCTGGCCGAACATCGGCCCGACGTTGCCCATCTGGAACATCAGCCATTGAATGGCGTCGTGGCGCTTGGTGCCGCTGGCGGCCAGGAACTTGCCGGTCTTTTCGGCAAGGTAGATCAGGATGGCGCCGGACTCGAACAACGAATAGGGCTTACCGTCGGGGCCGTCCTGATCGACGATGGCGGGAATGCGGTTGTTGGGGCTGATCTTCAGGAACTCGGGCTCGAACTGTTCGCCCTTGCGGATATTGACGCCGTGAATGGTATGCTCGAGGCCGCACTCCTCGAGCATGATGTGCACCTTGTGGCCGTTCGGCGTCGGCCAAGTATAGACGTCGATCATGGCGGTATCTCCCTTGCTGTATTGCTGTCCAGTCATTGGTTGTTAAAGTGCGGGGCTGGGGCGGCCAGCACAAGAGCCAGCTTGGAAAACCATTCGTGAACCGGCGGAACAAAGGACGACAAAATGGACAAACCCTTGCTTCACTTGGTGTTCGGCGGCGAAGTGACGGACCCTCAGGGGACCGACTTCGTCGACGTCGACAACCTGGACATCGTCGGCATCTTTCCGAACTACGCCACCGCCTTGGCCGCCTGGCGCGGCGCCAGCCAAAAGCACGTCGATGACGCCCAGATGAAGTACGTCATCGTGCACATGCACAAATTGATGGATCCCGAAGAGGGCGAAGAGTAGGGGCCGGCAACGGGCTCGCCCGGCGCCCTTTAGTTATCTTCGTCCAGCCGGTTGCCGTCGAGCTGCGTATCCTGCGCCGCTTTTTCGTATTCGCGGCGACGCTGTTCCGCCTTGTCGCGCCCGAAACGTGCGCGGTTCTCGGCCGCCTTCAGCTTCTTGTCCGCCTTCTTCTTGGCTTTCCGGTAGGTATTGAGGTTGACGATTTCCGCCGACATGCGTTGTTCCCTCCGCTCAAGAGCAACGTTAGCGCAGGATGAGGCGGCGGAAAACCCGTTTGTGACCGTTCGGTGACGACTATCCGCCGGCGCCGTCCAGCACCCGGCGCACGCCCTCGAATACGTCCAGAAACATGGCTTCCGTGAGCCTGCCGGTATTGGTGTTGTAGCGCGAACAGTGATAGCTGTTGGCCAACACCAGCCCGCCGCCGATGTCATGACGCGCCGCATGGGCGAACTTGTAGGCGCTTTTCTTCGCCCCCAATGCCGCCAGCACCGCGCCATGCGCCAGCCCGCCGAGCGCCAGCACCACCTTCAAGTCCTTCATCGCCGCCAGTTCATCGACCAAAAACGGCCGGCAGGCGGTCTGTTCGGCGCCGACGGGCTTGTTTTGCGGCGGCACACAGCGCACGGCGTTGGTGACGCGGCAATCGATCAGCTCGAGCCCGTCACCGGCGTGTTTCGCGTAAACGCCCTTGGCGTAGCCCATCTTGGCCAATGTCGCGTACAAGAGATCGCCGGCGAAATCGCCGGTGAACGGCCGTCCGGTGCGGTTGGCACCGCGCAGCCCGGGTGCAAGGCCGACGATCAGCAGGCGCGCATCGAGCCCGCCGAAGGCCGGCACCGGCGCGTTGTGCCAATCGGGATGTTCGGCGCGGGTGTCGAGCAGGAACTGGCGCAGGCGCGGGCAGCGCGCGCACTCACGCTCGGGGCCGTGGAATTCAGGCGTCGCAGGCATCCGGGCAGACGGCTTCAGGCGGTTTCCAGATCGTCGTCGTAGACGTCGCCGTCATCGTAATCGTCGTCCACGTCGTCCAGGTCTTCGGCGTCGTAGTTGCGGTGATTGTGGTGGTGATGGCCGACGTTGTCGCGCGTGATGGAACCGCGCAAGTCCTCCAATTCGATGAAGTTATCGGCCTGACGGCGCAGTTCATCGGCGATCATCGGCGGCTGCGAACGCACCGTGGAAACGACACTGACGCGCAAGCCCTTGCGCTGGATGGCATCGACCAACCGGCGAAAGTCGCCGTCGCCGGAGAACAGCACCACATGGTCCAGGTGCTCGGCCATTTCCATCACGTCGATGGCGAGTTCGATGTCCATGTTGCCCTTGATCTTGCGCCGCCCGGCGGAATCTGTGAATTCCTTGGTCGGCTTGGTCACCATGGTATAGCCGTTATAGTCCAGCCAATCGACCAACGGGCGGATCGGGGAGTACTCCTGATCCTCCACCAGGGCGGTATAATAAAAGGCCCGGACAAGGTGACCCTTGGCCGTAAAAACCTCTAGCAAGCGTTTGTAATCAATATCGAATTCGAGGGCGCGAGCGGCGGCGTACAAATTCGATCCGTCGATGAAAAGCGCAATGCGCTCTTGCGGGTAGAACGTCATTGAAATGATCCTTCGTCAAAATTCGCGCCGGAAAAATTGGCCATGACTCCCTGGCGACCGGCGCGGCGCGGGTGACGGCTAGGGCACGAAGGTAAAATTCCCCTTCGGAACGCTTGGCCGAAATGCCGCCCGTCCCGGGCCCCTGATTGATAACTGTTGACCATCTTAGCAGATATGTTGATAGAGGTGCCATAACAAGAACTTGATCGGCGCCATCCCGGCCAAAACCTGATGCCCAGTTCAACATGTCCAATTCATCCGGCCCCATCCTGATCGGCATCGGCGGCAACCTACCTGGACCGTTCGGTCCGCCGCGCGCCACCCTGGGCGCGGCCCTCGAAACCTTGGAGAGCTTGGGCGCGCGGGTCGTCGATCGCTCGCCCTGGTACGAAAGTGCCCCGGTGCCGGTATCCGATCAGCCCTGGTTCGTCAACGGCGTCGTGCAATTGGAAACGTCGCTTGAACCGCCGGCGCTGCTGGCGGCGATGCTGGCGGCGGAACAGGAGTTGGGACGCCTGCGCGGCGCCGCCAACGCAGCCCGCACGGTCGATCTCGACCTTCTGGACTACGCCGGGCGGATCACCGGAAAGGAGGATCCCGACCCGATCCTGCCGCACCCGCGCATCGCCGAGCGTGCCTTCGTGGTCCTGCCGCTCAAGGATCTGATGCCCGATTGGCGCCATCCCGTCACGGGAGTTTCCATCGCCGAAATGGCAGCGGCGCTGCCGGCGGACCAACAGATCGGCAAAATGCCCGATGCCGATGGCCTCTGGGGCACGGAATGGCAAGGCGAGGGCGCATAAACGCGCTTGCTTCGGCCGGAATCGCGACCTATATAACCCTTTCCAATAGAGGAATTTTCCGGAGGTTTTTCCATGGCCCGCGTTACCGTTGAGGATTGCGTCGATAAGATCCCGAACCGGTTCGATCTCGTGATGATGGCGTCGCAGCGCGCGCGCAACATCTCGGCCGGCGCGCAACTGACCCTCGAGCGCGACAACGACAAGAACCCGGTGGTGGCCTTGCGCGAAATCGCCGAGGAAACCCTGGACCTGGCCGAGTTGGAAGAGGGCCTGATCAAGGGCCTGCAGAACTACGTCGAGATGGACGAGCCGGAAGAAGAGGAAATGGACGTCCTCGCCATCCAGCGCGACATGAGCGGTGAAGGCTCGCCGGTCGCCGCCCTCGAGAGCGCCGCCGCCGGCGACGACATGGGTGACGATGAGGCCGGCGACATCATGGCCGTCATCGACGACGATTCAAACCTGGAAGACTAACCCCGATGCGCCGCCCGATCCTTTCCCGGGAGCACGGCGCATGATCCGGCAATTCGAACTGGTCGAACGCGTCAAGGCCTACGATCCGGCAGCGGACGAGGACCTGATCAACCGCGCCTACGTGTTCGCCATGAAGGCGCACGGCTCGCAGAAGCGTGCGTCGGGCGATCCCTATTTTTCGCATCCGCTTGAAGTCGCCGGCATCCTCACCGACTTCAAGCTCGACGCCAACACCATCGTCACCGCGCTTTTGCACGACACCATTGAGGACACCGACGTCTCCCTGGGCGATATCGAGGGCCAATTCGGCGAACAGGTGGCGCGCATGGTCGACGGCATCACCAAGCTGACCCGTATCGAGTTCCAGTCCGACCAGGCCAAGCAGGCGGAGAACTTCCGCAAGTTCGTGCTCGCCATGTCGGAAGACATCCGCGTGCTGCTGGTGAAGCTCGCCGACCGGCTGCACAACATGCGCACGCTGCACTACATCAAGCGCCCGGAAAAGCGCCAGCGCATCGCGCGCGAGACCATGGACATCTACGCGCCCCTGGCCGAACGCATCGGCATGCAGGATCTGAAGCAGGACTTGGAAGACCTGGCCTTCGCCGAGCTCAATCCCGACGGCCGCCAGTCGATCCTCAACCGGTTGGACTTCCTGCGCGCCAAGGGCGAGGACCTGATCGGACGGGTCATCGGCGAGCTGAGCGAACTGATGTGGGCGCACGGCATCGATGCCGAGATCAGCGGACGCGAAAAGACGCCCTATTCGATCTGGCGCAAGATGCAGAAGAACGAGGTCGGCTTCGAGCAGCTTTCCGACATCATGGCGTTCCGCATCATCGTCGACAGCGTCGAGGACTGCTACAAGGTGCTGGGCGTCGCCCACAGCGCCTATCCGGTGGTGCCGGGGCGCTTCAAGGATTACATCTCGACGCCGAAGCCGAACGGCTA
>JAYPEK010000056.1:0-22270 GCA_038125725.1 Rhodospirillaceae bacterium
CCTTGCGGACGGCGGCGGAAAGACCGTCGTCCATGGTGAAGCGCTCGCGCGACCAATCGCAGGACGCACCCAGGCGCCGCAGTTGGCCGGTGATGGTGCCGCCGGAATGCGCCTTCCAGTCCCAAACGCGTTCGATGAACTTCTCGCGTCCCAGGTCATGGCGCGTCAGGCCCTCGGCCTCCATCTGGCGCTCCACAACCATTTGCGTGGCGATGCCGGCATGGTCGGTGCCGGGCTGCCACAGCGCGTCCATGCCCTTCTTGCGTTTGTAGCGGATCAGGATGTCCTGCAGCGTGTTGTTGAGCGCGTGGCCCATGTGCAGGCTGCCGGTGACGTTGGGCGGCGGAATGACGATGGTATAGGGCTCGGCGTTGCCGCGCTCGCCACCACAGGCGAACTCGCCGGCTTCTTCCCAGGCTTTGTAATGCTTTTCCTCGACCTCGTTGGGTCCGTACGTCTTGTCCAGCATCGCTGGCGCCCTCTCGTCATTGGCATGGGGGAAAACGGCGATGTTCTACCCCCGCGAGGGCGGCAAGACAAGCCGGGAGGGGGGAAAACCTAGTCTTCCAGGCGCTCGGCGCGGTTGACCATGAGGTCGATCTCGCGCTTCACCAGGCGCTCGATCAGGTAGGGCAGGTTGCGGTCCAGCCATTCGCGCAGGATCGGTTTCAGCATCTCGCGCACGATGCCCTCGAGCGTCATGTCGGTGCGGGACGCATCGACCGCCAGGTCGCGCCTGTCGAGGATCGCGGCGGCCAGTTCCGACAGCACGTCGGTGGAAGCCCGTGCCGTCGGTTCCGACATGATGTCGCTGGCGACCATATCGGGGGTGAGTTCGAGGATCGCCTCCATCGCCGACGGCATCGGCGCCGCGGCCTGAGGCGGCGGCGGTGGGGCCGGCGCCGGCGCCGGCATCGGTTCTGGCATCGGCGGCGGTGCCGGCATGGGTTCCGGCATGGGCATCGGTTCCGGCGCGGGCGCGGGCATCGGCTCGGGCACCGGTTCCGGCTCGGGCATCGGCTCCGGTTCGGGTTCCGGCTCAAGCGCGATCTCGGGTTCCGGCTCGGGCTCGGGTTCGGGTTCCGGCTCGGGTTCCGGCGCGGGCGCCGGTGCAGCCGCCGCGGCTTCGGCCTCTTCTTCCTCCTCCGACAGGATCCGCCGGATGGAAGCGAGGATATCCTCCATCGAAGGTTCTTGGCCGTCTTCCGCTTGCGCCGCTTCTTCGCTCATGGTCCGTCCAACCGGTGAATGGGTACCCTACGCTAACCCGTCATGGTTAACAAAGGATTAGCCGGAAAGCGGAGCAGCGACCGGACCACGATTTCGCGTGGCGCCGGCCGGCCCCGTCTCGGCACGTCCCGATACACTTACTGTTCGCCCCCCTGCGAGGTGCCGCCGAACCACTTGTCGCGGACCTCGTTGTAATGCTCGCGCGGATCGTAGAGCGTCAGCCCCAATCCGAGATCACGCGCCGTCATCTTGCCGATGGCCGAAAGCACCTGGTAGCTGGCCACCAGTTCGTCACGCTGGGCACGCACGTGGGAAACCCGCGAATCGAGCAGTTCCTGCTCGGCGTCCAGAACGTCGAGAACGGTGCGCGAACCCACCGCCGCCTCACGCTGCACGCCTTCTAGCGCCACCACGTTGGCCTCGATCTGGGTGAAGAAGGCCTTCACCCGGGCCCGTGCAGTCAATAGAGATTCCCACGCCTGCGCCGCGGCCTCGACGGCGTCGCGGCGTTCCTGGTCGATGGTGAGGGTCTGCTGCGCCACTGTCTGGCGCGCCTCGCGCAGTTGCGAATAAACCGTGCCCTGCTGGTAGATCGGCACCTTCAGGTTCAGCGTCAGGGATTCGGTCGAATTGCGGCCGCTTTCGCCGGCGCTCTCGTAGGAGCGGCTCATGGTCGCGTCAAGCGACACTTCCGGCAGCAGTTCGCCGTAAGTGCCATCGGCGCCGTCGATGGCGGCACGGCGGTCGAATTCAGCGGCGATTACCGCCGGGTTCTTGGTCGCCGCAACCTTGAGCGTATCGTCGCGGGTATCGGGCAGGCCCACCGGCAGCGCCGCGGGCTGCAGTTGCGGCGGCGGCGCCTCGCCGACCACGTTTTCGTAGTTGGCCTTGGAAATCTCAAGATCGCCCTCCGACTGAATGCGGTCGGCGACAGCCTTGGCCAAGCGGGCTTCCGCCTGGTGCACGTCGGTACGGGTGATCTCGCCGACCTGGAAGCGGTCGCGGGTGGCCTCCAACTGGCGTTTCAGCACCTGTTCGTTGTTGGTGTTGAGGTTCAGGACGGCGATGTCGCGGAACACGTTGACGAAGGCCGTCACCGCTTCCAAAAGCACCGTCTGCTCGGTTTCCATCAGGCGCGCGCGGGCGGCGCGGACGTTGTTCTCCGCCTCGCTGACGGCGGCCAGCGTGCGGCCGCCCCGGAACAGCGACTGCGACACAGTCAGGTCGGCGCTGCGCGGATGGCGGGTCTGGTTGATATCGGAGCCGGTATTTCGGGTATTGGTGATCTGGGAGAAGCCATAGTCGGCGTTCACCGTCACCTCCGGGCGCCAGTTGGCCAGTGCCTGCGGCACCTCTTCATCGGTGGCGCGCAAGCTGGCGCGTGACGACAATAAGGTGGGGTTGTTCAGATACGCCGCGGCCAGCGCGTCGCTGAGAGTTTGCGCCCGTGCCAGCGACGGTGTGAGCGCCCAGGCGATACACGCGGCGCCAACGGCGCCCGTCAAGCCGAGCCGCAGTTTCGCTGCCGTCTTTGATCGATTTCGCAAAAGGAAAACCCCGCCTCTCAAGAATAGAGAACGCCTACGTTGCGCTCATACACGGTCGTATTAAGACCCCAAGTCGGGGATTCCCGTCAACACCTTCCGAGAAACCCCGGATTTCCAGGCTTTTTCACCCGATTCGCCGGTCGGCGACAGGACTGAAAAGGGCAATTTCATGCGAATCGTCGTGCGACTAGGACGTTCTCCCCAAGGGGATGGCGCCGAGCCGGGG
This sequence comes from Rhodospirillaceae bacterium, assembly GCA_038125725.1. GTDB lineage: Bacteria > Pseudomonadota > Alphaproteobacteria > Rhodospirillales > Casp-alpha2 > TMED8. The sequence continues at coordinate 3,004 of JAYPEK010000056.1, forward strand.
CACAGGGCTCAGAAGCTGAACGCGGCCTCGCGCTCGAAGCCCGGCAGCAGCGGCGTTCCGGCATCGAACAGGTCGCGCCCCGAGACGACGCCGCCGAAACGGGTCAGCAAACGGCCGCGGCCGATCCCGTCGTCGCCGACGACGACGGCCACTAGACGGCCGCCCTCAGCCAACTGATCGACGATCGCGGCGGGGATTTCACCGACGGCGCCGTCGAACACGATGACCTCGTAAGGGGCCTGCTTGGCATGACCATCGGCGAGCGGACCCGAAACAATGGCGATATTGTCGATGTCGAGGCGGTTGAAGGTATCAGCGGCGCGCTGGGCGAATCCCTTGTCGGATTCGACGGCGACCACGGTGGACACCGCCTTGGCCAGCAGCGCCGGCAAGTAGCCGGTCGCGCAGCCGATGCAGAGCGCCACGTCATCCGCCTTCAAGTCGGCGTCTTGCAACAGCCGCGCGGCGACCATCGGTTCCATCAGATAGCGGCCGTCGCCGAGCGGCAGGGCCTCGTCCACGTAGGCGACGCCAGCAAACTCCGGCGGCACGAACTGCTCGCGCGGCAATTCCATCAAGCCGTCGACCACGGCGGGGCTGGTCACGTGGTTGGGAAGAATCTGGCAATCCACCATGTTCTGGCGGGCGGCGGCATGGTCCATGGCCGGGTTCCTCGCGGACAGTTGCTAGCCCCTCCGTTATAGGACGGCTGCGGCGCGAAAACAATCATCCGAAGCGCCCGCGGTTGGGCAAAAAAGCCGGCTTGACCGATGCCGGATCAGAGTCTAATGTCCCGCCCTCACGGCCCGGAGGCCAGCGGTTTTCAAGAGCGTCACGACGCGAACGAAGATCCGTCTGGCGCGGTGGCGGAGTGGCTACGCAGCGGCCTGCAAAGCCGTGTACACCGGTTCGATTCCGGTCCGCGCCTCCAATACTGATCCGGCGTAGCTCAGTTGGTAGAGCAGTCGGCTGTTAACCGACTTGTCGCAGGTTCGAGTCCTGCCGCCGGAGCCAATTCGAGATAAGGGGTCGAGCGCCTGTCGCTCGACCCCTTTTCCGTTACCGCCGCCGACCGGATAGGTTCATGACCGAACTGACCTGCGTCACGGCACACGGCACCAGCATCGCGTAGACTCATACCATGGTCGCCGTACGACCTTTCGACGACGGAGGCCGCCATGTACAGACAGCCACATTTCGATCTCGGATCGGGCTTGGCCATCATCCTCGCCGTGGCGGTGGCGCTGCTCGTGCTATGGGCGCTGCTGCACCTGCCGCTCGGCGGCCCGGCCCTGACGGTGACGATCTGAACGCGTGATACCCGTCACAGCGCTTTTCTTTCGGTTGTGCCATCTTGCCTGGGAATCGCGTGACGCGATTCTTCATGCAACCTCCCAGAACAGGAGTGATGACCATGACCAACCTAAAAGCCTTCGGCCTCGCGGCCCTGTTGTCGGCCATGACCTTGACGATGATCTACGCGTCGGCCGGTCTGCCCTAAACACGAGCAGTTGCGTCACCCGCGCCGGACAGCCATCCTGAGCGCATGGGTGACGCACAACCGCTCAACCTGATCTGGCGCCGCGGCGTCCTCGACGGTGTCCTGGAAGCCCAGTTCCTGCGCCAAGACGTCATGGGCTCGCTCGCCCGGCCACAGCGCTGGATCGCGCTGGAGGACGGCCAGCCCCTGCCTGACCTGGACGACCTGCTGATCTGTTCCTTCGGCGATTGCGGCGCGGTGCTGCAGAGCCTGCGCGGGCAAGGCAGGCACAACATCGGCGTGCTGCACCTGGGCGATGAGACCGGACGCGACGATCTCGGCTTCTACGCCGACGCCGACTACATCATCCGCAACTATTTCCGCGCTGGTCTGCCGGCGGTGGGCGGGTATTGCCGAAGGATTCTCTGGATCCCCAACGGTTGGGCGGCAGGCGTCGGCCCGGTGGACCCAGCCCGGCACCTGTCCTTCGACGCCCGGCGACACGAGTTGTTCTTCGCCGGACACGCAGGAACCGACACTGCTCCCCTGCCCGACCGCAAGGCCATGCTGGACGCGCTTCGGGCACGCGCCCAGCCGGCAACGGTTCTCCTCACCGACGGTTTCGGCCAGGGCCTCGGCGCCCAGGCCTATGCGGGTTATCTGGCGGATGCCCGCTTCGCCCTGGCGCCGGCCGGCAACGCGCCGGAAACCATCCGTTTCTATGACGCCCTCGAATGCGGGGCGCTGCCCATCGTCACCGACGCGCCCTGGCTGCACGATCCGGAAGGTGCCGGAGGGTCGGGACCGCCGCCGGTCCCGATTCTGGCCGGTTGTAACGATCTGACGGCCATCAATCTTGGGCGCTACGGCGAAGACGACCGTACCCGCGCGGTCGATTGGTGGCAGGCGTTGAAGGCCCGCACCGCGGCCCGCGTATCGGAGACCATCGAAGCGGCCTTCGCCTCCTGAGGCGGCTTTTCCCCCGCGCCCAGGAGCGCTACCGTAAGCCCAGCATTCGTGGGGACGGAGACATCGCATGGTTAAGGCTGCGATCATCTATGAGAAAGGCGCGCCAGAGGTGTTCCGCTGGGAAGATGTGGAGGTTCCGGACCCGGCCCCTGGAGAGGTCCGCCTGCGCCACACCGCCATCGGCGTCAATTATGCCGACACCTATCACCGGCGCGGCATGCCGCACGTCATTCCGCTGCCTGCCCCGCCGCTGATCCTAGGGCTGGAGGGTGTCGGCGTGATCGAGGCGCTGGGCGAAGGCGTCACCGGCCTCGCCGTCGGCGACCGGGTCGGCTACTGCAAGCCGCCGGTCGGATCCTATGCCGAGGCACGCGTTTATCCCGCCGATACCCTGGTGCCGGTGCCGGACGGCATTGACGACGTCGCCCTCGCCGGTCTGATGATGTCCGGCCTGACCGCGCAGATGCTGCTGAAACGCACCTACCCCGTGAAGCCCGGCGACGTGGTTTTGGTGCACGCCGCCGCCGGCGGCATGGGCCATGTGCTCTGCCCCTGGGCCAAGCACCTGGGCGCGACCGTGATCGGCACCGTCGGCTCGCCGGCCAAGGCGGAGATCGCGCGCGCGCTCGGCTGCGACCACGTCATCGACTACGAGGCCGAGGACTTCCCCGCGCGGGTCAAGGAGATCACCGGCGGTGAGGGCTGCGACGTGGTCTACGAATCGATCGGCAAGACGACGCTGAAGAAATCGCTGGCCTCATTGAAACCCATGGGGCTTTGCGCCGCCTTCGGCCACGCGTCGGGCGAGCCCGACCCCATCGACATCATCCACGACCTGGGCACCCCCGGTGCCTACTACATTACGCGTCCCGGCCTGCATTGGTACGCCCGTGACCGCGCGACGCTGCTCGCCGCCGCCGCCGATTTGTTCGACGCCATGCGCGACGGCGTGGTCAAGGAAACCGTCGGCGCTACCTATCCGCTCCGCGACGTGGCGGAAGCGCACCGCGCCATCGAAAACCGCCAAACCACCGGCGCCGTCGTACTGTTACCGTAAGGAGGCCGCCACCATGCCCGGACCGGAACAACTGTTGGCCTTTGTCCTGGCGTCCGCCCTTCTCGGCATCACGCCGGGGCCGGACATCATCTATGTCCTGGTGCGCGGCGCCGCCCAGGGGCCGAAGGCCGGTGTTGCCGCCGCCGCCGGTCTCGCGACCGGGATCGTCGGCCACACCGTCTTCGCCGTGGTCGGCCTGACCGCACTTCTGGCGGCCTCGGCGACGGCTTTCACCCTGGTCAAGCTCGCAGGCGCCGCCTACCTGGTCTATCTGGGCATCCGCATGTTCACGGGGCGCGAGAGAATCGATCTCTCGGGCGACGGCGAGACGAAACCGCTCGGCACCATCTACCGCCAGACCATCTTGATGAACCTGCTCAACCCGAAGGTCGGGCTGTTTTTCCTGGCCTTCCTGCCGCAGTTCGTCGATCCGGCGGTCGGTCCGGCGGCACCGCAGTTCGCGCTGCTGGGCGTCATCTTCATGACCGTCAGCTTCATTGTCATGGCCGGTGCCGGTATCGCCGGCGGACAATTGCGGCGCTGGCTTGCCACCAGCGAGAACGCCAGCCGCCGCATTCAATACGCCGCCGGCACGGTGCTGGTGGCGCTCGGCCTGCGCCTGGCGCTGGAGAAGGTGTGAGCACCGCGCCCCCGGACCTGGAAGCCCTCCTGGCCGAGGCGCTGGCACACCATCAGGCCGGCCGCACCGATGACGCGGCGGCGCTCTACGAGACGCTGCTGCACCATGACCCGAACAACGCGGCACTCTGGATCAACCTCGGCGCGGCACGGCGCGCGTCGGGCCGGCCGGGAGACGCGGCGGCGGCGCTTCGCCGCGCGGTCGACCTGCAACCCGACGAAGCCGGCGCCTGGTACAACCTGGCCAATGCGCTTGCCGACGCCGGCGATACGCCGGACACCCTTGCCGCCTTTGCAACCGCCGCCGGCCTCGCCCCGGAGATGGCGGACATCCACCTCGCCTGGGCCGACACCTTGAATGCGACAGGCGCCGGCGATGAGGCCGTCGCCGTCTTCGAACGGGGCCTCCAGCATTGCCCGGGGCACGCCGGGTTGCTGAACAACCTCGGCAACGCTCTGCTCGATCGGCACCGGGTCGCTGACGCTCTGCCGTATCTGGATGCCGCCGTGCGGGCGGCGCCGGACGACACGGCCGCCCGGCGCAACCTCGCCAACGCGCTCAGGCTGTCCGGCCGTCTCGGGGAAGCCGAAGCGATCCTCGGTGAGTTGATCGGCGGCGATGACGGCGATGCCGATGCGCATTGCCTGCGCGCCTTCACCCGGTTCGCGGCCGGCGACGTCGCCGGCGCCTGGGAGGACTATGCCTGGCGCTGGCGTTCGCGCTTCCACGAAGCGGCGCGGCCGTTTCCGCAGCCCGAATGGGACGGACGGAACCTCGATGGCAAAACCCTGCTTGTCTGCGGCGAACAGGCCGTCGGTGACGAGTTGATGTTCGCCACCATGCTCACCGACCTCCAAGACCGCGCCGGAAAGTTGATCGTGGAGACCGAACACCGCCTGCAACCGTTGTTCGAACGCGCCTTTCCCGGCGTTGAGGTCGTTGCCCGCACCGATCCGCCGGCGCAGCACCTGATGGCACGGGACATCGACTACCAGATCGCCATCGGCGACCTCGGCCGATGGCTGCGGCCGGACAGCGCCGCATTCGCGCGCAACCGCCCCTATCTCCGTGCCGACGCGAAAGAGACCGCCCGCCTGCGCGCCGTCCACGATAAACAAGCAGCCGGCCGGCCTTGCGTCGGGATTTCATGGAAAAGCGGCGTCGATCGCGCCGGCGTCGCGCGCAGTCTCGATCACGGCGCGCTGAAGCGCTTGCTCGGGCAAAACGACATCTTCTGGATCAGCCTGCAGTACGGCGATATCAGCGACGACCTGGCCGGCCTCGAACCCGGCCGGCTCTGGGTCGACGACCGGGTCGATCCACTTCGCTCCCTGAACGACCTGACGGCACAGATGGCGACGCTCGACATGGTCGTTTCCGTCGCCAATACCACGGTGCACGTGGCCGGCGCGCTCGGCGTTCCAACCCTGGCGATGCTGGCGCGTGTCCCCGATTGGCGCTGGATGGCCGCGGGCGAGGAATGTGTCTGGTATCCGAGTGTCCGCTTGCTGCGCCAACGCCACGCGGGCGACTGGTCGGAGGCGCTGGACCACGTGGTGGATGAACTCGTGCAGCTCAGATCATGTTGAGATCGCGGAGCGCCGCCAGGTAGCCGGAATCCCGCTTCCAGCGCTCGACGACTTCTTGCGCGGCGCCCAGGCTGGTGCGCGAGAAAAGCATCAGTGCCCCTTCCGCATCTTCCTTGAAACTCTCCATGCGGATCGGCCGAGCTTTTCGGCAAAGCAAGAAGATACTCTTGAACTGATCCTCGGACATATCGACGGCACGGCAGGCGACGGCCAGCGATTCGCCGCTCGGCTCGAGCACGAAGCGCATGATCAGGTCATGACGGACTCCAGTCGCTGCCGACAACAGATCGACGAACAACCGCACCTCGCCATCGCGTAGCGCGCGGATCATCAGCGCCGGATCGACAGCCCCTTCGGAGTGCAGCGTCTGCGCCAATTGTTCGGACTTGGTCTCGCCGCCGGCTTCAGCCACCGACAGACTTTCCAACGCCGCCTTCTCCAGCAGTTCGTCGACCTCGGCCTTGTTGAGCCCGCAATGGTCGATGATGTGCTTGCGCAGCGCCGCCGACACCCAGAGGAACATGCGCTTGGCCATCTCAGGCTTCAGTTCGCGGCGATTGAGGACCGGTTCCTGGAAAGTATCGACGCGCTCGGACTGTTCGACCAGGAACTCCATGGTCTTTTCAGAAATCTTGGCATTGTCGTTCTGCAGCAGGGTGCGGATGACTCGTTCGTTGCCTTGCTCGACGAGGGCGTCGGACACTTCCTCGCTGACCGATTGGCGGATCGCCACCGCCATCTGATGCTCCAGCGTGCGCTGGCGGATCACATCTATCAATTGGGTGTCCTGCAGCACCTCGCTCTCGCTGAGGATCGGAAACGCCACCTCGATCTTGTCGTTGGCCAGCAGCGTGATCAAATCCGGCGGCGCGTCCATCCGATCGGCGAGCCGAGTGCTGACGAGCTTGCGCACCGCCATTTCCGCATCGCGGACGACACCGTGCAGAATCTCGTACATCAATGCCCGTTCGCGATCGGTCAGGACGGTGCCTTCACCGTCGAACAGGTCGGATATCGCCGCCGCGAGTTCGCTCCGCCCCTCGGTGGAGCGCTGCCGCGCCAATTCCAGCAGATATGCACTGTCGAATGATGACATCACGCCCCAAGAAAACTCAGGATTGGTTTTGAAACTGTTAAGCCTCCACCAGGAGACCGTGTACCCCTAGAATCATCATGCCGTGTCGGTATTCGACGGACAAGTGACAATCTGGGAAAGCGCACGTTGTCGAGCGCGATATAGCGGATGCTTTTCCGCCAGCTGTGGTAATATGCGGCGTGGGTTTCGAGAGGATGACAGTGCGCCGAACCTCCTCCTGTTTTGCTGGTTCCTGGCTGGCCGGCCTGATTTTGTCGTTGGGTGTCGCCTACCCAGTGGCGGCTCAAAACGCCTGCCCGCCACCTTCGAACGCGCCGTCTGTCAGCCTTCGGGTCAAACCCGGTACCGTGGTGGTCAATAACGGCCACAGCCGCCAAGGCTTGCAAAGCCAGCGGGCCAGCCAGGCCGCGCCCAGGCTGGCCAAGGGCTGGGCGCCCGTTGGGCTGACCGCGACCGAGACCGAGTTCTCCATGAACCTGCGCGTCAACGCCATCCCCGATGGCCGCGGCCGGTACTGCGGATATCTCGACACCGTCAACGCCACCGTCGGCTACGACCGGTTGACGGTCTATATCGCGAGGCGCTATCGGCCGGGCTCGTGCCAGTACAATTCCATCATGGAACACGAAAAGCTGCATGTGCTGGTGTTTCGCCGTGCCTTGGAACGCTATGCGCCGGGCCTGGAGCGCCGCCTCGAGACCCTTGCCGCCCGCCAACGCCCGATCCTCGCCACCAGCCCGAAACAGGTGGCCGCACTCTACAAGGAACGGCTGTTTCGCGATATCCAGCCGCTGATCAAGGAAATGCACCGCCAGCAGGACAGCTCCAACGCCAAGCTCGACACGCCGGAAAACTATAAGCGCGAACAGACCCGCTGTGCCGAATGGTAGCCGCGCCGAACAGGGATATCTTGACGCCGTGAGACGCGAAAGCGACACTATGATGACTACGCCGTTGATCTTAGAGAGAACGACAGTCCGAAACCATGCCTGCTGAACTGATTCCGGACAACATCGAAGACGATCCGTTGCGCCAAGCGCAGACGGAGGTTCGGCACCTGAAAGCCACGATTGCCGCGCTGCGCGAGGAGATGGAGAATTTATCCATCGGCAGGGAGCAGGCCGTTCAGGCGGCGCGTGCGGAGAATTTCGACGAACTCAAGCAAATGCGGGAAACCGCCAGCGCGCTGCGTGAGGCGCTTGAGGATCTGCGTTTCGAAAAGGACCGCGCCGTGCAGGAAGCGGTGGCCAATGCCAACGACGAAATCCAGCAATTGAAATCCACCGTCGGCGCGCTCCGCGACGAACTCGAGAACTTGCGCTTCGAGAAGGACAAGGCGGTGCAGGAGGCCGTGGCGCACGGCAGCGACGAAATCACCCAGCTTCGCGGCACCGTGCATGAATTGCGCGACCAACTCGAAAACGTGCGTTTCGATTATGAAGAAAAACTGCAAAGCCAGGCGCGCGACACCCGCGACGAAGTTGGCCATCTGCATCAGACCATCCAATCCATGCGCCAGGAACTCGAGGCCAGGAACTAACCCATGGCCAGTAAACCGAGATTGAAGGCGAAGGTCACCGCCATCGAGAAAGGCGCCAAGGGCGACGAGTCGGCGCAATTGCGCGAAGCGCGGAAGCGCCTGAAGCAGGCCGAGATGCTGCTGGCCGTGTCGCGCCGCGTCGCCGCCATCGAAACCCTCGACGAAATTCTCGAAACCCTGGTGGAAATGACCACCTGGGAACTGAACGCCGAACGCGGCAGCCTGTTCCTCAACGACGTGCAGACGGGCGAGCTCTATTCGCGCGTCGCGCAGGGCAATTTCTCGCGCGAGATTCGCATCCTCAACACCACCGGTGTTGCTGGTGCCATCTTCCAGAACGGCGTCGGCGAAATCATCCCGGACTCCTACGCCGATTCACGTTTTAACCGCTCCATCGACGAACAGACGGGCTTCACGACGAAATCCATCCTGTGCGCGCCGGTGAAAACGGTGAAAGGCGAGATCATCGGCGTCATCCAGGTGCTGAATAAGAAGGAAGGCGAGTTTACCGACGAGGACCTCGACCTGCTGGAGGCGATGACCACGCAAGCCGCAGTGGCGCTGCAGAGCACCCAGTTCGTCGAGCACATGAAGAAGACCCGCGAGAAGGAAATGGAATTTCTCGACGTGGTCGCCGACGTCACCTCCGAACTGGAACTGGGTTCACTGTTGGCCAAGGTCATGGCCGAGGCGACGCGCATGCTCAGCGCCGACCGCTCGACCCTGTTCATTAACGACGAAAAGACCAGCGAGCTGTTTTCCCGCGTCGCCATGGGCGACGGCATCGGCGAGATCAGGCTTCCCAATTCCGCCGGTATCGCCGGCGCCGTGTTCACGTCCGGCAAGACCGTCAACATTCCCTATGCCTATGCCGATCTCCGCTTCAACCCGGCCTTCGACAAGCAGACCGGCTACTTCACCCGTTCCATCCTCTGCGTGCCGGTAGTCAACAAGGACGGCAAGGTGATCGGCGTCACCCAGGTGCTGAACAAGCGCGGCGGCCCGTTCACCGACGAAGACGAGACCCGCCTCAAGGCGTTCACCGCCCAGGTTTCCATCGCCCTCGAAAACGCCAAGCTGTTCGAAGACGTGCAGAACATGAAGTCCTACAACGAGAGCATGCTGCTCTCGATGACCAACGGCGTTATCACCATGGACGAGGACGGCGTCATCGTCACCTGCAACGCCGCCGGCTTGCGCATCCTGCGGGTGCCGGAAAAAGAGATCGTCGGCGAAAAGGCCGAGGACTTCTTCTCTGGCGAGAACGCCTGGCTGATGGAAAAGGTCCATGAAGTCGAGGATTCGCTCGAGACCAAGGAACTGGTCGACGCCGAACTGCACGTGCAGGAGGAAGACGGCTCCTTCGAGACGTTGTCCACCAACATCACCATCCTGCCGCTGCAGGATTCGGAGCAGAAACGACTCGGCTCCATGGTGATGATCGAGGACATTTCGTCCGAGAAGCGCATGAAGTCGACCATGTCGCGTTACATGGACCCGGGGCTGGCGGACCAGCTCATGGGCGGCGGCGAGGACTTGCTCGGCGGCAAGTCGACGGAAGCCACCATCCTGTTCTCCGACGTGCGCAGCTTCACGACGCTGACGGAATCGCTCGGCGCCCAGGGCACGGTGGCGATGCTGAACGAGTACTTCACCATCATGGTCGACATCATCACCGGTGAAGGCGGCATGCTGGACAAGTTCATCGGCGACGCGATCATGGCCGCGTTCGGCATCCCCATCGCCCATGACGACGACGAGGACCGCGCCGTGCGCGCCACCATCCGCATGATCACCGAGCTGTGGGATTGGAACAAGGTCCGCGAGAAGCGCGGCGAGATGCCCATCGACCACGGGGTCGGGCTCAATACCGGGATGATCGTGTCCGGCAACATCGGCTCGCCCAAGCGCATGGACTACACCATGATCGGCGACGGCGTGAACCTGGCGGCGCGCCTCGAATCGGCCTGCAAGCAATACTCCGCCCACATCCTGATTTCCGAGTTCACCCGCGCCAAGCTGCGCGGCACCTACCGCATGCGCGACGTCGACCTGGTGGTGGTCAAGGGCAAGACCGAGCCCGTCGGCGTCTACGAGGTGCTCGACTACCACAATGACGAGACGTTCCCCAACCTGATGGACGCGGTCAACTACTTCAATGCCGGCGTCAAGGACTACCGCGCCGGTAACTTCGAGAAGGCGGTCAAGGACTTCCACGAAGCCCTCAAGGCCAACCCGAACGATAAGCTGGCCGAGACCTACATCGGCCGCTGCGAACACCTGATGGCGGAACCGCCGGAAGAGTGGAACGGCGTCTGGGTGATGACGTCGAAGTAGTTACGTCTCCAGCAGTTTCTGCGCGCTCAGGAACTGGATCAGGTCACGCGAGAAGTTCAGCCCCTTGTGCACCACGGCGACATTGTCCAGCAGGTCCTCGCCGGCGATATCGGACTCGTCCGACGCGGTGATCACCATGCACTTGTGGTGCGCGGTCGCCTCGATGGCGCTGAACACACGGGCCAGTTCAAGCCCGTTCATGCGGTCGAGCAGCATCGAGGTGATGATCAGGTCCGGGCGGTGCGTGAGGCCGAGATCGATGGCTTCCAGCGAGCTTTCGGCGATGATCACCTTGAAGCCGAAGGTCGTCAGCTCGCGCCCGACAATCTTGCGCTGGATGCCCTTCGGCATCAACAGCAGCACCGACAGCCCCGCCTTGAGGCCGGTGCGGTCCCGCTTCACGCCCCTGAGCGGCAGGTATTTGATCGCGTCGGCGACCTGCCGGCCATCGATATCGGTGCCGCCGTCGAGCACGTCGCGCACCCGGTCGACGAACAACTGCACGTCCCACAACTGGTCGACGCCGATATCCTTGACGGTTTCCAGGTAGTCTTCGAGCGCATGCGCCCATAGCGTCGCCGACGGGAAGCCGAAACTGCCGCCCATGCCCTTGATCGAGTGCACGTGGCGCTTGATCTCGAGCATCTCGTACTCGGGCTTGCCCTTGTTGGCGAGCAGGCGCGAGATCGCCTCCTCGACCTCGTCGAGGCGGTCGTTGGAGGCTTCGATGAATTCCTGGCGCATATCCGCCAGGATCATTTCAAGATCGGGATCGCTGTCCACGGCCATGTCGTTAGATGTCCTGTCGTCTAGTCTTCGCCGGGCGTGAGTTTACCCAACAGTTGCTCGAAGTCGATGGGCTTACGCACGAAGGCGTCGCAACCGGCTTCGAAGATCGCTTCACGGCTGGCGGCGTCGTCTTCGGCGGTCAGCGCGATGATCGTGACCCCAGCCAGTTCCGGGTGCGCACGAAACTGGCGCGTCGCGCGAAAGCCGTCCATCACCGGCATGTTCAAGTCCATCAGCACCACGTCCGGCCGTTCCGCCAGCGCCGCGGCCAACCCGCGAATGCCGTCCTTGGCCTCGATCACATCGAAGCCCTTCACGGTGAGGAACCGGCCCACCAGCATCCGCACCTCGGGCGCGTCGTCGACGATGAGAACCTTGACCATATCAGCCGCCGTCAATTCCGGCCCCAGAGGCCGCGATTACTTGGTGGTGGCGATGAAGACGCCGTCCCAATCGGCGGGCGGCGGGTTGCGCTTGTATTCGGTGATGCGCTCCTCGTAGAGATCGCAGAGCACGTCCAGGTTGGCGTCGAGCGTCCAGGGCTTGTGTTCGTCGTCACCGAGCTTGCGCAGGTGCTTGAACAGGTAGTCGGCGTCGTCCCACTGCTGGGCGCGGTAGAACTCCATCGCCTTCTCGACCTTCTGCTTGATGTCGAGGAACTTGGGATCGGCGCGCAGTTCCTCGTCGCCCATCAAGCCGTAGATATAGACGCCCTCGGTCTTGCCCTTCACCTGGATGAAATCGAGATCGATGGTCGCCAGCCGGTCTTCGACCGCGTCGCGCGTCGCCGGACCGAGCACCACGTTCATGCCGTAGCTCTTGGACTGGCCTTCCAGTCGCGCCGCCAGGTTGACCGCGTCGCCGAGCACGGAATAGTCGAAGCGCATGTCGGAACCCATGTTGCCGACCACGCAGGGACCGGTGTTGAGGCCGAGACCGACCTTGAGGGGAATGTGCTTGCGCCCCTCCTCCGCCGCTTCTTGCTCGAGCCGGTCATTCAGCGGATGCATTTCCGCCAGCATCGCCAGCGCCGAGGTGCAGCCATGGTACTCGTGGTCGTCATCATCCAGGGGCGCGTTCCAGAACGCCATGATGCAGTCGCCCATGTACTTGTCGATGGTGCCGTGGCGCTCGAGGATGACGTTGGTCAGCGGTGTCAAAAGCTTGTTGATCAGGCTGGTCAGGCCGACCGCGTCGAACTGTTCGGAGATGGTGGTGAAGCCGCGCACGTCGCAGAACAGCAACGTCATGTCGCGCTGGTCGCCGCCGAGCTTAAGCTCGTCCGGATTCTCGGCGACGCGGCTGACCATGTCCGGCGACAGGTACTTGGAGAAGGCATCCTTGGTCTGACGCCGCTGCGCTTCCTCGCGGGCATAGCCGGTGTAGGTCAAAGTCATGTAGATGACCAACACCGTGGCGATGGCGTAACTGGCGTCGAGCAAATGCAATTGCTCGGAGAACATGTACCAGGACGCGCCGCCGGCACCGCCGGCGACAATCACCAAAAGCGCCGCCGTCCACTTGGCGCCGACCCAAGGCACCAGGATCACCATCAGCAATCCGGCAACGATGATGACCGCGAGCTCGGCCGCAAGGTAGTAGCCGGGCCGCTTCAGATAGGCCTTGTTGAAGGCGGCCTCCAGAATTTGGGCGTGCACCTCCACACCCGGGATCACCCCGTCGGTGGGCACCGACCTGATATCCTTGAGGCCCACCGCCGAAGTTCCGACGATGGTGATCTTGCCCTTCATCTTCTTCGGGTCGGCGGTGCCGTTGAGGATTTCGGAAGCCGAGATGTATTTATCCGGGTCATGCAATGCGAAGTAGGGATAGATGCGGCCGTACTGATCGGTCTCGACGGTCAGCGCCTTGTGGATGCCGACCTTCTGCACACCGGCCAGGTCGGCGCGGATAACGATGTTCCGCTTGCCGGTGACGACGCGCATGATCTCGGCAGCCAGCGACGGATAGATGATCTTGTTGTGCACGAAGAAGGCCGGCACGTTGCGGATGATGCCGTCGCGGTCGGGAATGGCGTTGAACATGCCGTAGCCGCCCATCGGCCCCTTCGCCGCCTCTTCCAGGATTGGCAGGTTGCGGGTCATGTAGGGGAAGGTCGGCAGGTAGGCACGCGGATCGAGGGCCCCCTTGGATTGCAGCACGCCGACGGTCTTCTTCACCGGCGGACGGCCCTCCTGGCCCTCGACCTGCTCCTGGCGCCCGGCCTGGCCGAGCACGACGCGCGAACGCTTGATGACGGCGGCCAGAATCTCGTCGTTGGATTGCGCCTTCTCGAGCTTCTGGCGTGTTTCATCGTCGAGGCCGATGGCGGTCTTGGCAACGTTGGACAGACTGAGCCTGTCGGGTTCGGCAAAGACCATGTCGAAGGCGATCACCGCGGCACCCATCTGCATGGTGTTCTGGATCAGCTTGGCGATGGTGGTGCGCGGCCACGGCCACTGGCCGATTTCGGAGAGGCTCTGTTCGTCGATGTCGATGATGGTGACCGGCTTGCGTTCCGGCGGCGGCAGCTCGCGCGGCTTCGCCTGCTGGTACATGTCGAAGACCTTGTCGCGCATGAACTGCACCGGGTACGGATCCCAGTATTTGAGCGCCACCAACGCGCCCAACAGCAGCAGGCCGAGGATGCGGTCGAGGCTGAAGGCGCGCTTCAGGAACCGCATGCGCGTGCCTCCGCCGTATCGATGCTGTTAACGAGCTTGTCCCGAATCCTACTCACCTTGGGCGTCCCCTGGTTTGCCTTGTTGCGCACGATTGTACACCGCCTGGACCCGAGCGGGTCAAGGTCGATTTGCCCCCACCCGCAAGTCGAGAATCCCTCAGCGCCGGTAATATTTCCCGCACGCGGAAAGGTAACGCCCGGCCCCCACCCATTCGGGGGGCTGGTTCGAAAAAACACGGGCTGGAAGTTATTGATATTCATATGAAACAAAAAAAATCTCAGGAACGAACCCAATTGCGAAAACCCACCCGCCCAAACGCGGCGGCTTGACAGGCACCAATGACCAGAGAGCCTAGTGCATAAAATAGGAATTTGCAATCTTTAAATATGTTTTTTATCCTATTTCTGATCGATCACCGAGACCGCCCGATGTCGCCAATCTAATCATTGGAATCCAGAGACAGCCCTTCGATGTGGCTCAGGAAGTCCGAAACAGCCGCCAGGTTCTCCGCTTCGTCCTCGACGTTCGCCGGCTCGGCGCCACCACCCTGCGGGTCGATGCCGCCAGCGAGCGGCTGATGAATCTCCCGGCCCATGACCTCGTTGATGGTCAGTGCCAGGTCGGCACGGTCGATTGGCTTGGTGACGATGCTGTTCATGCCCGCCGCGAAATAGGCCTGCTGATGGTCTTCCATGGCGTCCGCCGTCAGCGCGATGATCGGAATGTCGCGCTTGCCCTCGCCCATGCCCCGGATGATTTCCGTGGCCTCGGTCCCGGACATGACCGGCATGCGGATATCCATCAAGATCAGATCGAAGTCGCCGCCCTCGTACGCCTCGACGCCTTTCACGCCGTTCTCCGCGATGTCGTAGGTATGGCCGAAGCCCTCGAGGATCGCGGTAATGATCTGCCGGTTGAGCGCGTTGTCGTCGACCGCCAGGATGTGCAGCGGTTGCGAGGCAACGTAAACGGCTTCCCGGCGCATCGTCTTCTTCGCCGCCGCGACCTCGGTCTTTGCCGCGATGTACGGCACCGTAAACCAGAATTCGCTGCCTTCGCCGAAGGTGCTGTCGACGCCGATCTCCCCGTTCATCAACGAAACCAGCTTCTTGCAGATCGGCAATCCCAAACCGGTCCCCTGGTATTTCCGGGAGATTGAAGCGTCCGCCTGGGTGAATTCGGAAAACAGGGTATCGATCGCATCGGCCTGGATCCCGATCCCCGTGTCGCGGATGGCAAAATGCAGCTTCGCTTCGTCCGAACCGCCGTCGACGAGACGTACGGACACCACGATTTCACCGGCTTCCGTGAACTTTCGCGCGTTGCCCAAAAGGTTGATGAGGATTTGGCGAAGGCGCGTCTGATCCAGGTTGATCGCGTCGGGGAGGCCGTCCTCCAGTTCGGTCTTGAACGCAACCTTCGTGGCCCGGTCGTCGTGGCGCTTTTCGATAAACATGTCGATGACCTCGTCGATCAGCGACGAGAGATGGAAATCGGAATATTCGAGCTCCATCTTGCCGGCCTCGAGCTTCGACATATCCAGGATGTCGTTGATGATGCGGAGCAGGTTCCGGGTCGAATCCTTGATCTGGTAAACCTTTTCGCAACTATCGGAATCCAGGTCCTTGTCCAAGAGAAGGTCGGCCAAGCCCATCACGCCCGTCATCGGCGTTCTGATCTCGTGGCTCATGGCGGCAAGGAACTCGGATTTCGCCTTGCTGGCGCTTTCCGCCGCCACCAACGCCTGTTGCAGTGAATCCCGTGTCGAGACCAGTTCGCTGAGATCGGTTACGGAACCGATGAACGACCGGGTCTGGCCAACGGTCAGTTCGCCGACCCCCAGATGCATCGGAAACTCCTGGCCGTTTTTCCGCCTTCCGGTGACGTCCCGGCCAGAGCCGATGACCTTCTTCTCCTTCGAGTTCTTGTAGTGACCGATATAGCCGTCGTGTTCCGAACGGTACGGCTCCGGCATCAGAATCTTGACGTTCTCGCCGATGACCTCGTCGGCGGAATAGCCGAATATGCGTTGCGCGGCTTCGTTGAACAGCTCGATCTCGCCCATCTCGTTGATGACGATGGCGCCCGTCGCGACGTTCTCGAATGCGGAATGGAAACGTTCCGCCGTATTGGCCTTCAACGCCTCGAGTTCTTTTCGTTCGGTGATGTCTTGCTGGACGCTCAGGAAATTCGTGACCCGTCCGTTCTCATCGACGACGGGCGCGATCAACGCCTCTTCCCAATAGAGCGAGCCGTCCTTGCGGCGGTTACGGAACTGTCCGCGCCATTCTTTGCCCCGATGCAGCGTTTTCCAAAGGTCTTCGTAGGTGCCGATCGGCGTCTCTCCCGACCGAAGCAGATTGGCCTTCCGGCCGACGGCTTCCTCGCTGGCGTACCCGGTTGTCTGGCAAAAGTGGGGATTGACGTATTCGACAATGCCGTCCGTATCGGTAATGACCACGTTGGCGGAACTCTGGTCGATGGCGAGGGAGAATTTCCGCAGCGCCGCGGTCATCTCCAGTGCCCGGGCCTCGGCCCAGTTTCGCCGGCGAATGAGCGTATTGATGATGATGAACAGCAGGATGTCGATGATGATCCCCGCGGTCGCAACCAGCGTCGGTTGGGCTTGGTCGGAGGCAAGCGCCATGTGTCTGTCCGCCGACACGAACAACGCCCAGGGCTGTCCGGCGATCTCGATGGAGAGTTTCCTGAAAAACTCGGATCTTTCGCTGCCGGCGAGACCGTGCAGCACGCCGCCTTCGTGGTCCCGCGTATCGGAGGCAAACAAAAGCGAGGCGCGGGTCGGGTCGAGGCCGTCGTAAATTTCGAACGACAATTCAGACATCGCCTCGCCCAAAATCCCGCGCATCAAATCCTTGATACGGAACGGGCTGTAGACGAACCCAACGAGGTTTTCGCGCCTGTCCCGCACGGTGGTCGGTTTCGCGTTCCGCTGATAGAGCGGCAGATACAGCAGAAAGCCGGCCTGCACGTCGGTGTCGGTTTCCTGAACCAGCCTGACCTTGCCCGACATCGCCGGTTTGCCGGTATCGCGCGCCCGCTCCATGGCGGTGCGGCGAACCGCGTTCGAGAACATGTCGTAACCGAATGCGCGCCGGTTTCGCCAATCGAAGGGTTCCAGGAATTCGATGGACGAATACATGTCGCGCTGGCCCGACGGCTTGATGGCGAAATCCGGAAATCCTTGCCGGCGGATGGCGGTCTCGAAAGCCGGCTTGTCCTCGGGCCGGATCATCCGCGCGAACCCGATCCCCTGGATGCCGGGGTAGAATCGCTGGATGCTGAGGGACGTGACATAGGTCCGCCACTCGTCCCGCGTCACCTCTTCGGAAGCTTCGAACAAGGCCAACCCGCCGCGCAACACCGCCTCGTAGTCGACCATCCGCTGGACAATCGCGGTCTTCAGGTCGTTAGCCTGAAACGTGAACCGGTCTTGAGCGCGCTGTTCGACGAAGCGCTCGGAGATTAACCAGGCCGCCGCCGTCAAGATGAGGGAGATACCCAGAACCACCCATGCCGTGGCGCGGTTGTGAAACAACCTCACGGCACCGTCTCCGAGACGAGCGTCCCGGGTGGGTTCGACTATTCCTGCCATGCTCCAACCTTGATCAAACGGGCAATGAGATGCCCGGAACAAGATCAAAGGCATATATATAATACCGTAGCCATAGTCCCTGACCTAGATCAAACACAAAATGTCGCAGCGATGAAATCAGCGCGCCGGCGGTGGCGGCCAGCCGCCACATTCTTGACTCTCCACGCGATGCGCCCACCATGGTTCCAGTGCTAAGCGAACAAGGAGGCTACGCGATGCGATTCGAAGGAGGATGCTACTGTGGCGCGGTGCGTTACGCCGCCGAGGGCGAACCGCTGGCCAAGGCGCAATGCCACTGCCGGCAATGCCAGTACTTCAGCGGCGGCAACCCCAATGTCATCATCGGCATGCCGAAGGACGGTTTCAGCTATACCTTGGGCGAGCCGAAACGGTTCACCCGCACCGATCTGGACAATCCGCGCACGCGCGAGTTCTGCGCCGAATGCGGCACCCACCTGACGACGCTGTCTCCGAACCTGCCGACCGGCCTGTTCATCAAGGTCGGCACCATGGACGATCCCGGCCTTTACGGAAAACCGGACATCGCCATCCAGACCGCCGATGCGCAGGAATTCCATCACGTCCCGGACGGCACCAAGTCCTTCGAGCGCTGGGCCGGTTGAGCGGCCGCGCCTTTGGCTAGCCTCCGTTCAGGGAATTGAAATAGATCGCCACCAGGAAGCCGGCCAGGGTCGAGAGGCCGACCACTGTGCCGCCCTTGAAATAGGCTTCCGGCAGCATAGTTTCGGCGATCATGGTCAGCATGGCGCCGGCCGCAATGCCCTGTACCAGCGAAAACATGAACGGCTCCGCGCCGACGAAAAACATGTTGCCGAGGACCGCGCCGACGCCGGTCAACAGCGTGATCGACGTCCACATGAACAGCACCTGCGCGAACGGGAAACCCTGCTGGCGCATGCCGGCGGAACTCGACAGCGCCTCCGGATAGTTGGAGAAGAACAGCCCGGCGACCAGCGACAAGCTGATCTGGGCGTGGATCATCGATGCGCCGATGACCAGGGATTCCGGAATGCCATCCAGCAGGATGCCAAGCCAGATCGCCACCGGCACGCCGCGGTTTTCATGCAGTTCCGCCTGCGCCAGGTCGATGCTGGGGACCAGGCGCCTGGCATCCAGGTTGTGGATCGCCTTCTCGATCCAGCGGCTGGCGCGGTTGGGGTGGAAGTTGAGCTTGTGCTCTAGGTAACTGACCATGCCGCTGCCGCGCATCAATTCCGCCATTCGGCGCTCCAGGCGGGGCAAGCTCAGCACCAGGTCCTCGAAATCGCTTTTGCGCAGCACCCAGACCTTGGTGCGCCGGGTGGCGACGGCGTTCATGGTGTGGCGCCCGCCGGCCAGGAACGACAAGCCGCCGAAGGCATCGTGCGGCTTGATCTTGATGCCGTCGCGCGTCCGGCGTGTTCCCCGTCAGCGCCCATGGGACGTATTGAGGTGATTGCCTAAGGGAGG
>JAYPEK010000057.1:0-22017 GCA_038125725.1 Rhodospirillaceae bacterium
CTCCGTTAGAATACAGGCTCAGGCGTCCCAAATGTTTTGATGACGGACAGTCTTCCTTGGAGCGCCAGTTGACGGCTACCCAGGGATTGGAGGGGACGAACTGGAACGTGTCGGAATTGGAAATGACGGTGATTTCCTCTCCCTTGCGCATCAGTTCCTTCATTTCATAGGCCATCGGCACGCCGCCGATGCCGGCGCCAAGGATCACGATATGGGTCATTGGTATGCACTCCCGTGTGTTACGCGCCATGTTTCGCATGGCGTCGCGGATGCGTTTTCATTCGCAAGCCGGTCGAGCAACCGGCAAACGGTGATTCCGGTACCGCCAGGTGTTAGGCGAATACGCGAATGGAACCTACCCTGTCGAACGTCGAGGCCAATCGGTTGCGTTCATTTTCACGCCGTCATGAGAGGCAAGAAACGCCGGTTGAGCCGGCTTTGGGGTCTCGGCGGCGCCTATTCACAGAACAGGCCAACATTAATCGCAATAATGGTACGGGCTTTACATTCAGTCAAATTTAATTGACCTGACGCAAATGCGGAAATGCGGGTTCAGTCACGCCCTTGCGACTGGCGCTTGCGCCTGGACGGGCGGAAGCGGCGCACCGCCACCTGGGTCACGCCCGACGGCGTGCGGTAGGTGACATGGCGCGAAAAGCCGGTGTCGAAGACGCCATGATCGGCCAGCACCAGCAGGTCAGGGTGCCAGTCGGTGATCATGTCCAGCGTCGCCTCGCGCGGATCCTGCTTGTTGGAGATCAGCGTTTCCGAATTGGGGAAACCGGCGTTGGAGGCCAAGCCGCCCAGGCGCGCCTGCGCCGGGCCACGCAGGCTGGAGACCAGGGATTCGGACACGATGTTCAGTGCCAGTGCACTGTGATGGGTGATGTCGAATTGAATGACGGAGCCGAGCGCCAGTTCTGAACCGTATTCGGTGGCCAGCCGCGCGGCCATTTCCACGGTTTCGCGCGGATAGCTCTCGAGGTCGACCAGCGCCAGGATGCGCTTCGGATTGACGTGCTTGGATTTGGCGTCGTCTTCGGCGGGACGTTCGGCCTTGGCGGCCTCGCGCGCCGATACCGGGGCGGGAATTGGCGCCGGCGTTTCGGGTTCCGGCGGCAGGTAGGGTTTCATCGCCGGGTGAATAGTGCGAGGCAGTTCCACCGCGTCGTCGTCGTTGCGGCATTCCCAGAAGATGCGCTTGGTGCAACGCTTGCAGATATCGTGGTCGAGGCGGCTGTAGATGGACGCGAAGGCAGCGGTCTTGGACTGGAAAATGTTGTCCTCGCCGATGGCGTCGATCAGGCCGGTCTTGCGGAACTGCTGTTCGACGTTGGGCGTCATCGCCACCAGATAGAGCGCGCCGCCGAGCTTGCGGAGCGTCTTGGCCTCGTTGGCGAGGGCCTCGGCGCCGGTGATGTCGATGAAATGTACGCCCGACGCCAGCACGATCAGGTGGCGCTGTTCCGGCGAGCGGCCCTCGATGCGGTGCAAGTCCTCGACGACACTGGCGACGGCGCCGAAATAGAGCGCGCCGTCGATGCGGATGATTTTCGCTTGCGGGCATTCCGGCAGGTTCGGCCGGTCGGAGAACTGCCGCCGGTCGTCGACGTTGCGGGGCGCCAAGACGGCGATGTTCGGGTGCGAGGTGCGGTTGAGGTAGAACACCAACGACAGGATGACGCCGGCGAAGATCGCCAGTTCCAGGTCCAGGAACAGCACCGAGAAGAAAGTCACCGCCAGCACCGCCGCCTCGGAACGGCTGGACGAGACGATCTGGCGCATGTGATGCACGTCGATCAGGTTCCAGGCGACCAGGAACAGGATGCCGGCCATCCCCGCCTTCGGCAGGTAGACCGCGAGCGGCGCCACCAAAAGCACCACCCCGACCAGGAACAGGCCGGCCAGGATGGCGGCCATGGGCGTGCGGGCGCCGGAATCGTAGTTGAGTCCCGAGCGGTTGAACGAGCCGGTGGCGACGTAGCTGGAGAAGAAGCAACCGACCAGGTTGGAGAGCCCCTGGCCGATGAATTCTTGGTTGCCGTCGACGTGCTGGCCGCTGCGGATGGCAAGGGCGCGCGAAATCGACATGGCTTCCGTCAGCGCGAAGATGGTCACGGCCACCGCCGTCGGCGCCAGGTCGCGGATCGTATCAGCCGAGAGGTTCGGCGCCGACAGGGGCGGCAGGCTGGCGGGGATGGCGTCGATGGTGACGATGCCGGCGGCGAAATAGTCGTTCAGAATCCAGGTCAGCACGCAGGTCCCGACCAGGGCGATGATCATGTTGGGGATGCGCGGGAACAGTTTCTTGGCGATGACGCCCATGGCGATGGCCGAGAGGCCGACGCCCAGCGCGGCGGGCGAGAAACTATGGATATCGTGCCAGATATTGAGCAGCGTGTCGTAGAAATGACGGCCGCGTTCGACCTCGACGCCCAGCAGGTTCTTCAACTGGTTGACCGCGATCAGGATCGCCGCGCCGGCGGTAAAGCCCACCGCCACCGTGTGCGAGATGAAATTGACCAGCGCCCCCATGCGCATCAATCCCATCAGCAGTTCCAGGAAGCCGACCATGAAGGTCAGCGTCAACACCAGCGAAACGTAGTCCGCCGTGCCGGGATGTGCGAAGGCGCTGATGGAGGTGAAGATCAGCAGCGACGCCGCCGTCGTCGGTCCCGACACCAGGTGCCATGAGGAACCGAAGAAGGCGGCGATGATTGCCGGGACCATGCCGGCATAGAGACCGTAGGCCGGTGGCATGCCGGCCAGCGTGGCGAAGGCGACGCCCTGTGGCAGCACCACCAGTGCGCCGGTTAGCCCGGCGGTGACGTCGGCGCCGATGGTCTGGCGATTGACCAGCGGCAGCCATTCCGTGAAAGCCAGCAGCGGGTTCTTGCGAGGCTCGCGGTTTTCGGCGTTTTCTGCTTCTTCTTCGTGGCGGGCAAAAGCCTCGGGAGGAGCCATTTCAACGTTCGATTTTCGCTTGGGTTGCTGGCGGAAGGCCGGGGAAAATGCGCAAGATTCCGGCGGCTCAACTGGCAAAATACCACTTTGTGCGGCGCACAATTAAACCTTACTGAATGTGATGTCAAACGCTAAGCGGCATGCCTGCGGGTTTTCCTACGACGCGGGCCGATCAGGCGACATCGATGACCAGTTTGCCGAAGTGATCGGCGCGCCGCATGCG
Source organism: Rhodospirillaceae bacterium (assembly GCA_038125725.1). Classification (GTDB taxonomy): domain Bacteria; phylum Pseudomonadota; class Alphaproteobacteria; order Rhodospirillales; family Casp-alpha2; genus TMED8. The sequence goes on from JAYPEK010000057.1 coordinate 3,188, forward strand.
GTGATAACAGGCCTTGGCGTCGGCGAATTCGAGCACCTCGTCGATCACCGGTTCCAGGCCGTTCGTCTCGATGGCGCGGTTCATGTCTTCGAACATGCGCCGGGACCCCACGTAGATACCCTTGACGGTGATCGACTTCCTCATGATGTCGGTGGGGATGACCTTGCCCGCCGCGCCGGTCAACACGCCGATCAGCGAAATGGCGCCGCCGACCTTGGTGGCCGCGATGGAATTCTGCAGCGTGCCGGGGCCGCCGACCTCGATCACCCGGTCGGCGCCGGCACCGCCGGTCATGTCGCGGACGGCGTCATGCCAGTCCTGCACGTCGCTGTAATTGATGGTTTCCGCCGCGCCCAACGCCTTCATGCGTTCGAGCTTGGAGTTGCTGGACGATGTGACGATGGTCCTGGCGCCGATGATACGGCAGAACTGTTGGGCAAACACCGAAACCCCGCCGGTGCCGAGCAGCAGCACGGTCTCCCCCGGCTTCACCGGTTCGGGCGCCATCAAGGCGTGCCAGGCGGTCAGCGCGGCGCAGGGCAGCGTCGCCGCCTGACGCCAGTCCAGGTTGGCGGGCATCTTGACGATGCCGCCGGCTTCCAGCACCGCATACTCGGCCAACACACCCTGGCGCGCGCCGCCCAGCGCCGAGTTCATGGCGGCCGTGGTGATCGGACCCGCCGGCCATTCCTGGAAGAAGCAACTGGCGACTTTATCGCCGGTCTTGACGCCCGTGACGCCGGGGCCGACGGCGGCAACTTCCCCGGCGGCGTCGGAATTGGGGACGGTCGGGTAGGGGAGGCCGCGCACCACCGGGTCCTCGATGGTGGTCAGGTCGCGGTAGTTGATGGCGGACGCATGCACCTTGACCAGCACCTGGCCCGGGCCCGGTTCGGGCATCGGTTTTTCATTCAGTTCCAGGGCGTCGACGCCCTTGTCGGAGGTGATTTCCCATGCACGCATGATGCTCTCCCGCTTTGCTACCCGAGCACGTCGGGATTGACGACGTTGATCGGCTGGCCGCGTTCGAAGGCCAGGATCTGCTCGAAGATGTCGGTGAATTGAATCTCGTATTCGTCCTTGGTGACGTAGCCGATATGCGGGGTCGCCACCACGTTGGGCATGTTAAGCAAAGGATGGGCCGTGTCACGCAAGGGCTCCTCCTCATAGACGTCGACGGCGGCCATGCCGGGGCGTCCGGCCCGAAGCGCCGCGACCAAGGCGCCTTCCTCGATCAGCGCGGCGCGCGACGTATTGACCAGGAGCGCGCTCGGTTTCATGCCGGCCAGGTCTTGGGCGGTGACCATGCCGCGGGTCGAGGGATAGAGCCGCACGTGCAAGGAGAGCACGTCGGAGGTGGCGAAGAATTCCTCGCGGCTATCCGGTACCTGCCAGCCGTCGGCTTTGGCGCGTTCGCGCGATGCGTCGCTGGCCCAGAACTGCACGTTCATCTCGAAGGCCTTGGCGATTTCCGCGACGGCGGTGCCGATGCGGCCGTAGCCGTAGACACCGAGCGTCTTCAACCGGATGCTGTCGCCGATGCCGTTCTGCCAGCCGCCTTCCTGCAGCGATTTCATCTGCTGCGGGATTTGGCGCATGGCGGCGAGGATCAACGCCCAGACCAGTTCCACCGTGGCGAACGACGGCGTTCCGGGATGCTGGCCCGACGAGACGACGATGCCGCGCGCCGTGCATGTGTCGACGTCGATATGCGGAAAAACGCTGCGCTGGCTGATCAATTTCAGGTTCGGCAGTTTCTCCAGCAAAGGCGTCCTGATCTTGGTGCGTTCGCGGATCAGCACAAGGGCTTCGGTATCCTTGAGCCGCTCGGCAAGTGCGTCGGTCTCCTGCAGGTGGTCGTTCCAGACGGTGACATCGTGCCCTTCCAGCATGGCGAAGCAGGGCAGGTGGCGGATGGTGTCGAAATAGTCGTCGAGGATGGTGATTTTCATGGCCGTTTCTCCGGCGTCACTATCGCGCGCCCGCCTCCATGGGGCAACCACTGCGCGGCGGATTGCACTTTCCGCCGTTCGCTTTAATCTCCGGTGTCATGATTTTGGGAAGAACACTGGAGGAAGCGGCACCGGGCGCCGCCGACGTTACCGTCAACGGCCGCGACTACCGGCTGACGGGCTTTGTCGGCGCGGCGCCGGTGCGCGGTTTCTACCAGGAAGGCGCCGAGGCGGCCGACGATGGTCTGCCGCAGGGCTTTCTTGTCGACCAGCCGCCGGGCGCCGTCACCAACCCGCATTTTCATGAAACCAACCAGTTCCAGGTGTTCGTCGGCGGTTCCGGCACTTTCGGCAAGCACGAGATCGCGCCGCTGACCGTGCAGTACGCCAACGGCCACACCCCCTATGGGCCGATCACCGCCGGGCCCGAGGGTCTGCTCTATTACACGCTGCGCGGTCGCTGGGACCCCGGTGCCAAATATATGCCGGCATCGCGTGACAAGCTGATCAAGGGCAATCAGCGCCAACGGCTGATCGACGGCGTGCATCTCAGCAGTGAGGACGAAATGGCCAGTCGCTGGGGCGCCGAGTTCGAACTGATCCTGGACGAGGAGCCGGACGGCTTGTCCGCCTACCTGGCGCGCTTCGGCCCGGATGCGACGGCGAGCGTGCCATCCGCCGACGGTTCCGGTGGCCAATATTGGGTGGTGGTCGGCGGCACCATGACCATGGGCGGCAAGGAATATCCCAAGTTGTCATGCCTGTTCGCGCCCGCCGACGACCCGTCCGAAATCATCGGCGCCGGTCCCGGCGGCATGGAAATGCTGGTCCTGCAATTGCCGGAAAAGAACCATGTCGGCCTGGCGGCCAGTTGACCTTGCGCCGCATGGCCGCGCGCGATACACAGGATTTCATCACGCCTGATATATCAGAGGTCATGAAATCATGGATGCGGCCGATAGCCCGCTGAAAACCATCACCGCCGCCGACAAGGCACGCTACGCCGAGGACGGTTACCTTTCCCTGCCGTCCTTCGTCATGGGCGATTGGCTCGACCGCCTGACCGAAGCGACGGCGCGCATCGTCGAGGAGAGCCGTGCCGAGACCCAGTCCGGGCCGAAGTTCGATATCGAGCCCGACCATACGGCGGAGAACCCGCGCCTGCGGCGTCTGGTGTCGCCGCAGGATCACGACCCGGCCTACTACGATTTCATGACCGGCGGGCCGATCGTCGACCTGGCGGAGGACCTGCTCGGACCCAACCTCAAGTTCCATCACGGCAAGCTCAACTTCAAATGGGCCGACGGCGGCGCCGAGGTGAAATGGCATCAGGACATTCCGTTCTGGCCGCACACCAACTACGAGGTGCTGACCATCGGCCTGGCGCTGGACGACATCGACGACGCCATGGGGCCGATGGGCGTGCTGCCGGGCAGCCACAGGGGACCGATCTACGATCACTTCAACGCGGCCGGTGACTGGCGCGGCTACATTGGCGAGGAAGACGCCGCGGGCATCGACCTCGACGCCGCCGACTACCTGAAGGGGCCGAAGGGCTCGGTGACGGTACATCACTGCCGCATGGTGCACGGCTCCAAGCCGAACACCCACCCGACCAAGGCACGGCCGTTCCTGCTGTTCGCTTATTCCGCCGCTGACTGCCTGCCTCTGATGCCCTACAACTCGCCGTCGAAGCATTCCGGCAAGATTGTCCGCGGCCGCCATCCGGCCTATCCGAAGTTCGATCCGGACGTGTGCAAGCTGCCGCCTTTGCGCGATTCCTCCGGTCCCTACCGCTCGATCTTCGCTTCCCAGCAGGGTGAGGACAGTGAAGGCAAGGCCGCGCCGTCGATGATGTAGGGCGGCCTGGTTGCCTAGCTTGCGGGGAAGGGCTGTCACCACCTGAAGGTCGTGGCCGGGAATGACGCGGGCGCCCGCGTCCCTGAGCTTCCGCAAACGTCCCAGGCTTTCGCTTTGCCGCTCGAGGTCATGGCCGAAGGTTGGGAGCGCGCCGCCGTCCAGCGTGCGGGCGAAATAACAGCAGTCCGACGTCAGCACGATTTCCTGGCCGTCCGTCAGGCGTACCTTGAGGCTTTGATGCCCGGCGGTGTGGCCCGGTGTCGGGATGCAGACCACGGCGCCGTCGCCGAAGACGTCGTGCTCGCCGTCCACGAGAACGAGATCATGGCCCAAGTCGAAATCTTCGCTGGGGTGCACGGTGGCGGGGTTTTCGGCCGCCGCCATGCCGGCGTCCCATTCGGCGCGCTGGATGATGACGCGCGCGTTCGGGATCATCGAAAGCCCGCCCACGTGGTCGAAATGCAGGTTCGAGACAACGACGATATCGACCCGTCCGGGATCCTGGTCCTGGTCTTGCAATTGCGCCGCCACGGTGTCGGTGCCGGCGAACTCGATGGCGAGGAATTTCGGTATCCGCTCGGTGCGTTCAGTCGCGGCGGTGAACGACGCCGGCATGCCGGAATCGAATAGCACCGTGCCCTTTGGATGACGGATCAGCCAGGCGTTGACCGGCAGCGTCACGCGGCCATTGCCGCCGGTCTCGAACATACCAAGATCGCCTTCCAGGCGTCCGCAATCCAATCGCGTCAGGCTGGTCATGGTGGCTATTCCCCCTCGACGATCTTGAGGCCGTCGGGCCAGAACGACACGTGGCCTTCCAGCGCACGCGCGAAGTCATAAGTGCGATAGCTCCAGGCCGCTTCCTCGCCGTTGATGGCGTGGTAGTCGGCCTCACCCTTGAGTGGACAATGTGTGGTCTTCTCGAGCTTTTGCAGCATTGCCGTCACGTCGGCCATGGGAATGTAGAGGCAGGGCTCGTAGGCGCGTTTGGATATCTCTACCACCCGGAGCGCCTTCCAGCTGTCGGCGACCAAGTCGCCGTTCCGGTAGATGCGCACGCGCCGGGGCACCGGCTGCACGACCATGAAATGGTCCGGATTGTTCGGATTGTGGATCGCGCCTTCGGGATAGGTGCGTTCCGCCATCCTGGCCTCAGTTCTGGCTGCCGTAGTTGGGCGCCTCGCGGGTGATGGTGACGTCGTGCACGTGGCTTTCGCGCAGCCCCGCGTTGGTGATGCGGCGGAACTCGGTGTTGTTGCGCAAGTCGGCGATGGTGCGCGACCCGGTATAGCCCATGGAGGCTTTCAGCCCGCCCACCAGCTGGTGGATGATGGTGCCAATCGGACCCTTGTAGGGGACGCGCCCCTCGATCCCTTCCGGCACCAGCTTCAGGTTGTCCGAGACCTCGGCCTGGAAATAGCGGTCGGCGGAGCCACGCGCCATGGCGCCGATGGAACCCATGCCGCGATAGGATTTGTAGGAACGACCCTGGTAGAGGAACACCTCGCCCGGGCTCTCATCCGTGCCGGCGAACAGCGAACCGATCATCACGCATTCGGCGCCGGCCGCGATGGCCTTGGCGATGTCGCCGGAATACTTGATGCCGCCGTCGGCGATGAACGGAATGTCGGCGTCGCGGCAGACGGAAGCCACGTCCATGATGGCGGTGAGCTGCGGCATGCCGACACCGGCGACCATGCGGGTGGTGCAGATGGTGCCGGGGCCGATGCCGACCTTGACGCAATCGGCGCCGGCGTCGATCAGCGCGCGCGCCGCGTCGCCGGTGGCGATGTTGCCGCCGACCACCTGGGCGCGGTTGGAGAGCTTCTTAATCTGGCCGACCGCGTCCAGCACGCCCGCCGAATGGCCGTGCGCGGTATCGACGACGATCACGTCGACGCCGGCGTCCAAAAGCTTCTCGGCGCGTTCGATGCCGGCATCGCCGACACCGGTGGCGGCGGCGACGCGAAGCTGGCCGTTCTCGTCCTTGCAGGCGTCGGGGTGGCGCTGTTCCTTCTCGATGTCGGTGACGGTAATCAGTCCGACGGAGCAGAAGTCCTCGTCCACCACCAGAAGGCGCTCGATCCGGTGCTGGTGCAGCAGTTTCTTGGCTTCCTCGCGCGCGATGCCTTCCTTGACGGTAATCAGCGGGCTGTCGACGGAGTGCTTGGTCATCAGTTCGCTGACCGGCTGATCCATCTTGTCGGCAAAACGTACGTCGCGGTTGGTGAGGATGCCAACCAGCTTGCCCGAGCCTTCCTCGACCACCGGGAAACCGGAAAAGCCGTGGCGCTCCTTCAGCGCCAGCGCATCGGCCAGGGTGTCGGTCGGCTTCAGAGTCAACGGGTTGATGACCATGCCGCTTTCGAATTTTTTCACCCGGCGCACTTCCTCGGCCTGTTCGTCGGGCTCCAGGTTCTTGTGGATGACGCCGATACCGCCGGCTTGCGCCAGCGCGATGGCGAGGCGGCTTTCGGTGACCGTGTCCATGGCCGCCGAGACCAGCGGAATGCGCAGCTCGACGGTGCGGGTCAGGCGGGTGCGGGTGTTGGCTTGTGAGGGCAGGACGTCCGAACGTGCCGGAACCAGCAGGACGTCATCGAATGTCAATGCTTCGGGGATACTCGCCATGCCAACCTCCGGATATGGGCCAATCGGGTTGGCGCTTGATCATACATATCGCCGGGCGGAATCCAAGCGGCTTCGGCAGGGGCCTATCCTCAGGTTTTCGGCGCGCCGTCGACGAACGGCAGGACGGCGGTGAAAAGCGCGTCGTTGACCGGCGTCGGGATGCCTTCCTCGCGGCCCATGCGGGCAACCGCACCGGACAGCCAGGGCGCCTCCAGCGGTTTTCCGGCTTCCAGATCGACCAGCATGGAGGCCTTCATCTCCGCCGGTAAGCCATTGAGAAACTTCATTTGCCGGGCCACCAGGTCGTCGGCGAGGGGAATGCCCTTGGCACGGCCGACGGTCCAGACCTCTTGCATGGCGGCCTCGAACACGTCGCGGCTGATGGGGTGTTCGCGGATCGGGCCCAGCGAGGTGCGCGATGCCGCGGTGGTGCCGCTCATGGCCACCAGCACGGTGAATTTTTCCCACAGCGCCTTGGTGATGTCGGTATGCAGGGTGGCGTCGATACCCGAATCGGCCGCCGCCGCGCGGAAGGCTTCCAAGCGTTCCGACTCTCCTCCAGTGCGTTCGCCGAACAGCAGGCGGGCGAAATCGCCGACGTGGCGGATCTTACCCGGGGCCTCGATGAAGGCGGAAATATAGGCGACGCCGCCGCAGGCATGGTCGTTGCCGAGCACGCGGGCGAGCACATCCGGCGCGTCGACGCCGTTGAGGAACGGGATCACCGCCGTGCCGTCGCCGAGTAGCGGGCGAATGCTCTCGCCGGCGGCTTCCATGTCGCCGAGCTTGGTGGCGAACATGACCACGTCGACGGGGCCGATCTCGGCCGGGTCGCTGGTCGCCTTGGGCGCGGCCAGATGAATATCGCCGAGCGGGCTCGCCACATGCAGGCCGCCCGAACGGATGGCATCCAGGTGCGCGCCGCGCGCGATGAACGAAACCTCGTTGCCGGCGTCGGCCAGGCGCGCGCCGAAATAGCCGCCGACCCCGCCGGTGCCCATGACCGCGATCTTCATGATGGATTATCTCCTCTGTATCCAATGGCGACGACGTAGGATTCGGACGAGTCGTCGCGGCTTGCCGGCGGTTTGGCGTGGCGCACGGTGCGGAACTTCCGCTTCATCGCCGCCAGCAGTTCATTTTCGGTGCCGCCCTTCAGCACCTTGCCGACGAAGGCGCCTTCCGGTGCCAGGACCTGGTAGGCGAAATCCAGTGCCGTTTCCAATAGCGCCATGATGCGCATGTGATCGGTTGCCCGGTGCCCGGTGGCGGACGCCGCCATGTCGGAGAGCACCACGTCGGCCTGGCCGTCGAGCGCTTCGATGAGGATATCCGGCGCGTCGTCTGCCATGAAATCGTGCTCGAACAGGATGGCGCCCTCGATCGGTTGCATGGCCAAGATGTCCATGCCGACCACGTGGCCGCGCTGGCCCTTGGCGTTGGTGCGTTCGACCGCCACTTGGGTCCAGCCGCCGGGCGCCGCGCCAAGATCGACGATGCGCCCGCCTGGCTTGAGGAAATGGAACTGGTCGTCCAGTTCGATCAGCTTGAAGGCGGCGCGCGAGCGGTAGCCGAGCCGCTTGGCCTCGGCCACGTAGGGGTCGTTCAACTGGCGCTGCAGCCAGCGCGTGGATGAGGTCTTGCGTCCCTTGGCGGTGCGCACGCGGGTGGTCAGGTTGCGCGCCTGCACGCGCGCGCTGCGGCCCTTGCCCTTGCCAGGACCCTTGCCGGAACCGCGCTTGCCGGAGCCGCCAGTGTTTCCGCTTTTTCGTTCGGCCATTCGGTCGGTGTATCAGAACGCCCGCGCCGCGGGAAGCACGGAAAGGGGGGCGGCGTCCGCTTCGCTGTCGAGTTCGGACGGACGCATCATTTCGTTCAACAGGCCCTCGCGGATACCGCGGTCGGCGATGCGCAGCTTGCCCACCGGCCAGCGGCTGCAGATACCGCCGAGCAGCGCACATCCCATCAGCATCAAGTCGGCACGTCCGTGCCCGATGCAGGGAATTTTGCGCCGGGCCTCGAAATCCAGTTCGGAGAGCTCGGCGGATAGCGCGCGGATCGACTTGAAATCCACCGTCAGCCCATCGACGCGCGAGCGATCATAGCGTCCGAGGCCCAGGTGCAACGCCCCAAGCGTGGTCACCGTGCCGGACGTGCCCAGCATCTGCACGGCGCCGGCGGCGATATGGGCGTCGATGCCGTTGCGGTCGGTGAAGGCGTCCAGATGAATGGCGATTTCGCTAACGATGGCGGCGTGGGTCTCTTCCGTCATGGGGCCGGTGCCGTAGCGCTCGGCCAGGGTTACAACGCCGACCGGCAGGGACATGACATCGATGGCCGTCGGCACCCCGCTGCTTCCCTTGCGCGGGATATCCACCCACTGCACTTCGGTTGAGCCGCCGCCGATATCGAAGATGAGCGCGCGTTCGTGGCCGGTGTTCAACAGCGGCGCGCAGCCGATCAGCGTCAGTTCCGCCTCGCGTTCCGGCGAAACGATTTCCAATTCAAGGCCGGTTTCGCGCTCGACGCGGTCAATGAAGGCGTCTGAGTTGGCGGCCTGGCGGCAGGCTTCGGTGGTGACGCAGCGTTTGTGCCTGGCGCCGCGCGCTGCGATCTTGCCGGCGCAGACGGTCAGCGCCTCAATGGTGCGGTCCATGGCGTCTGGGCTAAGCGCGCCGGTTTCGCCCAGTCCCTCGCCCAGGCGCACAATGCGCGAAAAGCCATCGACCACGGTGAAGCCGCCGGTCGGCACGTCCGGGTCGTTGGGCCTGGCGATGAGCATGCGGCAGGAGTTGGTGCCGAGGTCGATGGCGGCGAATTCCTGGGCGTCACACCAATTGCGCCGGCGACGTGTACGTCGGCGCGCCCTGGATTTCTGCCATCGCTGTCTCACGGTTCGCCCCCTGTATGCGGCGAGAATTTTTTTCTCTTACCCATTTGCATAGCGGTGATGCGCACATGGGACAAGTGATATATGAGGCGATCGCGCGTCAGTCGCGGACCAGGGCGGGGGAGGTGAGGACCATGCGCACCAGGTCACCCTGGCGGCTGGTGCCGGTCTTGGCGAAAACCTGTTTCAGGTAGGTGCGGGCCGTGCTCAGGGTGACGCCCATGCCGTCGGCCGCTTCGTCGATGCTGTCGCCGCTGGCGATAGCGCTGACCAGGCGGGATTCGGAATCGGTCAGGCCGAACAGCCGGCGGACGATTTCGGGCGCGACCTCTGGTCGCATCTCTGGATCGGTGACGAACAGCAACACGCGCTCGCCGTCCTCCAGCCGCGAGACCAGCACGCTCAGCGGCCGCAACATGGAATCGCGTTCCAGCGCCAAGCCGCGCGATGAGCGCCCGCCATCGTCCATGACCTCTCGGATCAGGCCGGTCAGCCGGTCGCTGTCCTGGGTGCGCTGTCCGCGCAAGATGTTGTCGGGTCCGACGAACAGCCCGTCGCGCTTGGAGACGATCTCGGCGCCGAGCGGGTTCATGAACACCACCTTGGCGTTGGGCTCGACGACGATGACCCCCACCGGCACCCGGTTGAGTGTCGCTTCACCGGCTTGCGACAGCGTGCTTGCCGACGCGCGCCAGGCATCTTCCAGCGCGGCGTCGATGGCCGCCGCCAATTCCTTGACCGCATAGGGCTTGGTGTAGAAGCGGAACACCTCGACGTCGTTAATGGCGCTGATGGCAACGCCGAGATCGGCATTGCCGGTGAGCATGATGACCCGGGTTTCGGGCCGCAGCTCCATCACCGTCTTGGCCAGTTTCAGACCGCTGATCTTGGGCATGGAGAAATCCGAGACGACGACGTCGAACGGTGCCGTTTCGAAATCCTCGATGGCGCGCTCCGGTTCGGTTTCGAATTGCATCTCCCAAACGTCGCGATGATTGCGCAGCGAGCGCTTCAGCGCTTCCAGCAGGAGCGGCTCATCGTCGACAAAAAGGATGCGGCCCTTGGTCATTTTGGTTTCGGTCCCGGTTTCATTCCATGGTCGTCGGAGGCGGTTTTAATGACGCCAAAGCCGATTGGCCAGCCCCCCAAAACATACCCCCATATGGTGATGGCGGTGAACCCTGATCACGGCGATGGTTGCACGCAACGAAACATCGATCGGGAAAAGGAAACCGACCATGGGTTCCAGCATAAAACACGGCAGCCGAACGCCTCGCGTTACTCTTATATTTGCCGCGACGCTGTACCTTTCGGCGGCGCCGGACATGGTCCGTGCCGACGGGACCGGTCCGCATCTGCATTTCGGTATCGTGCCGCAGCAGTCAGCGACGCGGCTGGCGAAAACATGGGTGCCGTTCATGGCGGCGCTTTCCGAACGCAGCGGTATGACCATTGATTTCGCCACCACCAAGGACATCCCCACCTTCGAGGCCTGTTTGGCCCGGGGCGCCTTCGAATTGGCCTACATGAACCCCTACCATTACACCGTCTTTCACGACGCGCCCGGCTATCGGGCCTTCGCCCGCCAGGCGGAAAAGCGCTTGCAGGGCCTGATGGTGGTGCGTGCCGACAGCCCGGTGCAGCGGCTCGGCGACCTGGCCGGCAAGGATTTGGCATTTCCGTCACCGGCGGCCTTCGGCGCCAGCATGTTGCCGCGCGCCGAGATGCGCCGGAGCGGCATCGCCCACATGCCGCATTACGTTAAATCGCACGACTCCGTCTATCGCTCGGTCGCGGCCGGCCTGTTTCCGGCAGGCGGCGGCGTCAAACGCACCTTCGCCGCGATCAATGCGGACCTGCGCGGGCAATTGCGCATCGTGCACGAGACCGCGAAATACACGCCGCACGCCTTCGCCAGTGCGCCTGGCATCGCCGCCGAGCAGCCGGCCCTGGTAAAGGCGCTCGGCATGGCCGGTTTTCAGCCCTCACAGGACGCCGATTGGGACGACGTCCGGGCGCTCGGCCTTTCGGCGCAGGATATCAAGATCAAGGACGTGGAGAAGGCCGCATGTCGTTCCGACTGAAAACCATCCTTGGGATCGGCTTGATCGAGGTGCTGATGCTGTCGGTGCTGGTGATCAGCGGCCTGCACTACCTGCGGGAATCGAACGAGCGGCAGTTGATCGACCGCGCCGACAATCTGGCGCGCCTGTTCGCCACCATGACCGCCGATGCCGTGGTCGCGTTGGACCTGGCGACCATTGACGTGATGATCGACGAGGCGCTCAAGAACCGTGGCATCAGTTATGTCCGGGTCCGCCACGTCAACGGCAAGGTGTTGGGTGAGGGCGGAGATGAAGCCTTTCTACGCCGGCCGTTCACCGCCGACGGCGCCTTCGTCGACATGGACGACGACGGGCTCCTCGACCTCAGCCATCCGATCGAGATTGCCGGCAGGACCTTCGGCCGCATCGAGCTAGGTATCGATGTCGGTGCCATTGCCGCCGCGCAGGACCGCGCACGGCGCTGGATGCTCGGCGTCGCCGGCATCGAGGTGCTGCTGGTGGCATTGTTCAGTTTCATGCTCGGCACCATGCTGACGCGGCAGTTGCAATCATTGCGCAGCGGCGCACGGCAAGTCGCGCAGGGCAACTTCGGTTTTCAGATCGAGGCGTCGGGCAAGGACGAACTGGCGGATACCGCCGCCAGCTTCAATGCCATGTCGAGCGAGTTGGCGGTCTATTCGAAGCGCTTGGAGGAAGAGCGCGCCCGCGCCGAGGCCGGCCGTGTGCGCGCTGAATCGACCCTCGAGGACGCCATCGACAGCCTTAGTGAGGGCATTTTGATCGCTGACAGCAGCGGCCGGGTGCTGCACATGAACGAGGCGTTCCGGAACCTCTACGGCGACGACGGCGCCATGATTGTCGGCGCCGACCATATGGACGCGGTCAAGGCCATGACCCGGCCGCTGATCGTCGAACGTGAGATCTTCGGCGCCGAGACAGCCGAACCCGGTGCCGAGCCGCAGACCACCCTGGTGCTGCGCGACGGCCGCCGCATTTTGCACAGCCACCGGCCGATGGCGTCGGGCGGCGACGGCTATATCAACACCGACCTCACCGCCCATTATTCGGCGCCGGAACGTGCCCCGCAGTTGGTACTCAAGCTGATGCAGGCGCAGAAGCTGGAATCGCTAGGCACGCTGGCCGGCGGTATTGCGCACGAGATCAACACGCCGATCCAGTATATCGGCGACAATCTCCGGTTCCTGGAGCAGTCGTGCGAAGACTTCGCCACCGTCATCGACGCCCATGTGCGCCTTGCCGATGCCATAGCGGCCCATCCGGCGGGAGCGGAACCAGAAATCGCCACCGCCGTCGCCTTCTGCCGCGCCGTCGCAGACGAATCCGACGTGGCTTTTCTCGCCGACGAGGCGCCGCTGGCGGCACGTCAGTCCTCCGAAGGCGTCGAGCAGGTGGCTGGCATTGTCCGCGCCATGAAGGAATTCTCGCATCCCACGTCGAAGGAAATGGCGCCCCTCGACCTGAACCGGGTGATCGAACGCGCGACCATGGTTTGCCGCAACGAGTGGAAGCATTGTGCCGAGCTGGAGCTGTCGCTGGACGATCGCCTGCCGCAGGTGCCAGGGCTCGAGGGCGAATTGAACCAGGTGGTTCTCAACCTGGTCGTCAACGCCGCCCATGCCATCGTCGACGCCGACCGGGGCCGGGGCCGCATATCCATTTCCACCGGCATCAAGGACGGCAATGTCATGCTTACGATCGCCGACAACGGCACCGGCATTCCCGCCGCCGTTGGTGCGCGGATTTTTGAGCCGTTCTTCACCACCAAGGATGTGGGCAAGGGGACCGGACAGGGGCTGGCGATCGCGCACGACATCATCGTTTCCCGCCACGGCGGCTCTCTCGACTTCGAAACCCGGGACGGCGAGGGGACGATCTTCCGGATCGTGCTTCCACTGAATGGCGCCGATGCCAAGGCCTCCCTTGCTGACTCTCCGGCCGAGATGGCCTGAGATGACCGCCGCTGGTGCCGCCTTGGTCCGGGTGCTGTTCGTCGACGACGACGCCAACCTGCTGCGCGCGCAGCGCCGGATGCTGCGGCCGCAGCGCGACGAGTGGGAAATGACATTCGTCGATAGTGGCGCCCAGGCGCTCCAACACATGGCCGAACATCCCGTCGACGTGCTGGTCACCGACATGCGCATGCCCGGCATGGACGGCGCCGAACTACTGACGCGGGTGAGCGAACGCCATCCCGGTGTCATTCGCGTCATCCTGTCGGGTTTTGCCGAGGCCGAAACCGTCGCCCGCGCCGTCGGCATCTCGCATCAGTATCTGGACAAGCCCTGCGGCCCGGACAGGTTGATTGGCGCGGTGCGGCGATTGCTGAAGGTGCGCGGTCTTCTGACTAACGACCGCCTGCGCGAGTTCGTTTCTGGGTTCAAGAAACTACCGAGTCCGCCCGCTACCTACCGCCGATTCATGGCCGAGGTGGAAAACCCGGCGGCCACGACCGCCTCCCTGGCGGCAACCATCGAGGAAGACGTGGGGCTCAGCGCCAAGGTTCTGAAGCTGACCAATTCCGCCTATTTCGGCTTGCCGTCGCGAATCGCGGAAATCCCGCAGGCGGTGCAGATGTTGGGGCTCGATACCATGCGCAGCTTGGTCGCGGTGTCGGCCTTCCTGGCGGAGTTCGAGGACGACCCGGCGCTGGCTGAGCGGATCGAGACCCTGAGCCGGCGCTCTTCGACCATTGGCGCCTTGGCGCGCGATATCATGGCTGCCGAGGGGGGCGCGCGGGAAGCTCAATGCAGCGCCTGCGCCGCCGGGCTTCTGGCCCATGTGGGGACGCTGCTGCTGCTCGCCAATTGCCCGGACGGGTTCCGCTCGGCCGGTCACTTGGCCGATGAAACACGCACCCCCTACATCGAGGCGGAACGCAAGCTGTTCGGTGCCACCCATGCGGAACTCGGCGCCTATCTGCTTGGGCTCTGGGGCTTCGACGACGCCATCGTCGAGGCGGTGGCCTTTCACCACGCCCCGGGTGCGCTGCCGGCACCGTCGTTCGGCGTCACCACGGCACTGCACGTCGCCCAGGCGCTGGTCACGCCGGCAGTCCGGGAACCAGGTGGACATGCGGCAGGTATCGACATGGATCACCTGGGGGCGCTCGGTATGTCGGGCCGTTTGGATGCCTGGCGTGAGATTGCGGATCGGCGGATGTCGGAAAGGAGTGCGGCATGACGGCGAAAGAGAAAGTCCTGATCATCGATGACGAAGAGAACCTGCTGAACGGTCTGAAACGCCACTTGCGCGGCGACTTCCAGGTGCTGACCGCGAGCGACGGACGGACCGCGCTGGACCTGATCGAACGCGACGGGCCGATTGCCGTCGCCATCAGCGACATGCGCATGCCGGCCATGGACGGCGTCGCCACGCTGGAAGCCATCGAGAAGCGCTCGCCGCAGACGGTGCGCATGATGCTGACCGGCAACGCCGACCAGCAGACCGCCACCGACGCTATCAACCGCGGCCATATCTTCCGCTTTTTCAACAAGCCCTGTCCGCCGCAGGAGTTGCTGATCGGCATCGAGGAGGCGCTCAAATACTACCGGCTGGTCAACAGCGAGAAGCAGTTGCTGGAACAGACCCTGGCCGGCAGCGTGCGGGTTCTGATCGATGTGCTCGGCCTGATCGACCCGTCGCTGGTGAAGGTGTCGGAACGCGCCCGTGAATGGGTGCTGCCGGTGGCCAAGGGGCTGGGCCTGGCGCATGCGTGGCGGCTCAACCTGGCAGTGATGCTGGCGCCGATCGGGCGCATCGCCTTGCCGCGCGAATTGTGCGAAAAGCGCCGCACCGGCGCGCCTCTGAGCGAGATCGAGCAACAGGTCGTTGCTGCCGTGCCGGAAACCACGCGCGATTTGATCACCAATATTCCGCGCCTCGCCGAGGTGGCGGAGATCGTTTACCTGCAAGAAAAGAACTACGACGGCTCCGGCTTTCCGGAACAGGCCCCCGGCGGCACCGACATCCCACTGGCAGCCCGGGTGCTGCGGATCCTGACGGAATTGGCCGAGGAGGCCGGCCCGGACGACCTGACGGCGCATGATTTCGCACCGCTGGAGGCCTGGTCCGGTATCCGTTTCGACCCGGACCTGCTGGTGCGGATCAAGGACATCCTGTTGCCGGCAACGGCCGAGCGCCGGGTGCCGGTCAAGGAAATGCACCTCAAGGTTCTCTACCTGCAGCGCGGCGACCTGCTTTGCGAAGATCTCTATGCCCCAAGCGGGCAGTTCCTGCTGGCCTCGGGGACCCGCGTCAGCGACGCGCAGATTCGCAGCCTGAAAAACATAGGCAAGCTTTCGAAGGCCGATTTCATGGTCCGGGTACACCGTGAAATCGAACCCGCAACAACCCTTTCAGCAATACAAGGAGGAGCAGCATGACGAGAATTCTTTTCGTCCACGGCCATAAGGAAACCCACGAAACCATCCGCCGCAGTCTCTACGCGGTCTATCCGAAATGGCGCGTCCAATTCGCCACCGACACCATCGGTGCGCTGGAACGCCTGGCCGCCGAAACCTTCGACGCGATTGTCGTCGACATGGATATTCCGGACGTAGACGGCAGCGCGCTGCTGAACGCCGTCGCGCAATCCCGGCCGACAGTGCTCAGGGTTGCTGTCTCCGGCCGCTACGACCGCATGGCCGCTTATACCATGAGCACCTGTTCGCACATGGTCCTGTCGAAGCCGTTCCTGGCGCTGCAATTCGCCGACATGCTTGAGCCGGCGCTGGTGGTCCATCGCTTCGAACTGCGCCGCGCAAACGCCTGGCTCGAAGACATGCCGGACGACACCGAATGCGCCATCGCCGAGGCGTTTCCGAACGAGGTGCGCCGGCATCTTTACCGACGCCGCATGAAGCGTCACGGTGCCCTGCGCGAGGCCAGTTGAATGGACACCGGCAAACCGGCCACCGTCATGTTCGTCGACGACGACCCGTCGGTACTGAGCGGACTGGAACGTGCCCTCAGGCCCTGGCGGGACGATTTCAACATGGTTTTCGTCTGTGGGGCGCCCGCGGGACTGGTCTATGCCGGAATCCGTAATGTCGATGTGGTGGTCACCGATATGTCGATGCCCCTGCTGGACGGACGCGGGTTGATCGAACGCCTGCGCCAGCGCTGCCCCGAGATGGCTTTCATCGTGCTCTCGGGGCAATGCGATGGGGATGCGGTCGAGGGGCTGACGCTTGATGACGTGGTTTTCGTCGCCAAGCCGGCGGCGCCGGAGACGTTGATGGTCTTCATCGCCGATGCCGTCGATCACCTGGCGGCACGGGGCGGTGCCGGACAAGCGGCCGCCGGCATGGGGGCCGCCTAAGCGGGAATGATGTCGAAGGCGATGCTGATCCGTACTTCGTCGGAGTTGAACGGGATCGTGCGGTGGGTCAGGTAGCCTGGGAACAGGAACATCGAGCCCAGGATCGGTTTGTAGGCCCTCGCCGTGAAATCGCCGTTGGAAACGAAATCGTCGGGCGGCGCGCCGAACTCGATCCATCCCTCCTGTCCGGGATCATCGTCGGAGACGACCGGCGGCAACTTGGCGTAGTAGCAGCCCGAGATCCAAGCGCTGGGATGATAATGGGCGATCTGGTGGCCTTGGTTGTTCATGGCCACGCCCCAGATGTCGATCACCCAGTCGTCGGGCTGGTACGCGGCGAGGAACTCGTTGGTTTCCGTCTGCCGCAGAAAGGCGACGTAGTCGTCGATCGACGCCGCGATGGCGGCGCGCAATTCGGCCAACGCGCCGGTATCGAAGCGCAGGTTACCCGTATGCAGGCCGTTGCGCGTTGCGTTGACCTCGCCGGTGTTGTGCAAGGTGGGGTGGTCGAGGATCTGGTCCGCCAGTGCGGTGATGAAGGCTTCATCGTCGGCGTAACCCTCGGGCGCATCGACCTTGACGGTCTGGATCACCCTGTCGAACCGGTTGTACAGCTCGTCTTCTTCCTCGGGCCCGTGTTCGGAGGCGATATGCGCCAGGCAGGCGAGGGTGTTGGTATCGCTCGGGCGACGCTCAAGAAAGCGGTGGCAGACCGCGCGTGCCTCGTCGACGTCGCCGGCTTCGATGTGCGCACAGGCGAGAAAGAACGAAAGCTGCGAATTGTCCGGCTCGATCTTGCAGGCGCGCCCGAAAGTTTCGATGGCTTCGGCGAAGTCGCGGTTCTTTTGATAGGTGTGGCCGAGGGTTTTAAGCGTTTCCACGGATTTCGGGTCGACCTCGACGGCGCGGTTCAGCGCGTCGATGGCCTCGCCGAACCGTTCGGCGCGATGATAGGCAACGCCGAGGTTGTACCAGACTTGCGATTGCCGGGGGTTCAGGGCGATTGAGCGGCGAAGGAATTCGATGGCGCCGTCGAAGTCTTCCATTGCCACGCTGATGGCGCCGTAACTGTTGATCGCGGGCAGGTGATCGGGGTTGACCTTCAGTGCCGACAGGCAGGATTTTCTGGCGTCCTCCAGATCGCCCATGCCGCGTTGCGCGTTGGCCAGACCGGTCCAGACCGCGGGATTGTTCGGCACCACCTCGAGCGCTTTCTGGTACTGAACGCGCGCTTCCTTGGGGCGCCGGTTGGTGTCGAGGTGGACGGCAAAGCAGTACAGCGTCTCTGCGTCCTTGGGCGCGATCGACAAGGCATTGGCGAAGGCGCGGTCGGCCTCCTTCGGCCGCAGCATCTGGCTGAACAGGATGCCCAGATTGCGATGGACGACGACGCTATCGGGCCGAACCTTGACCGCGTCGAGCAGGAACTTTTCAGCCTGTGGCTTGTTTCCATTGGCTAGTGCCGCCTGTGCCGCCAGCAGATAGGCGTCGACGAAGCGCGGCTCCGCCTCCAGCACCTTGGCGCAGGCCTTGATGCAACGGCTGTATTTCGACTGTCGATAATAGGTGACGGCGGTTTCGAAATCCGAAGGCGTGGGCATGGAGAATATCCGAATGGCTCAAGTGCTGCGTAACCTAAGCCCGGAGGAGCGGAAGGGGCAAGGTGGTTTCCGATACGGGCGCCGGTTTGGCTGTTGATGGCGTCAAAAAAATCTGGCGAAATCCGGCCGGCGCATTATAAAGAGGGCCGCATCCCGGCCGTGTGCAAACCGCCGGTATCTAGATGCCCTTGGGGTATGGTGTAATTGGCAACACGACGGATTCTGATTCCGTTATTCCAGGTTCGAGTCCTGGTACCCCAGCCAACTCTTTCAAAGCCGTAGCGTTTTTTGCGGCCCTTCCCACCAGTGATTGGTCACAATCTGGTCACAAACGCCAGTGCTTTTAGTTCTCCACCTGTTCCATTATTGCTACCAAGTCAGCGCCGTATTCGGCGGCTAGTTCCTGCTGGCTGTTAGGTAGAACATGTCCATAGATTGTTCCCCGTCAGCGCCCATGGGACGTATTGAGGTGATTGCCTAAGGGAGGAT